>JANOYW010000052.1:0-8082 GCA_031429075.1 Bdellovibrionales bacterium | reverse complement strand
CTCTTTCTGGACTCAGTGCATATTAAAAAAAAGGCGTACTTTACTAGGTACGCCTTTTTTTTTAATATGCACTGAGTCCAGAAAGAGGACCTGGCACCTTTTTTATTCAGGCAGAAAAGCCTTTTCGCGGAGTTCGCGGTGGAAGCTGATGGCGAAGCGATGGGCCTCGTCGCGCAAACTCACAAGAATGCGAAAAGCCTCGGTATTGGTAGCAAAAACCACGGGGTTTGCGCGATTGGGCAAATAAAAACGCTCCTGGGTTTTTTCGATGCCCTCGTCTTCAAACTTTCCTTTGGTGCGCTCCTTCGCCAGCCCCACGATGGGAATGTGCATTTTATCAAGCTCCTTCAGCGCGGCCATGGCAAACTTTAACTGTCCCTTGCCGCCATCCACCACGATCAAATGCGGTTCTTCCCACTCGTCGTGTTTCAGTCGACGCGACAGAACTTCCTTCATGGCTTCAAAGTCGTTCATTCCGGCAAAGGATTTAATTTTGTAGCGGCGGTATTGATCCTTGTTGGGAACCCCATCTTCAAAAACCACCTGGGAGGCCACAGTCTCTTGCCCCTGAAAGGTGGAGATGTCATAGCATTCGATGCGCCGAGGGTACTGCGGCAGATTGAGTTTGTCTTGAATGAGCTCCAAGGCCTGTTTTTTCTCTTCGTTCTTTGTCACATGGTTTTGGAATTTCTTTTCGGCGTTGGTTTGCGCCATTTCCAATAATTTTTGCCCTATATGGCTCGTTGGAAAAATAATTTGTGCAGGTTTATCGGAGTACAGCTTGAGCACCTCGCCCAAGAGTTTACGCAAATCGTTGCCAATATCCAACGGCAGTAAAATTTCGTCGGGCACAACGTTTTCGGCATAGTACTGATTGAGAAAAGTCATGAGCCAATCGCGCACGTCCTCGTCGGGAGATGAGGAATCCAACAACGGAAAAAAATGTCCCTTGTGCCCAATGATGGCACCCTGCCGAATATGCAAAGAACAAATCAGTGTGCCGCGCTGATCGCCAAAAAAACTAAACACGTCTTGATCTTTATCAATGTCTGTATTGATCACCGATTGCTTTTCGAGCACCCGTTGGATGGCTTTAAGACTATCGCGCACCCGAGCCGCAAGCTCAAACTTTTCCTGGTCTGCCAAGCCCTGCATTTGGCTCTCGAGAGTTTTTAAAAGTTTAGAGTTTTTATTTTTAAAAAAGCCTTGAGCCCCTTTGATGGACTGATGGTAGTCCTCTTGGCTAATGATCTCCACGCAGGGAGCCGAGCATTTGCCAATATCGTAGGACAAACAAGGACGCTTGCGAGTTTTAAAAAAATGATCTGTACAGTCGCGAAGTTTGTAGACGTTATTGAGAAAGTTCATAGTATCATACACGATTTGCCCACTCAGGTAGGGACCAAAATACATGGAACCATCGCGTTTCACTTTGCGAGCCAGATAAAAACGTGGGTACTTATCTTTAACGGACAAGCGAATGTACGGATAGGATTTATCATCTTTCAGCCGAATGTTGTAGCGCGGACGATGCTTCTTGATCAGCGTTGCCTCTAGCAGCAGCGCTTCGGCTTCGGTTTTTGTGACTATGTACTCAATGTGCACAATGTTGCGAACCAAAAAATTGGTTTTAGGGCTGTCATGATTTTTTTGAAAATAACTGCGCACACGATGACGAAGCTCTTTGGCTTTCCCCACGTAGATGATTTTCGAATCCACATTCTTCATCAGGTAAACGCCGGGATTGAGCGGAAACTCGGCCACGACTTTTTTGAGTGCTACAATTTTAAGTTCGTGCTTGGTTTCTGCCACGGTGTCTATTGTATAGAGAATAAAAACAATTTGTCATCCTATGGAATATGGCATAGATCGAGAGAATGATCTTTTTTATTGCTTTGTATTTACTCATTCAGCTCGGCATCTGTTACTGGGTGGCGCGCAAAGTGAATACCTCCAGTGATTTCTTTCTCGCCGGGCGCAGTCTCCCCACGCCCATCGTCGCCATGTCCCTGGTGGCCAGTTGGTTTGGCGCTGAAACCTGCATCGGCTCTTCGGGAGCTGTTTACGACGGCGGCCTGTCTGCCAGCCGCGCCGATCCCTTTGGGTACAGCATGTGTTTGCTCCTGATGGGTCTTTTTATCGCCGCACCTCTGTGGCGAGGTGGCTACATTACGCTGTCTGACTTCTACGCCGAGCGCTATGGTCCCTGGGTCGAAAAACTGACGGCCTTTGTTTTAATTCCTGGATCCTTGATTTGGGGAGCCGCTCAAATTCGCGCGTTTGGACAAGTTGTCAGTAGCACCACCCAGCTCCCCGTGGAGACCACCATCTTTTTTTGCACCTTTGCTGTGGTTGTTTACACACTTTTGGGCGGTCTACTGGGCGACATCATCACCGATATGCTCAAAGGGGCACTGATCTTTTTTGGTCTGCTCAGTTTGTTTTTTTATGTGATCAACAGTGCGGATTTTAGCTGGTCTCTCTTTTCGAGCATGCCCAAAGAACGACTCAGTTTTTTAACCACAGAGGAGACCTTGTGGCAGAGGATGGATCGCTGGGCCATCCCGATTTTAGGTTCTCTCGTGGCACAGGAGTTAATTTCGCGAACCTTAGCTGCAAAATCTCCAAAGGTTGCCAAACGCGGGAGCTATTGGGCTTGTTTTATTTATCTATTTCTCGGTTTGATCCCATTGTTTTTAGGTCTTATCGGCCCACAAATTTTTCCAAACGTGAGTCACAACGAACAATTTTTAACTGGCATAGCACAACATTACTTACCGCCGGTGATTTATGTGATTTTTGTGGGCGCTTTGATATCTGCAATTTTATCTACCATCGATACGATTTTGCTTTCGATGGCTGCGCTCACCGTGCAAAACGTGTTGGATCCGTGGGTTCAACACAAGTCGGAAAAATACAAACTTCGGGTTGTTCGTGTGATGATCGTGTTTTTTGCTCTGCTCGCCTACGCCATCGCCCATTTTTCTAGCGGCATCTACTCTCTACTTGAAGCGGCCTCCTCGTTTGGAACTTCGGGACTTTTGATAATTACGTTTTTTGGAATTTACACTCGCTGGGGCCATGCCCTCGCCGGTGCCATGGCATTGGTTTCGGGAATGATCTTCTATCAAGTAGGCGATAGTTGGCTTGCGTGGGACGCACCATTCTTAATGGCGATCCTTGCCGCATTTATTGCCTACGTTTTAGGAGCTCTCATCGAACAAAGGTGGAATTTCCGTTCGATCAGCCCCGCTTCGCCTTAAAATTACTCAATAAATATTTGCGCAAAGCTCCATTTGTTAATTTTCTGTCTGTTTTTACAATCGGCCTTGAAACAATATTTACGGCTGTATAAAACAAACCATCACATGATGTGAGGGGGGTACGATGTTCAAAAGGCTTTTGAGCGTGTTGTGTTTGGTGTTTTGTGTAACGTCCGTTTATGCAGTTCCCGCGGAGTACTTCTCCGGCGTCCAAGGAACTCCGACAAAAGATTCTCTCTTTGATCTAACCAGTGCTTTTCATTCTCCGGTGTCTTACAAACATGCTCGGGAATTGATTTTTGGTTTTTTATATCTCGAAGGAACGACATCACAAACCTACGAGCTCGAAACTTATTACTGCAACGATACACTCACCAATGCGGATTTTGCAAAGGGCAGCCAGCTTGGGCCCATGAAAATTCCCGACAACAATGTCGTGAATGTTGAACACTCATGGCCACAAAGCCATTTTACAAGTCAGTTTCCTAAAGGCTTTCAAAAAGCAGATCTGCACATTCTGTTTCCAACAGATAGTAAGATCAATTCCATTCGCGGCAACTACCCCTACGGTGATACAGTGAGCACCCTTGAAGCCCCGTGCCAGGAAGCTGTCCTGGGACTCAACTCCTCTGGAGAAAGAGTGTTTGAGCCAGACGATGTGATTAAAGGTGATATGGCGCGAGCGATTTTTTATTTCTCTGTTCGTTACAAATCCAAAGTGGATAAAAATCAAGAGATGTCACTTCGTCAGTGGCACGAGCTGGATCCGCCAGATGCGCGCGAGATTGAGCTCAATGAGCAAATCTTTGAAATCCAAAAAAATCGCAATCCATTTATTGATAACCCTGAATACGTGGATCAGATCGACGATTTCTAATTACTGACTTCTAATTTTTAAGTCTAATAAAAGCAAAAGGCCAGCTCTCCGCTGGCCCTTTATTGATGAGTTAAGAGTTTCGCCTTCGAATTACTCGAAGCAACCGGCTCCTAAAAATACTTTTTCACCGTTATAAATTGTAGAGTACCAGGCTTTGTCATGCAGCTTTACTTGCACCTTGCGGCCGGCTTTGTAACTTCCGATGATTTTAGAATCAGAAGAAGGAAACGTGCGCATGCTACAAGTGGGAGACGTGATCTTTGCAAACTTCGCAGAGTTCATGCTAGACACGCTTCTTGAGCGCTCCATCGTTGCTTGTTTACGTTCCTGCTTTTCTTCGTAAGCTTTATCCACTTCCAGTTCCACTTCGATTTCATCAAGCTTTTTGGCAATCTTTTTTAGAGAATCTCTATGGTCTTGAACAATGCGCAAATACTCTTTGCTCTCACCGCTGTTCTTTTCCATGGATTTTTTTGCTTTTTCACGCACGTACTTTAATTCTTGCTCAGAGCGCGCCAACTCTTTCAAAGCCGACTTCTCTGTGCGCTTCATGTCTTCGAGTTTGGCTTGAGCTTTCAGCATGCTTTTTTCCACAGCTTCTTTTTCAGCCAAAGCTTCTCTTTTTAGATCCGCATGGTGCTGAGCTTCTTTTTTCACTTTCTCAAGCTCGGCAACAGACTTCTCAACATCGAGACGATTCTTGTCCATTTTTTCTTTGGCGTCTTCGATTTCTTTTTTAGCTTTTTCTATTTCGTCTTGCGCTTCTAAGCTTTTCTTTTCGTTCATGGCAATGCGCTCACGAGAACGATCTTCATCGCGACGGGCTTTTTTAAGCTCTCCGCCCGCTTTCTCTTTCATCGAAGCAGCATCTTTCTTTTCTCTTTCGAGACGTTTTGCTGTCTCCACCTGCTCTGCTTTTGCGGCTTCGGAGTCGGCAATGGCCTCTTCAACTTCCATCATCTCGCTTTGCAGCTCTGTGGGATCTTCTGCTTGGGCCGTCTGCACACAGAATGCAGCCATCGCCACCATCATTGATAGTTTTCTCACTGTTGCCATAGGAACCTCTCCTTTATCACTATTTATTTCTTAGTGACTCTTCGGAGGTCCCACTGAAAATTTCAACACTTAGCTGTTGAGACAAAAATAACTTTTCCAGCGAGGGGCTCTTTTGTATCTGAGCTCTCAATTTGAGATGAAGTGTTATTTTTTTTACAAATTTTAAACTTTGTGTCTGAAAACTCGATTTTGGTTTAAGAGCCCGACTCAGGGCGTGCTATTTGGTCGAAGAGCCCCACTAAGGGCGGGCTCTTAGCTTGCTGTGCTTTCTGCCATAACCAAAGTAGATCACAAAGCCGATCGCCAACCAGACGAAGAGCCTGATCCAGGTATCGTGCGGTAGTCCCGACATCACCCACAGACAAGAAAGTGCACCAAGTGGGCATACCAACCAGTAAACAGGAGTCTTAAACGGTCGAGGAATCTCGGGATTGGTATGACGAAGAATAAACACACCCGCGCAAACCAAGACAAAGGCTAGAAGGGTTCCGATGGATGTTAACTCCCCCACTAAACTCATGGGCATGATGCCACCACAGAGAGCTACAAAAACGCCGTTCACAGCGGTTGCAATATAAGGAGTGGAGTACTTAGGATGAACTTTATCAAACCACGGCAAAAGCCCGTCGCGCCCGATGGCATAGAACACTCGCGTCTGCCCAATCATCATCACCAAAATCACCGACGATAAGCCACACAAAGCGCCAAACTTGACGAAAAACGATAGAACTGTTTGCCAAATGGGACTCCACTGTCTGAGCTGAACAATTTTATCCACACCCACGGCCACAGGATCTGCCACACCGAGCTCTTTATAATTCACCACTCCGGTCATGGTGAGCGACATTAAAATATAGATGGTTGTGCAGATAACTAACGAGCCCAACATACCGATGGGTAAATCCCTTTGAGGATTTTTCGATTCCTGACCCATTGTGGAGATGGAATCAAAACCAATGTACGAAAAGAACACCACACCCGCCGCGGTGAGAACACCCGCCAGGCCAAAACTTTCAAACTCAACACCATGGCGCATGCTGGGGCCAGTGGGCGGAATGAGTTGCATCAAGCCACTAGCGCTGGGATTAGCCACCCAGTTTTGTGGGTCGATCACTCCCCAGCCAATAATAATAAACAAAAGAATAATGAGAACTTTTAAAGCCACGATCACATTGTTCACCGAGGCGCTCTCTTTAATACCGCGGTAAAGAATCATCGAAACTAAAAGAGCGATAAAAGACGCTGGCGCGTTCCAATAACCATAGTGCAAAGCGCCATCAGACAGCGTGACCTGTTCCCAAGGACCCTTAGTAAAAAGCAGAACAGTGTCTGAGCAATGAACGCCAAGGGTTTTTGTAACCAAGGACACAAAGTAGCCAGACCACGACGCCGCCACGGTGATGGAGCCAAACGCATATTCTAAAACCAAATCCCAACCGATAATCCACGCCACAAGTTCGCCCATGGTGGCGTAGGAGTAAGCGTAGGCCGAACCCGCCACTGGAACCATGGAGGCCATTTCGGAATAACAAAGCCCAGCCAGGGCGCACAAAATACCGCCGATAATAAAGCTATAAACAATGGCGGGGCCCGCGTAGTAGGCTGCCGCTGTGCCGGTGAGAGAAAAAATTCCTGCCCCGACGATGGCACCGATACCGAGCATCGTAAGGTTGAAAGCACCTAGGTGCCTTTTGAGAGAATGACCACCTTCCACATTTTGATCGTTCGCTTCAGCTGCGAAATCCGCCATGGTTTTCTTGGTAAAAAGTCCCAAAAAGGCCTCCTCTATAGATATGATTGGATTGGAGAGTTTTGATACACCAGCTCATTACAGAAAACAACAGGGCTTTCTCAGGGTTTATAATGATGAATTGTTTACTGTTTTTGGTCTCAGTGCGCAAAAGCGTCAATAATATCTTTGCGTAGTTCGGCCTCAATTTCGTCTCGAGTCAATTCTCCCCGGTAGCATTGATTGTTTCTAATCCACTGAGCGGTTTGCCACACCAATGTGTCCAAGTGTGTTGAGCCTTTAGTTAAAAACGAATCGTGGTATTCCGCCAAGGTAAAACAGCCCGAGCCCAGGATTTTGTGGGCCGAATTTTTCATGCTCATCAGCATTGTCTTTCCGGTCATGTAACCCACACCCTGTGCATTCCAAAGCTTCGCTCGACCCATAGCAACTCGTGCATCATTTTCGCCACCAAACAAATGCTCATCGGTAAACGCCAAGACTTTATCGTCGTCCCAGCCATCAAAATAAAAACGATAAGCGTTGATCATGCGCAGGGCTCGCAAGCGAAGTGCATCATAGAAAGCAAATTGCTCTTCGAGATTTTGATAAAGATCTAAATCAAAAGCCAGTTCTTCCGTATACAGGCCCCATCCCTCGATGTAGGGAGAAAAACTTTTAAACTGATCAAAGGAATTATCGGCTGATTTTCTAAAGTCATAATCGATCGACTGTTCCATATGATGGCCAGGCAAACCCTCATGAATAAATAGCCAAGCTACTTCAAACGAAAGATATCCGGGCTCTAAGCCCGAGACCGTATTAAAGTATCCGATTCCCTCGTCATCATTGAAATGATAACCCCCAGATTTCGGATACCCTTGACCTATCGAGTATTCGTACTCCAGGGGATAGTTGAGAGGTTGCGACGTGATTAAATCTTTTTTCGTTTGAAATCTTTGAAAAAGAACATCGTAGATTTTTTGATAATCGGCTTCGGTTTTCAAATGATATTTTGGATCCGCTGCCATGCCGTTGTAAACTTGCTCGATAAATGCGGCAATGCTCAGAGGCGGCGTGAGGGGTTTGCCCATTTTTACAAGAAGCTCGAGCATGGATTTTTCGGCGCGCAGCAATTCGCTGTCTCCCTTTTTTAA
>JANOYW010000051.1:0-4390 GCA_031429075.1 Bdellovibrionales bacterium | reverse complement strand
TTTTAAGGCGAGGAGATTTTTTCCTAGGGCATCTACTTTGGTAGCAAAACTTTTAAATTGCGCAATATCATTCGTGTATTGCCCTGCGTGTGTATCCCAGGCCATATCTGCATCCACGGTAACAAAAGCAGGATTAGCCGCTGAACTTAGCATATGCGCTGCGATCGCCAAACGCTTTCCAAGCTGGTACTGGTCGTCAAAATAACCATTTGGTGAGGGAACCAAATTAGAAATTGTTGTGGTAGAGCCCGCTTCTATGAGATCGAATTGCGATTGAGCCAGCCTTGCACTTGCGTCGATGTTGTTATCTCCCACTTCGGTGGACGTTTTTTTATACATTCCCAATCTTTGACTTCTTGTAAAAGAAGGACCGGGCTTCAAATTGCTCGGCGAATAACTGTTCGACAACTTTGCTGGATCCGACAACACCAGAGGGTTTGTCCCCCGCAGTGAGGTTGGAATACTATTTCCAATGGCAAATGTGGCCCGGTTGAGAACTTTGGCCGCGCGTCCTAGAATTCCGTCTTTGGGCATAGTGATCATGTCGCCGCTTTCGACCCGAGCCATTTGCTCAAAATGCGACAAAGAGTTGTAGTTTGAGCCCGCGTGCAAAACAAAATTCAAGCGGGATTTTAAAACGGCATCATTTAATAAAGGCGCGAGCAAAGGATGGACTGCAAGATTTGTGGCAAAGGGAAGCGCACCAGTCACGGCTTCGTTGGGTCGATGGGCTTTGAGTGTTGTGAACGCCGTTCCTACAGGCGGAGTTAGCGACAAAGCGTCGGCACCGCCACGGAGAAAGACAAAGATCAGTTGGCCACCAGGAGTCTGTGCTTGCGAAAACTGAGGAAGAAAGGTGGGAACACAACTAGCTCCGGCGATAGCTAAGGACTGGTTTAAAAAATCTCTACGGTTCATATGTTCCTCATTTTTTAAGTTGTGTAGCGCTTCCTTGCACCAAACTTGCGACGGCTTTATCGATACAATACGAACCCGGACTCGATGCGAAATAGGGCCATGCTGTTCGCGTTGATACAACCTGCGAAACAATAGCTTGTTGGGAGCCAGGAAGTTCGTAGCCAGACTTGGACGCCGAAAAGGATGTGTAGCGAACAATAGACCCCATATTTAGAATATTCTGAATGTAATGTTGCTGTGTACTCAGATTCCCCGTTGTGGTCAGTCGGTTCTCGAGATCCGAGCGAACCACCGAGGAAACTTTATCAATACGCAGACCTGTTTTATCCATACCCTCTAAATAATTGCTAAGATTAAAAGCAATTCGACTCGATTCATCCACGTACGAAGATGACAAATGATCTAAACCGTTATCGGAGTAACCAATCGGAAGAGCGATCTCTCCTCGATAGACACCAAGCAAACTTCGGATCTCCTGGCCAATTCCGTAAAAGGCCCACCACACTGACGAACCTTTGAGTTGGGGTAGGAGAATGGCGAAGTTCGCAATGGTCAGCGAACTCGGATTGTAAGGCGTCTCCGTAAAACCGTGTCGTTGAATTTCGCGGACCATGTCAACGATATTCATTCCAAGGGCACGCGCTGCCGCAACAGGCACTTCGATGGGCGTGCGGTAGAGTGACTTGTAATTGGCCTTGGACCAAAAATTAGGCTGCAAGAGCATCGCTTTGTAAATTGCCTTTAGGTTGCCGTCGGTGCCCCAAGCAGAAACACAAGCACTCGCCGCTGTACTCATAAACGAGCTTGCGAAAAGATTCTTTGCGAGTTTCGTACAAATATTTGTTTTGGTTTGAGAGTGGTTCGCTAGCATTTTTAACACAGAGGACACACGAGCTTGTGCCGTCGCAGCGTCGGCACCTGGGTAGGAAACGCCTAATAATGAAATCGTCTTTGGCGCAAACAACGTGCTGTTAAAGTAAAATTGACCGGGACTTGTAACGTCCGTGTGGGATTTCACGTTCCAGCCAGATAAGATTTCGGAGAGTGCCACGACATCGGCTTGGCTATAAGGACTATTTGTGGATGTGGGGGTGAGTTTCGGGCCAACACCAAAAGTATGGAGCTCCATCAGTTCTCTTGCCAAATTTTGATTGCTCGATGAACAAACTCCCGAAACGCATTGGTAAAAATTGGCATGATTGTCGAGATAACGAAGCATAGTAGGATGCTGAATCACAGAATACAAAAGACTGTAAAAGGTGGAACCGGTTTGTTTCCGCATCGTCTCTGGCATGCTGTCGCTTCCAAAACAAAGTTGATCGGCTTTGGAGTTATCAACATTAAAATGATTGTTCCAAAATTCTGCGAAGCGCTCTTCTAAATTAAACTGATGGTCCTCCAAAACGCCCGTCGAAGTAACAACCTGTGAGCCCAACACGTTTCGCAAGGTCGAAAGCAGCGCGATATCTTGGCGAGCCTTGTACCAAACAGCAGAGTGCGCCGAGCCCGGAAGCTGGGTTTGATAATTGAAAGTTTGCGGATCGTTCTGAAACCGTACAATCAATCGATCTATCTCACTGCGTGGATACATCGTAAACGGCAGAAGACCTCGCCGGATATCTCTTACTTGCACGCTGTCAACGTTGGTTCCAACCAGTGCAAGCTGACGAGCAAGTTCTTCGGCAATAAAAACTGTGGTGCAGTCGTTGGCTTTATTGGGCACTAAAGAACCAAACGGAGAAAGTCCAAAACCAAGTCGCGAGGAAACATGATGGAGCACTTCGACATCCGTCAAGCCCGATAGCGTGCGCTGATTGACGATCGCAGTGTAATAAGGAGCCCCCGCAGCGGAAGGTCGGATGGTGCACAAGCTCCCGTTCAGCGAAGAAAGTTGCGAGTAGGTTATCGTTGTTGTGGGCACCATCGTCATATTCTGGAAGACGAACAGCGCCAAAGGGATAGCGACCAAAGCAATTGAAACTGTCATTTTATGTTTAGTTAAATACTTCATAGATTCTCTTCGTTCTCTTCGATGATTTCGACCGCTTCATTTTCGCTGTAGACCTCTTGCCTATCCAGTGCCGTGAACATACGAATCGATGCCAACTGAGAAATATGCAGAGGAAGTTGTTCGGCTTTAATAGCTTCTGCCTTTAAAGAGTTTTCTGCATTTTCTAAAACCCAATCTTGGTCCGCCCCCAATGGTAGCTGCTTATACTCTTCAATCTTTGAAGCAATTTCGCGCAGGTCTTGCAATGAAGGCGTTTTTATCGGAGTCGATCCAACGTCTTTGGTGGTTTCTTTGATCGTTTCTTGGGCCGACACTTTGTCAGGTGCCACAGTTCTTGGGAGTTTATTCGCTCGGGTTCGAGCTGGGTCCGACTTAACAGAACGAGTTTCAGAAAACCGTTGCTGAATGAAAAAAACAATACTGACAACGGCGATCACCAACGCAACACTTTTTAAAGATTTTTGGTTTTGCACAGGCCTCCAATAGTTATAACACTCACTGTAACGCTAGTTCAGCGGTGGAACTCGGTCAATTCGGCCAGGACTTTCATCTGGTTTCCGACATCACGTCAGCATGTAGCTCAGAGTTGTGCCATTGCGGACATCAGGCAACGAGTTCACAACGGAATCAGGATTTCCAGCGGCATCAAGACGTCGATAGGTGACTTGCTCTGAGGTCGAAACCGCGATGTCACCTAGCGCTTTTACTTTGGCGATAAAAATTTTCTCTCGCTCGTCCAAAAACAACTCGCATTATTTTTATCTTTCCGCTCAGGTCCACCGTACTGTCTCCTCCGACGGTCATGATTGGCAGGATTCCTGCTTAAGCAATTTTGCATGCAGCGGTCTTTATTTGCTCTTACTTTCTTTTTTATTGGATTTCTAGAAGCTCGAGCCGAGCTGTCCTGTTTTCAGATTTTCGCAGAAAATCCCAAATTAACAGCTTTTGCTTTTTTTCAGCCTTTCAAAATTGGCCCCCTAGTTCAGAGGGTGGACTATCGCGATAACTTTAATCCTCAGTCCCTCGATCCGACTTTGGACAAACTGGTGTATAGCCGCAATATATCCAACTTCTTCAGGAGCTTGAACTTCCCATGCATCGCATGCGGAGTGAAGATCGCTGGGTGGAGACCGATTATGGCTATGCCTTGATGACTGTGAACGAGCTAAGAGACTGGACCCTACTCGCTCGAATCATTAGAGATCCCGAGGCGTCTAAACGGTTCATCGAAAATATCGCCCGGCATGATGACGTTTACCCAAGCGGGATTACCCGCGAGTCTGCCGATTGGATCCGATGGTCTGTTTTTGTTAATGAGCTTGCAGTTCAGCGAGCCGTCAACAGACTCAATCCACGAGAGGATGATCTGGCCAACTATCAAAAGTTTAAAATTTATCTTAACGATGAATATCGCAAATTGGTTCGTCAGAATGAAAAACTAATGTTTCCAGTAGGAATAGA
>JANOYW010000050.1:0-57342 GCA_031429075.1 Bdellovibrionales bacterium | reverse complement strand
TACACAAATGGGTTTACCGAGCGAATGAACGGGACCGGAAAGCTTGTCCAGAGGCGGGCCTTCGGCTATAAGAGTTTTAGAAACTATCGATTAAGGGTGCTAAGTGCTTGTCTTTATAAGAATTTTTGAGCGTACCTAAAGTTAAATGTAGAGAATCAATCTATGGACCCTTGTGATTTGTAGAGAACCGATTTTGGTGGACGTGACAGGAGTTGAACCTGCGACCCTCAACATGCCATGCTGATGCTCTCCCAACTGAGCTACACGCCCTCAATGTGCTAATGACTTAGCGAGTTTAACCTCTTAAATCAAGATTTTTCATTGAATCTCTTCTTAAAAACAGATTAAATCTCGAGCTTACAAACTATTGTTTCGGGGGTTCCGTGAGATACATCGTTTATTTATTTGTAGCTGCAATTTTAAGCACTGGTGCTGCGGCTAATGCCGTAGACCTCACCAATCGCTTGGGTCTTGGCTTCTCCCAGCAAATGGGCGCCGTGGATATCCCAATGATCACCGCTCACTACTACCCTAACCAGCGCTTTGCGATTTCTGGAGCCTTAGGCATCGACACCAAACGCGATGATTCCAAGTTTGGCGCCCTCATGAAAGTGCGCCGCATGGTATTTATGGAAAGCCAGATGAATTTTTATATGGGTGCTGCCACTGGATTTTCCACTCATGAAGAGCTCGAAGCCACAGGTTACGAAGACAAATCCAACTTTGAATTCTCGGCCATTCTCGGCGGAGAGTTTTTTCTCACCGGCTTAGACAGCCTAGCATTCACCTTCGAAACAGGTATCGGCATCATCACCGGCGACGGCGGCTCACGCTTTCGCACCATTGGTGACGACCTTTTTAGCGCCGGTATTATTTTTTACTTCTAAATACATCAAAGGAGCATTTGTGAAAAAAGTGATTCAATCAGAAAACGCACCAAAACCAGTGGGTCCCTACTCGCAAGCCATCGAAGCGGGAAACATGCTTTTTTGCTCGGGCCAAATTGCCATTGACCCTGCCACCGACACTGTTTTAACCGGCGATGTGGAAACGCAAACCCGCCAAGTGATGAAGAACATTAAAGCTGTTTTAGACAAAGCCGGCTACACTTGGAACCAAATTGTAAAAACCACGATCTTTCTTACCGACATGGTCGACTTTGCAAAAGTAAATGCTATTTACGCCGAAGCTTTTAAAGAGCTCCCACCAGCGCGCTCCACCGTGCAAGTTTCGGGATTGCCTAAGGGCGTGAACGTTGAGATCGAAGTGACTGCCTACAAGGGATGAAGAAGCCCCTCACTTACTGGCTCTCGGTGGCGGGAGCTTTGTTACTTTTGGTTTTGTTTTTCCGCTGGTGGATCGTCGAAGCGGTTCTGATCAACGAGCAACCCGTCAACGCTTGGACTGATGCCCAACAAGCCGACTGCGCGATTGTCCTCACGGGCGAGCGCAACCGTTTGGATGAGGGCCTAGATCTTCTTTATCAAGGCAAAGTAAAAAAACTCATCATCTCTGGCGTGAATCCCACTTCGCATCTCGAAGAAATCTTTCCCCACTTGATGTTTTACGGAAAACTGCAAAAAGAAGACATCGTGCTAGAGAAAAACTCCAAAACAACCTACGGCAATGCTCAACAAACGCTCCCACTGATCGAAGCCCTCAAATGCCAAGACGTCATTTTGATTACCTCCCGCCTTCACATGCGTCGTTCCTTTAAAACATTTCAAGCGGCCTTCCCACCAAACATCACAATTTACCCACGGGCCACTCTCGGACGACAAAATGTCGTACCTTGGGATCAACTCGCCGTGGAGTCGCTAAAATCCATCTTCTACACCCCCTGGGCCTACTAATCGGTGCCAGGTCCTGTTTCTGGATACAATGAGTCTACCTCTCAACTAGAGAACTTTTAATTTTGGCACCTTTTTGCTTCGCAGCTGTCTCATGCCCAGAGCGAAGACTATTTTACAATCCGATTTTCCGTACAATATAAGTGCACGGTGTATTAATCGAGAGTGGTTTTATATTTCTACTGAGAGAGTCTGGGAGATATTCTGCGAGGAATTGACAAGAACTTCGGACCAGCACGAACTTCTTATTCACAGTTTTGTACTAATGAGTAATCATTTTCATCTCATCGCCTCGACACCCAAAGCAAATATCAGCCAGTGCATGCAACAATTTATGCAAAGATCCAGTCGACGTCTTACAAAAGAAGGAAATCGCATTAACGAAACCTTTGCAGGACGACACTATAAATGCATTCTTCATCATCCTAATTATTATCTAAATGCTTACAAATATAATTATCAAAATCCCTTGCGGGCAGGAATTTGTGAACGTGTTGAGGATTACCCATTTAGTACTTTGCACTCACTGATCGGCTCTTCTCGAGCCCTCATGCCGTTAGTTGAGGATACTACATTTAAATCTGATACCGCTGGTACACTGTCTTGGTTAAATCGAACACCGGATCCGGAAAAATTAGAAGGAGTTCGATTTGGACTCAAACACCAATATTTCGAATCCAAAAAAGATAATATATTCCATAGACCGTTAATCGAAGACGATGAAATCTTGTGACAACGTGGTGACTGAGTGTGTCCAGAAACAGGACCTGGCACCGATTAACAACCGGTAGGTGTTAGGCGCGGGGAATTTTTAATTTCGTCGGTAAAGTTGAGCCAGGCAGCTCGGCCTTTACAGCGCGGGAGAATTCGTTCGGCGGTTTTCACTGGCATCGCGGGGCACCCCAAAGAATTGCCGACATTTTTTTTATCGATATCGTCCACAACATAAGGGGCGCCGTGAGTGACTTTTCCCACCGAGGCGGCTGTCCAATTGGATTTTTCCACTCCGTAAAGTCCAAGCCCCACAGACGTATATTTCATAATGGCTTCACCCTGAAACTTATAGGTATCGTTGGCAGTAAGAAACAATCCCGAAAGCGTTGTACCTGTGGGTTTTAAAGAATTAGTGAAAGTGGTTGGCTTGCCATCCACCTCCACAGATCCTCGTCCGTGGGCCACCAAAAAGCTTTCAATCACTGGTGCGGAATCTTTTTGTAAAAAAATGCAATGCCCGCGTTCGTCATTTTTATTTTTGGTGTAATCAATCACACACAGACAGGATTCATTTTCGATGCCTGTTTTGAGTTGTTCTTTACTAAGCTTTCCATCTTGCCAACGAATCTTATATTTTTTTTCTTGCAGACACGATTTGTCTTTTAACCCACCAACAGAGGCACGGTTGTTTTTATAAAAATTAAAAAGTTTATCGACTGCAGGATCGGGAATTTTTTTTTGTTTTTTTACATCTGTAACAAATTGATCAATCTGCGGGTCAGAAAAAAGAGCGGCACTCCACACAAGGTTAACAAAAAGGACAAGGTAAATCATAAAAACTCTCGCATCTCCGTTACAACTTTAAGGGCCGCAGCCTGTGCGGACTCTGCCACATTCTCGCTTCCGGCGTAAAGTATTCCACGCGAAGAATTTATGATCAGACCTTTTCGTTTTGAATTCAAACCAGCATGTAAAACAGCCTTTAAATCTCCGCCCTGGGCTCCCACACCGGGAACAAGCAAAGTCATGTCACCGACGATCCCACGAATTTTTTGTAAGGCGTCGGTATGAGTTGCACCCACAACCAACATGACGTTTTGATTTTGATTCCATTCTTGCGCGGCTTTTCTTGCCACAATTTCGTAAAGTAATTGCGAATCGGTAGAATTGGCTGACGCAGAGAGCACCGGCAAATCCTGCAGATCTCCACTGCCGGCATTGGAAGTTTTGCAAAGAACGATGACACCCTTTTCCGCATATTTTAAATACGGCGCGAGCGTGTCTCCGCCCATATAAGGATTCACCGTCACTGCATCCGCCGCATAGCGCTCGAAGGCCTCTTTGGCGTACATGGCTGCTGTGTCGCCAATATCCCCGCGCTTGGAATCTAAAATCACCGGAATATTTAATTTGCGAATGTAGCGAATGGTTTCTGCAAGCTCATCTTCGGCCCCAACTGCGGAGTAGTAAGCAATTTGCGGTTTATAGGCACAAACCAAATTTTTTGTGGCTTCGATAATCACTTTATTAAACTCGAAAAAGGGTTTCGCCTTTTGCAAAAAATCCTTGGGAATTTGTCGAGGATCAGGGTCTAACCCCACACACAAAAGCGTTTTATTTTTGGCCATCAAGGCTTCGATATTTTCTAAAAAATTCATAGATCCAATATAAACCCTCTAGGACCTACGTGCTATCCAATACTCCTTAGACAACCCTGTATTGTTTTCACTACCTGTGCCATTTTTTGCGCCGCGCGTAAATATTTGATACTACAGCGCATCATTTAAACACCAAGAGGGTTCGGTCCGTGATTGCACCATTACTAGTTGGCCTGTTCTTATTTCTCTCTCTCACACTTGTTTCTGCGCAAGAGGCAAACACTGTTTTAGCGCAACAGTCCATCGCACAAACTAAAACGTCGTCTATTGAAAGCTCTATTGAAACAACTGTTGAAACTTCTGACCCAAAAAATGATCTGCGCTACGATTTTTACAGCGAATCCTATTCCACCACTTACTTTAACGGCTCGGTAAGTCAGTCGCGACTGCGACTGCTTTTACCACTCTGGGAAGAGCGCGTTCTGCCTTATTTTGGCGTGAATACGAGCAATGATTTTACTCGCGCGAGCGATCAGCGTTTTGCCGACGATTTTGTCTCGCCCACAGCCGGACTCTTGCTAAAACCATTTTCTTTTTTAGGTATCTTCGCTGAATACCGAAGGCTTTACCGAACCGCCGACAACGAACTCCCCGATCAAGAAAATGACTCTCGGTACGGTGCCTATGTTTACTATCTGCAAGCACTTCCTGCACTGGCTTCAACTCATCTCGAACTTTATGCAGAGTCTGTGGCCCTCGATCGATTCACTTCAAAACCTGTAACCACCGCGTGGTTAAAATTTGGCAAAAGCTTTCCGGTTTTATCTCCATCCCTTTCCATCACGCCGTATCTCGAAGGCTTCACTCGCGAGAGCCCAAATCTGATGATCGGTATTGATGAGCGAAGCTTGCGCGCTGGCGGTAAACTCAAATGGCAATGGCGCGGCTTTTCAGCGCAACTTCTGGGCTACAACCGTTTCGAAAGCAATTCGGTCCCCACAGGTTGGGAAGGATTTTTGGTTCTATCTGCTGATGGAGGGTTTCGTTTATGGAACTAAGTCCAACATTAGCAACGATGCTCGCCCTGCTAGTTATTATTATGGCTGTTCTTACGATGGACGATCTTTTTATCGATCTCTGCGCCCTTGTCTTTAAAGTAAAGCCCACGCATCTGACTCTCCAAGATCTCAATAAAATCCCCGAAAAAAAAATCGCCATCATGATTGCCAACTGGCACGAGGACGAAGTCATTGAACAAATGATTACGGGAAACAATCATGCCATACAGTACAGCGAACACCACTTTTTCCTTGGCGTCTATCCAAACGATATTAAAACTTTGCAGGTTGTTCACGAATTAGAAAAAAAGTTTTCAAACGTGCACGCGGTGATTAATTCTAAAAACGGTCCCACGTCTAAGGGGCAAATGCTCAATGAAATCGTCGATGCGATCTACGTGTACGAGCAAAAAGCTGAATGCATCTTTGATCTTTTTGTAATTCACGATTCTGAAGATATCATACATCCTCTGTCGTTCAAATTGATGAACCTGCAGGCTGAAGACTGGGATTACATTCAAATTCCTATTTACTCGCTAAATCGCGAGACCTTGGACTTTACCGCTGGCACCTACATGGACGAATTCGCCGAAATGCACACGAAAGAGCTCCTCGTTCGCAACGCTCTTGGCGCCGCCATTCCCTCAGCGGGTGTGGGCACGTGCTTGAACCGTCGTCTGTTAAGTTGTGTGCAAAAAATGAATGGTGGAACTTTCTTGCGTCCCGACAGTCTTACCGAAGACTACATCCTCGGTTGGCAATCGCATCTCGGCGGATTTCGCTGCCAATTTGCATGCAATACGGTACAGAACGCCGCAGGCGAAAAAGAAATTATCGCCACAAAAGAATATTTCCCAGGGCAGTTTTGGCAGTCGGTCCGTCAGAAAACTCGCTGGACCATCGGCATTGCGTTTCAGGGTAAGCGCATTTTGCGTTGGGCTCCCACTCTGCGCGATAACTATTTTTTATTTCGCGACCGACGCGGCCCTCTCAATTCTTTAGTCACTTTTGCCTCATTGGTTGTTTTTTTAGGAATCGCTTTATTTTCTAATCTAGAATTTTCATCCTTTGAAATTTGGCTCGTCGCTCTCACTGCCTTTAATTTCGTGGGCTTCGTGATTCGTTATGTTCAACGGTTACGGTTTTACGCCAATGTTTATGGCAGTTGTC
This sequence comes from Bdellovibrionales bacterium, assembly GCA_031429075.1. GTDB lineage: Bacteria > Bdellovibrionota > Bdellovibrionia > Bdellovibrionales > JAGQZY01 > JANPLN01. Next base: position 50,952 of record JANOYW010000050.1, on the reverse strand, counting down.
CTGCCCACTTGGTTTTAATTCGTTGGCCCGTGGCAATCATTATCAATGCTTTGGCAGCTCTTCGCGCCTTTTATCAGTTTTATTTATCAGAGCTCGGAATCAAAAAACTAAAATGGTCTAAGACCCAACACACTTTACCAAAAGAATTTGGCCAAACGGCTTAGGAGAAAAAATGAAATACTTAATCGTCATGACAATCAGCTTGATTCTGTCATCGCAAGGTCTTGCGATGTATAAGGGGTTTAACCTCACAGAGTACGACGGCTTCCTTTACGATGCCGCCACCGACGGAAGCAAAACAGACGCGCAAAAAGCGGTGGATAGCGCAAAAGCCTTGGGCTCTAATCACATCGAATTAAATATTCGAGCAAAAATGATTGGTCCGTTTTCTAACGAGATTATTCCGGTGTCTCCAGCACCCGAAAGTTCTCAGGAACTTCGGCGCATCGTGCGTTTGATGAAATATATAAAAGAGCAAGGAATGACCGTTGGTCTACGCCCAATTTTCTTTGTTGTTGGCCCCAACAACGAGTTCCCCTTGATAGAAACTTTGGCCGACGGCTCTGCAAAAACCTGGTGGCACGGCAACATTCAGCCTTCGAACCCCAATGCGTGGTTCTTAAGTTTTCAAAACTACCTCGATCGCTATGCTCTCGTTGCGAAAATGGGAAAAGCCGACACGTTTACCATTGGCGCCGAACTCTACAGCATGACAGTGGGTGTGGAAGATCAGTGGAAAGAGTATCCCTATGGATTTCCCAACCAGTGGCTCAATATTCTGCGTTACATTCGCGCTAAGCTGTCTTCTGTTGGAACCAAATTGGCCTATGACATCAACTTTACCGACGACTCCAATCTTGATGGCAGTGGTATTTTGAAGTCCGGCGGAGAACTCGAACGCTGGCGCTACCGCCTTGTGGATCTTGCAAATCCAACAGACGAAATGCAAAAAGCTGTATGGCTTGACCTTGTACAATTTTGGACGGAGCTCGACATCGTCGGCATCGATATGTACCGCTCCCTCGCCCTCCCAGAGGATAAAGCTTCGATCACTAACAATCTCGAAGAAGTGACTGCGATCCTACGCCGACGAAGCGATGAGTACGCACAACAGCTCGATACGACGCTTCTCGAAATCTCCCTCACTCTCGAAGTGGATAAAAAAATTGTTTTCAAAGAAATCGGTTATCGCAGTGTGGATTACTCCTTTATCGATCCATTCAATTACGCCAGCGCGCAAGGGGCGTACAATGAAGTGCATCAAGCTGCTGGTTACACGGCGATCTTTGAATCTTTTATGGTTCCTGGATTCGAGTGGTTTGATGGAATTGCTTTTTGGGATATCCCTATTGACCCCAACGCCAACGGGCCCGGCAACCTTGGTTTCAGTCCCATCGGAAAGCCCATCACCAGCGAACAAATCAGAAAGTATTTTGGCGAGTAAATTATGTTGTTAGTAAAACTTTTCTTTACCTTTAAACTTTTGTCCGCGCAGCTACTTCCGCCAGCGACAGGGGCCTATCAAGGCGCCTATGCGGATTTTGGTCCCATGGCCAACGAAGTCACTGTGGAAAGAATTAAGGAGTTCGAAAGTCTCACTGGTAAAAAAATAGTTTGGGCTTACTTTGCTAACGACTGGCTCGATGGTCAGATTCTGTTTCCGCAACAAAATGTGGAAGCCTGCATCTCTGCTGGAGTGATTCCTTACGTTCGCCTCATGCCATGGACTGATGCAAAAGCACAGGCTGACGACAAAGATCCCATTTTTTCAATGGATCAATTTTTAAGTGGCGACCACGATGAGGCTCTTCGAGCTTATGCCCGAGCTGCAAAAACAGCAAACACGCAGCTAATGTTGGAGTTTGGTCCCGAAGTGAATGGCGATTGGTTCCCGTGGAACGGTCGCTGGAACGGCGCGGGCAAAAAGACAAAATATGGGGACCCTCAATGGCCTGATGGTCCAGAAAAATTCCGCGATGTTTATCGTCGAATCATCGACATTTTTCGTGAAGAAAATGTAAAGAACGTCACGTGGGTGTTTCATGTGGATACTGCATGGATTCCCCGATCCCAATGGAATGAAGCTGCAAATTACTATCCCGGCGACGATTACATCGACTGGATTGGTCTTTCGGTTTTTGGCGCGCAACTGCCGAGTCATAGCTGGTCACTTTTTTTGCCAAAACTGCAAAGTTTCGACGAGCAGCTCAACAAGATTAGTACTACAAAACCAGTATTGATTTCGGAATTTGGCGTGATCGAGCACCGCAATTCAAGTTCCGCAAAAGCCAGTTGGTTGCATCAAGCTTTGGAGTCTATAGAAACTGGGCTCGCCCCCAGGATCAAAGGGATTAACTATTGGAATAGCACGGGTTGGCTTCCCGATGGAAGGGCGAGCTTCCGCATTGATTCATCACCCGAGGCACTCGCTTCGTACCAGGAGTATATTCAGCACAGCTTCTGGCTCACAGAGGGAGTTTTCCGTGAATAAACTGATCGCTCTCTTCGCTGTATGCGTTCTATCAAACTCCACTGTGAGCGCTTTAAGTCTTTGGCCCTTCGCTTCCGAAGCGGAGCAAAAAAAATGCGTGCATATTTACTATGATAAATCTGAAAATCCTGAATACAAAATCGGAAAAGTTTACGCCGTTTATCTACAAAATTTAATGGGACACTTCCCCGAGTTTCAGCAAATTATTTCTCCGGTTGAATACTACAAAAAAAATGACCTTGAAAAATGTCAGGCCAATATTTACATCGGGTCTTATTTTCAAAATAAAATCCCAAAAGACTTTCTTGCGGACTTTAAAGTCACAAAAACAAACTTCGCATGGCTAGGCTACAATATTTGGCAAATCGACGAAGAGTGGCTCAAAAATAATTTAGAACACTCCTACAGCCATATCACCAACCTCGATCGCAACAACCTCGACAAAAATCAACAGCCAAGTTTTTTCCGCTTTTTTACTTACAAAGGTGAAACTTTTGAAAAATTCGGAAAGTTTGTTGGTAAAGACAAAGTCTTCCATGCAGGCTTCGAAATGATCGCCCTTGTACCCTCAGTGCCCCCCGAACAAATGTCGGTGCACGTTCTGTCTGAAGGTATTCATAGTGTCTCCGGCGAACGTCGTCCCTACATCTTACAAAAAAATAACTATTTTTATGTGGCGGACGTGCCCTTCAGTTACGTGCACGAATCAGATCGCTATCTCATTTTTGCCGATATTCTTTTTGATATCCTTAAAGCGCCGCCACGCCATACTGAAAAACTCGCTCTAGTGCGCATCGAAGACGTGCATGCATTGTCCGATCTTCCAGAGCTCTACAAAATGGCAAAAGTTTTCGAAGAAGAGAAAGTGCCTTTAAATATATCTTTAATTCCGGTGTTTTTTGATCCGCTCTTTCAAGAGGACCGAGGCGAAAATCAAGAGTTTCTGCCCATGACCCGAGTTCCACAGTTTATGCGTTTTATCGAACACATAAAAAAACAAGACACCCAGTTTATATGGCACGGAGTCACTCACCAGCACGCAAGAGCGGCAAATCCTCACACCGGCATGTCCTCAAGTGATTTTGAATTTTGGGATGCCATCAATAACAAACCATTGCCAGAAGATAGCATTAATTATGTTTTAGATCGTTTGGACTTTGGCTGGTCGTACTTAAAAGAAGCGAATATCCAACCGGTTGCGTGGCTCACTCCCCACTACCAAGCCTCAGCACTGGATTACGTTATTTTTAGTAAAGTCTTCACCTGGAATGTCGGTCGCGTGATCTATTATGAATCACAGATTGATGGCCTTTCTGAGTCCACCACGGACATTAGCTACCGCCTCGACACACAGAATTCCACGCAAAGACGAGACGCTTTAAAAAATTTAAAAGTGACCACCGAAGGAAACTGGAACGGACAGCTGTATCCCTACGAAATCTATGGCGACGTCTACGGCCAACGACTGTTTCCTGAAATTTTAGGGAACCCTCAGCCCTTCGAAAGTGCTCATGTTATTTACCCTCGCACTCTCGACGAAATCCTATCTGACGCAAAAAGAAACTTAGTTTTACGAGACACATGGGCCTCCATGTTTTTTCATCCCTACCTGTTAACCGGCTGGAGAGGCGATGGTATCGGAGAGTACCCTGGCGACGTGCGTCCACTCCGAAAGTTACTGCGAGGTCTTAAGGACCTTGGTTACACCTTTGTTAACACCAAAAAGTTCGTCGAAGAAAACCAACAAATGCGTCCTACCCCTATCTTTATAAAACAAGGAGACAACTAATGTCTTATCTCATTTATCTCGTTACAACCGCCTTCATTGCGTCCGCGCAGATAGAATCACCGGAGTCTTATCTGGCTCGTGCCAACCAAGGTGCCGTGGATCTGCAAAATGTGATGCTTGATGTTCAAATCAACCTTCCTACCCTTTCAACAAAAAACGAATTCAGGAAGTATTTATCGTTAATGCCTCAATTTGTTGAACTTGCAGAAAAACATCGCCTAGAGAGCATTCATCCTGGTGCCGTTCGAGAATTAGGAAGACAGGTCGTCGCCTATGGTATTCGTTGGTTGGATTTATCTGTAGACGACTCTGCCACTGTGCAACTCCATTTGGACTGGATCGATTCAATCACAGCAGGTCAGTATATCTACCTGGTCGGTGATCTTATTTTCAGAAAAAAGGATCTCAATGCAAAATTTCTTTCAAATAATATAGATTTATTCATTGAAGCCTCTGTCAAAAAAATTAGTACCGAACCTTACATCGCCAAAGGATACAGAGATCTCAACTCGGAAGTGGCTCTTGCTGAGCTCAAAAAAATAACTGCAGGCAATGATCAAGATTTTTTATTTTGGATTTCAAAGCTCAGCAATCAAGAAACTCTTTCGACCTATATCTATTCGCTTTTAGAAAGAACCTATACAATCAGCGTCACAGATCGTGCAGAACTCAGTTTTGTATTCAAAGCCTGCCAAATTATAACAGACACCCTTATCAGCCAAAGAATTGCGACGTCGATTCAAATTTATGACTCGCTGGGGGAAGTGATCATTGAGGTTCTTGATCGCGCAACAGTCTACTCGTGGCCTTTGGATCAAAATCAAATTAAAAACGTAATGGCAGTGTTAGGAGTTTCGCAAAGCCTCAATATGGCAAACCGCCTCTCCGCCTCTATTTATCAGTCAATTCCCGAAATGGACGAACAGAACATGCTAATCGCCGAAACAATTCTGGCACAGCTCACATTGCAGGGAGCTCCACAAAAGGCAGAGGAATTCGCCAATTATTTCTATGGAAGTGCTCCCGCAGTTATACGTACGGTACAGAAATACGAAGGAATCTATGTTGTAAAAAACAACGACGGTGTAAGAAACGACTGGGTTGTTCACTTTTTTAGGTCTGGAACCGAGCAATTCATTTTTGCTTTGAACAACAAAAGAAGTCGTACACCGATTCTCACCTTCTTTAGCATGAACTACGATTATTTGACCGATACTTTTGTATTTTTCCAAACCTCACCTAATTCTTCCGAGGCTTCGGAAGAATTCATTAAGGTCAAGTTTTCGCAAGATGGAAAAAGCGTAATCATCTCGATTCCGGATGCTAAAGAGGGTTGGACGCAAATTGAGGCGCAAAAAGAACTCAAGTTACCAGCGGCAACGTTGTATGTATCAGAAGGTGAACCCGTGGTTCCGCCTCAACTTGAGGGGCCGGCAACCGTAGGAACTGAGAGCACGACGTTGTCCCTTTCTATTGCAGAGAGCAACGGAGTCTATCTGGCGCAAATGTATGATAGTTCCACACGGCGCGAACTGATCAATATGCAGGGATTTTTCTCGTATGCGGATGGGTATCTTTATCTAACCTCTACTAAAAGAAAAAACGGTCACTTGTTAAGCCTGAAAATCAGAAAAAATGGCCTCGATCAGTGGTCTGGAACTCTCTTAGATACAAGTACCGTAGAAGTAAAATTGGTCAACTTGGCTGCGAAAGCAAATTGAGGATTTTATGAAAAAGGTTCTAGTTGTATTTGGCACAAGACCTGAGGCCATTAAAATGGCACCAGTGATTCAAAAATTAAAAGCCGAAAGCAAAGTTCATCTTTCTGTCTGCATCACGGGGCAACACAATGAGTTGATTCAACCAGTGCTGCAGTTTTTTTCAATCGAAGCCGATTATGACTTAAAAATTATGGAACAGAAGCCTTCACTAACCTCTGTTTACTCCCTGATACTCCAGCGCATTGAGCCGGTTTTTCAAACCTTTCAACCTGATTTAGTACTCGTTCACGGTGACACCGCAACCACGGCCGCCGTTTCCATGGCCGCTTTTTTAAATAAAATCGAAGTTGGTCACGTCGAAGCTGGTTTACGCACTGGAGACATGTACTCCCCATGGCCGGAAGAGTTTAACCGTCGTCTTGTTTCCCTAACGACAAAGTATCATTTTGCTCCCACTCAATCTGCAAAAAACAACCTGCTGGAAGAAAAGATCGATCGAAAAAAAATAACGGTCACCGGAAATACAGTGATCGATGCCCTATTCTCAACTTTAAAACTCCTAAATCAGGATCTTCAATTTATTGAAACATTCTCCAAAAAATTCCCTTTTGTTTCAGCAGCAAAAAAAATAATCCTTGTAACTATGCACCGCCGGGAAAACTTTGGCACCGGCGTTCTTGAGTTTTGTCAAACGCTCAAGGACATCGCGACCAAATACCCAGATTCGCAAATTGTGTTTCCCGTACATTTGAACCCCAACATTCAGCAGCCTGTATTAGATATCCTCTCCGATACTTCCAATATCTTTTTAACCGCACCGATGGAATATTATGATTTTGTATTTATGATGCAGAAATCGTATTTAATTTTGACCGACTCCGGTGGAATTCAAGAAGAAGCACCATCGTTAGGAAAACCGGTTCTTGTGACGCGCACAACGACCGAACGCCCCGAGGCCGTGATTGCAGAAACAGTTCGCCTGGTGGGAACAAAACGAGAGACGATTTTGCACTGGGTAAACCTTTTAATGACAAACAAAAACGAATACGCCGCCATGAGCGAAGTCATGAATCCCTACGGCGATGGTTATGCCAGCGAAAAAATCGTTGCGCACCTACTGGGACGCGATAAGTTGATCCAGGTGGGTTGGCTTCAAAAAACTCTTAGTTTTATTCGTGGACCGCAAAAAGCTGCGGCCTTATTCAATTCACCGATTGATCGCTAGGCCTTAAGGGACCGTGTTCGATTTGATTTTGATGTTATCAAAACGAACATAGGCATCTTCGTTATAAAATCCGACATGTCCCGATTTGTAGGGTGTTTGTGTGTCGGTGTATTTCACCACCAACTGGTCACCAACTTTCACTGAGAATGTATTTCCAACCTGTTGAACCTGCAGAGAATCCCACTGACCGATCTTGACTCGAGGAGATTCGCCGGTCCTTAAAAAGCGTTGGGCTCCATTGTACTTGCAGTTTAAATATTGAGGCCAGAGGCACTCGGGTCCGTTGGGATTTAATTTCGTATTGTCCACTTTGCCCAGTTCCCACCCATTTGTTTTAAAAGCGAAATAATAAAAACGATGGTCATTGGTATAATTCCAAACAACCCAGGCGGTCTCCCAAGAGTTGGCGGTTGGCTTGCGAAGCTGCTGAACAACTTTCGACCGATAAGCAATGGTTGGCTCGTTAAAAACTTTCTGTGAAAGCACCAATGAGGCGTGCGTCTCATCGAGAGAGAGCGAAGCTTTTGGTTTTTGATAAAGAACTTTGCTGCCATTGAGCTCCTTGTGAACCCCCACACTTCCGTAGCCGTGGTATTCGTGCACCCAGGGACCCCGTGTTGCGCCTTGTGGCCACACACTGGACTTATAGCCCTCAAAATCATCCGACGTAACTGGCGATGTCACTGGCGATGTTTGCGCCATCAAAAGAAAACCCTGAAGAAGAATCCCAAGCATTGCAGCCTCCGCTTTGGAATTCTATCGGCTGAATTTGTAAAAATTTGATTCTTGCAGAAAGTGTAAAACACTTGTGTGATAGACGAACGTCTACGTCTTGCGTACGTGTGGCGAAAGGCAGATCGGGAATCTGCCTCAAAAATTAATTTCTTTTGTTTTCCAGCTCCTGAGAAATTGACTCAAGCTGAGTTTCGTCATCTGTATTGATGCGTCTTTGGATTTGCGTAGCCTGGTATGAGTTATCAGAGATGACTGTGGATTCATCTTTAATGACTTGCTCACCTTGCCCACGTCGAAATGTTGCTTTTTCAATCTGGTCAACTGTCACTGATAAGACAACTTTTGTATTGGCTTTCTCTGTATCAGAACTCTGAATGGCTTTTGAAAGCGCATCTGTTAATCCCTCAGCCAGAACATTTTGACTTAATAAAAGTAACACCGTCGTAAATAATAGTTTTCTCATAAATCCCCCTACACCTGATACTAAAGCAAGGACAGTACCAACCCCGCATGCAATAGATTCGATTTCAGCGTCACAATCTGAGAACTGTCTCGACAGGCGTCTAGATGTTAAACAACAAGCGTCTCAGAATGTGTCTCAATATGGTTCAAAAAGTGACAGTGTTTGCCTTTTAAAAATGCCATTACGCAATTTTGGTCACTTTTAAACCGTTAAACCGTTTTAAACAGATCTGAGATAGGTACAGATGCTGCAATGACTGCAAGGATAACAGGAGGCTTTATGTATTCTAAAAAGAAATCATCTAAATCGGTGCGCAACTATTCGGCGCTCGCACTTGGAATCCTTGGATTCAGTTATGGCGTCGCTCAATGGAAGGGACACGTTGTGGAGAGAGCCTTCTATGTTGCCAAAAGCAGCGTAAAGCTTAACTCGGCAACTGATGAATTTCGTATGGCAGTTATCTGTCATAAGTTACAAAAACAAGATTGCAAAGAAATGTCTCTTGCAAACGCTTACAAAAAATCTCCAGAGAATCCTAAAATCGTTGGCGAATATGCCGTCGCACTCACAGAATCTGGAAAACACGATCAAGCTATTTTAACTTATCAAAAATTCTTTTCCCTCACCGAAGGGACACCTCGTCACATGGTGAAGTATGCTGAGAGTCTTGGCCAAAAGGAATTCTACACAGACGCTAAAGAATGGTACTACAAGGCAATTAAAGCCCAGCCCGAAAATTTAGAATTTGCTGAATCAATGATGTCGATGCTTACTTTTTCCAATCAGTATGGAGAAGCTTTAAGTATCATCGGTCATTTTAATCTTGTGATTCCAAAAACGCAGAAAATTTGGCATAATCTTGCTTTAAAAATAAAAGCTGAATTTAAAGCTTATCAAGAAAAGTATGCGATTAAAGAAATGACAATTTCAAAACTTGGAAACTACTTTTTCGCACCGGCTACTATCAATGGATCTCTTGAAACTCAACTTTTTATGGTAAATCCAGATTCTGTTTATACCACCGTGGATGCACAGTATCTTAAAAATAATAACATTCCACACACGTCTAAAGGCGAAATCACTGTGACTGCCAACAACGGTCAGCAACTCACTGGCACGCGAGTGATCCTCCCAGAAATTATGTTTGGTGCATGGTCTCTTAAGAATGTAGAGGCGATCGCCTGTGACAACTGTGCATTCCTTGCAGGAAAAACAGTGCTCAATAAACTTTCTGTGCAAAACACTCAGGTGAACAATACACAAGTCAGCCTTTTATCAATGAAAGAGAAGTAATTACCACTCTTCTTTGATCTCAATTTTTAAAAACAAATTGCCAGAGACGATGAGTCCTGGCATTCTTGTTTTATGTCATCCCCTCGACTTTCTACTAACGAAAAAGCTCGATCCATCAACATCAACAAACGGCATTTTGGCTCCATCGCAGAAATCGGCGCGGGGCAAGAGATCTCGCGTTGGTTTTTTAAAGTCGGCGGTGCTTCGGGCACTGTAGCCAAGGCGATCTCTGCCTACGATATGGCCTTCAGTGACGCAATCTATGGTCCTGAGCCCAGTGGCCGTTATGTTGTCGAAAGTCGAGTTCAGAGAATGATCGACTATGAGTACAACTTGCTTATCACTCGCAGTAAAACCGAGGTCCAAAAAGAGCGAGCTCTGTTTGCACTGGCCAACACCGTTGCGGCCAAATCCCCCAAGTATCGCGGCGATTGCCATGGTTGGATTGGCTTAAAGTATCAGTTAAGCCCCGGCGGCGAAGCTCACGAAATCATTGTGCATATTCGCATGCTTGATTCCACCAATCAGCAGCAGCAACGGACTCTGGGTATTCTTGGAGTCAATCTTCTGTATGCAGCCATCACCTTTTCAGACGACGTTAAAAAGCTCATCGCCTCGCTGGTTGATGGCGACTTAGCAGAGAGCATCGAAATCAACACAGTTCGCTTGCGTGGACCTGCATTTAAAAACACCGATGTTTATGCCGCAAACCTAATCCCTCTCGAGCTTGGCCTGACTCCAGCGGTTCTTATCAAAGCGGATGGCACCGTCAGTCACCTCGCCGAGGAGCTTTATTTAAAGCAAGTCCTTATTCACCGCGCGGAATTTAACCCGATGACCTCTTCGGACATGGACATGTTATTGAGCGCCCGGGATCATTACTGCAATTCAAAAACGGAGGGCGAATGTGCTCCTTTTTTGTTGAGCGAGCTTTATCCAGAAGTCCTCAACGAGCAAACAACCTCGCAGCTTCTCCATCGCATCCGTATGCTTTTGCTCGCCAAACAAAATATTTTAATTTCACAGTTTAAAGACACTTTTCAGTTGATGGATTATTTGGAAAAATTCACCAAGGATCACATCCACTTTGTCTACCCCTCTAAACGACTGATAGATATCTTTGAAAAAAATCATTTTTCTTCGTTTGAAGCCTTAGCGCGGATCTTTAAAGATCAAACACGAATGTACTTTTATCCTACACCCAGCAGCCTGGTTGACGCACAGTACGTCAAAGATAAAAAACAAACATATTTCACTGTAAACAACTATGCCCCCTCAACCAAAAATCAATTTCTGTTCCAACATCTACTTGCAGATGGTTATCTTGAAGATATAAAAGATCATCGCTGCGACCCCTCCCTTCTCATCAGCGATTCTGATCTTCAGCAGATGATAAAAGGTAAAAAGAAGGAGTGGGAAAAATTCGTCCCTTCGGTGATAGCAAGCTACATCAAGGACAACGGTCTGTTCATATGAGGCTGCTGCTCATTGCATTTTTTGCTCTAGCTAAACCAATTTCCACGACAAATTTTAAAACTTCCTCGCCGCAAATCGTGTTACAGAATTACTTTCGATGTTTCGAATTAAAAAATGTAGCTGAAGCAGACTCTTGTGCGAATAAATATATTTCATCGCAGCTTCCCGCAATAGAACAGGATCGCCTCAGAACGTGGCCAACTTCTTACCACTTTAAGCTATCCAAGATTACATCTTGTCCACGAAAACTTTTGATGGCCGCCACATATTATTCACTTTCCACAGGAATCTATCTTTGTGGAACCCTTAAAATCTCCGCGCATAGCGAAGAAGCTATTTTCTTTTTCAACAAAGATCCTAAAGGAACATTTTTTCTCTATTCGATTTTTTATTGAAACGTAAAACTAGGAAACTGCGATGACTCATTTTATTTACCTTTTTATTGTTTTAGCGACCGCCTGGGAAACCGACAACTTCACCTGTAGACAGCAAAACTTGCAAGACTCATCGGCAGCCCTCAATGGAGAAGTGAACCGTCGCATACAGAACCTTCTCACCAACGGCACTTCAACTTATCAAAAGCTCAGTCACGTTCCCCTCCAACAAAAAGTTCACGACACAGGAATGGAAAGTCTCGACGCCAATGAGCGAGAGACTGTTACCCAAGCAGTACAGACTTTTATGGCAACACAAGGCTTGAGCAATTTCGACGAAGCTGTGGCCCTTTGGTCGGCCAACCCTGGACAACCCACACGCCTCAGGGGTTGTGATCGCTCAGAGCTATTAATTGCCCTTAAGGGTGCCATCGGCTCTCCGTTTATAGGCACAGTTGGCAGCTGGGCTGAAAACAATCCAGCAGTTTCCCAATGCAACAATGACGGCATTGGTGTCTATACCGGCTATTCACTCCTTTACGGCACGGCGCTCACCCACACCGGACTGTCGCCCACAGTGCGCATCGGCAACACCTATCTTGGAACAGATAAGCTCGAACATTTTTTGTCAGAAGGTTATCAATACTACGAAAAACAAATGGAAGGTGGAACTCTAGCAGAAATTCTCAACATCGGCACTGTGGAGGAAAACACTTTTTACGGACTTGCGGCCTCGGGAATTAAATCCTACGGCGACTTGGCGTCGAACTATTCGGGTTACCTGTTTTGGCGAAATGTGACGGAGGGAACGAATCCCTATTTCCGCTGCACCAATGGAAGTTGGCAGCAGGTTCGACAGTTCAACTGGAATGATTACGTCAACCCTGCTTGGGACGAATCCATTAATTGCTCCGAATACCTAAATACAAACATGCAAGGGGTGATTGATCAGAACGTTCGCGATTTGCAAGCTCGGAACAATCTTCCGGCAAGAGCTTGCCCTGTAACTCCTTCGCTCTGCGCTCAGGCTCCTGAATGGGTGCCCGACCCCGTAGTCCGCGCGAGTGTCATTCACCCTTCATGCTTAAACCAAAGCGGGGCCGAAACAGTCCCTCCCGCCCCGGCCGTGCGGGCTCAATAAGTTAAAGCTTTGCGGCTTCGATTAAATACAGCGCTGGCTCGATATTTTTTTGAAAAATCCCCTCGATGGCGCTGGCTTCTAGATAAAATCCACCTTCCCACTGACTTTGTGGATCCAACTCGAAGGTAAACGCAAAAATTCCGTGTTCGCCGTAAGCCCAATCGCAGGTATCTCCACTTGCTAAATAAAGATCGCCTGATTTCATGGGACGATAGCCCGCCATTTTGGCCATGGCTTTTCCCATGGTTTCGAATGTTAATAAATCGGCGGGATTGGATATTTTTCCTTCGAGGTGTCCCCATGGCCAAAGCACAAGCTTGGAAAAGGTATGGTAGCTCAACATCATTTGTAACTGCGGAGTTTGCTCAACCCAATTTTTAATGGCTTGGGTTTCGTTTTCACTAAACGCGTTCGGACCGCGGTAGGTTTCGCTGGACGGATTAGTACTAGCGCCCGCGCCACCCCAGCCGTACCCATAGTTGCGATTCAAATCCACGCCGTAGTTATTGCCCGACTGAAACTCTCTATTTTTTCGCCAGTACTGATAGTTACCGGTGGAGATATCAAACTCGGCTCCATCGGGATTCACCAGTGGGATTATGAAGATTTCGTAAGTGTTAAAAAGAGAAACAATGCGGGGATTTTTTTTATTATATTCCTCTAATAGGTATTCCACCAACCGCAGTGGCACCTCTACCGATACGTGTTCACGGGCATGATGGCCCCCCATAAATACTGTGGCCGGCTTCGATGTCGTGTCCGCAGATAAACGAATCAGCCATAGATCCCGGTTCTCATTGGTGGACCCTATGGACGTCACGGTCATCGTACCGGCATTTTTAAGCGCGAGATTTTCAATTTGCTTCGTCAACTCTGCATAATTATGGAAGTCTGCATCCTGTTTTGGAAAATCAAAAGGCGAAAGCCCTTGAGGGTAACTCGCTAATAATTTTTGCGATCTCTGCATCTCTCGCAGTTGTTCTTCGGTTCCCAGAACAATCACTCGATCTTCTTCTACAGCAACGATGTCGTAGCCCTGTGAAGCAAGCGCGGTTCGCTCTTGCACATTGTTAGCTGCAACTTCCAACCACAAAGGTTGGCTTATCGGTTGCGCTGTCGCACGCTGAGCTTTCGCAGTATTAACAAGAAATAATTGAAACGAAAGACAAAGAATAAATACCCAGCCATTCAATCGCATTTGACCCCCACTCTCTTAAGTGAAGACCTTGGGCGTGCAGACGTCTATTGAAAGCGTGAGAACTGGGCAAAAGTCGTAGAAGGCACCGAACGCCTTCTACGAAACTTGGTACCTATTTGTAGCCGATGAAGGTCAGTACGCTGTTGCGTGTTTGCCACGTTTTTCCATTGGACAAAGACTCGCCGGTTGCGCGGATTGTTCTTACACAACGCTGATCGCCTGCCAAATTGTACCAATCAGATGTGCTTTGCGTTCTAAAATTTCTGTTTACTGATACGTTTTCGCGATCGCCATTTTGATAAGTGATTTGTACAGAACGAACGTAAACGTTTGCTTGATTCACTCGGAAGCGCAGCGCTCTCACAGGATCGTTCTTGCTCACATCACACTTTGGAAACGAAACTGAGTCTGTGTTGCCAAAGGGCTTAAGAACAACAGTTCCGAGAACCAACTGGTTATTCACATGTTTCAGAATAACCTTGTCGTTGTTTTCCCAAACGATGTTGTCATCTTTTTTGTCTTTGTTTTTCTGGTGCATTTTACCGAGGATAAAACCGATAATGCCAATGGCTAAAGCTTCGTCGCCGTCAATTTTCGCTTGTACGGTGGCAGCTGAAACCGAAAATAAAAATAGAACTAAAAACTTTTTCATAATAATTCTCCCCTAGTTATGGCGACTTGCGCCGACACGGTTATATCCCTGTTTGATCAGCTTTCGCAACTGGCGCGCCATGGAGCTTCCTTAAAACCGGTTATTTCTCATAAAATTCAGCGTCTTAAAACATTAAAATATTTTGTTTTTAATTGTTATTCATTTGCATTTCAATAAGATCGTTTTATATTGGAAGTCATTCAAAACTATCAAAAAGGAGGCCCCAATGGCTTTTACTCTTCCCGAACTCCCCTATTCAAAAGATGCACTTGCTCCAACAATTTCTCCAGAAACCATCGAGTACCACTACGGCAAACATCACAATGCCTACGTGACCAATCTTAATAACTTGGTCAAAGGAACAGAGTTTGAATCTATGACTCTCGAAGAAATTATCAAAAAATCACAAGGTGGTATTTTTAATAACGCTGCTCAAGTTTACAATCATACATTCTACTGGAATTGCTTAAAGCCAAAAGGTGGCGGCGAGCCCACGGGCAAACTCTCCGAAGCTATCACGAAAACATTTGGTTCTTTTGCGACATTTAAAGAAAAATTTACGGCTGCAGCGCAAACACAATTTGGCAGTGGCTGGGCGTGGCTTGTACAAAATCCCGATGGAACTTTGACCATCGAACAAACTGCAAATGCCGGCTGTCCACTGACAAAAAATCAAACGCCGCTTTTGACATGTGACGTTTGGGAACATGCTTATTACATCGACTACCGCAACGCTCGCCCCACTTACATCGAAGCTTTTTGGAAATTAGTGAACTGGGATTTTGCGACAAAACAGTTGAAGTAATTTATGAATTTTGAACTCCGTTCTCAAAGTTTTGAACCCTGTTCTCATGAGCTTTTTTTTCGCTCCACCAAGACGCAAGACCCGCGTCTTGGTGAATTGGTGAACACATCCGACAACACCAGCCTGCAGCGCTATGTGATTGCGGGATATCCCGACGACGAAGGCATTCAAATCAACGGCGGCCGAGTTGGCGCAAAGTTCGCTCCCGATACAATTCGCAAGTACCTTTACAAAACCACTCCCACATCTCTCACTCCTGCTTTTGCCATTTCGGATATTGGAAATCTTAAAATTACGGGCACCCTGGAGCAGCGACACCAGGTTGCTAAGGCTGAATCACTAAAAAATTTGCAAGCTGGTTCAACATGGATTGGCTTGGGTGGTGGTCATGATTATGGTTACTCGGATGGAGCTGGATTTTTACTCAGCTGCCAAAACGAAAAGTATAAACCTCTGGTCATCAATTTTGACGCCCATCTGGATGTGCGTTCTACGGATCAAGGGTTGTCCAGCGGTACACCGTTCTATCGTCTGCTCACCGACAGCTCGCTTCCCGCTTTTGATTTTGTCGAAGTTGGTATTCAACGGCAATGCAACAGTCCTCATCATGTGGAGTGGTTGCTGCAAAAAACACCCCACGTTTACTTTTTTGACGAGCTTTCAACCGACGGCAGCTGGTGGCAAAACCTTTACAGTCGCTTAGCGCCACTGTTGATTCAGAAACGCCCCGCCTATATCAGCGTTGATATCGACGGTTTTAGCAGCGCGTGGGCTCCCGGTTGCAGCCAAAGCTGGGCCACGGGTTTTGATCCCAGTGGCTTTATGACTTTGCTAGGTTTATTAAAAAAACGCCTCGATATTCGCAGCCTAGGAATCTACGAAGTATCCCCACCACTCGATATCGACGATCGAACTTCTAAACTTGCCGCTCTTTTGCTGCATCACTTTATCCATGTCTAAAATTAGTTTTGGCAGTGATAATCATTCAGGAGTCCATCCGCAAATCCTTGCCAGTATGTTTTCGGAGCAACTTTCGGCCACTGAAAAATATGCGCCAAGTTACGACACCGACGAGGACTCTACGAAACTCAAAAAATGGATTCAAAAAAACTGGAGCGCCGTCGATTCTCACATGGTCTTTAACGGCACGGCTGCCAATGTCTTAGCTCTGTCGTCAGCATTGCGTTCACACCAGGCGGTGCTTTGCGCTGATATTGCTCATCTCAACATGGATGAATGTGGCGCGCCCGAAAAATTCGTTGGCGCAAAATTGATTTCCATACCCCATCGCGATGGAAAAATTCCTATTTCGGAGCTTGCAAATTATCTTATTCGTCGCGGAGATCAGCACGCCAGTCAAATTAAAATGATTTCTATCACCCAACCCACCGAGCTTGGCACCGTTTACTCGTTGGATGAACTCAAGGCCTTGCGGCAATTTTGCGATCAAGAGAAACTCTTTCTGCATATCGATGGCGCCCGCCTCGCCAATGCCTGCGTTCATCTGCAGTGTGATTTTGCTGAGCTCTTAAAATACGCCGACGTTGCCAGCGTGGGCGGAACTAAAAATGGTCTGCTCTTTGGTGAGTTGGTCGTTATTATGAATTCCCAATTGAATCAGGATTTTAAATTTTTGCGCAAGCAGGCCATGCAGCTTCCGTCAAAAACACGCTTTATGGCAAAAGCGTTCTTAACCTATCTTGAAACCGGCCTGTGGCACGAGATCGCCACTCATCAGTGTGGGCTGGCGCGCAACCTCGCCGAACAAATTTCCCCATTCCTCCAAGCCAACTACCCGATCCAATCCAATGCCGTGTTTTGCTGTATTCCCAAAAGTCTTGTGAAGCCACTTCGCGACGACTTCTTTTTCTACGTCTGGGACGAGCTCACCTTTGAATGCCGCCTCATGACATCCTTCTGTACAACCCAAGAAGAGATTGACCTCTTTGCAGCAAAGCTTAAAACACTCCTATCCAGAGGTGAGTCATGAAAAAACCTTATCCCAAGGTCAATTACGCCGAATATCTAAGAGTCGACCAGATTATTAACTTACAACATCCCAAAAGTGTGGAGTACGGAAAACCCGCCCACGACGAAATGCTCTTCGTGATCGTGCATCAGGTCTATGAACTTTGGTTTAAACAAATTCTTTGGGAAATTGACAGCGCACTTTCGTTGTTCTCGCAACCGAGCATCGACGAAGGGCATATGCTGAAAATGGTCAGTCGCTTTCAACGGATCATCGAAATTCAGAAGCTCCTCATTCAGCAAGTGGATGTTTTAGAAACTATGACTCCCATGGACTTTCTAGAATTTCGCGAGTTCTTATATCCTGCCTCGGGTTTTCAAAGTCATCAGTTTCGCTTGATCGAAAATAAAATGGGACTTGTTCGTCGACTCAAGTTTAACAACGAAGATTATAAAAATTTGCTGGCCGAGCACGAAAAACCCGTGGTCGCCAAAGCCGAAGCCTCGCCGAATCTGTTTGAGTGTTTAGAAAAGTGGTTGGAACGAACCCCATTTATCAGCACCGACACTTTTAATTTTTGGCAAAGCTACCGCGAAAAAGTAAATACCATGTTTGACGAAAACGAGTCGGCGGTGAAAGAGGCCAAGCTCGACAAAGCCAGCGAAGAACAACATCTGTCGGGAATTCAATCCTCCCGCGAGAGCTTCCAGGCTATTTTTGACGAACAGGCTTATAAAAAAATGCAGGACAATGGGTTGTGGCGCTTGAGTCACAAAGCCCTGCAAGCAGCTCTGTTTGTTCAGCTGTATCGCGATGAGCCCCTTCTGCAGGCCCCCTTCCATTTAATCACCTGTTTACAAAACATCGACGAGAACTTCACACAGTGGCGGCAACGTCATGCACAGATGGCGCACAGAATGTTGGGCGCGAAAATGGGAACCGGTGGCTCCTCGGGTCACAAATATTTGGCAGCCGCGGCCGACAAACACAAAGTGTTCACAGATTTATTTAACTTGAGCACTTTTTTGATTCCCAAATCACAGCTTCCAGAACTCCCACAAGATCTCAAAAAGAAGCTGCGCTTTCAGTATTAGCACGTGTCATCTTGAGCGCAGCGAAAGAACCTTCGCTACCGTTCAGGACGACGTTTCTACTGCAGGATCACAGGATCGGCGACGGGATTCTCCACGGCTGGAGCCGTCTGTGGTGCTGCTGTTGCTGGAACGGTTTCCACGACTTGCCCGCCAATGGCACACCACTGTTGGTGCCGAGCTAACATCTCAGGATTGAATTCCACCAAAAAGTTTTGCCCACGCGCTTGGATGGCTAAGCGGTTTTCGGCAAAAACATTCTTTTGATGGGTTCCTTTTACAGCACTCACCGCATCACTTCCCGTGCGATTACGATCTATACGTCGAAACACAACTTCGCTGGGTGTATTCCCATCCACTGCCCCGAGTTCAAACTCTTCGGTCACTGCCCCCGAAGTCAGAGACAACTTGTATCGCGGCTCAAGACCCTTGCACGAATAGGTCACTCTGGGATTCAGTGTGGTTCCGGTTCCAATATGCGATAAGCGAGTGATAGGAGAACTGGTGAGATGATTCATCTGGCACGTTTCCCCAGCAGCAGGTGTGCCACCCACCGTAAGAGGTTTGTTGAGACGACTGCAGGTCTCTCTAAGACTCGTGAGGTTGGCGAGGTCGAAACGGTAGTCGATGGAAAAATTGTTAAAAGCCAGACGCAACCGATTTTGGTTCGCTACGCTGTTTGAAGCTGGAAAAGTAATAACATTGGTATTGGTAACCGTGCCCTGTTCGTTTTTCGATACGAAAATGGCATTCCCCGTCTGCCCTGCGGGCGGCAAAGTAAACACAACGGCTCGTCCGTTGGGATGAATCGTATTCAGCGCCACGACTCCTTGATGACAGGTCAGCTGGGCACTTAAAAGCGTTGCGTCCATGGCCACCGTGGATTCTGTTCTTTGAATGATATTAGCTGCAGGCAAAGAGCATTCAGCCGGAATAGACGGAACGTTAGCAATGTCTCGTTTGCCGGAGGGCGAACTACTGCATCCCACCAACAATAAAAAACTCCCCGCCATTAAAAACTGAGCTAACTTCATAGAACCCCCTGCTTTTATTTAATCTATCTGACGCTTAACACAAAAGATATACGACCAAGGAATAGGTCTAATGATTAATCAATAAGCTCTCCTTAACACAATCCTGACAATTTCCTTGACCAAAGGCGTATTTTTGCATGCAATAGAAAAAGGTAGGGGGAGCTTCATGGTAGGAATAATTTTAGGGACTATAATTGGTCCGTCGCTTGGAAAACTATTACTCGGTCTATCAGCGGCTCTTCCGTTAGCCCATGGCCTGGAAGGACACTTCGTTTTTCAAGGGCAGCAACAACTGCTTTCTACTGACGTAGAATCTGAATTCTTAGTCAATTTGCTTACTCCCAAAACTCGCGACGTGATATTTGGCGCCATTCATTCTCTCACCACACAGTTTGAGGGCGACAATTTGGTTCAGTATGTGGCCACTCAGCAAGTCCATATTAATAATTTGGTTTTCGATCAGGCGACGTACTACGAATCAAAAGATTTTGTCAAAATTGCGGTTGGAGATCCTGAAACTGAAAACTATTTCACGTTTATTGTTGGAAAGAATTCCATCTCGTCGATCGAAACCGTTTACCAATGGGACTATACGCCCCACTGGTTAGAATCCACCTTACAGCAGCAGGCAATGTAATACGCCAACTGTGGCCTCGCATGCTCATAGCTTTTCGACAAAATTCCAAACTTCGGAAACATGTCCAGGCACTTTTACACCGCGCCACTCTTGAGTCACTTTACCATCCTGTATCACGAACGTGCTGCGATCTAAACCGAGATACTGGCGTCCGTACATACTTTTCATTTTCATCACGTCAAAAATTTTGCACAGCACTTCCTCTGGGTCGCTGATGAGATCAAACTGAAACTGAAATTTTGCTTTAAACCCCTCATGGGACTTTACTGAATCCCTTGAAACGCCATAAACAGCCACGCCCTTCTTTTTGAACTTTAAATACTCATCGCGGAAATTCTCGCCCTCGGCTGTACAACCGCTGGTGTTGTCCTTGGGATAAAAGAAAATCACGACCACTTTACCTTTTAGATCATTGGTCGTTATGCTTTGAGCCCCCGTCATCGGAAGTGTGAACGCAGGAATCTTTTTCCCGAGCACGGAGCTCTCCACGGCTGATTTTTTTGCCGGCTTTGCGGTCGATTTGACGGTGACTGTTTTTTTCGCTGGCATAAATTTTCTCTCCACGATAAAAAATGGTGTGATCAAAAAATATAGCTTAACTCAGGAATTTCAAGAGAAAATTAAAAAGGCTCTCGAAAGTTTAGGGTATTCTCTCGCAGAGCCGCAAAAAATTGCAAAGTGCGTTCTCAAGCTGTCCGACCACTATCAACAAACCCGGCAGACCACTCCCTGGAACGACCCCGATTGCGTGGCCGCCCAGCTTGCCTATTTTTTGCCGCTGAACTTCATCCGCAACCAACGGGTCTTCAACGAAGCCCATTCTCTTCAGTTTCCGAGCTCTGCTGACATCTTTTTGGACTATGGCGTGGGCCTTGGCCCCACGCACCAAGCCCTTCAGGAGTCCCCTTGGTGGGATGACAAAAAATCCTATGCGGCCCTCGATCAGTCGCAAAAAGTATTGGATTTATTTGCCAAACATTTTCAGCCGTTGCCGCTGCAAAAATGGTCCCCTTCGATGGCACCAAAAACCTGCGCTGCCTTTTCTTATTCACTCAATGAACTTCTTGAGCCGCCGCCTTGGTTTTGGAATTTGGCTGAGATAATAATCATCGAGCCGTCCACCGGCGACAAAGGCCGAAAACTCATGCAACTCCGCTCGCAGCTCACCGACCGTGGATACTTTATTTGGGCACCCTGTACCCACCAAGAAGCATGCCCTCTTCTCACCCAATCGAAAAAAGATTGGTGCCATGATCGCACCCATTGGGAACAGCCGGAGTGGTTTCAAAAAATCGAAAAACATTTGCCGATAAAAAATAACACACTCACCTTCTCTTATCTTCTCGCCAGCAAAACGCCTCCGCCGCCTCGCGATCAGGGTCGAATTGTAGGAGATCCGTTGGTTGAAAAAGGGAAAGTTCGCTGGCTTTACTGCCAAGGGCCCGAACGGGAATTTTTATCGTGGCTCAACAAGCAGGGACCATCACCCGACTGGCAACGAGGCGAATTGCTTCCCACTCGCTCGTTTGTAAAAAAAGGCAATGAACTCAGATTTGTTCTCGATGTGGAAGAACTCTAAACTTTAGTAAATTCTAAGCTCGGTGGCATTGATGAACTTTGCGAACGGCGATTTTTAATTTGAATCGCCACGATTCCCAATGCTGCCATGGCAATCAATGCGATAGCTGCCACGGTCAAAACCGAATCGTCGGCCGCTTGAACAGTGGGCATATTTCCTGTCGCGGGCATTGACGGCATTTGATCAGAGGAGATGGGCGCACTGGAATTGGACATACTGGGATCTTCACTCGTCATTGCAATGGGCTCTGGCGAAGGCGGGATCTCTGGCAACGTTTCTGGCTGCGGAGGCGCTGAATCTTTGTCATTCACGATCCCAGCGCCCGTGGTTTCTGTGCCCGAGGATGCCAAAGTTGTGGATGCAGGATCAATGGCTTTTGGCTCCGTGCCACTCCAGTAACGAATTTTTAAACCAGAGGGCAACTGCGCTTGCGTTTGCAATGTATCATTTGTTGCCCATATTTCTTTCCAACCGTCTTCGTGACCCAAAACCTCGCGACCGATTTTTTTGATGTCGTCTCCCTTGCGTGTCACGTAATACTGAGGAGCCATCTTATTATCTTCAAAGTAAGTCAAAATGACTCTCTTATCTTCGGGCCGATTCGGAGATATATAATAAACTTTGTCACCCGTCTCAATGCCCTTTGCGAGATGTGGATTGTCGGTAAAAAGCTGACTTGTTTTGTCTTCGTTGTAAATTTTCTGACTTATTATCGCCAGGTCTTCATTGGGACGAACCAAGTAGACCGAGTTCATTAAACGCTCGTTGCGAAAAAATGGATCCTTATTAATTTTTGAAAGCGGTACAATTTCTTGCGCAGCTTTCACCGATGGAAGTGGCGGATCAACTTCTGCAACGAGTGGATCTGAAACACCAAGATCCTCCTGAGGCACCGGAGGATTGATCACTTCAAAGCCATCCGATGAGAACTGGGAAGGAGCCTCTTGAACAGCAGCAGCACTCGACACGTCCGCAGGACTGGCTCCGGCGGTGGCCATAACCTCTGGTTGGGCAAGCGGGTCCACAGCCACTGGCGGTGGGTTTCCCGCCGGCGCTCCCTCGGGAGGTGCTGTTGCCGTAGCTATATTTTCTTTTTCTAGTTCATTTTTTAAATCTTTTTCTTCTAGTTTGTCGGTGTCCGTGGCAGGAGACTCCGAATCTTCCGCTAAAAAATCCTCATCTTCAGCATCCGCAGAATCTGTGCCTTCTGCATCATCTCCCGCAGTTTCGTTGGTGCTTTCTTCGGAGTTTTCGTCGGTGTCATCTTTGCCTTCGTCGTCACCAGAATCTTCCTCGGCAACCTCGGCTGAGCTCTCCGCTTCTTCCGCGGACTCAAGCTCTGAATCTAATTCATCCTCAAAACCGTCATTCTCAGATTCATTGGTGGTGCAGGAGACTGCTAGGAACAGTACGATAAAAAATAAACTCAGAACTCGAAGAGACTTCATCTGTATAGTCTAAGTGGTCCAAAATAGAGACGCAATGAAAGCGAGTTTCCGAAGGAGCGAACACCTACTTAAGTAGGTCTACAACAAATGCTCGCGCCACATCGCGAGGGTTTTTGTGGCCACTTGCAATCTTTTGGATGTCTTGAGCAAGACCTTTGTTGGTCTCCAGCCGAAACTCCATCTCTCGACGAAGGAATTGATCAATGTAATGATAGGTCCAAAGGGACTCTTGCTTTTGGCGTTTATCATTAATCATCGGTGAGGATTTTTTACTAAAATTTTCGATCCAACTGCAAAATTCCTCGATACCAATATCGTACACAGCACTGGTTAACAAAACGGGAATTTCTGATTGTCGAAGAATGTGCAACGACGACTTCAACTGCTTTTCCGCAAGCTGCGCCGGAATTTTATTTTCGCCGTCATACTTATTTACTAAAACAAAATCAACTTTTTCTAAAATACCACGTTTAATACCTTGTAAATCATCACCCGTTCCAGACAGTGCGACCAGAGTGTAAACGTCTACCAGGTCGGCAACCTGCGACTCAGACTGCCCAACACCAACCGTTTCAACCAAAATCACATCATAGCCCGCAAGTTCGCAGGCTTTGATCGCATCGTGAGTGGCTACACTCACCCCACCGAGGTGGCCACGGCTTGGCGAAGGTCGAATAAACGCACTGTCGCTGGCCGATAGTTCCTCCATTCGTGTCTTATCACCCAAAACACTTCCCTTGGTTATTTCGCTGGAGGGGTCAATAGCAAGTACCGCTACCTTGTGATTTTTTTTTATAAATTGGAGACCTATTTTTTCGATCAGGGAACTTTTCCCAGCGCCCGGAGGGCCGGTGATACCAACGCGAATAGTGGATAATTTTTTTGTCTCTTTAGTCAAATGGCGAACCAATTCGTCAATCACGATTTGATCTTCGCGGCGGTCACTTTCTAAAAGAGTGATTGCTTTTGCTAAAGCCAATCGACTGCCGGTTTTAATTTGCTCAATCAATTCCAAAGCGACGTTTATTGGTCCAGTCATTGATCGAGTCTTTCCAACAATTTAAGGGCGGCGGTGGTAAGAACCGTTCCCGGGCCAAAAATTTCATGGACGCCCATGGCGTAAAGAGCCTCGTAATCTGATGGCGGAATCACTCCGCCAACTACAATCAATAAGTCTGTACGACCGAGAATCCTTAATTCTTTTTGCAATTCCGGAACAAGGCTCAAATGCCCGGCAGCTAAACTGCTCACTCCAACAATATGAACATCATTCTCCACCGCTTGCTTTGCCACCTCGCGTGGTGTTTGAAATAGCGGACCGATGTCGACATCGAAACCAAAGTCAGAAAAAGCAGTGGCAATCACTTTCTGTCCACGGTCGTGGCCGTCTTGCCCCATTTTAGCAATTAACAATCGTGGCGCCCGTCCCATTTTTTTTCTCAGCAGATCGACTTTGTTTCTTAACGCGTCCACATCTTGTTTGTTCTTAGCCATTTCTGCTCCATAAACTCCGCTCATCTGGCGAATGACGGCTCTATGCCGTCCAAAAACTTTTTCCAGCGCATCACTGATTTCGCCAACGGTGGCACGCGCGCGTACCGCTTCGACGGCCAATTCTAATAAATTTCCATTTTCGTTTTGGCAGCTCTCTGTTAGGGCGATTAAGCATTTTTGCAAGCGAACTTCATCGCGATGTGCTTTCAGTTCCTTCAATCTTTGAATCTGTTGCTCGCGCACTTTACTATTATCCACTTTGAGGACGTCAATTTGTTCTTTGTCGGGATTTTTAAAGCGGTTCACACCGATCAACGCTTGGTCTCCCGAATCGATGCGAGCTTGGATTCTTGCCGCTGACTCTTCGATACGCATTTTTGGCAAGCCCTGCTCGATGGCGCGGGCCATGCCCCCGCATTCGTCAATTTCACGAAGGTGCTCCCGGGTGCGAGCAATTAAATCAGCAGTTAATTTTTCAACAAAGTAACTTCCACCAAAAAGATCCACGACTTCGGTTAACCCAGATTCTTTTTGCAACAACAATTGAGTATTACGCGCTAACCGCGCACTAAAATCTGTGGGAAGCGCCAAAGCCTCATCAAACGAATTTGTATGTAAAGATTGTGTCTGCCCGATCACCGAAGCTGTGGCTTCCAAACAAGTGCGCGCCAAATTGTTGTACACATCCTGTGCGGTTAAACTCCAGCCGGAGGTTTGACAGTGAGCGCGCAATGACAAAGACCGAGGATTTTTAGGAGAAAACTTCTGAATCATTTCAGCCCAAAGAATTCGACCCGCCCGCAGTTTTGCAATCTCCATAAAGAAGTTCATTCCAATGGCCCAGAAAAACGAAACACGCGGTGCAAAGTCATCAATTTTTAAACCAGCTGCCATCCCCGTCTTCACGTACTCTAGGCCATCGGCCAACGTGTAAGCCAGTTCTAAATCGGCCGAAGCTCCCGCTTCCTGCATGTGATAGCCCGAAATGCTGATGCTATTAAACTTTGGCATTTTTTGTGACGTGTATTTAAAAATGTCGGCAATGATTCGCATGGAGGAGCGAGGTGGGTAAATATAAGTGTTTCGCACCATAAACTCTTTAAGAATGTCATTTTGAATGGTGCCCGTCAGCTTTTCTGGCGGCACTCCTTGCTCTTCTGCGGCTACGATGTATAGAGCCAGAATCGGCAACACAGCACCGTTCATGGTCATGGACACGCTCATCTGATCCAAAGGGATATCGCGAAATAAAACCTGCATATCCAGGATGGAATCTACGGCAACGCCCGCCATGCCAACATCACCTAAAACCCGGGGGTGATCCGAATCGTAGCCACGATGGGTGGCCAGGTCAAACGCGATGGAAAGACCTTTTTGTCCCGCAGCTAAATTCCTTCGGTAAAATGCGTTGCTTTCTTCGGCCGTAGAAAAACCCGCATACTGTCGAATGGTCCACGGTGTGGACAAATACATCGTTGGATAGGGTCCTTTAGTAAAAGGGGCTAAACCGGGATAGGAATTTACAAAATCTAAATTCTCGATGTCTTGGGCAAGATAGCGGTCGTAAACCGAAAAACCTTCGGGGGTGACGCGCTTTTCGACAGGTGCAGGTGACTTTCTTTTTTGTGGTTTTGCCCAGGGAATTTGCGTGATGTCGGTGCTGTTCATACACCCTCCAACACGAGATTTTGCATCTCTTTAATGATCTCAAGAATATTCACATCTGTTTGTAAAAATTTATCTACTTTAGATGTGTCTTTTAAGGAGTTAAATGACCATAACCGGGCGCGCGATTGCTGACGAAGTTGCGACGCTACGGTCTCTTCCATTTCATCATGGCTGGGAACTAGTATGATGAGGGCTTCTTGCGCCATATTCGACCAGGACGTTGGTTCTGAGGTTTGCACATCCATTTCAAATCCTGCCACAGAAAAAATTTGCGAAAGCCAAGAGATTTTCTTTTCAACCACAGGTCCCCCACCTTTGATCACTTTGACGCAAGGACGAGTTCCCATTTTGTGCCGATACTGATCACTGCGAAGTTGCACCACGTCCCACTCATAACAAACAGAATTTACCACGAGGGGTTCAACAGTGAGATAATCGTCGGGAGATTTAGTTAAAAAAAGTGGATCGATGATATCGCTTAAGCGCATGAGTGAGTTTTTGTCCACGGTTTCATCGATCGTTTGTGGAACCACATATTTATTCACGCCAATAACTTCTTTTTGAAAATAACAAAGCTGATTTTTAGAGAACTCTTCCTGTCTCTTCAGTTCTGTTTGTAACCACCCCGATCGGACTGCCTCAAAAAGGCCGCCTTTTTTTTCAACCTCTTGAAAAAACATCCACGACTTTTCACAGATACTTTCTGTTGTTTTTTCAAACAAAGACGCTCCATCCAACATGTTTTGCACGCCTAATACAAACCCCTCTTGTTTTAAAAGTAGAGGAATATTTGTCGACAAGCGCATGGCATCGGGAGACTTTTTTCGATTGAGGGCATCGTAAGGAATGCACTTAAAACCTTGGGCACCCCCAAGCGCTGCAGAGAGAGCCATGAGCGTAATCCGTAACAAATTATTCTGGGTGTTGCGACCCGAAAAAAACCGCAGCGACGGAAGCGTATAAATCTCATTATTTAAATCCACATCTTGACCAAGGACTTCGCTGAGTCTCTGCCATAAAATACGAAGGGCCGCAATTTTAGAAGTCTCCACCAAAATATCGGTACCTAACGCCAAACCAAACGAAAATCTTTTTAGTGTTTGCGCTGGTGGCACGCCAACGGCATCCAGTTCCCGCAAAGTAGCGTAGGCTAAGGACAACATCACTCCCAGTTCCACATGAGGTTCTGCGCCCGCCCACTGGTACGGCGCCGAGCTCAAATAAAACCATATCACTTCGTCAGGCAGTAAAGCCGACGATTTAAAGATCTTGTCCCAATTTGCAAATGGCTTTTTTAAAATTTCACCACGAGTGAGTCCAAATGAAAGGGGGCTCCACCCAAGATGGAGCTGATGACCATGCTGAACGAGTTGTTGGATTTTTGCACTTTGCTCATCGCTAGGTAGAAACGGAAAAGGCTGGGACAAAAACAAAGTTTTGTAACGTAAACTTTGCTCAAGTTGAATATCCATAAGTTCGCGAAAGCGAAATCCTACATCCTCATGTTGTATCCATTCGCCCATGCCACGCGAAACTAAATCTTCATAATTCTGGACAGCTAAAAACTTTGTCCCACCGCGAACCTGAAAGGGCTCGGCTGAAGAACCCAGAGAAAATGGACTTATACTTTCGTTGCCAAATATTTTTTTATCAAAACGTGGCAACTCCGTTTTTTTTAACGACGATAAGATTTCATTTTCCCAAGTTTTTTGATCAAATTGCCACATACTGCAGAACTTTAACAGGACGCCCTTAAAGTCTCAAATACTAATTATTGAGTCGCACTACGGGACGCGTCCTCTTCGCCACTGGCGGGCCCTTGATCAGCACTTATACGATGCACCTCTTCGAGGTACGGCAAAGAGCATAGCGGACCCAAATCCGGGTCTTTGAATAGCAACTCAATAAATTTCGCGGTCACGTTTGCCTGCCATCCGGCCGAAGTGGCTGTCTGCGGTCGATCGGTCATATCCGTTATTTTCATGTCTTCCTTAAACGGCTTCCAACCGAAGAAGTTCCATTCAGAGGAGTTCACATTGAATTCTATGATCTCGTTCCAATACTTCTCCTGATTCACAAGAATCCAATCTTGGAGCCTGGCTTCGACTTTTTCACTACACTGGGCAAGTCGACTCAATTCGCTTAAGATTAATTGTCGGTCCGCATCGCTCGGAGAGATATTCTTTAAACCTTTTTCAAACACAAGTTCATGTTCAAAAAATAAATTATTAAAGGCCTTCAGACGATTTGAGCGTGCAAACGAAGACAGCGAACTGATCACCAACAGCACATCTTCCCGCGTGGCTTCGAGCCTTTGTAACTGGCCTGGAAACCATTCAAGTTGTTTTTTGAAGGCTGCGATTTGCCCAAGTCCTATTCCTTTGCCCGCCTCTGTTTGAGCCGTCAAAAGGGATGGAATGGATTTTTTAATAAAAATAAACTGGATTAAGTTTTCTTCAAAATCAGGGAAATAAGAATAAAGAGTTTTCGCTTCACTTTCAGAAAGCCCCCCTTTGATGATTTCGCGGATGTTAGGCACGATATGCTTCAGCCCAACGTTAAACTCTTCGACGGTGAGGATGTCGTTTTGATCACGATCAAAACGCAGGAATAAACTCTCGGCATATTGACTGATGGAACCCATCATTCGGAAAGCATCTGTCTCGAACGGCTCATTTACAATCAGCCCCTGACGCCCTGCTTTTTCAAGGTAATTAAGGTACAATTCCCGATCGGCCCGGGGATCGTTTGCAAGATATTTAATCAGTCGCGGCAGTGAGGACAACATGACTTCCTCGTGCTGTTTTGCAAACGCACTTCGCACACATTCCGATTCAAAACGATGATAACCGAAGACATCAAGTGGTGCATTTGTGTCGCGACATTCGCCGAAATGATTTTGCATAATATTGTCAGATTTGAGCCCCGTAGAAATAGCGATTTCAAAATACTCAACGGCTTCCGAAAAGTTCATTTTCTCTGGTTCGTTGGACTGCGAACCAAAAAGATTAATCTCTGTAAGTGCTTGTTTCCCAGAAGTGCGACTTCGCGGATCACCAAGTTTAAGATCAAGAGCGAGTGGTCTTAGCCATTGGTAGAACTCTTGGGCCTGTTGAGGATTCAGATAATAATCCACCAAGTTATTCTTCTGACCATTGCCGTTAAAAGGTCGCACAAAAAGTTCTGCCAACGTGTAGATACTGTTAAAAATCACAAGATCTTTGTAGTTCACATTGGCTTCGCCAATCACAACATAGTCTTCCCAATGAACATGCCCCACCCGTGACAAAACACGAATCAGGTTATCTACCACTGGGCCCCGACGTGTTCGCTGTCTGTACTGGGAATTCACAAAGGCTGTCTTTGAACCATTGAATCCCTGAGCATTCGTATTAATCCACTGCTGACGTTCCTGCCACTGTGCGATCACTCGTTTTAGAACATCCACATTTTCGATATTTAAAAACTGCAGATCGCAGGAACCACGACATTCCTGTTCTGTTAGCCATCGACCAAATAACTGAGGAACCATTTGGCGGAGAGTATCCGCTTTTAATCCGCTGTCTATAAAGCAGTCGGTGCGCTCCAGAGTCACAATAAGATCCTGAATATAGCGAAGTGGAATTTTTTGCGCCGGCGCTTGCTGAAGAGCGTTTTTCACACCTTTTAAGATTTTATCTTGGGTTTTGGTTAAAGCATTGATCTTGTCATTCGTAAAAACATTGGGATGTTTCGTCATTCGAGCAACAAGCCCGGGAAAGGTGAAGATTGTCGAAATATCTTTCTTGAAAACATGCTCATCGGAAATAAACTTATGAAACTGCATGTACCCTAAATACAAAAACGATAAATTGTTTAAAACGTCAGGCAGCTTTTGAATTTCCAATGTGCCTTCTTGCCCCACCGACAGCATGGCTTGAAGGGAATTCACGATTTCAAAGGTTCTATTCCAATGATTTGTATCGGCATCTTGGCTAAGGAAATATTTTATAAGGCGAATAAACCCGTTGTATTCAAAGGTACCTGTGGATTTGCGCGGGAGATTGCGGAAAATAGAAATTACTTTTTGCAGACGTATCCCAGAAGCCTCGAAACCTTCAAGATCCGTGCTCTGATCTTTGGCAAAAAGCATTCTGCGATCAGGAGCCAAAGTGGCGAGGCTGTCGTAGACATAATCGATATATAGAAGAAGTTTTCTTACGTCCTCTTTAGAGACTGTTTCAACATCTCCACCCAGCAAAGATTGCTTTAACAAAAAAGCTTCTTCCATAAATTGAATAGAATATTCGTAAGAATCAAAAGCTAAGACTAAAAAATCGTGAATTTCTTGGGGTGTGTAGGATCCTTTTTTTGCGCCCTGCGTGTGCTCAACAAAAAGCTTCACTGCATCCTTCAAGCATTTTTTCATCTTAACAAGCTCGCTTGCCATTTCGCTGTCGTCGCGTTGAACATCGAAGTACTCGCGGAGAAGTTTTCCGTTGTCCTTCACACAGGAAACTCCAGACTTTTCACTAAAACTCAATTCATAAACATTGGACTTTTTCGGCTCGCCTTTAAAAAAATACGAACACGACACAGTAAAGAAGAGCAACAGTCCTAGAACAGTCAGTTGTCTAGAAAACATATTTTACCCCCGCTTGAAATCGATCCTTATCCAAGTAATTCACTAACAGGTTGTTGTAGGGCTCGTCCGTGGGGCGCTCTCCGCCAAACAGATCCATGCGGGCGAAAATATTCAACGCTTCAAGTGGTGCATAAATCAACTCCCAAGAGATCAACGTGGTCTCAGCAGTATAATCGTAGGCAACTCGGGCTTTTGATTTAAATAAAAATCCTTGCTCTCTTGGAAAGAAAACCGAAGTCAGACGAAAATCAACGGCGTTGTCATACTGATTGCGAAACGAAAAAATATCCAGTTGCCCAGCGCCTGACAGTCCCTGAATAGATACGTTATTGTTGTAGGTCTTCAACGCTCCGAATTCCACAGACTGAAACGGGCTTACTTGATAAAAAGCGTTAAGCCCCACTTTGTATTGATCGGAGTAGTGGGGATAAATTTGCGTTTCAACATCAAATTTCACATCATTTTCGTAGAGGCCAGAAAGTGTGACACCCCAACGATTCCCTTTATACCCCAAATCCAAAGTGGCGATTTTATGCTCTGCCACCTGCGGCTGAACCTTGATATCTCCCGAGTTGGTTGGCGGCAAATTAACGGTTCCATTAAAAGGGGTCACCAATTCATTGCGTTGTTTTAAAAAATATCCCGTGCGCACCCAAAGACTTTCATCCTCAGATTCCAAGAACACCGACGTGCCCACCGCTGGGCGAAAAATGATTTCCGAAATATCGGGGGTGTTTACTGTGTAATTCAAATCAAAGGAAGTTCCCGAGAGGGCTAAAATATCCACGGGACGGGAAAACCATGGATTCCCCGAAGTGAGCTTTCCATCAACGATGCTGAAGGACGGACCTTGTGTCGGTAAAAATAAAAAGCTGCCATAAAGATCCAAATGGAAATGCGGAGTGACCTTGTAAGTTGCAAAGGCACCGGCCAAACCCTGCGCTTCTGGGCGGGCGGCGTCCCAACGGAAAAGTGGCAACACGTCGCCCATCATCCAGTAGGTATCGAGCTGCGAAAAGTTTTTAACCATTCGCCCCAAGCTCAATTCGAAGCGATCACTTTTCTGAAATGTAATGTAGGCCTGAGGAATGATAATGTAGTTTTCGACTCGTTTGCCAGCCAACCCGCCAGCACCTAAATCAAGATACACTTTGGAGTGTTCTTTTTGGCTGAGAAGCTTAAAACGGCCGTGAAGTTGAACGTTGATAAGATCACTTGCGCTCTCTGTGGCATAAAAATCTCCCATGAGGGAAAGATCAAAATAGGGCTCAAACGAAACCGCATACGACGACCTCGCGAATAATGTTAACCCAATCAATACCAAAGAGATTCTTATGTTAAACAGCAATCAATAGCCTCCACACAGTACTAGGCAAGAAACGTTCCCACAGGCTCCAATAAGACTCATTTCATAGCAAGAAAAACCCTCAAAAACCCGAAAAAAGACATGAATTGTCACGATCGCTTAAAAAAATTACAGTGCCCAAAAAAGCCATAAAAATCACTTATGGGCAAACCTACCAGGTTTGAGGCCATCTAGCGTACAAATGGGTAGGCAGAAAGGTAATCCTCATGTTGCTGCAGCCAGTCTCGCATGAGCTTGGTCTGCGGTATCCAACTCAGATCCTGTACGCGGAAGGACCATTCCCAATCCCGAGCCTGACCGTTTGCCAGTTGCCAGCGAGCTTGGCCTTGCCCCTCTGCCAAATCGAGCTGCCCCACAAGACTCAATCGCCCCAGAGCGGGGGCAAAGGCCGTGGATTTTTTTATATCGAATTTATTTTTAGGAAGAAGTTCCCCGCTGACATAGACTTGTTGAAGCTGGATCTGCTGACGGACTTCCTGTTCGAGAACTGAGGCAAACATCCAAAGCGTGGAATCGCTTCGCTCCACAATGACTTGTTCGGCTGTGAATGCCAGTTGCGGCGCTGAAGCCACCCATCCCAAGAGAGCTTTGCCTTTGTTAACGCTCACCGCTGCATGTTTGTAGCTTTCCCAAGCGATTTGAAATTTACCATTCACGCCGTCACGAGATCCCACCATCCATTCGGCTTCGCCCTCCACTGACAGCGGTGAAAGCTCGCCCGAAAGTATTAACTTTTGAATTTCTGGTGAGAATGCAATTTGCGGCACCCTAATTTGGGCAATCATTTTTTTCTGTTTTTTATAATAGGCAGCCTCTGCCGAGCCGCTAAATTTACCGCCGCGAATTTTGATATCCGCCACCGAAAATATGTAATGACTGTTTTCGTAGCTCAGCGCCAATTGCACGTCATCAAGAGACTGAAGAAGCCGCTTGTTTTTCCGGGAAAACAAAATCGATGGATCCTTAAACTGCAGTTTCCCATCCACTTTGGATCCCTTAACGCCGAGTTGGCCACTCAAGATTCCATAGTCTTTAATCACACCGGACAATGGTAAATGCTCTTTGCCCTTTAAAATTCGGTCCAACTGAATATTCCCAAGATTCACCTTCAAATCGTTGACGTTGGAAAGCGATTTCACATTTTTTGATATAAGCTCTAAACCGCCATGCGGGCCCGTAACCTGACAGGACTCAAGCACCCAAGGTGTCTCCTGCCAAAGGGAACTCTGCGCCTGTATGTTGAGCCCACAATTAAACCACACAAACTGAAACGTCCATGGGGTATCGAACCATCGATTGACTACGCTGAGGGGTAAGTTTTGGCTTTTTAGCGAAACTGAAACTTTTTCGCTTTTGTTAAAGTCAACCGCAAGACGGAGATGTCCTTCGTAATAAGCCCAGTCACCTGAAAGTAAAATACTTTCAGCGTTGGCCTGTATACGGGCGTGAAATTGTGTCGCAACAGACCGTGTGGTCTTTCCCAAAACCAGTTTTTCAAAACTGAGCTGCGCCAACATTTCATTGTCTTCGACGTCATCGTTTTCACTGGCCAAATCAATTTTTAAACTTCCAAGTCCTTGGACATGTTTTTCTTTGAGCGTTTCGCCTTGGATTTCTATTTTTTTTAAATAAAAATGGCGAAGGGGCATCGACGACAATCGCGGCTGATGTTCCGAAAACCATTTGTTAAAATGCGCAAAAAATTCCGGAGCTTTTTGTTGCGTAGGAGCTGAGATCACTTCTTCAAAGTCAGCTTTAAACGTGTTGATGTTTTTTACTTTTGCTTCGTCGCTACAATTCAGTGATTCTTGAATTTGTAAATGCGTATTTTCGACCTCGAGGGTCCCCAACTTCAAACGGCCGAAAACTATCTGGGTAAGATTTAGAGGCAAAAACAACTGCTCTGCCTTGATCTTATACTCAAAACATCGCGATACGCCTGAGTGCGAAAGCTTTTCGATGGATGCGCCAAGCATAGGCAATCCCGAGCGAGAAAACACCACAGTGGGTCTACTGACTTCGATTTTTTTAGCTGCTAAAGATCGAGAAAAGATGGCCCACTTGTCATCCAGTATTTTCTGCGCGCGATGACTTAAGAAGCTTCCGAGAATTATACAGAAAACGACAAACATGAAAAACTTCTTAAAAGATCTTGCGGGCTCTATGGTGCTATTCATGCTCTATTTTGCTTACTTAAAAGTAAATTTGACGACTTCGTACTCTTTATCGCCCTTTGGACTTTTTACATGAACTTCGTCGCCTTTTTTCTTACCGATCAGCGCTCTTGCCAAAGGCGATAGTACAGAAATGAGGCCATTTTTAACATCGGCTTCATCGAGTCCAACGATTTGATAAGTCACTTGCTCATCAGATTCTTGATCTTTGATAGTTACAGTTGCACCAAAAACGATTTTGTCGCTCACAATTTTTGCAGGATCTACGATCTCGGCACCTGCTAGCTTTGTTTGCACTTCGATAATGCGGCCTTCAACCATGGCCTGACGCTCTTTTGCGGCATCGTACTCAGCGTTTTCACTGATATCACCGTGGGAGCGTGCTTCCTCGATGGCTTTGATCACCGATGGACGCTCTTCGTGAATCAAGCGTCGAAGCTCTTCCTCGAGAAGTTTCTTCCCACGAATCGTGAGGGGTAGTATTACGTCAGTCATTCGGCCTCCAGTAAACCAGCCCGACCGATGTCTATATTGGCGTCGGCGTCTGGTACATCAAAATCAAACAAAAACGCGTTTATACCTAGGAACCTTCGTTAAAGTCAATTCGGTGCGATAAATTGCTTTAACTTACTTGAAAATCTGCCGAATTGGCATAAGACGTAGAGCGCCAATTAAGGAATTCATGAAGCTAAACTCATCCTCGACCAACATCTTGCGTAGATTGCTTACTGGGCGTCCAAATCGTCCGTTACGCTCGTTGTTAAAACGCATAGAGACGGTGGATCTGGCTTCACTTTTAACCCAGTTGCACACCACCGAACGAAAAGTTCTTGTTGAAAATTTAATCAGCATTAAAAAAATCGGCACCGTGCTTGCGCAAATCCCAGAAAGCCAATTGCGCGATG
Organism: Bdellovibrionales bacterium; assembly: GCA_031429075.1. Lineage (GTDB taxonomy): Bacteria > Bdellovibrionota > Bdellovibrionia > Bdellovibrionales > JAGQZY01 > JANPLN01. The sequence goes on along the minus strand of JANOYW010000050.1, from coordinate 15,600 downwards.
TTTTAACCAGCATTGACCACGGCACATTTTTGCAAGTGCTTCAGGTTTCAGCGATCCACGACAGCGCTTTCCTGCTCAACAATATCGACGAAGACAAGCGCGCCGCTCTGCTTGGCGAACTCCCCTTCGCCCTCAAAGAGCAAGTGCTTCAGTATTTAAATTTTCCCGAGGATTCAGCGGGACGAATGATGACGTCGCACTTTTTCTCGGTGCCTAGCCACACGTCGGCGCAAGAAGGTTTGGATTTACTTCGCCAAAGGGCACAGGAAGAATCGCTTTATTATATTTACTGCACCAACGAAGAACACAAACTTGTCGGCGTGGTGTCTTTACGCAATCTCGTGACGGCGCCGCCGGCTACGCCCATTGAAAAGCTAGCAAAAAAAGATGTGGTCACAGTAAAAACAGATACGCCCTCTGAGCAGGTCGCCCAGGTTGTGAGTCATTACGACTTTATCGCGATTCCAGTGGTAAACAACAAAGAGGAAATGGTCGGAATTGTGACTATCGACGACGTAGTTGACCTTATTCAAGAACAAGCCATTGCAAAGATTTATGCTCGCGCGGGTCTTCAACAAGACGACCGCGTTTATTCGAATATTTCAGAAAAGGTTCGCAACCGTGTTCCCTGGATGATGTTAAACTTGGGCCTATCAGCCGTGGCCAGTATTGTTGTTTCGCAGTTTGAAGATATTCTCCAACAGCTGGTTATTCTTGCTGTGACCAAAAACATTGTCGCCAGCACGAGTGGCAATACGGCGATTCAATGCCTAACGGTGGTGACGCGCGGAATTGCAACTAACGATTTTCAGTTTATCACTTACGCCAAAGCATTTTGGCGCGAGTTCATTGTGGGAAGCATTATAGGCGCAATCATGGGGCTTTTTTCAGGACTTTTCCTCTACTTCTTTATGTGGAATGATGATCGCAGTATCATCGTTGGCTCCGTGATGTTTATCTCTATGCTCGTTACATCTGTGGTTGGCGCCGGAGCCGGAGCGGGTGTTCCATTTTTACTTAAAAAAATGGGACGCGATCCTGCGATAGGAAGCGGTGTTCTAGTTACCGTGATAACGGATATTTTTGGATTCTTTTCGTTTTTAGGATTGGCAACGTTTGCCATGAAATTTTTTGGTTCGCATTAACAGGGAAACTACATCTATGTACGAGCAAATTGTTAAAGACATACAAGCCGCGCAAACCATTCTGTTAACAACGCACCGTCAGTGCGACGGCGACGGCCTCGGCGCACAACTTGGGATGTACCATGCTTTGCGCGCCCTCGGTAAAAATGTGCGCGTGCTCAATGTAGATGCAACCCCCAACAAATACCGTTTCCTCACCCCCGACTCCTACATACAGTATTTCGATAGCCATCACGACCTTATCCAAGATGTGTCTTTGGCAATCGTCTTCGACACCAATGACTATCGCCTGCTTGAGCCTCTTTATGCGGACATCGAAAAAAATTGTAAAAAGATTTTATTCGTTGACCACCATCCTGTGCTGAAAACCGGCCCCGAGCCCACAGCAGGTTCTGTGATTAACACCAATGCCGCGAGCACTGGCGAAATGGTGTTCGATATTATTAAGGCTCTCGGCGCTCCTATGAACCGCGATATCGCCCGTGCACTTTACACGAGTATCGCCTTCGATACACAAATTTTCCGTTACGTGCGCAACTCCTACCGTTCCCATGAAATCGCAGCAGAACTTTTGCATTACGAAACCGAACCCAGCATTATTCACAAACATATTTTCGGAAATTTTACCGCGCTGAAGTACAAGTACCTTTCCAAGGTGCTCTCCGAGATGGAATTCTTTTACAAAGATCGTTTGGTGTTTTTACAGATCAGTAGTCAGGAGCTTTCGCAATATGGCCTTAGCGCCGATGACAGTCGAGATTTGGTGGACATGATGATGAACATTGAATCTGTACAAATCGCCGTGGTTATTCGCGAGGACGAAATCGGCCACTTTAAAGTCAGCTTGCGAAGCAAGGGACACTTTGATGTCAACGCTCTAGCCGAAACTCTCGGCGGCGGCGGCCACGTGTTTTCTGCCGGCGCTTCAATCAAAATGCCAGGTGATGTTCTCAAGAAAAAAATTGTCGAGCACTTCGCCAAATTCAACAGCTAAACCGTCAAAGGATCCTTCGCTCTGCTCAGGACGACGGAGTATCGCCGATTCCGTACTTTTTAAAAAGAGCATCGACTTCGGGCAAACAAGTGCCGCAGCTCGTATTGGCCGAACTTCGGGCTCGCACTTTTTCTATGGTGTGCGCTCCTAAAATGATGGCTCTTTCCACGTTAATCTGCGGAATCTTACGGCAATGACAGAGCTCGGGGTCTGAAGGCGCATCACCCCACTCGTCACGAATTTTTAACAGTAATTCACGCAACAGTAGCTGCTCGGGCTCCTTCCCTTGAGGAACGGGAAGCTTACTCTTATGAACCAACATCTGTGACTTCAGCTGATCGATCGCTGAATAGAGCGCTAAACGTCCCACAATCTTCCACTGGATTTTGCGGACAGTGTCTTTTTCGAAGGTCACTGTGGCTTCGACGGCATCCCCACCAACAATGGTGGCTACAAAAGTTTCGATCATGGAGTTTGATCTCCAAAATAATTTTCAAACAATGATTTTTGTGGATAGGAAAACCACATGCCGATAAGAAATAAAAGATAAAAGGGATAGATGAGCCACGCCGTCTGTGTAAAGATGGCAATCATAATTCCAATGATTGCCACGAATTCCAAGAGAAGTATATGGATGGCATAAACCAGAAGGAGAGTTTCTTTCAGCTTTCGCCCTTCGTAGGCTTTAAGTTTCGCCCCGCGAACTTTCATATAGTTTTGAAAAAAGCGAATTCCGTAAACAAAACTAATAACTGCCATCAAGGCAAACACAACGTAAACTGCCAGCGGCGCCGACTGGGGACCTGGCTGCGTGATAAAAAATTCGAGGCCCCAGAAGGAAAATAGCGTGGATTGAATTAAAATTCCAAAAAATACGAAACGCGCTGTTTTTACTGTGGAAGCAAGCAGAGATGGTTTATCCATAAAACTATGGTAACAATGGAGCCCATGGACGTCCACCAAATCCCAGCCCGCAAAGACAATTACATTTATCTGCTTGAGGACCACACCCTCGACCATTGTGCCGTGATCGATGCCACCGATTTTGAACTGATTCAGCAGTTTTGCAAAGCGCGGAACAAACGGCTCTCAACAATCCTTGTCACTCACCACCACGAAGACCACATCAATGCCATCGCTCGTCTGGTTGAAGTTTATCAATGCGACGTTTATGCGGCTCGAAACGACGCTCACAGAATTCCTGGTGCCACTCAACTGTTAAATGACAACGATATTGTTTTTTATGGGCCCCACGCTCTGACGGTTTTTTCAACACCGGGGCACACCCTCGGACATATTTCTTATTACGATGGACCCCATGGCCGATTGTTCTGTGGCGATGTGATATTTCGTTTTGGCTGCGGACGACTCTTCGAAGGCACTGCCCAAATGATGCAGCAAACTTTATCACGCCTTCGCGATCTGCCCGACGAAACCTTAATTTACTGCTCTCACGAGTACACACAAGCCAATTTAAAATTTTGCCAAAAACTTGAGCCACACAATGAGTATTTAAAAAACTTTCAACAAGCTCCACCCACTGTGCCATTTCGCCTCAACGAACAAAAAGCCCACAGCCCATTTTTTCGCTGGGACGATCCGAAACTCCGTGCGGAGCTGAAAACAACATCCGACGTAGAAACCTTCGCCCGCGTCCGCGACCTCCGCAACCGATTTTAGATACGACCTACCTAAGCCTAAAAATCCGTGTACTTGGTGTTTTGGCCTTTGGCTTTTTCGACGGGGTATTTGGCTTTGTTTTTTTGCAGCTTTTTTAAAAAGGCGTCCGACAAATCGAAATCGTATTTTTGCGAAATTCGCAGTAGAAAAAATAAAACATCGGCGAGCTCGTCTGAAATAGCTTCGCGCTGGGTCGGCTGCTTTAAAAGTTCCTCGATTTGTTTTTCGGACTGGAAGCGGAACACTTCCAAAAGCTCGGCACTTTCGGTCACCGCACCGATGGCCAGATCTTTAATATTATGAAATTGATCCCACTCGCGCTCTTCGCAAAACTGGCGAGTGGCTTTTTTTAAATCTTCAATCTTGGTGTCTTGGTCCATGGGGGTCCCTTTTCCACGAGAAATCACGAAACAGCTCTTTAACTTTCAAATCCAAGTCTTCTCGGTAGCAAATAAATCCATTATTGAGGTACTGGGGCTTTCCGTAGCGCAGTGGTTCCAAAGTTTTCAAATCCACAACGCGACAACCTGCTTCTTCGAGAAGGATTTGCCCCGAGGCCGTATCCCATTCGTAGGTGTTTCCGAAACGTGGATAAAAATCCACATCTCCCCGAGCCATATTGCACATTTTTAAAATCGACTCTTGATGACGAACTTCTTGAATATTGAGGGCCGACATCAGCGGCTGCGCCTGGGGTTTTAAATGAAAGCCCGACGAGTAGGCAACCAGGGCCTTTCGGGTTTGCGTGTTGGCGATTTTACTGCCGTTAAAAAAACTGCCTTTGCCAAGTTCGGCGCTAAACATCAAACCCGTTGCTGGAAAATACGTCACTCCCAGGATGGGACGGCCCGCCGAAACTAACGCGATCAACACCGCAAAGTGCGGGGCCTGATCGATAAAATATTGCGTCCCATCCAAGGGGTCGACAATAAAGTAATCCTGATTGGGAAGTGGCAATTGCCGTTCCTCACTCACCACGGGAGCTCCCAAAGCTTCGAGACTCTCAATTAAGAAGTCGTTTGAAGCGTGGTCGGCCTCGGTGACTGGGCTGCCGTCGGTTTTGTCGATGATTTTAAGATCGGGCTTTTTAAAGTACTTCAGCAAAATTTCGCCGGCCTGAATGGTGATTTTTTCAATCTTTTCGCGCATAACTGGGGCCAACATAGCTTTAAACGTTTTAAAAACCAAGAATTTCAAAAGGATTCCTTGAAAAACAAAAATCTAGGCGTTATAAAACGACGCTGGATTAAATAGTTTTTCGTTGAAGTGAGGTTTCCATGGCTAAAAAGGGCAAAATTCGAGTAATTACGTTGGAGTGCACCGAGGCTCGTAAAGAAGGCGTACCGCCATCACGTTACGTGACTCAAAAAAATTCACAAACTCACCCTGAGCGTTTGGAAAAGAAAAAGTACAATCCAAATCTTAAGAAGCACACGCTTCACAAAGAAGTTAAATAATCGTCCGTCCCAAATGGTTGATTTGTAGAAAAGCTCCCCACGGAGCTTTTTCTTTTTATAAAGGCTCCACAAGGAGCCTTTTCTTTTAACAGCGGCTCCACAAGGAGCCTTTCCTTTTTACCCACCAAACGTCTTTGTTTGCCGCCCCCAATGCCGCGTGCTACCGCGTAGAAACAACGTGAGCCCCGACGGCTTACCTAACAAAGGATATGCCATGAATCTACTTCTTCTCGTTTTCGGCCTGTTTGCCTCTTTTTCAAGCGCAGAAACCCTAGAGCCACAAATATGCATCACGGTTTACACAAGCGATGTCACGTTTGCCAATGTTGCACTCACTGCCGCCTCTGAACAAAAAGACCTGTTCAACGTTGAGTCTCTAAAACTAGAGAGATCCTCTAACGGTGTTGTTGTTTATCTTGAGGGATCTAACGCTGGCGGAACTGAGATCAGCTTGGAAGTAAGAATGAAACAAGATTGCGGAACTGGCGAAGCGGTTGTGCTTTCGATCACCGGCCCCACTGTTCTTTTGTAAGTCTATTAAACACAGACGGCTCTAAGCCCTCAAATAATGGGTTTCGATTTTTCAAAAAGGTCCATCCGGCGATGGATCTTTTGCTGTTCGCTGATGAGATACGCATACCCATCAAGAACGTAGAGGTTACGAGCATTCTGCTCTTCAACCACCGCTAACGTATGATTAATTTTCACCATCATAGTAGCCAGTATCTCTTTGATCTCTGCAAATCCCTGGTCCATCCGACGCTCTAACTTGTCAACCCGCTCTTCGAGTTTATCAAAACGTTGGTCAATCTCATCAAAGCGCTTATCTACAAGAACAAAACGTTGGTCGATCTCGTCAAAGCGCTTATCTACAAGAACGAAACGCTGGTCGATCTCGTCAAAGCGCTGGTAAACTCCCTTGAACTTATCGTCGACCCCTTTAAATTTATCATCCACCTTGGAAAATTTGGACGAGATTTCGGACTTTAAGGAGTCTACGCGCTTATTGAGATGGTGAATCCCCTCGTTGTTGGAAATTGTTTTTAATAACACAGTGGTGATTTGGTTAGAGATTTTTCCTTCGATCGCATCTAAGTGCTTTAAAGTCACATACATCTCTTCCGACTTTTTAGGTGGCAACACTCGCGATCCTTTCAAAACAACTTTTTTCATGGATTTTTTTGTTTTGGATCGTACTTGCTGCAAAGCTCACCTCATTGTTAAAACGACGAGATAATAGTAACACCAAAAAAAGTTCGAATCACGGTCTGCGCTCGTCGTCGTAAAAACAAAAAAGCCCTCTGTTGAGGGCTTTTTTTACTAACTAATGCAATGCCGCTGGTAAAGGTGCGCCGCCGCCGAGACGAGCTTCGCTCGTAAACGAGGACCGAAGGTCCTCTCTGCAGTTTGGTACCTTTTAGAACGTGTAGTTCAGAGTTGTGTAGTAGTAACGACCGATTGGATCGTACACTTCGCTGTTTAACGCCACCTGTCCTGTTTCGTCCAAAGGACGTGCAGTATCAAATACGTTTTTTACACCAACATTTAAGCCCACTTTTTTAAACAAATTTTGCTTACCATAGTTCAAATCAAACTCGGTGTGCGTTCTTAAAGAACCCGCACCCACGGCGCCAACCGCACCATAGTTCGCGTCTTTATCACCACCTGAGATGGTTCTCAATGTACCGCGCAGAGAATGATCATTACGAATCGTTGTTACGTTTATATTGTTTTTAAAATAGTTGTCTTGCGAGTTTTGAATGCCAAGACCTGGAAAAGATTCTCCAGCAGTTTTTAAAAACTGAATGTGAGTCATATTAAATACCACGTTGAGAGGAACACCTATGTTGGCCTTAGACTGGGTTGTCACACTAAAATCAAGACCCTGTCTGATACGAGTTGCAATGTTGTACGCTGATAACATCTCGATGCGATCGATCTGGCCTGTGCCATTGCGAATAATATTAATGTTGTAATTGTCGCGCAGAAACTGCTCACCAAAAACCGAGGCAGCTCTCATCACCTGATTCATATCTAAGCCGCCAACAGCGTCATCAATTTGTGCTATAAAAACGTTGGACTCGATATTCCAATTTCTTTTTGGTTGTAAGATAAATCCTGCATTATAATACAATGATTTTTCTTGAGTCAGATTTGGATTCGAACTTGTTGAAACTTCGTATTGTCTGTTAGAGCACGTTGGGCCAGTCCCGCCAGCGGCAGCACATCCAACCGCATCTCGCATTCTTGGATAACCAAGAGTTCCACCATTGTACAAATCTCCAAGGTTCGGAGCTCTAAAGCCTGAACCGATAGACGTTCTAAACATAAGTTTATCATTGGCCTGCCAGCTGAGGGATAACTTTGGATTTATTGTGCTTCCAAAATCACTGTAGCTGTCGTAGCGAGCGGCTAAACCAACTTCTACATCTTCAACAGGAAAAACAGATGCTTCTGTAAAAACGGCGTCGTAGCTGCGAGTTCCGAAGCCATTCCCCCCGTTGCCACCGTAGGAACTGTTGGCAGCTGTCACTCCGTCCACTTCACTGCGGTACATTTGCCAAGCGGTGGATGCTCCTACTGCTAGCGAGGAGCTGTCTGTAATTTGGCCTGTTGCAATCGCGCGTGCCTCAGCCTGCCGAGACTGGGTAATCTCGTACGGACGAATAATTGCTGTGGCGATACTGCCCTGCTGATCCAAAGGAAGTAGGGGATTCCAACCGTTTCCAACTAAACCACTTAAAACGCGCGTATCTGCGTAGCCTTGACCATCAGTTCTCGCTCTTGAATCAGCATAGGATCCTGTTAAATCCCAAGTCCATGATCCGCCTAATTTACCTTCCACCGACTGATTAATATTATAAGCCGTTGTTTGATCTTGGTTGTCACGCGTTCCTGCACTTAAAAGACGGTAACGTACATCCACAAGGCCATTTAAAGGGTTGATCGCTGGATTTGTAATACCAATGGCCGCAGCCTGCGCTGGAGTGATTTGCAAAGTTCCTGGAGCTGGGGCAAGGCGCGTTTGAACATCTCTATAGGTAAAGTTTGCCTGAGATTTAAGCTTTATATTTTCGGAGAGCTTATACTGGGCATTTAATAATGTAGAGTATTGGGAGATTTTTGGCATTTCCCATGAGTATTTAGAATAATCAAACAGACAATAAGAACCCGAAGAGTCTGTGACTTGTTGTTCTGCAGGACAACTTAAAAACTGGTTGTTTCCGCCGGCATCCGTCCACTGTCCGACTTGGCTTGTTCCGCTTCCTTGGTTGGCGAGATTTGTTACTTTTGTAAATTCGCGGTCTGCACTCGCCAGTTCTGCATTGTTACGATACTGAATAATCCCCGTTACAGAACCGCGTTTGAACGTTTTACCGAAGGTTCCGAAAAAATCTGTACGCTCTGCGCCTCCAGCTTGTGCCATGGATTGCCCAAGCGAAACTGATCCGCCGTTATAGTCTTTTTTAGTGATAAAATTGATAACACCACCGATGGCATCAGAGCCGTAAGTGGCAGAGGCACCATCTTTCAAAATCTCAACGCGCTCAATTGCCGCTGTGGGGATTAAGTTCAGATCCACTGAGTTTTCGCCACCCATTTTTGGCAGGCGATTTCCATCCAACAACACAAGGATAGAGTCTGAACCGAAAGGTCCAATCCCTGTTGTTGCCGCGCCCGGGTTTCCGTTAATGGCGTTTTCACGCTGGCCACCTGTCGTGAGTGCGTTGTCACGCAACACATCTGCCACCGAGTTGTATCCTGATGTTTTTAAAGTCTCGCTGGTGATTGTTTGCACTGGATTTGGCGCTTCTTCATCAACGCGCTTGATGTAGGAACCTGTGACTTCGATTTTTTTAAGTGTTTTGGTTTCCTGAACAACCTCTTCAATAGGAAGAGTTGTTTCGGATGTGTCGTTTTGCGCTACAGCAAAAACAGAAACTAAACAGTATAATAGTGTAAACATGACTTGCATTGATTCCCCCTAGTTATCCCCATCTAAATTCCTAATGGCTTCCTATTACATTATCAAGATAATATAGACGTTGTGAATTTTTTGCGCGCTTCATCATAAGGCACTCCCGTAAACATTGACAGCCCTCAACTAAATGCGAGACACATTTAGGCCACACGGAGGTCGCTCTATGAGGGCTATACTTGTTTTAACGCTGATGTCGCTGACTTTAATTACTGAGTCTTTTGCTCAGGCCCCTGCCCAACCGGCAGCAGTCAAAGCAGCAGAAACTCAACTCACTCAACAGCCAGTAGCAGTTCCAGCAACGGCACCCGTCGGGGACCCCGTGACTGAGTTACCAACGGCAGATGATGAGCCTGTGGCGCCACGCGAGCCCATCAAAAAGGGATTCTTAGTGAATCCTAACTTTACTGTGGCTAGCAGAAAACTTGAAGACGGCCAGGGGCAACCTCAGGGAAAAGTGCGAACTTTTCAGTTGGATTCTAAAGTAGGCTACGTTTTTGATTTTGGTTTGTACACCGGGTTGCAACTGAATTACGGTTTTGGTAGCTCGAACAATGGCGCTGCAGCGGATACAGATACAACGTCGTATTACGCTGGACCGTCTATTGGTTACAGCTGCAACTACACGGGACTGTTTTTAACGGCGACCTACATTGCAACCGGCTCGTATGATTTGACCGGAGTTGGAAAATACGAAAAAGCGACTGGCTATCAGATCGATCTTGGTTACCCAGTGAAAGTTTCTGAAAATGTTCAGGTGGGTCCCCAATTGAGTTTAAAAAGAATTGATCTCAAAGATGGCACTAACGCATTAGCGGACACTGAGATTAAAGAGTTAACACCTTACTTCGGTCTTTGGCTTTATTTCTAGGAGAACAAAATGTTCAAGTATTTAATCACTTCACTATTACTAGCTCCGCAAATCGTGTTTGCAGGTTTTTCATTGAACCCAACTTATGGCGTCTATAAAACGGACAGCGAAAACAGCATGTCGCAAATTGAACTGCGCGTGGGTTACGAATTTGATATGGGACTTTACCTGGGTGGATTCTACTCCCTCACGTCACAAAAATTTATCGATGATTCCAGCGACTACTACGTCGGTGTGCAAGCTGGTTACGCTTACAAAGGCGTTTACGGCCTTGTGGGATACGTGATCAACGGAGACCAAGACTTAACATCTGGAGGAATCAAATACTCTGGAGCGCATGGTCTGCAAGTGACTGCCGGTTATCGTGCCCAGTTGATGGAAGACGTGTACATCGGGCCTGAGCTGACTTACAGAAAAGTTTCTTTTGAAGACATCGAAATTTCTGGATTGGCAAACACGGCCAGCCGCCGCGACGAAATTGTTATTCCATCGCTCGCAGTTTACTTCGCATTCTAATTATTTAGAACGAATTGTAAGCACATTTTTAAGACTCTGTTAAGGCCTCCATAAGAGGCCTTTTCTATTGGCTCACCTTCCTAAGCGTGTTACACCGAGTTTCATTTTTGGGGTTGGGAGTTGCCGTTGAAAAAGTATTTGCTGACGTTGAGTTTACTCGGTCTATTTAACTCCGCCTATTCCCAAGACGTCGTTGACGAAAGCCCCAAGGTTTTAAAAAAAATCGTTGTTACAGGATCCTACATTAAGCGCACCGTGGACGAAGGCGCCCCGTCTCCAGTTTTGGTCATCGATAATAGCAAGGCGCAAGAGGCTGGAAGCTTTTCGGCCGCGGGCATGTTGAAGGACACGGCCGTGATGTCAGCAGTGACCCCAAATAGCTCGGGCAGTACAAATATTTCTTTTCACGGACAATCCTCCGCCAACAATTTAGTTTTACTCAACGGATTGCGCTTACCAAAACCTGCGGGCGGAGAAGCCGTCAGCGTGGATTTTATTCCTGCAAGTGCCATCGAACGTGTGGAAATTTTAAAAGATGGAGCCTCCGCACTCTACGGGTCCGAAGCCTTGGCCGGGGTTGTTAACATCATTACCAAAAAAGAATACGACGGATTTAATATTTCGGTGCGCAATACGCTTCCCGAAATTGCAAAGGGCAACGAAGCCAATTTGGTCGCCACCTACGGGAAAAATTTTAAAAACGGTAATTTGCTGACAGTGTTTCAGTATCGGACCAGTCAGCCAGTGATGTTTCGCGATACGGAGTACGGAATTTCTGATGTGGCGCGAGCAGGAAGCCTCACCAGCAACCCCGGAAACTTGCAACTGGGGAATACCTACTATCGCGCGGCGGATTGCCCAGCAAATCAGATCGGCACAAACGGTGCCTGTCGCTACGATTACTACAACTCACTGCCAATGGGGAACTCGCGGGATTATTATAATCTGTTATCGAGTGGTGGGTACGACCTGGCTAATAAAATTCGCATCGAAGGATCTATTCTGCTGGCTCATCAGCGAACCGATGGCGTGAACACACCGAAGATTATCAATCTTGATAACTTAAGTGCCGGCGGCGGGCCCGACTACTCCATCAGCGGAACCACCGCTAATACCTACTTGTCGACGTATCTCAACGGAAATCCAGCCTTTAACCCCGGCGATAAAATTAAATTGTTATACAGCGCCGACGAAGAACTCGGCATTGAAAGATCTAAGCAAGTATTAAACAACGGGACTGCGCAGCTAAAAATAGGTCGTGAGTCAGAAAATTTCGATTGGGATCTTTCGGTGGCCTACGGCGTGAGTGCTTACAAAGAAGAGGTTTACGAAGGCAACGCGCGCATGGATATTCTCCATCAAAAGATAAACAACGGAACATGGATTCCTTTTAAACCAGCTGGCAGCAAAGATTCGTTAGCTGATGCCATGGTGGACACTTGGAATAGCAATTTTTCCGACATTTGGAATGCGCGATTTATCGCCTCGGGCCGAGTTTTGGATTTTGGCGACAAATCAGTTTATGCCGCCTACGGGATCGAAAGCCAAATTCAACGCTATAGTTTTCGTGCCGATGGCCTCTCGCTACAAAATATTCCACTGACGGGATTGTTTTCGAATCAGCAGGGCGATCGCGATGTTCGTTCGTTTTTCTTAGAGCTTTCGCAAAACCCTTTCAAACAGTTGCAACTGCAAGCGGCTGTGCGAATGGATAAATATTCTGACTTTGGCTCCACCATAAATCCAAAACTCGCTCTCGGATATCAAATCACAAAGCAGTTGGCGTTTCGCAGCTCCTTTGGAACTGGCTTTAAAGCCCCAGATCTCCGCTCCCTTTATCAAGGAAATGTCACTCGTCCGCAGCGCTTTCGCGACGAAGTGATTTGCGCAAGCAATGGAAACTCCGATCCCAACTGTAACAATTTGTTTTCTACCACCACCCGAGGGAACCCCAATTTGGATGCGGAAAAAGGTGAGCACTGGAATTTTGGTTTTCAACTTCGACCCAAAAAAAATTGGACGTTAAGTCTTGATCACTGGCGTGCATCGGGGACTGAGGCTTTGAACGCTGTGGATTTGGGTCGATTGACTCAAGCCGAAAATAAATTTGGTCCTGGAGTTTTGTCGGACTTGGGCGTGACCATTCAGCGCGATCCCGTGACCAATATTATTCAGTCGGTTTTAATGCCGCTGCGAACGAACTCGGGGCGCTACAACACCAATGGGATTGATCTTGATATAAAAAAATCGGGTCTCTTGGGCGGCGGATTTAACTACTCGGTTCGCATGGATCACTCACACACGATCAGCAATGGCAATCAGCCCTTCTTTTTTCAGGGGTACGAACGCCAGCTTGATCTTAACTGGCGCAATATGTTCTCTGTAAGTTTGGCGACAAGCTCTCATCTTGTGAGTTTGCGCGCGCGAACTTTTTCGGCGCGAGATAAAGACGAAACTCGCAACAACTCTGCGCTTCGCAAGGGATCCATTCCCGTTTACTCAGAATATGATTTACACTACGAACTTTACGGAACTTGGGATGGCGTGGTGACAGCGGGTGTGCGCAATATTTTGGATTACAAAGTGTACAACGAATACAGTCGCGGCGGCCCCGGTTTTTTACTCCCCGCCTCCGAAACATCCTTAGGACGCACTTTTTACGTTGGTTACTCCCAGGACTTTTAGCTAGTAAACCTGAAGAATAATTTGCGTTGCCAGCACAAGAATAACTGTCAGCAAGAAAACACCTTTAAAAAAACCCATGGTAAATTATCGGGCTTTCCCTTAGAAAATAAAGGGTTTGTCGCAATTTGAGACAGAGCTTCCTCACCAAACGTCATGGTTTAGTTTTTGCGTTTCTATACCTGGCGATGTCAATTTTTTAGCCGAACCTACCGATGATGGTGCAGAGGAAATAAGTTTAGCGCTATACTGTTAACCAGCACGATTGTTAGTTTCAACAGTGGCACTCGACTTGCTTCACTTAATACATACGGGGTGGGATATGAAGACTCTTACAAATAAACTTTTCTTTACCGCAGTTCTTGGGCTGTTGATGCTCAGCACGCAAGCGTGTGCGAAAAAATCTTTCGAAACATTGCAAACGAGCGAAGTGGACCAAGGAAACGGAAGCAGTTCTTCAGGCGGCTCAGGCTCCGGTGGCTCAACCTCCAGCGGCACGTCTGGCGGAACAGGTGGCCCCACTGGTGGAACAGGAAGCGGTGGCTCCAGCAGCGGTGGATCGACCTCTAGTGGCACTACGTCTGGCGGCTCAACAAGCAGCGGAACAACCTCTTCCGGAACAACATCTGGTGGCTCTACCACCACTGGGAGCACAACAGGATGCTGCTCAACGGGTGCAACAACCACTGGCGGAACTACAACGGGCGGCACAACCTCGGGTGGATCTACTTCTTCAAGCACAACGACTGGCGGCTCTACATCTTCAGGAACAACTTCTGGCGGTTCAACAAGCAGCGGAACTACCTCTTCAGGCACGACCTCTTCGGGTACAACATCTGGTGGATCAACCACTGGTAGCACAACGGGAAGTTGCACTCCTTTCGAACCTGGATGCGATCACGACAATCGTTACTGCATCACCGAGCGCTATCAACAGCCTGGATCCATCATCACTCGTAAGTTGGATGTGTGGATTATCACCGATTCTTCATCGTCCATGGACACCGAACGCGAACAGCTCGCTAACGGCATTACAAACTACATTGGCAAAATGCCTTCAGGCACAGACGTACAGTTTGCTGTAACTCTTGCTCACGGCCCTACAAGCTATTTTACAGGTCGCCTGTACAAATCAGATTACAAAGATCCAAAAGAAAAATTTGTGATTAGCACTAAAGATTACAGCACGTCACAAGTTCAATACTGGTTGCGCCGTAAACTTTTGTACCGTCAAAACAATTACGACATCCGCGCCTGGGACGATGCTGGTAATGCGATCCCTGGCCAAGCTCTGCGCAATCTTCCAACAGATTTCGACGCCGATGGCGGAGAAGCTGGTTTAGTCAGCGCGTACGAGGCCGTTCGCCCCTACGCCACCTCACCAAGTCGTTATGAGTCGATTCAGACACTTTCAACGATCGCCGGTGAGAAAAACTTTTTCCGCCCAGATGCCGCTCTTGCTGTGATCTTTATCTCCGACGAAAACGACATCTGTTATTTGGATCCTTCGGTGGCTGATGCCGATGGCCTCGAGGCGTCTTTTAACTCTAAATACTGCGCGGGCGTTACAGCTCAATCGGTATTGCAACGACTGCAAGTGGTACGTCAATCGATGCCGCTGTATGTGTCGTCGATCATTTATAATGATAAGTCGCGCATCCCTGCTGGGTTAGAAAACGGTGTGGGCCTTGGATATAACATGATCACCAACTTGGCTGGTGGAGCGATCATTGATATCACAAAAACGGCAATTCCAACGGGTCTGTCGTCGATCGGTGGTTACACTTCGACGCGCCTTGATCTCCGTTATGACTTTATTTTGAAATATCTCAACGTTGATCCAAATACGATTCAAGCGAAGGTAGATGGAGTGCAGCGAGGCCATAGCTACAGCGGCACTACAAACACAGTGCACATCTCAGAGGCCGGTGGGCCCAACTCCCTGGTGGATATTTACTACTGTTTAAACACCAATGCCCCACTCTCCCCGTATAGCATTCAAATTTCATCGCATCTGATCAATACATGTCGTAAGACGTATCAGCCGAATGTGGTTGTCGAGCAGCCCTAGGGCTGCCTAGTTAGTTGCCTATTTTTACGGCACACAAAATCCATGGCGCTGAGTCTCAGCGCTTGCCTAATCGCATTAAAAATGACATTAATTTTTGTTCACTTTCTTCACTGCCCCGGTGGCGAAATCGGTAGACGCACAGGATTTAAAATCCTGAGCTTCGTGTAAACGGGCGTGCCGGTTCAAGTCCGGCCCGGGGCACCAA
>JANOYW010000049.1:0-66806 GCA_031429075.1 Bdellovibrionales bacterium | reverse complement strand
CGCCGAGATATTCCAAGCGAACCTTTTCCCAGTCAATTTCAGCACACCAACTGATCGGCGGCTTTGTCTCGAGAGAAGAGAATAATTTTTCGTTTTTAAATTTCTCGACGTACTTGTTGATCGTGTTTCGGTGAATCTTCGACACTTTGTTTGAGTTGGTTTAATAAGATCTGGTAATTTTTAGCTTATTTTGAATGCACTTTTGATTAAGTAGAAAAATGGGGTGATCGACGAGAAATATCGTGAAATGTAGAGGTGTTTGATGAAATATTAAGCAGTAGCCGTTGACTCCTGCTTTCTGAATTTTACGCAGCGGCCACTAGACAGAGGTTTAATAGCCCAATAAAAAAATTGCGTGCGACTCTGTGTTTTAATGCAACTTGGCCATTATCAAAAGCTAATTTGTTGCATTACAAAGCCGACGCAAGTTTTTAACACAAACTTTAAAAAGAATATTTTCCTTTTCGCATTTTGTTTGCTGTTTGTTCATCGGTCTAACCCTATTTTCTACTCTTTGTGCTTCATTCCCTTGTGCATGCTTTTTCCCGCTTCCATTCCAGAGCATGATCCACCCATTAATGATTGGCATTCTTTTCGAAGGGCATCGTGACAAGTTGCAACCTCTTGATCCGAACGTAGACAAGTCGCCATCTTCGCGTGTGCTGTGGCCATTTTTTCGCGATCCTCTTTACTTAACTTCATGGACATTTTTGACATGTCGTGGGGCGTGGCTGTCTCAGCGGCCCAAGTCGGCATAGCAAAGTTTGTAAAAACAATGATAAATAAAAGCATGATTTTCTTCATAAGTTCCTCCGGTTTAAAAAAATTATCGCATTCAAATCGAGTTCATAGTCCAGTTTTATAGGGCTATAAGCTCTAGTTGGAGAATATTTAATTGTTTAGTTAAGACTGCATCGTCGGTTGCTCAGATTTCGAATACTTTTTTGAATCTTTCGCTTGAGACATATCTCCACAAGATGCGGCACATTTACGACATGCTTCTGCGCACACCTTCATAAAGTCGCCTCCGATAGATTCACATTCGTCAGCACATTCGTTACATATTTTTGCGCAAGCATCACAAATGTAGGAATACTGCTTAACTCCAGAAAGCATGGCGCTTGCGGATAATTTACAAACATCTGCACAAAGTTGAAGTAAGGCAATATGTTTGGCTTCAGCGTGCTTTCCGCCTTTTTCTAAACACTGTGGGATCGTTTGAGCACATACAGTAAAGCATTCTAAGCAGGTGTCTGCGCACTCACTCATTTTTTTATTTTCTGCGTACATAAGTTCCTCCTTAAAGGGACAATTTTTCCAAAGATCGTTTCGAGGAGAATCCCCGCTGATCTGATGGGTTAGCCATTTAGAAAAGCAATTAGTGTGCCGCAATCGCTTTTAAGGCACTTCGATCTCAAGCGCAGAGCATTTGCAATAACTGACACAGAACTAGAAAAAATTAATTTGAATCGGTTATACGAGCATCGGCGCGATAAAGGCAAAAAACGCACCGATAAGATATGTGACGACGGAGCCGTAATAAAGCGGCAGAGACCAATCTTTAGTTGTTGAACATGAAGCTGCAAGTTTTGGATCAATGGGACACGCCCGACTTCGAGCTTGCCATTGCAGTAAGCCACCGAAGATTAATAAAACGGCGCCGGTCCCAAAAAGTAACATTTTGTTTTCGGAAATCCAAATGAGCTGAGGAATGTTTCCAACAATTCCCGCAAAAGCTGCACCAAACCCCAGTACTACGAAGAGTGCTGGAAGGGCGCAGCACAGTAGCGTGCCCATAGATGTAAACAAACTTAAAAACGCGATAGTTTTTTTCATTTTACGTCTCGATTAATTTTCTCTACAGTAAAACCTGAATCTTTAAGGATACCATCGATTTTAGTATCTGGAATATCTTGCCCTTCTTTGAGAGACAGTTTTACAATTTTTTTCTCAAGACTAACGTCAACTTTTGAGATGGCAGGTTCTGAGTTGAACTTTTTCGTGATACCTTGGGCGCAGAAGGCACACACCATTCCTTTGACATTTATAGTTATATTTTTCTCGACTGCAAAAGCAAAGTGAGAAATCGTTAAAATTAGAGTTACCATTGTGAATTTCATAAAGTCTCCTATCGTTTGTTTTAAAAATGAAACATAAAGTTTGTCATCCAGTCGCCATCGGTACTGACCCCACCTTCAAAAAGAAAGCTTTTGTAAAAGATCCTTACTAAGGGCGTGACAACATTTTCTTTTAAAAGTTGAGGGTGCCGCTGGTACTGGATCATAAACCAGCTCGCCACCTCATTGAACTCAGCCTCATAGGGCGCGATCCCTACGCGAGCTTTTATAATATCCATATCAGGCCCTATCGGAGTCCACATCTTATCGTATTGAACGGAAATATAATGCTTTCGTGATTCTGCATCTATTTCCATTCCGAATTGAGAGGCACGATCCGTCTGATTTAGAAAGTGAGCAACGCCGTAAGATCCATAGATATAAATATTTGCCTGTGAATTTGTTTCGTTCCACCTTTTTACTAAAAAATCAAACTGAGGCGCATAGTAATCCATGCGTCCCTCAGGCATCTCTAGGCGCATTGTTCGAGCGGCAATAGCCATTTTGGGGTGGAAACTGTAGGTGATCCAGTTATCAGTCATAAAAGACTGATTCCATGTCATCACCGCAGTTGCATTCTTAAAGGAAACGGGATGAGCCCAAGTTACGGCGGCGCTTAACATTATGGTTAGAGAGATTATGTATTTCATATTGCTTCCTTGTATTGAAGGCGACGGAAGGCCCATCCTAAATTCAGTGTTAAAATTCCACCTAGAGTGGCTCCAGCAAGCCAAATTATGCCGAGTGACAGGACGACCTCTGCTCCCAGAGCAACAAAAAATCCAAGTGAGAGAGAGGATAGGACAAGGAGCTGTAAAAATTCATATCTTTTTAAAACTTTTACGTCCTCAGGTTTAAGGTAAAAGCTAGATGCTAACAGGCTAGTCCCTACAAAAATTGCTCCACAGCCAAAAGTGCACACCTCATGTCCAAATTGCATAAGGTACGGAACAAGTCCGACTTGAGATGTGATTGAGATATCGAATTGTGGACAAAACAGTAAAGTAAAAAGGCCAACGATAAGATGGATAGAAGATATTTTTCCAAATACTTGCAGGAATGAAGGATTAAGTTCGTTTTGAATTTTGGCAATTATTGTTTCAGTTAACATCGGAGGAACCTCAACGGGCTCTGTCATTAGAAAGTCTGAAAACTCCGATTCCCAATTTGTCTTTTTACTGTTTTTCATAAAAACCTCTTAAGTATTTTAGAGAGCGACTCACAATTTTTCGGGCGTTGATGGGGGAGGTGCCTAGAGCATTTGCGATCTCTTCAAAAGTGGCATCGCTATAGTATCTCATCTTTAGAGCCGTTTGCTGTTCTTCAGAAAGTTTCGATAAATCGATTTCTGAAACTTTATCTTCAGGATGCGTTTGTGGATTATGGAGTCCTTCGTCAAAAGATTCATATGGCGTTTTTTGTCTGCGAAAGAAATCAGTAAGTTCGTTTCTGCAAATTGTAAAAATCCAAGGAGAAAAAGGTAGGGAAGAATTGTAAAGATGTTTGCTCTTATGAAGCTTAAGGTAGGTCGATTGAAGTAAGTCATTCGCATGAGAATCATTCATGAGCTTTGATCTTAAATATCCATATATTTTTTTCGCGTAGCGATCATAGAGCTGAATAAAAGCAAGTTCATCACCCAATTGGTAAGCCAACATAAGTTCCTCGTCAGTTTTATTTTTAAGCACTTTAGTAGAATCCTCACTTGGTACTACGGATGGAGAGAGCCTGTTGTGACAGAAAGTTAATATATTTCCTAAATACCTTAAATTCCTAGGTTTACTGCATTATTTATTTTTTTATTAAATTTTGTCACAAAACATATGAGTCAAACGTATATGCATTTGGAATCGTATCGCTTGTGTGTTTAAGAGGAGCTGCCTTCTGAGTTCCGGCTCACTTGACACCTAGCAAACAGAACAGATAAGTTTCAATAATATAAGGGGGATCATCATGATCAAATTGCTATTTTTAAGTTCTTTATTAGCCTACGGAGCTGTATTTGCTGGTGTTCAGATTGAATCTACACAAAGCAATGTTTCGGCCTCAGAAAAACTCAGTTACTCATTCAATCTTGTGGATGACAAAACTACAAATTCAATTTCAGATAAAGATCTCATTGAAACACACACAAAAATTCTCCACCTTGTGGTTTATGATGCCTCTTTGAATGAATTTAATCATGTGCATCCTGAGTTTAACGGAACGTCATGGAACGTTGAATTGAACCTACCCGTCAGCGGATCATATATAGTGTGGGCGCAGGGAAAAACTTTGAATGGGAAAGAATTTTCTGTAAGTAGATCACTTTTTGTTGAAAATGGTGAGCCAGAGATAGCAGTTGCTTCGCTTGGCGACGTCAGAGTCGGGACCGATGGCACAACTCAAGTAGAACTCGCGAATACAAAACTCAAAGCTGGAAAAATGGCGATGATAGATTTTATAGTGACTAGAACGGACGGTTCAGTGCCGAGTCTATCTCCGTACCTTGGAGCTTTTGCTCACGTGATCGCTACTCAGCTTAATGGAAACGACCTTATTCATGTTCACCCGATGGAAGGTAACGACGCAAATATGGGGATGCTGCATGCAACCTTCCCATTGGCTGGTGAGTATCGTTTGTGGATTCAGTTTGTTGACAATGGCGTGTTGAAAACAATTCCTCTGTCAGTTGTTGTAAAATAAGGAGTGGCTATGAAAAATTCTATATTCGTTTTGATTGTTCTTTCCGCGTTGCAATTGTTTGCGCATGGTGAAGATAAACCAGGTCCCCACGGTGGAAAGATCGAAATGACAAAAAATGTTCACACCGAAGTGGCAGCGGACAAAGATGGGTCATTCCATATTTTTCTTTTGGATGGAAATTTATTGAATCCAACGGTCAAAAATTCAAGCTTAGATGGATCTATAAAAACATCTAAGGAAGAAATCAAACTTGATTGCTCGGTCATGGGAGGAACCCATTACCATTGTAAATCAAAAGCCGTTCGCCCTAAAGATGGAAAACTGAATCTGAAAGCCAACAGAGACGGTGTGGTTGTGGACGTTAGTTATGATCTAAAAGCTTTTGATGAGGTACTTAAAGAAAAAAAAGAGACTTCTCATCATCATTAAAGATACAGGTCCAGGTTTTCATCAAATTTGCCAAGTCGAATGGGGGAGGGGCGACTTGGTGCCTCGATGACTTACTGTCTTTTCCACAGAAGGCCCTAAAAATAGTTTTAGTGACAGAATTCATATTTGGCTCCTTTTTTTAAAGATCAAAAGTGCCTGAAATCAGCTCCAGTATTGCTTTATTAGAGTTGGTTTAATAATATCTGAGAATTATTTGCTTATTTTGAATGAACTTTTGATTGAGTAGAAAAATGGGGTGACTTACGACTAAATCATAAATGACCAGCTTGAATACCAATCCTTGTATACAAAGTGTGCAACACCTTCGCGCTTCCGAGCACCGCCAAATCCTGCAATAAAAAAAGAAGTTGCTCAAAATTATTGTCACTCTATGTCCAGGCAGAAAAAAATGATTTTAGATGGCAGCAGCCGTTCGGACTTACGTAGGGTAGACGACGTTATATAGATAATCATTAAGCTCTGAGCTTAAATTCATTGCATTTTTCGAAATAAATGGAGAGCATACTGAGGAATGCGCCAATTTGTTTGCTTAGTCATCGTTGCAATCTATTCATTGGGTTCGGGCCTATCCGACCCACTAAATCCATTTGCTCCTTCTCTGAAGGTTCAAATGGAGCATTCTCATGTAGTTACAGGAAATGTACAGCATCATCATCACGATGAGACGTTGCTAGAACATGAAGATGGTCATGACGAGCACAGTGATCAGGACGATATCAAGAATGAGAGTGGTGAGCATGAGAAATCAACCTCTCATTCACATACGGTTTCCATTTCGATGTCCAGCACCTACACCGCTGGCACATCGCCACTAACGACTGAATTAGTAAAACCAATACCTCAATCTGCACCATTGACGATTTGCGAGGATACTCCTCCAGAAGATCTTACGCTTCGATCAATTTTTCGCCCTCCTATCGCCTAATAAATAAGTCATTAAAGAATGATGTAACCTTCTTTATTTATCCAAAATACGGTTCAACCGAAGTTCAATTTATTTGAACGAATAACTTATTTGCTAGCGTTCCAAAGGAGCGACGAATGTATGGTTTAATTATACTTTTGATACAATTACTTACGTTATCCGCCAACGCAGCTGAATGTGGGGCCTTATCCTCATATAAAGATGTATTAACATGTGCGGTAACAAATCATTACGAGGTTGTGGCGGCGACAATGACCGTTGAGCAAGATAAAAACCTCGAGGGATACGCTGGGCAAAGACCTAACCCTGAACTCAACTCTAGAGGGCTTGTAGGAAATGATAACTATAAGTATGCAGAGTTCAACTTAACGCATACTGTAGAGCTTGGCGGCAAACGATCGGCGCGTATCGGACGAGCGAAAGCTCAGCTTAGGAATACTGAAATCAACTCGCTGATGACTAAAGAGAGAGTTTACACCGAAACACTCGTGGCATTGGTCCGGCTGAGGCAAATTCGGGACGAATTTGTTGTTCTTGATGATGCGCTTTCGACATTTTCCAAAATAGTTCGTCAATATAGATCAAGATCACATCTCAATCCTGAGCAAAATGCGTTTCTTCAGGTGCTTGAAATTGCATCCAATGACTACGCACTACAGAAGTTGCCTCTAGAGGAAGAATTAGAAAAAAACTCACGCTTTCTTCAGTTAGCGGTAGGATTAGATATTTCTAAGAGACCTGACCTCTTGCCTCCCTATCGAAAAGAGTGGCCCAATTTAGAAAACACAAATAAATCTGTTCACCTTAATGGACTCAGCGTGGCCAAAGTTGCAAGTGAACTGACTTTAGCCAACGCAAATCTTGAAGAAGCTCGAAGTATGTCGTGGCCCGATATCAGTGTAGGTCCAGCTTTCCAAACTCAAAAGCAGTTTGGTGAATCGTTCAATGTTTATGGATTAAATTTAACTTTCCAGCTTCCCGTTTTTCATTTGAATGGCGCGGGAAGAGCATACGCTTTAGCTGGAAAAAATGTTGCCGAACAAATTCTAGAATCTACAAAACGAAAAAAACTGATCGAACTTGATATTGAACGAAGTCACTACGCACATGTAGTTGAAGCTTTAAAGCAGTCAATGACCACAAAAGATGTTCAACAGCGGCATCATAAAGTCGAAAAGTCTTTTAGCAGTGGAGTGGTTCCAAGTTCCCTTATCATAGAGATACACCGGCAAATGTTCGATTTTACAAAAAACTTAGGTGATCAAGAGCTTGCAGCGTTAGAAGCGTTAGCATCGGTATACTCAATTGAAGGTCGTCTTCTTACGGAGGGTTTATGAAATCTATATTTGCGAGTATTACGCTTCTCATTTTCGTTAATGTGAGTGCGCAGGAAGATGACACAAGTAGCGTGAGAGTTGGGCCAGATAAAGCAGTTACTGAATTCTCCACCGAAAAAGGGTTTATGCTATCTAAAAAAGCGTTTGAAGTCCTTGAGATTAAAACACAAAAATTGTCGGGAACTTCTACATTTGATACTGATAAAAACGCCATCGTTTACTACCAAGATAAAATTGGAATTTATCGATTGAGAAATGAGAGATTCAAACTTGTACCAATAACAATAATAAAAAAAATCGGCGAACAAGTTACAATTTATTCAACAGATTTAAGTGAGGGGGACCAAATTGCTATTCGAGGAGCGGGTCTTCTTCGTGTAACTGAAATGGATATCACTGCGGGGCAAGAATGATTAATAAAATAATTCACTTTTCTGTTTATAATCGTATTCCAGTTTTGGTCTTAACCGGAATTATCGCTCTCATAGGTTGGATTAGCTTTCAAAGTCTTCCGATCGATGCGGTGCCCGATGTAACTAACAACCAAGTGCAAATCAATACACCTGTAGATGGCTTGTCTCCAGAGGAAACTGAGAGAAATGTAACTTTCGTTATCGAGACGTCCATGCGAGGAATTGCAGGAGTTACAGAAGTCCGCTCGCTCACGCGATTTAATCTTTCTCAGGTTACTGTCATCTTTGATGACTCCGTCGATATTTATCGAGCACGGCAGCTGGTAGCAGAGCGACTTCAGTCCGTTTCAAATACACTCCCTAATGGAGTTCTTCCGCGTCCTGGCCCAGTGAGTTCCGGCCTCGGTGAAATTGTTCACTACTCAGTTGAAGCATTAGAAATCGCGGAAGGCGAAAAACGTCTTGAGCAGCTGATGGAAATGCGCACAATTCAAGAATGGTTCGTTAAGCCACGGCTACTCACCGTAAAAGGTGTTGCGGACATAAATACCATTGGGGGATTTTCGCGGCAATTTCATATACAGCCTAAGTCAGAAAAAATGGCTCAATATGGACTGAGTTTTGCAGATTTGACAGCCGCCATTCAAAATACAAATAAGAATGTGGGCGGAGGGTATGTTCAACAGTCGGGCGACCAATTCCTGGTCCAAGCGGTAGGATTGTTAAAAAATATCGACGATATAAGAAACGTGCCGATTAAGAGTCTTGAGACATTTCGGACTATTTCGATAAAAGACGTGGCTGAAGTGAACCTTGCTACCGAGCTTCGTTCGGGTTCGGGCCTGGTGCGCGGAAAAGAAGCGGTTGTCGGTACAGTAATGATGCTCTTGGGTGAAAATAGCCGAACCGTGGCTATAAGAGTTGAGGAACGTCTGAAAGAGATTCAGAAGGAGCTTCCCAAGGGTTACAAGCTTGAAACTCTTTACATTCGCTCAGACCTCGTAAACGCCACAATCGGAACGGTAGAGCACAACTTACTCGTAGGGGCATTCCTCGTCGTCATTATTCTCGCACTTCTCATGGGAAATTTGAGAGCGGCTCTCATAACGGCAGTTACTATTCCGCTATCGCTTCTATTTTCGTTTATCGGAATGAAATATTTAAATATCTCGGGCAACTTGATGAGCCTGGGGGCTTTGGATTTTGGAATCATCGTTGATGGAACCGTTATTTTACTGGATCATTGCGTGCGAACTATTCACGACAGGTCAAAAGAACTAGGACGTTCCTTAACCAAAAAAGAAGTCCAAGCCTCAGTGTACAAGGCGTCGGTCGATATTCGAACAGCCGCTGCATTCGGTGAGCTTATCATCGTAGTCGTTTTTCTCCCTATATTTGCCTTAGTTGGAGTTGAAGGAAAAATGTTTCGACCCATGGCTGCAACATTTATTATTGCCATTTTATCAGCGCTTGTACTCTCTTTTACAATGGCGCCAGCGCTAGCGAGCTTGTTTTTGGCGGGTGATGCAGCTGATAAAGAACCTTGGTTGATGAGAAAAATGGAATCGATTTATGCGCCGGTGCTGAGTTGGGTTTTTCACCATAAAGTTTGGACCGTTTCGGTCGGAGTGATTGGGACAATACTGGGTGCGGTACTTTTTATAGGTTTGGGCGGAGAGTTTCTACCACAGCTAGATGAAGGCACTCTTCTCATTCAAACGACTCGGCCTGTGAATGTGAGCATCGATCAGTCCGTTGTGCTTCAGGCAAAGACGGAAATCATTGCTTCGGAATTTAAAGAAGTTGCTTTTACATTTTCAAAAATTGGCACATCTGAGATTGCAAATGATCCGATGGGCGTCAATCAGGCGGACACGTATGTCATTTATAAAGATGAAAAAGATTGGCCGGAAGTTGACGGGAAAAAGCGCAGTCGAAGCGAAGTGGCGAGTGCAATTATTAAAAAACTCGACGCAGAGTTGCCCGGTCAGTCGGTGCTAAGAAGTCAGCCGATTCAAATGAGATTTAACGATTTGTTAGAAGGGTCGAAGTCAGATGTCTCAGTGAAAGTTTTTGGTGACGACATGGAAATATTGGCAAAACTCACTCGCCAGATCGCCGATATAGTTTCAAAGATTAAAGGGTCAGGAGAAGTGGAGACTGAGCTTCGGGGCACCTCGCCACTACTTAGAATCACGCCAAACTCGAAAATTCTCAGCGATTTAGGCATTCCAACGAAACAAGTGCTAGATGCGGTCGGCACGGCATTAGGAGGCGAAGACGCGGGAACTCTCTATGAAGGTGTGAGACGGTTTCCAATTAAGGTTCGTTTAAAGGAAGAAAGTAGATCTGATTTGGAAGCGATCAGCAATCTCCCTGTCGGGATAAGCGGCAATACGACAATGCCACTGAATAAGCTTGCGACTATAAAATTCGAAGAGGCCTACGGCACGATCACACGGGAAAACGGTAAGCGTCGAGCCGCCGTTATGATTAACCCTCGCGGTCGAGATACGGAAAGTTTTGTTCTCGAAGCGCAAAGCGCAGTCGAAAAAACGATTAAACTTCCTGAAGGATATTACGTGGAGTGGGCGGGAACCTTCAGAAACCTCCAAGAAGCAAGATCACGATTGATATACCTAGCACCTTTAGCGCTGATGCTTGTTCTCATGATGATTTATGCCGCTTTTAAAAATCTGGGCCAGACATTTTTAATTTTCGCCTGCGTTCCGATGGCCTTAGTGGGTGGAGTTTTGGGATTAATCTTTAACGGCCTTCCGTTTAGTATTTCAGCGGGTGTGGGGTTCATTGCTCTTTCAGGTATAGCTGTATTAAATGGCGTGGTGTTGGTGAATTACTTCAATGAATTAAGTAGGCAAGGGCTTTCGGGCGAGGCCCTAGCAAAAAAAGGGGGGCTACTAAGGCTGCGTCCTGTAATGATGACAGCTCTCGTAGATATATTTGGATTTTTACCCATGATGCTTTCGACACGCGTGGGAGCCGAAGTGCAAAAACCACTTGCGTCTGTTGTCATTGGGGGAATCGTTTCCTCGACTTTGCTCACGTTACTTGTGCTACCTACTTTATATTTAATGTTCGAAAAATATATGATTCTTAAAAAAGAAGAAAAGGAGATCGTGTGATAAGCCGAATTTTTTTAATAATATCGACGTTTTGTTTTCCAGTAATTTCATTCGCGCATGGAATGTCTGCGGAAGATAAACAGCGCATGCTCGAAGCTGGCTACAGTGAATTTGTATGGCTGGGCGCAAAACACATGGTTACAGGTTACGATCATCTCTTATTTTTATTTGGGGTCATTTTTTTCCTGACCAATATTAGGACAATCATTAAATTTGTAACAGCTTTTACTCTCGGTCATAGTATTACACTCATACTTGCAACTTTCTTGGGTATAAAAGCCAACTATTATCTTATTGACGCGGTCATTGCTTTAACGGTTATCTACAAGGGTTTTGATAATATTGACGGGTTTAAAAAATATTTGAACATGAATTCGCCAAATTTGTTGAGGGCCGTATTTCTATTTGGCCTCATTCACGGGTTCGGCCTCTCAGCACGATTGCAACAGTTACCACTGGGCGACAGAGATATGTTGCTTGGGAAAATTGTCTCATTCAACATTGGAGTGGAGCTAGGTCAAATTGCGGCTCTCGTTGTGCTTCTCGTTTTACTAAACATCTGGCGCAGACGGCCGTCGTTTCAACAATTTA
Organism: Bdellovibrionales bacterium; assembly: GCA_031429075.1. Lineage (GTDB taxonomy): Bacteria > Bdellovibrionota > Bdellovibrionia > Bdellovibrionales > JAGQZY01 > JANPLN01. Next base: position 55,145 of record JANOYW010000049.1, on the reverse strand, counting down.
GTTTTGCGGCAAATATGTTACTTATCATCGTCGGAAGTTTGTTGCTGCTAATGCAACTTCACGGATATCAGCACGATGTCTACGCGGATGATTTTGGATTTAATAAAGATGGGCATTTGCATCATCATCAAGATTTAAATGAAGAACGATAAACCATAACAAAAGGAGAAAATATGACAAAAATACTAATGTTCTTATTCGGGGCTCTACTTTCACTGAACTGTTTCGCACATGGCGACCATAGGGAGCTTACCAAAGATGATGCGATCATGGCCGGTAAAATGCAGATTCAGAACCTCGTTGTCGAGAAAAAAATTCCTGCAACATGGAGTTCTGCCGAGGTGAACTCGGCAAGCGCCACGGTTACGACCATTGCGGGCAAGCAACGTTGGGTCGTTACCTACCAAGAGCCTAATGCAAAGGGAAATGCTAAAACATTAGATGTTATTCTGACGCCTGCCGGTCAGTTTGTTGATTACAAAGTTAAGTAGCTTTATTGTTCGCGCGCCTTGTAGGTTTAAAGCATCTACAAGGCTGCGACATTGGACTGAGTGATCTATGGGTGTGAAAAAATCTTTTGCCACAAAATTATTAATAAGTCGTGGGCTCACCAGGTCTGGAGATCAAGCTTGGGATTTCGCAGTTCCGATAACACTCCTTACCATTTTTCCAGGTCAACTAAGATTAGCTGCTATTTATTTTTTATTAACCCAAATATTTTTAGTGCTATTACTTCCAAGAGTCGCCTCACTGATCGATAGTCGCAGTAGGATTGCGGCAGTTAGAATCGGAATAGGTCTTCAACTTTGCGGAGTCGTACTAGGTAGCTTTTCGCTCTACACGCTTTATCTTTTTTCTCAGGATAAGCTACCCTTATCTAATCCGAGCACTCTATTAACTTGTGCTGTGCTTATTTTTAGCGGGGTGCTCAGTACTATCGGTGCATCGTTTATGAATATTTCCATCGCGAATGACTTAGTTCCCTCGGGATTTACCGAAAGTGAGTTGTCTAAATTCAATAGTCGACTTCGGCAGGTAGATCTTTTAACTGAAGTCTTTTCACCAATTATTGCCGGAACTATTCTTCTTTTTGCGACAGAGAACAATCCATTATTGGGATTTCTAATAATAGCGGCTTGGAACATTGTATCTTTCTTTCCAGAATATGGATTTCTCAGATCAATATTTCAGATGCGTCCAGATCTTGTAGATAAGTCCGTGCAGGTAAGTGCCATCGCGCGTATGCCGATGTTTAAAAGACTCTCTAACGGCTGGGCATCTTTCTTTAAAGAGCCTGTGGCTCCTGTTGTAGCAGTTTATGCGTTGCTGTGGCTATCGGTGCTCAGCCCCCACGGTGTTCTGCTTACGGTATTTCTCAAAGATGGTTGGAATTTGCCCGAGGCTATCATTGGGACATTTCGTGGTTTAGGCGCGCTGTTTGGATTGGCTGCAACACTTATTTTCCCTTGGGTTGTGGCAAAATTTAAGCTTATTCCAGGTGCACGATTATTTTTAACATTTCAATCTGTTTCGGTTGTTTTGGCTTTGATTTGTTTTTTTATGGGCGGGAGCGTAGGTCAGATGGGATTTCTCGGATTTATACTTCTGTCTAGAATTGGTCTTTACGGTTTCAGTTTAGGAGAAATGCAAGTGCGCCAGATAGGAATTCGGCCAGAAATGCGGGGAGAAATCAATGGCTTCGCTAATGGATTAACAGCACTGGCTACATTGATGCTTTATCTCATCGCCTCATTGCTACCGACAGCAAAAGAATTTTCTGTTTTAGTTGTAGGCTCGTGTCTTGCGGTATTAGTTGCAACGTTGTTGTTCTGGTTTTGGAGCGTTAGACAAAAAGTCATTGAGTAATTACAAGTTATTCTACTTTCTTGCCGAAGGGGTTGATGCCCTTCGATTTTATTCGTTCCCGAAGGGAACATACAATCCAACCATAAAAACTTTGGAGAAGTGGCTGTCCTCGGTAGATATGACCTTAGATATTAAAAAGAGAAAGTAGCTCTACGGCTTCCTTCCCCATAGATCATTGTTAAACTTTTCTAAAGACGAAAATCTCTTTTGCATCCTTTCGGCAAAAAGAATTCGTGTGGCATCATGTACCTGCGGTAAGTGATCAGCCGGCACCAGCAATAGCATTAACGCGAAAATGATTTTTAATAGATTGTTCATATCAGACTCTCCTTTTGTTTATCTTTGAGATCAAAAGGCGCCTGAAGTCTTAATGCGACGTGCAGAAATGCGTGTTACCACCGTGTTACCAAATATTGAACTTTGGCGATATTTCGAGAAATTTCGGCGGTGCGATGCTTGGTGAGAGTTAATTTAATAAGTTCTGAGGATCATTCCTCAATTCTGAAAGGTCACTTTTGAAGGGAAGTAAATTGGGGCGGATTCGATTCATTGTGAAAAAACAATGAGTTGCCGATTCCACCCATCAACCAGCTAAATTTACTTACCTTTGCCGAACAATTCAATGACTTTGCCAACAGCTTCCCGTGTCGAAATGAACTGGAGTTTGTCTGTAGCTCCGTCAATTTCGATCCCTGACAGTCGCACATACGTCTGCATGGTCTTTAATTCCTTCCACCCACACACACGCATCACTGTCACAGGCGCAACGTTCGCTCTTAAAAGCTGGGTTGCAAAGCAAGCCCTGAGTGCGTGAAACTTAACCGATTTGAGACCGGTGCCAGCACAGAATTGGCGCAAGACCTTCGCAGCTTCACCACGATCCCACTCAGTGAATCTTGGGAACACATGAACGCGATTGCCAGCACTTAACTTCATTTCTTTCAGCAGCGTTTCAAGTTCGGTATTGATTGGCACATCACGCCAGTAAGAACTCTTGGTTGTTTTGACTTTCTTGAAGCGCGGATTCCACGATTTGTTTACCGTGAGTTTGCGACTCTCAAAATCAATGTCGTCCCAAGTCAGTGAGTGCAGTTCGCCACTTCTCATTCCGGTATGCAATGCTCCGGCATAAATGGGATACCAAGGATGCTCGACAGCTCGTGAGACATCCAATAGTTTTCTGATCTCCGATAGGGTGAGAATATCTGGTTTTTTATCTTCACCCTTTTCGATCAACAGACCTGCCGCCGGACTTTGCGTGACACCTTTGACATGGCCGTAATCAATGGCCCATCTGAAGCAACCATTAACCGCGTTCTTAACGGCCTTCAACCTGTGCCGTGACTTACCTTGTTCTTTCATTTTTAAGAACAGTTGGCGAACGTCAACACGCGTAATGCCCGATGCGGGTCTTGGATTCCATTCTCCTGTGTGCTTATCAAGAGCCGCAATGTTGTCAATTACAGTGGACATTTGCAGAGGTCGGTCAGCCCCTGTGCCTTTGTAAAGAGCCGCCTCCCAATCCCGCACGAGTTGCGCCCAACTTTGACCACGATTCTCTCGCGCCACTACTTCTCGGACAGCCTCATCAATCAATTCCAGCTCAGCTTTTTCGGCCTCCTCGCGGGTGAGGATGTTCGACCTCTGTTTGTAAACGCGAATCTCATCGTTTGTTTTGCTCTTTCGATCCACTCTCGCCATAAAGAACGTCTGTCCATTCTTTTGCGTTTTAATTATTGCCATTCGATCCTCCTTTTTTTGAGGACTCAATGGCTCGGTCGAGGTCACTACGCTTGAAATACAACTTTCTTCCACCGAAGGGTCTGTACGCCGGAAGCTGTTTTCTACGCACCATCATGCGAACTGCTGCGGGGGATATGCTAAGGTACTTAGCTGCCGCTCTTGTTGTAAGCCAAACTAATTTTTCGACTTCTTCCAGTGGCGGCGGTGGCCTCAGTTTTTTCATCTCTGCCGCAGTTGCAGACATAGGGTAATTACGCGCTTTTGGCTTTGGACCTTTTCGTGGAACATTCTCTTCAATTTTCAAAGAGCTGTGCAAACCGGTTGGCTTGCTTGGTTGATCCGCGATAATAACAGATAGCTTCACTTTTGCAGCCTCAGCTTGAGGCGTACTTTCATTTTGGTGATTGCTCATAGCAAAACACTCCTTTGAACCATCAATGAAATGTACCAAACAACGGGCTGCTGTCGGTCGCATGACCTTGGGGTCGATTAAGGTTTTTGTGAATTTGATATGATGAAACTCTGCGAGAGGCCAATCAGTGCGTGAGAACACTGAAGTCGAGTATCAAGTGAACTTTGTCTTTGCTTGGAGCCGCCATTGCCTCGTCTCGGTCCCTGTCGTAAGAAAGCGGATTAGAATCCTTTCGTCCGGTATTCTTCGCTCCCATTCTTAGGAGCTGCCGTAGGGTTTGCCGCGTCAGGCGGAACAAAGTCACCGCGCAAATGAATATAACAACAGCGATCAAATTGCAACCCAGTCAAATTTGTTGAGACGTTACGATTCAGAATCACACTGTTTTTTTGTGAGTGAGTGACCACAACTACGAAACTTCACTGACGGAAAAGGGACTGGGTATCGACTACTTACGGACCACCTATTATGGACGTAATAATTTTGATCGAGAAACCTAATATGTTATGCGCTCCGCAGAAATATAGAGGGCAAACAACTTGTGATTTTAAGGCAGGTGTTGAAAAAACAAGTGGTTCGGAAACAGACCTGTCCCCATAAGAGCTATTTTTGAATCCTAATGAAATCAGATTTTATCAGCAGGATTAGTGTACACCGTTGAGGTTATTTGCGAAGGGATTTGGAAACTGCTGATCTTGTCGCGCCAACAATCTTACCGATCTGGCCAAGGCTCATTCCCTGATTGCGTAGCTCATGCGCTTGCTCACGATTAATGTGTCGAGGTCTTCCAAGTTTTTTGCCCTTCGCTCTGGCGTTGGCGAGGCCAGACATCACCCTCTCGCGGATGAGGCTCGCCTCGAACTCTGCAAAGGCACCCAGCAGGTGGGTCATTAAGCGGCCACTGGCGGTCGTCATGTCGATTTGATCCTTGATTGCCACAAACTCAACATCCAGCTCGGTGAGTTCCTGCAACGTCACAACTAGATCGCGGAGACTGCGGCAGAGCCTGTCCATCTTAAAGCAGAGAACAACATCGAATCGTTTTGATCGTGCGTCCTTCAACATTTCTTTAAGTGCAGGTCGATTGCCATTTGTTCCCGACAGGCCGAAATCCTCATACAGCCGATAGACCTGCCACCCACGCCGCTCGCAGTATTCTAAAATTTCTCGCCGTTGTAGTTCGGTGTTTTGGTGATCCGTCGAACATCTAATGTATCCGGCGATCTTCTTTTTCTTTTGATTGAGTCCACTTTGATTAACCATGAAAAGGTTTAGCAAACGGACACACGATTTGTCAGCCCAACGGACTTAGTTTGCGCCTTGGATTATGCAAATTTCCGCAACTACTTGGGGGGACCACCGGAGTATTTTAACTTTTGATTCTGTATCATCATAATTGAGAGGCGCGTGAGTGCGATTCTATGGGTTCTTAACCCCTGCAAGGTGTCCTTTTATCGTATTTTTAATAGTATGCCTGGATAGATTTTGTCCAAGATTCTCTAGGCTCTGAAATTGGGAATTTCGTATCTATATCGTCGTCGTCGAGGTCTCTTTTTCTCCTTAATTTCACGTTCAACTTTGATAATCTTAAAGTCAGGATCAAGATGGGTGCGTACCAACTCTTCGAGTGCCTGCTCACTGAGTTTGGAGAGTATTCCACCCAAGTCACCCATACCCCTGAGTTCACAGTCTTCGCTGCACCAAAGTGCTTGGTCAATACGAAGGTGGCGCGAACAACCAGTCCGTTTGCAGTTTGGCCTTTTGCCTGTCTGAAGATTGCCCTTGTAGTGAAGCCAATGCCGCATCGACGCTGGGTTGACTGGCCGACCAGGTGGTCGCTTCTCGCGCTTGAGTTGCCATTCAGGTATTAGATTTACCTCTACGGCCATTCCTGCACTGGCAAGGTCATAAATTTCCTTCCATATTTTATTGCCCATAGGTTCATTGTAGCGGAATGGTCAGAAGTTTCATCCAAAAATTTGTGCTACATTAGCAACGCTTTAATTGAAGGACCAACATACCTCAATTTAGGAATTGCTTGTCGCGCAATAAAATATCAAAGAACAGCTCAATCAAAAAAACTGATCTCAATCTTGAGGCTCAAACAGGACTGAGGGAGTGATGCTCAATCCTGCGAAGCAGGTATTGAGTGAACTCGCTCGATCCTCTCGACCGTAGGGAGAGAGGAAGATATAAATTGGTAGGGCTATTTATATTTGTGATTCCTCTTACTATGGTTTCTATCACTGTGGTTATTCTCTTAGCGCATTAGAAGGGACCAGTGGACTCCTGATATACATACAACTAGTGCGTGGGAGACCCTCCAGTCTCATCAGGCTTGCGTAGTCTATCTTTTCTAATAACTAATCGGCCCTTCGGCTTGTGTGTGGTAATTCCGAAGTCTGCTGGACTTCGCGTAAAGTCAAAATCTCGCTTCTGTCCGAGAATTTCTGACGGATTTTCAATAAGTGTTTTCAGATGCAAAAGATACTCATCTGGTGTCCTGACCGAGTAAACACGAGTCGAGAAGCACAATCCCTTTCCTTTGGCGATCATCTCGCGTCCTTCCGCAGCAGTTTTCACAGTAAAACCAGAGTTCGATTTTTTGTGAGCAATCCTGTAGCCTACTTTTGTTACGAACTCTGCAAGTGCAATACGTTTCATTGCTCGTCTAATCGTACCAATCTCGCGCCCAAGTACCTTAGCCAATGTCGCTGGCGAAGCAAAGAACGGGTTGTATCCGCCCGCTGAGTGGGACAGCATTAACAAATATACAGCCATATCAATTTCTCTCAGTACATCCTCACCTTTGTAAGCAGGGCAAAGTTTTGAAATTGGGGTTCCTCCAAATACAGTCATCGCATCAACGGTGATCTGCGCAAACAGCTTTACTCTTTTTCGATTTTTATCTTTCTTTTTCATGTTCTCTCCTTTGTTAAGTGAACTTCGAGAGAACCTGATTGAAAAATGCGAATAGTGCAAGCGTGATAATACCTGCATACTCAAGCCCGCATGAAGAGACGGGCGACATTATAAAACAGAAGCAATCATTGTATAACAGAGTGACACTAAAAAACTTTTGGCTCGAAGAGTTAAAAAACGCTATTCGCCTTCGTGATCTGAGCTGGCTCGCTCAAATTGGTCGCAGTCTTTTTTGAAATCGAATTTTCTGCCTTTCAATTTTTGGAACTTTGGCGAATAGGTAGCAATGGTCCGTTTATTATCCCGCAAGAAACTACCACTGCGGTACAAGTGACGAGCGTCAACGAATCCCGTTGTTCTGCCGACTTCTAATTCGTCGGCAACAGCTCTTTGGTTTATGTTCTTACCTGCGTGGGCGTTGCAAAGATAAAACGCCGTCTCCTGCAACTGACCTTCAGGTGAGGCTTGCCACTTGGCGATTGCGTCCTTCAATTTGGCCTCTGTTGAATCAAGGCGTGGCGAAAGAGTCGCATAAACTGGTCCTGCGGCAACGTGCTTTTGGTAAAGTGAGTTTGAGAAAATGCTACCTACGTATTTCTTGCCGACTGCTTGGATGCAGGACTTTTCCTTTTCAAGGTCCTCTATTGAAGAGCCTGTTTTGCACTCTGCTAACTTCGACTCAATCTCAGGTTTTATTTTGGCAGTCAGTGCCGCAGACTTCTCTTGAATTTGCTTTTGGTAGTGGGCTTTGACCTCTTCATCAATCTTGAGCAGCTCAGGAGCAATTCGGCCTACGGTGTCCTGCCAATACTTCCCACTGACCATCTCGCGTTCTACTGTGAACCCAAGGCAGACATGATGGAAGGCATCGGATTGGTCTAGTCTGCATACCAATTCGTTACTCTGGTAGGTGATGTTTTTATTTACACGTTCGTATTTATCAATGAGCGTCTGCGCTTCACGGGTAGAGCCTCGGAACTCACTCAGGGATGAATCGTATGCAGCCTTAAAGTCACCTGACTTGAGGTCACTTAGCATATCTGCATTAGCATTATATGAAATGAGTAAGCCCAAAAATAGCATGAGTTTCATTTTGTCCCCTTAGAGTTTGACCTTTTTGACGGTGATCTCAAAGGTGCCACTGAAGAAATCTTCTTTAAGAATTTTTTGAAACGGCTCTTCGTGGTCCTCTTCACCAAACAAAAGGAAGTGAACTGTCACGCCCAGGTGACGAGCAACTTTGCCGGCCTGTTCGGCGTGGGGACTGCGGTTGTCCTTCTTCCAGCCAGAGATACTAGACATGGGAACGCCCGTTGCCTTCGAGACTTCTTTGATGGTCAGTCGTCGAGATTCTAAAATATGCGATAAGGTTTGAGAAATCTTGAGTTTCATCCAGATTTCTTTCGGCTGTTATTAGCAACTCTGTGAGAACTTCCGCCTTTACGTTTTACGTAGCTACTTATAGGATTCCGTTGCGACTTATCGTTTTGAATTACGACAACTTGTATGCGTCCACGTTTGATCGTTGCGGCCAATGATTTGCGAATACGCCAAGCTGTAATTGTCTTACTTCGAGTGCAGATGATGAGTTCAATCTTACCTGCCGCAATGGTGGGCGGCATATCGCCTTTGCTTGGTCGCGCAGGGCCACCAATATGTGAATGACCACAGGCAACAACCTTCAGCCGTCGAAACTGGCGTGTTACATCTCGATACTCACGATTGTTAATACTGGCAGAGTAACGACCAAAGCGTTCTGGATTTCTGAGCCGCACAACTTTTGTAATCTGGTCCCGAATACCAAAACAGACGACATTGATCTCGCGGCGCGAGCAGACTGCCCACCGCAACAGTTGGTCATGCAAAGTAATTGGAATGTGCAGCGACTTCATTCAAGCGCAGAAATACAGGAGTTGATTGAAGCCCGTGTTTCCTTCAGGGTGTCGATCAGGAATTTACGGTTTGTGATCTCAACGCCCTTGCGCTGAAACCGTGCGAGGTCTTTTACCCAGTCATCAATTTGCTGACTAAGATCACCGAGACATTCATACGCCGTGGCCGCTCTTCCTTTGTCGATGTCTGCATCGCTTGGTTCCGGCATTGCTTTTTTAGAGGATTCGCGCAGCTTGATCGCATCTTCAACTTTAAGTTGGTCGATGGACTTGCGTTTACCAGATACTAAAACCTTGCCGCCACCAGCGAGCATTTCTACTATGTCCAAGTCTTTGGCTGTGGCGAGCAGGTACAGCACTGAAGGCTTTGCTTCTAAAACTTTGGATGAACCTGCGCCTCCAAATTTTCTGTGGAGCGCGATCAGTCTCGACGCTTGCATTTCACCAAGTCCAAGGCTCGCTTTGATGTGAACTAAAAAAATTGGATGCGGCAGCATCTCTTTGATTTTGTCGAGTGAGTGGCCGATGTCGAGCAGGTTCTCGACCGTCTTCTTCCAACAACTTTGGATGTTCGCCGTTTCCCTCAAAACGACATCTCGTATTTTGGGCTGAATCCCAGCCAATAGTGACAGCTTTCCCTTTACTTGAATTTGCATATCAAGCCCCTTTCGTAAAAACACAATTTGTTAGTAGTTTCAGATAGTTATAGATCAGGATAGGCTATTAACGCAACATATAAATATCAATGAAAACAGTCATAAATAGCTGATTTTATTGATGAAAATAGGCTAAAAAATGAAGCCGAGCGGCATTTCAGAGGTGCCAATTCAAGAGGCCAGAATGTGCGCTTAACCCATCATTTTCAGACCGGTTTTTGCCGATAGACCTAATGGAAAACTATGTCAGAAAAACAAACGCGCCAAGAAATTATTGATAAGCGTCTGAAGGATGCCGGATGGGATGTGAACAATCCCACCCAGGTCACGTCAGAGCATCCGGTGTTGCACCAAAAGAGTGCGAGCCAAGGCACTGGCTATTGTGACTATGTTCTGCTCGGTCGTGACGGCAAACCCATCGCAGTAGTTGAAGCTAAGAAAACATCCCGCGAAGCCGAGGCTGGCCGCGAACAAGCGAAGCAATATGCTGATGGCATAGAAAAAGAGATTGGGAAGCGGCCTCTGATTTTCTACACCAATGGCGTTGAGATTTTTTTCTGGGATGATCGCCGTTATCCTCCAAGAAAAGTGTACGGGTTTTTTACCCGTGATGATCTTGAGCGCATCCTCTTTCAAAACAGTGAGCGAAGAGAGCCTTCAATGTCACTGATTGACCGAAGCATTGTTGAGCGTCCTTACCAAATTGAAGCCATTCGCAGAGTCTGCGAAGCCTTTGAAAAAAAGAATCGCAGAAAAGCCCTTGTCGTGATGGCAACAGGATCGGGCAAAACCAGAACGGCGATGGCACTCATTGATGTATTGATGAGAGCCAACTGGGTGAAGCGAGTTTTATTTCTCGCCGACAGAAAAGCACTTCTGAAGCAAGCTGACGGTGCGTTCAAACAGTTCTTACCAAATGCTCCACGCACAAAAGTTTCCAAGGATAATTGCCCACCAGACAAACGGGTTTACTTAGCGACCTATCCTGCCATGCACGGAATTTACCCGACAATTTCACCAGGGTTTTTTGACCTTGTGATCGCTGACGAATCTCATCGCAGTATTTACAAACGCTACAAAGAAATCTTCGATCATTTTGACGCCTACCAGATTGGCTTAACGGCTACACCTATCGACTTCATTGAGCGCAACACATTCAAACTATTTGAAACTGAAGATGGCGAACCCACTTACAATTACAGCTACGAAGAAGCCGTTGAGGCAAAACATCTTGTGTCCTTCAAGGCGTTAAAAATTCAATCGCGCTTTCAGATTGAAGGGATCAAGTCAGGTCAACTGCCGCTGGCCATTCAGAAAAAACTTGTGGCCGAAGGCAAAGACCTTGAGGAAATCGACTTTGAAGGAACCGAACTTGAAAAGAGCGTCACCAACTCCGGCACCAATGAAGTCATCGTGCGCGAGTTCATGGAGCAATCCATTAAAGACGAATCAGGAACTCGCCCAGGTAAATCTATTATCTTTGCGATCTCCCACAAACACGCACTCAGGATCGAACACACATTCAATATGCTCTATCCAGAATACAAAGGGCTGCTTGCGCGGGTCATCGACTCGCATGATCCCAGAGCTGCGACCGAGGGCGGCTTACTCGATCAGTTCAAAGACCCAGCGAATCCTCTTAAAGTGGCGATCTCGATTGATATGCTCGACACTGGCGTTGATATTCCTGAAGTTGTGAATCTAGTTTTCGCCAAGCCTGTTTTCTCACGGGCCAAGTTTTGGCAGATGATTGGCCGAGGAACACGGCTCTGTAAAAATCTTTTTGGCCCAGGCAACGACAAACAACATTTTCTTATTATCGACCACTGGAATAATTTTTCTTACTTCAGCATGACCCCAGAGGGTAAAGAACCTAATGCTACGATGTCAGTACCTGAAAGACTTTTTGAAGCCAGACTCAAACGCGCTGAAGCCGCCATTCTCAACAATAACAGCGAAGTGCTAAATAAAACCATTGAAGAATTAAAATCTGATATTGCAGCCCTGCCAAAAGACAGCGTTGTCGTTAAAGAAAAAATGCTCGCAGTCAATCAAACAGCCGAAGCGGCTTATTGGAGCGCGTTCAGTGAACAGACAGTGCAGGATTTAAGAAAGAACATTCTTCCAACCATGCGCGTTCGATCTGCCGAAGACTTTGATGCCATTCGCTTTGACATCGACATCATTGAATTTGAAACAGCCCTTCTGACTGCCGACTCTGATGCCGCAGAAAAAATTCAAGAGCGCATCCTTGAAAAAGTTAAAGAGTTACCACTCACGCTCAATCAAGTGCGAGCCAAAGAAACCGTCGTTACCAAAATCAAAACACCGAAGTTTTGGAAGGACGCAAATTTTGAAACCTTAGAGGCCGCAAGAAAAGAACTGCGCGGTCTGATGAAGCACAGAACTCGTCTGGCATCTGATATTGAAAAACTCGACATCGCCGATCAAATCCTGATCCGCGACACTGTTGAATTTGGCCCAGAGATGGAGCGTTCAACTACTGCTGAATACCGCCGCAAAGTTGAAGAGAGCGTAAAAAGCCTTCTCGCCACTAACGAGGTCTTACAAAAACTCAAGCGCGGCGAAGAACTTGATGACTACGATGTTGAGTCCCTCACCAAACTCCTGCGCTCACAAGACCCCTATGTGACCGAAGAATTACTGCAACGGGTGTACGACAACCACACCGCCAAATTTATTGATTTTATTTGCCACATTCTAGGGCTTCAAAAACTTCAGACCCGCACCGAGATCGTGGCGAAGGCGTTTGATGATTTTATCGCTGCACACAACGACTTGAAGGCCGACCAAATTAAGTTCTTAATGCTGATTAAGAGTTTCTTCCTGGATCGCGGTAAGGTTGAGCGCGAAGACCTGATAGGACCGCCATTCACCAATATGCACCCCAACGGAGTTCGGGGCTTGTTTCAGCCAAACCAGCTCACTCAGGTTTTGAGCCTAATCGAACAAATAGGGCAACTGGGTCAATAAATAGGGTAATAATAGCTTGTAATTACCCCTTTTATCAGTTACATTACCCTTATTAGCCATAGGGGTAAAATGCGCTCGCTTACAGAGAAGTATCTAAAAAATCTAAGCCTTTCCACGGATGAGGCCGCAGCCATGCGGACCTTGGGCGAGTACCAAGGTAAGCAAGCCCTCTTCTACAAACAGTCGCCTGAAACCTTGGAGTCTCTCAAGCAAACGGCTGTTATTGAATCCAGTGAGTCCTCTAACCGCTTGGAAGGCATCACAGCACCCAAAGAGCGCATTGAAGCCATTGTCCTCAAGAACTCAACGCCAAAGGATCGCTCCGAGCAAGAGATCGCAGGATACCGTGATGCCCTGTCGTTAATCCATGACTCTGCTGAACACATGGAGTTTTCAACTAATGTGATTCTTCAGCTTCACTCAATGGTCTATCGCTTCATGCCCAATCCTGGTGGCAAATGGAAAAGCACGAACAATGAGATTGTTGAAAAACATCCCGATGGCACCAAGCGTGTTCGCTTTATTCCAACCGCAGCTCATCTTACTCCGCAAGCAATGGATGATCTGATTGCCAATTATAAAACTGCGATTCACAGCCTCCATCAAGACCCACTCATTGTGGTGCCGCTGACCGTTCTTGATTTTTTGTGCATCCATCCTTTTTCTGATGGCAACGGCCGCGTGGCAAGGCTTCTTACTCTTACGCTGCTCTATCACTTTGACTTGCAAGTAGGCCGCTACATCAGTCTTGAACGGATCTTTGAAGAATCCAAAGAGAGTTACTACGAAACCTTAGAGAAGAGTTCACAGGGCTGGCACGAAGGTAAACACGATGTTCGCCCGTGGCTTAATTATTTTTGGGGTGCGCTAACTCGCGCATACCGCGAATTTGAAGAGCGTGTCGGCAATATCAAATCAGGCCGTGGGTCTAAGACTGAACAAATACGCCAAGCGGTTGAAAGAAAAATCGGACCATTCTCAATCTCTGAAGTCGAGGATGTTTGCCCAGGCATTAGCCGCGATATGGTCCGCAATGTTTTACGCCAAATGAAAGACGAAAATTTAATTGAATCCACTGGTAAAGGACGAAGTGCTAAGTGGGTGAAAAAGTGAGGACTCAATGTTAGCGCAAGAACTTAAAGGCCAAGTCGATAAGCTATGGAATCTTTTTTGGTCCGGTGGAATTGCTAATCCACTTACAGCCATCGAACAAATTTCTTACTTAATTTTTATGAAACGCCTCGACGAAGAGGACTTGAAGCGTAAAGCCGATGCCGAGTGGACCAAGAAGAAATACCAGTCCATCTTTCCATCCGAAAAATTGCGCTGGTCGCAGTGGAAGCACATGGAAGCCGAAGAGATGCTCAAGCACGTTCGGGATAAAGTATTTCCGTTCATCAAAAAACTCAATGGTGAAACTGGCAATAGCTTTTCCCATCAGATGAAAGATGCTGTTTTTATAATTCCAAAAGTGAGCCTCTTGGTTGAAGCCGTAGAGATCATTGATAACTTAAAAATCACTGAGCAGAACCAAGACACTCAGGGCGATATTTACGAATACCTTCTTTCAGAACTTCAATCCTCCGGCAAGAACGGTCAGTTTCGTACTCCGCGACACATTATTAAAATGATGTGCGGTTTGGTGAATCCAAAGCTAGGGCAAACAATCTGTGATCCTGCTTGCGGCACCGGCGGTTTTTTAATAGGAGCGTATCAACACATCCTAAAAGCCAACACTTCACCGAGCCATATTAAGACTGAAGCGGATGGTACCGAGCATGGCCTTGTGGGCGATAAGATCAATGACAAAAAACTGTGGAACTTTTTGAAGGCAAAAACATTCTTTGGCTATGACTTCGACTCAACCATGCTTCGCATTGGTACGATGAACATGGTCCTGCATGGTATCGACCAACCCAATATCGAATACATGGATACGCTTTCAAAGAGATTCGAGGAGCAGAATAAATACGATGTCATTCTCGCTAATCCGCCGTTTAAGGGCAGCATCGACAAGGGCGACGTACATGAGTCGCTCACCAGAGCAGTGAAGTCCACGAAGACAGAACTGCTCTTTGTTCTGCAAATGGAACGCTTACTCGTTAACGGCGGTCGTTGTGCAGTGATTGTGCCTGATGGCGTGTTGTTTGGGTCAAGCAACGCCCACATAGACGTTCGTAAAAGAATTGTAGATGAGTGCCAACTTGAGGGTGTGATCTCAATGCCTGGCGGAGTATTCAAACCTTACGCAGGAGTATCAACTGCAATTATGGTATTCACTAAGGGCGGAGAAACCGACAAAGTGTGGTTCTATGATATGCAAGCCGATGGCTTCACCCTTGATGACAAGCGCGACCAAATTAAAGATAACGACATACCCGACATTATTGAGAAGTGGAGCAAGCGAGCGAATCTCAAATCACCTGACACAGGTGATAAGTGGTTTTGGGTGGAGAAAATAAAAATTATTGAGAATGGCTATGATCTGTCGATTCAGAAATACAAACCGATCGCCATTACAAATGTTAAACATGAAAGTACGACTCAGATTCTTAGCAGACTAGTTAAGTTAGAAAAGCAAATTGCTGACGGACTTAATGAACTCCGAGGGGGACAGTAAATGCAATCCACGTCCCTTAAGGATTTATGCAAATTTCTCAATGGCGGGACTCCATCGAAGAAGCGTCCTGAATTTTTTCAAGGCGAGATTCCGTGGATAAGTAGTGCTGATATTAAGGATGGCTCAATTACTCCACCGCGAAACCACATAACGAAACAGGCTATAGTTGAGTCAGCGACAAATCTCGTTCCCAAAGGCACAGTGCTCCTGGTAACCAGAACTGGAGTCGGCAAGGTAGCTGTTGCGCCATTTGATCTCTGTTTTTCACAAGACATAACGGCAGTTATACCAAAGAATGAGGAACAACTTCACCCAGAATACTTAGCTTATTTCCTGCTGAGCTGTGAGCGATCTATAAGAGCACAACAGCGTGGTGCCACGATTCAAGGCGTAACTCGGGAGGCACTTGTTGGGCTTAATGTCCCTCTGGTAAGCAAGGAAAAGCAACTACAGGTTGTGCGTCGACTCGACCTAGCTCGAACTCTCAAGCAGACGCGAGCGACAATTCTTGCAGATTTAGAAACCTATCTTCACTCGCTCTTCATCGAAATGTTCGGCGATCCTGCTACTAACCCAAAAAAATTTCCAATTTTTCGATTGGATCAAGTAACAGATATTGGTTCGGGAATTACAAAGGGTAAAAAATATGGGACGAAACAACTAATAGAAGTCCCTTATATCCGTGTAGCAAATGTGCAAGCTGGCTATCTCGATCTCAATGAAATTAAAACCATTGAAGTCGCTGATGGCGAAATCGAAAGGTTTTTGCTTAAACTTGGTGACGTTTTAATGACTGAAGGTGGTGACTGGGACAAACTCGGACGTGGAGCTGTTTGGGATGATTCAATCTCACCATGCATCCACCAGAATCATATTTTTAGAGTTCGCTCGAATGTTAAGAAAATTCTGCCGTTTTATTTGGATGCGTTACTGCAAACCAGTTACGCAAAATCTTTTTTTCAAAGAGCCTCAAAGCAAACTACAAATTTAGCAACAATTAACAAAACTCAACTCTCAGCATTTCCCGTTCCTTTGCCGCCGATTGATACTCAGTCAAAGTTCTGTGACCAACGAAATCTAGTGGCAAACCTTGTGTTAAAAATGGAGAAATCGGCAATGGACCTTGATGCGTTGATGCAGTCAGCATTATCTGAAAATTTCTCGGAGGTAAAAAATGTTTAAGTCCTTAGAAATCAGCGATTGGAAACACTTTGAGAAGGTTTCTATAGATTTTCACCCTCGTCTCACAATTATCACGGGCGCAAATGGTAGTGGTAAGAGTACGGTGATTCGGTTACTCGCCCGTCATGTAAATTGGCAGTTCAATGAACTCGCTACTCCCGAGAAGGATGAGACCACAGGGATACTTCATTATTTCGCTCGTAAGCTACTCTCAAGTTGGTTTGGCGGCGAAAAGAAAACTGAGAAGGAGCTGGGCAATCAAATCGGGTTGATAACCTATCTCGATGGTAAGAAAGCGCAAATTCATGTTTCGCCCAACCAGGCAAATCCAAGATATGACCTGTCCATCTCCGGCCAACAGGGAGTCAAAGGTATTCATGTTCCCGCATATCGTCCCCAGTATATCCATCAGCCCATTCAAAATTATTCAACAACACCAAAGACCCAAGAAGACGCTTTTAATACTGCGACAAATTTTTGTAGAACTACATTCCAAGGCGGTCAGAATCAATCTGGCCACCACCTCAAAGAGACATTGTTGAATTGGATGCAGCATGGATATGGCAACCAACTAACGCCAGGAATACCTAAATATAAAGAGTTGTACCATTCGTTTGAAGCGAAACTCAGAACGGTTTTACCGCAGACAATCGGTTTTGAAAAGTTTGATCCCAGGAATACCGAGATAGTCCTTGTGTGCAAATCCGGCGAGTATGTTCTCGATGCTTCATCTGGTGGGATAACTGCATTGATTGATCTAACTTGGCAGGTATTTCTGGCTGATAACGGTAGTGATAACTTCTTAGTTGTGATTGACGAGATCGAAAACCACCTCCATCCGTCAATGCAGCGAAGTGTACTGTCTGACCTTTCGACAGCGTTCCCAAGAGCCACCTTTATTGTATCAACCCATTCACCATTTGTTGTAGGTAGCGTCGAAGACTCCGCAGTTTATGCCCTAACTTTTAACCAAAAGAATCGTATTCACAGCGAAAAGTTAGATATGGTCGATAAGGCTGGGACTGCCGCAGAAGTTCTTCGCGATGTTTTAGGGGTTCCAGTTACATATCCGGTTTGGATTGAAAAAAGACTGCAAACAATTTTGCAGAAGCACCAAGCCTCTGGTTTAAACGAGGCAACAATCAAGGCACTTTCTGAAGAACTTCGTGATGCAGGACTCGCGAATCTAATACCTGGTGCTCTCACCAGTTATTTAGAGAAGTCCGAGGTCAAGCAGTGATTAAGCTGACCAAGGGGCAAGAGCCGGACATATTGCAAACAAATCGTCAGACTTGGCAACAAGAGCTGAAAACTGAGATGGACGGCGGTCTCACTGTTAATCAGGCTCCGACTAGCAAGAAGTATAATCAGCCAGAAGTTAAGGCCACCTTGATGGCATCTTCCCACAGCAAATGTATGTACTGCGAAAGTAAAGTTCGTCATGTTGATCATGGTGAAATTGAACACATCAAACCGAAATCGACTTTTCCTGAATCAATCTTTGAGTGGGAAAATTTGGGTTTTGTGTGTGCGGTTTGCAATAACACCAAGAGAGATCAATACAACACAGAAATCCCAATCGTGAATCCATTTATTGATGAGCCGTCCGATCACCTCGTTCCGATCGGTTCAACTTTTTTTCCGAAGCCTGGAAGTAATCGAGGTCAGATTACTTTGACTACTGTTGACCTAAACAGGGTTGACCTTGTTGAACGCAGAGGCGACAGAGTTAAGCAACTCCACAACCTTTTAGAAAAGGCCAGCCGACTCCCACAGGCATTGAAGCAAGCAATCGAAACTGAAGTACAATCTTTCGTTGCCGCGACAGAAGAGTATTCAGGAACGGCAAGCGCAGTTCTCAAGGCCTTCAACGGAAATAACAGATAACAAATTTCACACTCGGACGAAACTCGTGTGAAACCCACACAAGTCCTGTGTTGTTGTGTGTGGGCGTGTGATATTCAAGCGAGAGCGATCTCGTAAGCCTTTGAAATCCTTCGTTTGTGTTTTTAGATACTTAGGCCGTTTCCGGCCATGTTTGAAAAATTAAATTGGGGTGATCGACGGGGCTTGAACCCGCGACAACTGGAATCACAATCCAGTGCTCTACCAACTGAGCTACGACCACCAAAACAGATTTGGAGTCCTCTTTATAAAAGCGGACGGAGAGTTTATCAATAGCTAATATAGAGCTCGCCGCAAATTGAGCAAGCTCTGAGATACCCTTTAGAGGGCCAGGCGAGTGCCCTTAATCTTCGGGTGTGAACTCTTCTTCATCGCCAGAAGTTTCGTCTTCTTTAGGAGAGTTATCAATCACGTCGAGTTCAGTAGATTTGCCAGTCTCTTCACTTTCAGAAGCTGCAGGAGGTTTGGCTTTCTGTGACTCGCCGCCCAAACTAGCCGTGGATTTCTCGAAATTGAACGGATAAATGACTTCCAAGGATTTTCCAGTGGGAAACTGCCACCCATGAACAACCTTTTTAAGGCAGGCATTGAGCAGTTTATTATAAAGAGTGGAGCGTTTTTTCATATAGATGGTTTTATAAGCTTTGCCGTCATCGTTGATCAAAAACTTCAGCTCAACAGTTCCGTTGCCCAAATCGGGCTGCTTTTTAGCCACTTTTTCGTAACAAGATTCAACTTGCGCTTTATTTTCCGAAAACGGAGCTTTCAGATCCCCTGTGGCCACATCGGATGATGTTGAGCACCCAGAAATAAAAAGTACAGTGAGTAAAACCGCAAACCATTTGTTCATGAAACGTCCCCTTTAATGCCTATTACTTAAATTTAGAATTAATCGAGCTTATTGACAACATCATTCAGCGCTTTAAGGATGTCGGGATCATATTTGTCTTTGATTTTAGTGCTGATAAACAGGAGCGCATCTTTGGGAGTCATGGGCTGGTTGTAGGAGCGCTGAGTGGTGAGGGCATCAAAGGTGTCGGCGATGGCCACAATACGAGCCATGGGATGAATCGACGGGCCATCCAACTTTTGTGGGTAGCCGTTACCTAAAAAACTTTCGTGATGTTCAAAACAACAGGCCTTGATGGCCTCCGAAACATCATACTCGCTCAAAATTTTTAAGCCGTACTCAGGGTGTCGTTGCATTTGCGCCCATTCGGCTTCGTCCAGAGCGCCCTTTTTGCATATAATTTCAGCAGCAACCCATTTTTTTCCTATATCATGAAACAGCGATCCGCGACCCAACTCCGCCAGCATCTCGTCGCTGTAGCCCACAAGTTTGCCAATACCTAAGGCATAAACACTCACATCCAATGAGTGATTGAAAGTGTAAAAGTCGTGAGTTGAAAGTTGAATCAGATGGTCTATGCTCTCGGGAGTTTCGTTGAGGAGCTTTACAAAGTGGCCCACAACTTCCTTGGAGTCATTGAGAGCTTCGCTAATGTCCTTTTTTTCGTAGATTTCTTCCACCAGCGAAATCGAAGTGTCGCGCAGGATCTTCGCTTTGGCAGCCACGCTCACGCTATCTTGGTTGAGGGCGGATGAAATAAAATTCTTAAACGCCTGTCTTTGTGG
Organism: Bdellovibrionales bacterium; assembly: GCA_031429075.1. Classification (GTDB taxonomy): domain Bacteria; phylum Bdellovibrionota; class Bdellovibrionia; order Bdellovibrionales; family JAGQZY01; genus JANPLN01. The sequence goes on along the minus strand of JANOYW010000049.1, from coordinate 35,318 downwards.
CAGTGGAATAAAAAACTGCTCAGATCCCTTTAACTTTGAAATCTTCTCCTGGGAAATTTTTCCGCCAGCCGGAAGATAGTGAATGTACTTCTTGTTAACGAGAACATAGAGATCAAACGGCAAAGCTGCGTCCGGCAGGAGCGTGCCCACTCGAATTTGAAAGTACGAATCGTTTTCCACTCGAATAGTTTGCCAGGTTCTGGGATTCTGTCTATAAAAACAAAATGGCATTCAGTGTCGATACTCCTGTTCAATACGTTAAAGGGGTGGGGCCCAAGCTTGGGGTTCTGCTTAAAAAAAAGGGTATCGAAACCCTTCGCGATCTTTTAGAATTCTACCCACGGGCCTACGAGGACCGCAGAGCTGCACGCAGCATCGCCTCGTTAAAGGACGGAGACTTCGTGGGTCTGCAAGCCGAAGTGGCTCGCGCCACAGCCATCCCCATGGGGCGCACGGGCCGAAAAATCTACGACATCAGCATTCGCGACGCCAGCGGGCTGATTCACTGCAAATTTTTTCGTATTCCCTTTCGCGGGTACTTCGACAAATTCCAACCGGGCATGAAGGTGCGTGTGGTGGGCAAGGTGATTTTGTACCGCAATCAACTGGAGTTTCATCATCCCGAATTGCATGAATGGACGGAGGAGGAAGTCGGCGGTGAAGACAAAGATGCTCTTTTGCCCATTTACTCAGAAACCGAAGGGCTTTCATCTAAAAAACTGCAAGCCATTATTCGCGCGGCGCTCGCAGCTCTTGAACTGCCTAAAAATCTCAGTCTCGATATCGAAAAAAATCCCGATTGGCTGCGCAAAAAGTACAACCTGGCCACCTATGCCGAATCCATTTATCGCATTCACGTGCCCGAGGCGGGAATGGGGCAAAGTTATTTGGATCGGCAAACACCCTTTCATCGGCGTTTAATTTTTGATGAGTTTTTTATGTTGGAGTTGATTTTAGCCTCGCGAAAAAAAGGCATGCAAGACGAAAGCGCCCCTCCTATTCCTGTTCATACGGCCATTGAGACAAAGTTTTTAAAGAGTTTGCCCTTCGAGCTGACGAACGCGCAAAAAAAAGTCATCCTCGAAGTGCAACAAGACATGGCTCTCGCTCGCCCCATGAATCGCCTGGTGCAAGGAGATGTGGGCAGCGGAAAAACAATGGTGGCCATGATCACCGCGCTGTCAGCTGTCGCCAATGGGTATCAGGTGGCCATGATGGCGCCCACCGAAATCCTCGCGCAACAGCACGCACTCAATGCCGAAAAATTTTTAAAGCCCTTGGGAATCCAAGTGGGTTTTTTAAGTGGTCAGCTGAAAGGCAAAGAAAAATCTCAATCTCTCGAAGATCTCGCTTCGGGGAAAACGCAATTTGTTGTTGGAACGCATGCGCTGATTCAAGACGGGGTGGCGTTCCACAACCTCGGTTACGTGGTGGTGGACGAGCAACATCGTTTTGGGGTTCAACAGCGAAGCATGCTCAAGGGAAAGGGCCGCTCGCCGCATTTTTTACTCATGACAGCCACACCCATTCCGCGGAGTCTCGCAATGACCGTCTATGGCGATCTCGACGCTTCAATTATCAACGAACTCCCGAAGGGACGCCAAGCTATTGTCACGCGCGCCACTTATCAGAGTAAACGTGCACAGGTCCTGCAGTTTCTTCAAGAGCAACTTGAGCAGGGCCGTCAGGCCTATATTGTGTTTCCGCTCGTTGAAGAGAGCGAAAAGATCGATCTCAAATCAGCCACCAACGAATTCGAAAAATTGCAAAACGATTTGCCAAAGTATCGTTTGGGCTTGCTGCACGGAAAAATGAAAGCCGAAGATAAAGACAGAATCATGGAATCCTTCCGCAAGCACGAGATCGACGTGCTGGTGTCCACCACAGTGATCGAAGTGGGTGTGGATGTTCCAAACGCCAACATCATGTGGGTGGAGCATGCCGAGCGCTTTGGTCTTTCACAGCTGCATCAGCTGCGCGGGCGCGTGGGGCGCGGCGAGTTTAAGAGCTATTGCATCTTGATGATGGGCTACGCTGTTTCCCCAGAAGCCCAAGACCGTGTCCGTTTTTTAGAAACCACCAACGACGGCTTTAAAGTTTCAGAATACGATTTAGAAATTCGCGGCCCAGGAGAATTCCTCGGAGTGCGCCAGTCGGGCATGCCCGGCTTTAAAATGGCAAGCCTGGTGCGCGATCTCCCAATTCTCGAAGAAGCCCGGCAAGCCGCGTTCGAACTCCTCGACCGCGATCCAAAGCTTGCACAAAAACAGCACGAAAGCCTCCGCGCTCTCATGCAGCACAGTCAAAAAAGCCTCGCCTAGTTCCAACAAACATCGCCGCCGCACCAGGCTCGCTAGAAAAAGGTACGCCGTTCCGCTTGCGGTACGCCGTACCTTTTGGTTCAGATCTGCGTCAGGATCGGCGTGGCTTTTGCCCGATGACAATTTTGCGCCCAGGAATTGCATTAATTTCTGTCAGAGATTTTAAAACAAATAAAGAGAGTTTGGAGAAAAGTTAAGCGTTGGTTACCGAGACACTCAAGTAATAATTACATGCGGGCAGAGTGGAAGCCTAAGTGTTTGATTAAATGTGTCAAAAGTGCTACACAACTTAGCTTCTGAATGCTGTCTCTCAAAGGAGAACTGATGACTCAGGCCAGTGAATTTATTGTCGGAAGCAATGTGGTGTACCCTGGACACGGTGTAGGCGAAGTGACCTCCATCGAGACCAAAGAGATTATGGGTAGCAAACATGTGTTTTATTCTATCCGCATCCTCGAAACTGGCATGAAAATCATGGTTCCCAAAAGCAACGTGACGAACGTTGGCCTCCGTCCAATTATTTCAAAAAACGAAGCCGGCAAGGTTATGGAAATTCTTAAACAAAAGAATGTCAAAATCGACAACCAAACTTGGAACCGCCGTTATCGCGAATACAAAGAAAAAATCGACACTGGTTCTGTGTACGAGATTGCTGAAGTTTTGCGCGATCTATTCCTTTTAAAAGTCGATAAAGAACTCAGCTTTGGCGAACGCCAAATGCTAGATAAAGCTCGTAGCTTTTTGTTGAAAGAACTCTCTCTTACAACAAGCACCAGCGAGCTTTCACAACAAGACGACGTTCGCGATATTTTCGGGTTGTAATTCATCTTTTCCGCGAGTACTCGAATAGTAGCTACTCGCAAAGTCTACTCGGGTAGCCTCTATGGAGGCGATCATGTCCGTTCGTTTACGTTTTGCTCCCAGCCCTACAGGCCATTTGCACGTCGGCGGTGCGCGAACCGCCCTCTACAATTATCTCTACGCTAAAAAAATGGGTGGCCAGTTCATCCTCCGCATCGAAGATACTGATCTCGAGCGCAGCACCGAAGCCGCCCTAAAAATGCAAATCGAAGACTTGGTTTGGCTAGGTTTAAAATGGGACGAAGGCGTGGATCCTAAAACCCACGAGAGTTTTGGTCCCCACGGACCCTACCGGCAGAGTTTACGAAAGCCCATTTATCAAGAGCATGCGCAAAAACTTCTTCAGCAAGGCAAAGCTTACTACGATTTCCGCACCGACGAGGAGCTCGATGCACTCAAGCAACTGGCTGAGGCGGAAGGCGGATTTCATCGAACCGCGCGCCCCGAAAAAATTTATTCCCTCGAAGAAGCCCAGGCCAAACTTAGCAAGGGCGAAAAGGCTGCCGTGCGCTTTCGGGTGGATGAAGTTCGCGATTACAAACTTCAGGATTTGGTTCGCGGTGAAGTGAGCTTTCCCTCCGACATGGTGGGAGACTTTGTAATTTTGCGCTCCAACGGAATGCCCGTGTATAACTTTTGCTGTGTGGTGGACGACGCTCTGATGAAGATCACCCACGTGCTGCGCGCCGAAGAGCACTTGAGTAACACACTTCGCCAGCAAATGCTTTACGAAGCCTTTGGATATCCTACGCCGCAGTTTGGACACCTTTCGTTGGTGTTGGGAGAAGATCGACAAAAACTCAGCAAACGCCATGGCGCCACTAGTTGCCACGAGTACATGGAGCGCGGGTATTTGCCCGATGCGCTTTTAAATTTTATCGCACTGCTGGGATGGGGAACTACTGACGATAAAGAAATCTTTTCGCGTCAAGAACTGATCGACGCGTTTTCACTGGATCGCTTAAACCCGGCTGGCGCGGTGTTTGACGAAACAAAACTCAAGTGGATGAATTCCATGCACCTCAGAGCCATGGATCACAAAGAGCTGTGGAAACTCATCGACCCGCGCTTAAAAGCCCAAGGCATCGAGTGCCCGCAGGATCCAGAATGGGTGGATCGGGCGCTTAATTTGTTTAAAACCTCCATGGAGACTCTCGAAGACGCCATCCCGCGATTTCAACCCATCGATGATCGCCTTTTTAGTATCAAAGACGACGCGGCCGAAGTGTTTACTTGGGAAAGCACAAAAAAAGTTCTCGAAGCCTGGAAGCAGGGGCTGGAGCAGTCGCCCGACTACATGACTGGCGAAGATTTTGAAAAATTACAAAATGGAATTAAAGACTCCGTGGGTGTGAAAGGCAAAAATCTTTTTATGCCCATCCGTGTAGCGGTGATAGGTCAACCGCACGGGGCAGAATTAAAAATCTTGGTCCCTTTGCTCCACAAAAAGTCCTTACTCAGCCGTGTAGAAAAATGTTTAGCAAAGTAAACTGGCAAATCAATTGCCGAAATAGTTGTAGGTAACGAAGTGGCCAAAAAAGGCGAACCCAGAGAGCCGAGCACCATTAAATCTAAAGTAGAGAAAACTACTTCCAAGGATAATAAACTTTTTCGTCTCGAGACCACCTATAAACCCTCAGGCGATCAGCCCAGGGCCATTGAGCAGCTGGTAGGAAATTTCAAAAGTGGTCAAAAGCATCAAACACTTTTGGGTGTCACGGGCAGTGGGAAAACCTTCACCATGGCCCATGTGATTGAGCAAATGGATTCTCCCGCATTAATTTTGGCGCACAATAAAACTTTAGCGGCGCAGCTGTACGTCGAGTTTAAAGAGCTTTTTCCAGACAACGCCGTAGAGTATTTTGTCAGCTACTACGATTACTATCAACCCGAGGCTTATTTGCCAGCCTCAGACACGTTTATCGAAAAAGATTCGGCAATCAACGAGCAGATCGATCGGATGCGCCACTCGGCCACACGCTCGCTGTTCGATCGTCGCGATGTGATCATTGTGAGCAGCGTATCGTGCATTTACGGTTTGGGTTCGCCCGAAGCCTATGAGGGCATGATGATTCACTTGGTTGCGAATTCCGAAATGAAGCGCGATCACTTGCTGCGCGAATTGGTACGCATTCAGTATCCCCGCAACGACATCGACTTTCACCGCGGAACTTTTCGCGTGCGTGGCGACGTCGTAGATATTTTTCCGCCCTACGAAGAAGATAAAATCATTCGCGTGGAATTTTTTGGCGACTACATCGACAAACTGATGTGGATGGATCCGTTGACTGGGGAAGTACTTCAGGAGCTGGATCGCATTGCGGTTTATCCAGGAAGCCATTACGTCAACACTGATGATCGCAAGAAACATGCAGTGGTAACAATACAAGAAGAGCTGCGTGAGCGTCTGCAAGATATGTCGGACAACATGAAGTTGCTCGAAGCCAAGCGTCTTGAGCAGCGCACCTATTACGACATCGAAATGATCGAAGAGATTGGCTTTTGCCAAGGGGTCGAAAACTATTCGCGTCACTTTACAGGGCGAGCTCCAGGCGAAGCGCCGCCAACGTTGCTCGAGTATTTTCCAAAAGATTTTATTACCTTTATTGATGAGTCCCATGCGACAGTGCCGCAAATTGGTGGTATGTACCGCGGCGATCGCTCGCGAAAAATGACTTTGGTGGAACATGGCTTTCGTTTGCCCTCGGCTTTGGACAATCGCCCCTTAAACTTTCAAGAATTTGAAAAATGTGTGGATCGCGTTGTTTATGTTTCTGCCACTCCCGGGGCCTACGAATTTGAAAAGTCGGGTGGCCTTATTGTGGAGCAGATCATTCGCCCCACAGGGTTGGTCGATCCGATGATCGAAATTCGACCTGTTAAAAACCAAGTGCAAGATCTTATGGTTGAGATCAAACTTCGCACCGATCAAAAAGAGCGGGTGCTGATTACCACGCTCACAAAAAAAAGCGCCGAAGATTTGACAAACTATCTCGACGAGCAGGGGATTCAGGTTAAATACTTGCACAGTGATATTAAAACCGTGGAGCGCATGGAGATTATCAAAGATTTGCGCTTGGGAGTTTTTGATGTGCTTGTGGGAATCAATCTTTTGCGGGAAGGTTTGGATATCCCCGAAGTGAGTTTGGTGGGAATCACCGATGCAGACAAAGAGGGTTTCTTGCGCTCGGAGCGGTCGTTGATTCAAACCATTGGTCGAGCGGCGCGGAACGTCAACGGGCGAGTGATTTTGTACGCCGACAAACAAACCGACAGCATTAAAAAAGCCATCGCCGAAACCGACCGTCGGCGCACGATTCAAACTGCCCACAATTTAAAACATGGCATTACTCCGCAGACCATTAAAAAATCCATTCCCAAGGGTCTCATGGAAGTTTACGGCAAAGTGGCTGGCGGGCAGCCTGCGGTGGCACTGGACAAGTTTATCAAGTATCCAGAAAAAATTGTGGCGGAGATCGAAAAGTTGAAACAAAAGATGAAGCAGGCTTCGTTGGATTTGGAATTCGAAGATGCCGCTCGCTACCGCGACGAAATCCGCCGACTGCAACTGATGCAACTGGAAGTGATGTAGGTACGGACACACTTTTTGGGACTCAATGCATTACTAAAAGGTACGCCGTACCTTTTAGTAATGCATTGAGTCCCAAAAAGTCCGTACCTAGCAGCCCGCGGGGATGTGGTCGGCGGCATCGATGGCGCCGATGGCCTCGAGCATGGCTTTCGAGCGCTTCTCGGTGATTTCTCCTGATTTGATCATCAATCTAATTTCGGATTTGAGAACATTGCTGCGTGTATCGTAAATCGCCTTGAACAATTCGCTATTTAATCCAGTGAGATCTCCCTGATTATCGTAAAAACAAGCGATGCGACTTAAAAGTTTTAATACAGCTCGGGCATGCTCTTTTTGAAAGGGGCGAATTTTTAGAATCCTTTGTAGAGCTTCGGCACTGTCGCCCACAAAGCGATCTTGCTGGTTGATGGTTTTTGCATTCATTTGGTCTGGTTTGATTTGCGAAAGGGCGATTTTCTTTTCCAGGGAAATTGCTTGGGCACAGGGCTCACAGACGGAAGGGGACTTACCGAAGCTAAAACTTCCGTTAACAAAAACTAAGAGGCATAAAAGTAATCTCATAAATCCTCACTTACCTAAGACTGTATATGGCTTCGATTTTATTTGTACTTTTAATTGTTGGGGTTGCACGGCAAAAATCACTGCAGTACATGTAATCCCCAACCTCGTAGTCGAGAGCATCTTTTCCCATTTTTATTTTAAGTTCTGCAGTGATGGGCACTTTGATTTCGATGTGCCCGAAGGAGTGCTTTTTGCGTCCCGAATAGCCGCTATATACGATAACGCTGCCTCCCGGGGCATTAGCAATGTCGGTGGCACTCAAAGGACTGGCTTCTGTTGAGTCTTTGCTCAAGCGCAGTTTAGGGCACGAATTTGTCAAAATATTTTTACTGTGCATATTGACGGCTGCTTCGCTGAGGGGATTATCGCTGTAGTCCCGACAAATTCCACTATCCACCAGAGTTTCTCGCACGGCTTGAGCACATTTTCCTTTGGATCGATTTCCGCTTCTGTAGCCTCGCCCCATAAAACTTGCGAGTTTTCTTTTCTCGATGGCATTTTTCCAGGTATTGAGTCCCAACTGTGACAAATAGGCATATCTATCCAAACTTAAGTTACTAAAATCCTCTCGCTGTGTGCCTATTCCTGCAGTATTCCCGTCAAACTCACCGGTGTCTTGATCCGGAAGGTCTTCGCTCACATCATCGGGTCGCGAAAGGTCCTCGGACGGCACTGGTTCGGAAAACTCCGCGTTGTTCGTTCCACCACCTGGCTGCATCGCAGGAATAGCCCCTTGATGAAGTAGCATGAATTCGTCGCTGGTTAAAGTGAGCTTGAGTGGGCGAGGTAAGTTTTCTCTATTTTCGGTTTCAGGGTCGAGCACGTCGGGCGCCACTTGGCGAATCACACTCTCCAGACGTGATCGTTCAATAAAACCTTCGGTGCCATCGGGAAGTCGAATTCGCGATTGAAAGTGGTTCCAGCGGATCACCTCAAAAGTTTCTCCGGCTTTGAGCTGATGGATCACTTCTGAGTTTTGTTTTGCTTCGCGAAGAACGGGGATATCGGACCCCGAAAATAGATAAAGATTGGCCAAAGACGCATTAGAGAAAAAAACTAAAATGCTAATAATATAAAAATATTTCAACGAAGTTTTCTCCCCTAATTATATTAGAGAATAATTTTTAGAATGGGTAAAGTCCATTTTGGAGAGGGCAAACGTGCAGCGTTCTGTTGATACTTACGCCTAATAGCTATTTAAAGGTCGGGGTAGAGCTAATCTGGTCTGTATTTTTAAGAAATACAAAATAAACTAGTCAGATGATATTTATATATACCCTTATTCTTTGTCTGATTTCTGGTGGCGCTGATTTACCGACTGTAAAAGTGGATCAAGACCAAAAAAAATTGATTGTAAACATAAGTGGAGCTTCTCACCAATTCCCGATCGGAATTCCGCAAGGGATGTCTCTCGATGGAAGTCCCCACATTTACTCAAATGAAGGTGTTCATTTGATTTTTAGTAGTGTTGCAGATTACGAGGTGGCAACAACATTGGTCTTAGCCGTTGATGCAAATGGAAAAAAACTTTGGAAATTTGATACGGAAGCATTTAATAATTCGCCTCCGCTGATCGAGAAAAAACATGTTTACCTTGCGGGAATGGGTAGAATTTATAAGTTGGATGCCAAAACAGGAAGTGTCGCTTGGCGCCACGAGGGACTTTTTGAAAATAAAAAATATAGTTTTAATGGTGGCGACGCTATCGCAAGAAAAAATGACGTCATTATTTTTTCACCAACAGTCCACGTAAAGGATTCCTCGGGAAAACTTCTTGAGGTAACACCATGATCAACAAGGGCCCTGTTGTAAAATTCTTGTTTTCATTTTTCCTCACGCAAAACGCTTTCGCTGAAACAACGGACTCGGACATGATGAGCACTGGACCTGAAGAGGGGGAGACCTACTACGCTGGCAGTGCACCAATGACGTGCACTCTTCGCGCAGAGCGAGGTTATCGCATTCGCCAAGGCCCTTCAACAAACCATGCAAGTTGTAATACGTTTCAACGTGGTTCTGATAGTGTTGCCACAGTGGTGGGTCAAGACGGAAACTGGATTAAATTTACTTCCGAGGAAACCAGAAGCTGTCCCGGGGGAGTAGGATATGCTTTTTACCGGGCCTTCAATACCGAGGATTTTCAGCGTTACCAAAATGGTGAGTGTGGCAGGTCGGCCCTGGATGGTGGCCGCACGCCGGTGCAGCCAGCGTCTGCGGAGTCGTCGGTGAATTCAACAAACAGCCGAGGTCATATCTTCCCGCTGGACGCTTGCCATGGAATCAAAAATGATGGCGGTCTTGGTCATTACGGTGCGCCTCGACGTCGCGGAGGTCGTAGATACTCTCACACAGGCACAGATTACTACGCACCCTGTGGGACCCCGGCTCGATCGCCGTGTAATGGGAGAGTCACGGGCTCCAACTACGGAGATGTTACAGGAAACACAGTCGTCATTACTTGCAATAACGGCGATACTTTTAAATTTATGCATATGCATGCTCGTCCGCCCAAAGTGCGTAATGGAGCTACTGTTACAAGTGGTTCAACGATTGGTGGAGTGGGCAACACAGGAAATGCTCGCAGCCAAGCCTGTCACATACATACAGAAGCAATCATTAATGGGCGCCGTACAGACCCTCAGTCTCTGTGGGCATGTGGTGGAGACTCTGGTCACTAAAGTCATCCTCCATAGCTGACTATTTTTTTGACAGCATCTTTACACTTTAAACAATTAATTTCGTGCTCTCCAATCCCCGGACCCCTCGCCTGGCACAGGGGCTGCAAATACAAGGGTGGGGAGGACTTTATGATTAAGCCCTTAAGATTTGCCATTTTGTTCTTTGTGCTCGGTTCTAACCTTGTTGAAGCCGAAGTCACAGAGCCATTGCCTTACGAAGCGCAGACGCCGCGGCTGCGACAAATTATCACGTCCGAAACCAACGGTTCTCGTCGTAGAGACATGGTGCAGTTGCCCATGAAAACGATTCATAATGGACCCTATGGATCTTTTCACTACAGCCCCGACGATGGCAATGTTCTCGATACATATATAAACAAAGATACGTCTTGTGCATTTCAAAATTTACTCAACGAGTGGCGTACCGACGGCTGTTCGGATATTCAAAATGCCGATGGTTCAACCACAGAGTACGAAGAGCGTGGGTGCCGTGTGTCGTTTGGTGATATTTCTCATCGCGATAAGATGCGCTGGAATGGACATCGATCGCACACCAATGGCTATTGCATTGATATCCGCCCGATGCGCCGTGGAAGTTTTGAAAACGCTGGCCTGTTTTATAACAATCCTGACTACGATGCACAAAAAACAGCTGAATTTCTCCGCATGGCCAAAGAGTACGGGGCGACAAATATTTTATTTAACGATCCCAATATCCGCAGTCGCCCGCGCAGTGCAAACTATGTGAGTCAGGTGGCCTATGCTGGTGGACACAGCAACCATATGCATATATGCATTCGCCCCGAAAATATTCCTGCGGATAAAAAACAATGCCCAGCTCGCGAAGAAGCTTTAAGATAGGCTAATTGCGTCGCTGTAAAACGGAACGGAGTTTTTATGAAACATTTAGTAAAAGCCATTTTTGCAAGCATGATCGTTTTTTTAAGCGCGCAAAGTTTTGCACTGAACTGCAACGATCTTTACACTGGCAAAACGGTAGAAGATCATTTTACCAGCGGCAAAATTAAAAAACTGCAAAGTCTTGAAACCATTCCCAGTGAGTACGGTGATAGTTCGCCAATGCCCACGGTGTTGGTAAAAAAGTCAGCCATTACAAGTGATGAGGTTGCCAAGCTTTCCCTTGAAATTTATGTTTACAAAGGGAAGCAAAGACAGCTTTTTAATAAATTTACGGCCACCGAAGCATGGCCTGAAAACGTACAGTATTATTTTTTTAAAGACTATGACAACGAAAAGCTAAACCAAGCCGTTTTTGTTTCAGAGGGCGAAGAAACCCCAGTTAAAAAAGACGTGGGTGCATCAAAAATTGAGCTACTTTTAAAGCTCGATAATAAAGTCGTTTGTAAAAAGCAGATGCATGTCGACAACCATTAAGTAGTTGTTGCGTCTCAATTTAATACAATTCTACAGCGCCTCCCTTGGCGGATTCTTTCTGGACTTGCTTTTTAGGTGAGACCTAGTTCATCCTAGATATACGGGGTTTGACGCACCCTAGGCCTATCAGGAGGTGTCCAGGCAATAGCCTTTCATATCCACGAGTGCTGCTTCTCAATGCCACTTATGAGCCTTTACGAATCGTCAGCTGGCAAAAAGCAATGATCCTCTGGTTTCAAGAAAAAGCTGAAATTGTCGTCACTCACGAGCGTCTGATTCGATCCTTTCGAAGCCAGTACAACGCTCCTGCGGTTCTTCGTATGAAGAACTACATCAAACCTCGCTCCCATCGCAGCGTTCGTCTTTCAAGAGATAATATCTTTTTACGCGACAAACACACTTGTCAGTATTGCTCTAAAAAACTAGCTACTCGCGATTTAACCTTAGATCACGTGATGCCGATTTCTCGCGGCGGTGGAAAAAGTTGGGAAAACTTAGTGGCCGCCTGTCACACTTGCAATCGCGTCAAAGCCAGTCGAACACCCAATGAGGCGGGCATGCCTTTACTCAACGAACCGACAAAATTAAAGTGGTCGCCGACCTTCGATATCCAAGTGAAGTTTGAAAAAGTAGATTCTCTTTGGGAACCCTACTTAGACGCACTCATGGCCGTGGGATTCTAAAAACTTCTAAGCAGCCCTAAGGCCACCAATGGGGCCCTTTTTGTAGAGGCCCTTGCTTTAAATACCGAGCGCGAATTCTGCAAAAAATTTTATCAGAACTTTCAAACGGCTGATGTTTTTGTGCGCCGATGTATCTTTCCAATTGCCACAAATTTTGCGTTGAAGTGCGCCAATCACTTTGAGTTTCATCAAGGTGAAAGACCTCGTAGCGCACAATTCTTCCAGTTTTATCGATGTAGGGAGCATAGTAGGAATTTACCAACTGTTTAATGGACGAGAAGACAGGTTTTCGACCATGCAGGCCCTTATCTCGAGAGCGGCCGATGGTTCCCCAGCCGCTGGAAGCACGAAATAAAAAGACCACGTGATCTAAATAGTCATGGCTCTCCATGCTGAGAACACACGGCTCAAAACCGTGCTGTTCAAGAATAGCAGCCGCAATAAAAGCGGCTTCCAGGCAATGCCCGGTATTTCGCCGGAGGGATTCCTCGGCGGAACACAAAGTTTCGATGTGTTTTTCGGAGTTATAAGGCATCTGTGCAACAAACTGCTGCACCGCTCGTGGGGTGGTGTATTTTTTGGCGGCTTCTAGAATAAAACGCATCAAAACCTATTGCACCGATTCGGTGAGCAACTTTAATATTTTTGCCGAGCCTTCGCGGGCCTTTGGGGTGCCAGAATTCACAAGCACGGTGATAACGATTTCGCGCGCTGGCGCTAAAACCATGTGTGATGTAAACAGCGAATCCAGGGACGACGATGTGAGAGTTCGTCCACCAGCCCAAACGCGATCATGCACAAGAAAATGCGCGTAGGTCATTTTTGGATCTGGACTTGGTCCAAAAAGTTTAGCGAAAGTTTCTTCTTGAAGGAATTGCGATTCGCGATAAAGGCCCATGTTAATTTCTTTTAACAGCTTGGCTAAATCTGCAGATGAACAGCTTAAAGACTCAGCTGGAGCGATGGCTGCTGGAACATCTATCTTCTTTTCGGCGATGAGTTTAAAATTGCTCAGCGTATGACCGAGGGGATGATCCACCGCCTGACTCTTTGGGTTGGTCGCTAAACCAAAACCACACTGAGTTAAACCCATATCGTAAAAGATTTTGTTTTTCACTAACTCTTCCCACTGAAAATTGGTGTATTTTTCTAAGATCCAACCGAGCACCACATGATTGGTGGAGTTGATCTCAGTTTTTGAATCCGGCGTGAACTCGGGATTGTACGACAGCGCCGATTGAACAATCAGTTCGCGGCCTCGTCGAGAAGAGTATTTATCTAATGTCGCCATCACTTTTAATTTATCAAGCCCAACGATTCCGCTTCTCTGTGCCATTAACATTTCGAGTGTTACGGGGCGGAGAAGGGGATTGATCGCAAAATCTTTGCCGACAAGGTCTGCCAGCGTCGAGTTCCAACTGACCACTTTCTGGTCGATCAGTTGCGCGATCAAAAGGGACGTCAGTGTTTTAGAAATATGCCCGAGGTAGTAGCGGTCTGTCTCAGTAACGGGTCTGGGCATGGCCGCACCTATGGCTACGGCCCGAACGCCCTGAAATTTTTGATAGGCAATCTCGCCACGCTCATGAATTTGCACGTGCACTGCTGGGATATTAAACTTTGTTGCGATGTCTTCTATTTTTTTATCGAGTTCAAGGTTCTTTTCGGTTCTAATTTTTTTTAAATTTTCCTGATTCACTCCAGCTTGATCGCTTTGTGGGGCTTGAGACGTGGAGCAGGCGGTGAACATGACAGTGGATATAACGACGAGGGCAGAGTAAAAGATAAATTTTTTCATTTTGTAAGTATAGCTTGGACGGATCGCAAGTTCAAGATCCGTCCAGTCTCCGGTACAGTTAAGCTGCGACGGGCGTCTTTTTGGTGGTTGTGGAGAGAATGCCTCTTTGCAAAAACCACGTTGAGCAGTCTTGCCAAAATTTATCGCGCAGTTTCTCCTCTGCGGGGCCAAAACGCATTTTTGGGTAGTCACTTTTTTCGATATGACCAATAAACCCTTGCTCGTTGCTATTTTTTACAACCTTCATTAAAAGTTGAAAGTGCACTTCGGTGAAAGCCTTCTGATCAACCAACATCTGTCGAAGCCCCTTCTCTGGGGTCTGATGTAAAAATTGATACAATCCTGCGTAATCATACTGATTCATGATGTCTCCTTTTTTAAACTTATCGGCGAGACTTTCCGAATCTTAACCAACCATCTCAAAATAAAACAAAAACGCCTCGAAGAGGCGTTAATGCTGAGCTTAAATTGATCCTAGTAAATTGATTAAAACTTTTTCGATGGTTTCAACTTTTTTCCCGATTTAGGAACACTTGCAACCGATCGACTTTTCTTGCTAGTTAGTTTATCTGGCGAAGCAAGAGTGGGTTTTGCTGTAGAGCAGTAGGCTTTTTGCCCAACGATAAATCCGTTATGACACTCAATCGATTTAAACATTTTCTTTGGTGGCTCAGCCTTCGCTACCGGTTTTATTTCTTTTTTCGCTTTTTCAGGTTGGTCAAAATCTAAGCGCACTACCTTTCGAGGTGCTTTAACTTGTTTATTTTTTTGTTTTTTAGCGGCTGCCACTTCTTTTGTAGTGAGTAGTTTTGCCTCTCCAGCAAAGGAAAATAAAAAACACGTCACAAACATTAATACTAAATACGACTTCATCACTTTCGCCTCCTTGAAAGTTGCGGACTCTAAATAGATATACAAATGGAGTGCCGAAAAGAGGGGGGTTGTAGCCTCCTAAAGTTGCAGGAAGCGTCAAAAGGACGAATTTGTCTGGTTTATCTACAAAAAAATTAACTTTATTTTATGCAGTTAGCTGGAACGTAGGCTGTGCCACTTTTTTTGTAGGCCTTAAACCATTGGTCGTTGTGCGAGTCTAACCAAAGCTTTTTGCCCTTTGCCACGTTACCTACGGATTTGCTTTCTGATGAGGGTGAGGACTTCATATCGCAAGCATTGGCAAACACGAAATAGCCATTCTTTGCAGCGGATGCAGGGACTCGTTCTTTTTGCACTTTAGTCGGTTGCATTTTTGTTGGCTCTGCTTTTTTAGTTTCTACAGGCTCAGCCTTAGCAACTTGCTGCGGTTCCTCCGCAGGGAGTTCTGCATCTTCCACAAATCCGTCATCCGAATCAGGAAGCTCGATGCTTTCTTGTGAATTTTCTGAATTTTCAAGGGCAATCTCCTGCGGAGTTGGCGCCTCAAAAGGTTTAATCTCTGGGTGTGTTGAGCAACCCAGCTGAGTGCTAAACATCAAAGATGACAATAGTAGAATATATTTTTGTGTTTTCATGCTCACTCTATCGGAGCATCTGTAAAAAACTAAGGTCCCATTGTAACCCAGAGCGATCAATGTCTTTTTTTGAAACGCGAATCAGGACCTAGGTAATATGGCGTGTTTAAAAAGTTTTCGAGAAATTAAAGTTTCGCATCACTTATTTGTCCATCGCATCGAGGGTCATTAGGCTTAATGTGCGAACACCCACCTTCAATGCCGACTCATCGGCGTAAAACAGTCCACTGTGATTGGTTGCGGCTTTACCCAGGTTTTTCAGCGGAGTGACTCCCAAAAATACAAATACTCCAGGGACCTCTTTGGCGTAGTACGAAAAGTCCTCCGACCCACCGATTTTATAGCCTTGAGTGGTTTTTCCTTCTGCAGCCGTTTGCAAAGACGGTAAAACTTGGTTTGAGAGTTTTTCATCGTTGACGGTGACATCGTACCCGCGATGAATGCGCACCTTGGCCGTGGCTCCCACAGACTTCGCGGCGTGCTCCGCACCTTCCGTTGTAAACTGAATTGCTTTTTTGCGCGAATCATCATCGAATGCGCGAATCGTTCCAGAAAGTTTCGCCGTATCAGGAATTATATTTTCACGATAGCCAGAATTAAAGGTGCCAACTGTCACAACTGAGGTGTTTTTTGCAATATTCAAACGCCGACTCACGATCTGATTGAGAACTTCCACAATTTTAGCTCCAGCTAAAATAGGATCAACGCCTTCCCACGGCAATGTTGCATGCGTTTGACGACCTTCTACAGTGATATAGAAGTTATCGTAGCTGGCCATGGACGGACCCGGTGTGTACACCAAGCGACCGGACTCATAGTTTGCAGATACGTGCAGGGCAAAGATCATGTCGGGTTTGAGAATTTTTTTAAACAAGCCTTCTTTCAGCATTTGGTGCGCGCCCCAATCCACCGCGGAGTTATCGCGCCCATCGCCGGGTCCCTCTTCGGCGGGTTGAAAGATAAACATCACAGTGCCTTTGAGGCGATTTTGCTTTTTTAAATCACTCAAGAGTTCAGCGGTGGCCATTAACATCGCTGTATGAGCGTCGTGGCCACAAGCATGCATGACGTCCACCTCTTTACCCAGATAGCGGCCCTTGGCTTTTGATGCAAAGGGAATGTCCGTGAGTTCTTTAATGGGAAGTGCGTCCATGTCGGCGCGCAGGGCAATGACCGGGCGTTGATTTTGTCCCTTCAAAATTCCCACAACTCCGGTTTTTGCGATGTTGGTTTTAACTTCGAGACCTAAACTCTTGAGATGGTCAGCCACCAGTTTGGCTGTACGGGATTCGCTTTCACCGAGTTCTGGATTTTGATGAATATCTCGACGCCAAGCGAGGAGTTTTTTTTCAAGTTCATCAGATCGTTTGAAAACATCCTGTTTCCAAACAGAGTCTTGGGTAGCCATGGAAAGTTGCGTAAGTGCGAAAATAAGAAAAATCATGAAATTCTCCCCTTGAGATAGAAAAAAATATAATCAATCTCTCAAAAAGAGTAAACGAATTTTATATCGTCACTACGAAGTCAAACGCTTGTAGTCTGTTAAAATTTGTTTATTTATGACGGAGGAGAATAAGGCCGTGTGTGGGGTCGTACGGCGAAACGCCAACCGTGACACGGTCGCCAAGAATCACTCGGATCTTAAAACGTTTCATTTTTCCGCAGAGTTTTGCGGTGATCATGAGATCATTGGGTAAGGTCACTTGATAAGTGCCGCCACCTAAAAGCTTTGATACTTTTCCATCGATGGATGTTAAATCATCCTTTGCCATGCAGAGGCTCCTTTGAGAACCCACAAGCTAACACGGTTCAGGGGGCATAGATATCATTATTTTGTGAGTTAGATGACAGCAGCATGTGCGTTCCCGCAATCCATGAAGTGGTCCATGCATTTTGAAAGTTGAACCCTCCCGTGATGCCATCCACATCCAACAGCTCTCCCGCAAAATAAACTCCAGGACACACTTTACTTTGTAGAGTTTTAAAATCGATTTCTTTCAAATTGACGCCACCGCACTCAACAAATTCGTCTTTAAAACGATTCTTTCCAAGGATTTCGAAGGTGCACGAAAACAACAGCTCCGAAAGTTTAAGCATCTGTTTTTTCGCAAGGTTCGCCCACAAGAGTTCTTGCGGAATTTCCGCCACATCGAGAAGCTGTAGCCAAAAACGCTTGGCCACTTCGGAGGGGTAAACATTTTTTATTTGCGATTTTGCATTCATATCCTTCAGTTCAGCAAGCAGAGCTTGAACCTGCTCAATGCGTTCATGCCCAAGCCAGTTGACGATCAGTTGAGCTTTGTAATCGACATGCATCATGTCCCGCGCCGCCCAAGCCGAGAGCTTGAGAATAGCGGGGCCACTCAAGCCCCAATGAGTAATCAAAGTGGGGCCGTCTTGTTTGTAGATCGGGGCCCCTTCGATTTTGAGTTTTAATTTAGTTTTTTGAAAACTCAGACCCGAAAGATCCTTCAATAACGCATGATCGATTTTAAAACTAAACAGGGAGGGTGCGAGCTCCGTGATACTGTGCCCGAGGGACTTAGCGAAGTTGTACCCCGCTTGCGAACTGCCCGTGGCAATGAGCACACGATCCGCCAGCATCGCTTCCTGGTCTTTGATATTTACTCGCAGTTGTTTGTTTTCCAAAGGTTCAACCGACTGAACACTGTGGTTTAGATGCAGCTGAATATCTAGCTTTTTTACTTCTTCTAAAAAGCAGTTGATGATGGTTTCCGAAGAATCCGTGTCGGGAAACATGCGGCCGTCGTCTTCGGCGACCAAATTCACCCCGCGGGATTTAAACCATTCGACGGTGTCCTTAGCTTGAAATTTTTGGAAAGGGGAAAGAAGCTCCTTTGAACCCCGCGGGTAGTTTTGGCAGAAACGCGGAACCTCAAAACAATTGTGAGTCACATTGCAACGGCCACCCCCCGAGATTCGCACCTTCTTTAAAACCTGTGAGGAGTTCTCTAGAATGCGAACAACTACGTTTTGTCCCTGTTCGTGCGCCACTTCAGCCGCTCGGATGGCACCAAAAAAGCCCGCGGCGCCGCCGCCAATGATGACAATGTGAAGTGGTTTTTGCACGCCTGAGCCTTCGTAAGTGGTTATTTTATCTCGGTATATTAACCATAACTTGGGGGTGGTGGGTATGACTCTTTCGAAGGACGGGAGAACTTTCAACAACTATGTCTCTATTTCAAATTCCACCCCAAAAATTGCTATTTTTTGTGTTCTGAGCTAAAAACTTTGTAATTAAAGGACCCCCCAATGAACTCATTTTCCGATTTCAAATTGCTCGCGACGCTTCAATCCACTCTCACCGAAAAAGATTTTAAAACTCCCACAGAGATTCAAAATAAAGCTTTACCTTTATTGCTCGAAGGAAAGTCGGTAGTTGGTCTCGCAGAAACTGGCAGCGGAAAGACCTTGGCATTTGTACTGCCAATCCTGCAAGTTGTAAAAACACTGGAAGATCAGGGCGAAGCTGTGACCAAGCCAGGGCGCCCTCGGGCGGCGGTCATTGTGCCGACCAGAGAGCTGGGCGAACAGATTTCAAAAGTTTTAAAAGTGTTTACGCATGCCACACGCGTTCGAGTGCGAACTGTTTTTGGTGGCGTGGCTATGGACGTTGCAAAACAAAATATTCGTGCTCCATTCGAAATTCTGGTGGCAACGCCGGGTCGATTGATCCAGTTGATGGATACAAAACAGGTTGATCTTAGCGATGTTCGTTTGCTGGTTTTTGACGAAGCCGATCAGATGCTCGACAGTGGATTTTTATCAGACGCCACCCGCATTGCTGAGGCGTGCAAACCGGATCGCCAAATGGCTCTGTTTACAGCCACACTTTCGGGGATGACTCAGGATCTGATTAACAAATTATTTGCCAACGCTGAGTCTGTTCGCAGCGGTGGAAGCCACCGCGTGGTTCCTTCGTTAACGACAAAAAATTTAACCGTTGTCGATGGAAAACGCTTTCCATTGCTCGAAAAAATATTAGCCAAACCCATCGAGGGTGGCACGCTCATTTTTACGAATACTCGCGAGCAGTGTGACACTCTTTCAGAGCTTTTAATTAAGAGCGGAAAAAAATGCGTCATCTACCGTGGCGAGATGGACAAGGTTGTGCGCAAAAACAATCTAAAAAGCTTTCGCGAGGGTTCTGATAAGATTTTGATTTCCACCGATCTGGCTTCGCGAGGCCTCGATGTGGAACATGTATCCCTTGTGATTAACTATCATTTGCCGCGCGAAATTGAAAATTACATTCACCGCGCCGGCCGTACAGCCCGCGCCGGGCGAAGTGGCACGGTGATTAACTTAGTTACCGAGCGCGATGGCAGTTTGATGTCGAAACTTGGCGACATTAAGTACTAAAATTGGCTTCGACGCATGTGGGGCGTCACCTTCAATTTTGTCAAACGGTGACGAACTTTTGGCTCTCGCTCACAAAGCATGCTCCCATCCTGTTAACAACCCATGTCGCTTCCTTTTGCATATAGCGGCAACGTCATGCGATCCCGTGACGTTGTTTTACCCCTACTAATTTTGACTCAAATCAAAATTAGTAGGAAAAGAACCTCCAAAGGGGGGAAACCATGCGTACAATGACCTCAAAAAATAGTGCAGACGGCGAATACTCAGGACAGGGCTAAGTTCACTGTAGCTTTGCCATAGAGCTGGGCAGCATTGGCTATCAATTTTACATGACCTACTTGTAGTTGTGGTCTGTTGGGGCAGCCAAAGTTACTTGTTCCTTTGGGACGAATGCTTAAAGGGGATTTATGAAGAACGTATTGAATCAACTGGTGCTTTGCTGCGGGCTTGTTTTATGTGCCATTCTTGTGGTTTCTAAAAGTCGAGCGGGTGGTGAAGCCAGTGGCGGCAGTGTTTTTAAGACCTTCAGGAGCATGTCTTCGCAAGAAGTTTTGAATTCAAGGTTGTGGTTTGTGCGCCCACGAAAAATATATGTTCCTGCTGTTAGCCAGGAAGTTTCACCCAAAAATCTCTGCTTGCAGAACAAACAAATCTTTGTCACCGAAGCTGTGGATCATTGCGAAACATGGGTCACTCAACTTCGAAAAATGGAAGCAGGTAAAGAGTATCGCTTGTTCCGTTATAAAGAACAGGCGCGAAGCTTTGCTTATACCAAAAATGGCGCTCGTCAGTTTTACTGCGGCCAAAAAGTAACAGATTCTTCGCAGATGCCAGTGCGAGAAAGCATTGAAGACTGCGTCTCATGGGCGGTCAAATTATATAATGAACCGTGGCCCAAACTGTTTAAAACCTTAAAAGATGCGCAGCGCTTCGAACGCGAAAATAAAAAATCATGGTCACCTACATGTGAAGAGTGGGGCAAACGTGTTCAGCAGGTGCCGACAACGTTCAAAGTGGATTTTTACAAAGATAATCAAAATTTAGGGACTTACGAATATCCCATACAAAGTTGCGACAGCCTTTAAATTAAGAAAGAATTTTTAAGGAATTTATGGATACTGATGTGCAAGAACTGTTAGCTGAAAAAAACGAAGATCTCGGAAACTTCCGAGACGTTTTTTTACAGCTTCAAACGGTCTTGATTGAATACCTCAAAAAACATCCCCACCTAACGACGGCGGGGATCAGCAAACGCTGCGCGATCAGTGAGCCCACCTTGCGCCGAATTCGCAGTGGGCAAGTAAAAACACTACCGTCGGTCACCACCATCGTGGAGCTTCTTGTTTATATTAGCAAAGAAAGTTCAGCCGCTAAGCTGCTCGAACGGTATCCAGGACCCTTGGCTGAATATTTGAAAGACAAGCTTGTGCAGTTTGAATCTTGGAAAGAAATAAAATATTCGAAAGACTTATCTCGAGCTCTCAAAGATCCCATTAAATATTTAATTTACAAACTTGCGGCCATGCCCGAAGGGGTGGCTTCGCAAAGAGTGATCGAGCTTTTTGGCAATTATGGTGAAAATCTCGTGAAGAGTTTGGCAGACGAAGGGCTTTTGGCTTTGAAGCAGGGCAGATTCCACGCTCTGGAAAAAAGTTATTCTCTTTCGCACGATGATTTTGTAGAGCATTTTAAGACCACAGCTAACTTTATCAAGCCGCATAAACATGCGATGTCGGCAAAACAATACTCTCCCATATTTTCAAATTACTCCAACGGGTTGAACAAAAAAGCCTACAGTGAAATCTTAAAAATTCAAAGAATCGCCAATAAAAAAATATTAGCTATTCTCAACGATAAAAACTGCGAAGGCTCCATTCCCACTTTCGTTTTGAATGCTGTGGATACAATTGATTTGTTCTGTGCGGATGAGTACCCAGAGCGGGGCGATCGCGAGTCGTAATTTTTGCAATTAAAATTCAGAAGTGAAGGTCGTTAAGGGCGCGCTATTCTTTGCCAAGTATCAGGACTTTTTTAGAACTGCGGCGTAGAAGCCGTCGAAGTCGTGCAGATGTGGCCAGATGCGGTGTTCGGAAAGCAGTGACCAATTTTTGCCAATGGTCGAATTTAAAAACCATTTTATTTGTTCTTCATTTTCGCTTTTTAAAATGCTACAGGTCGCATAAACCATAACACCGCCAGATTTACACAGAGAGGAGTACTTGGATAGAATGTCTTTCTGCGTTTTCATCACCGCTTCAATCTGCTCTAAATTTAACTTCCATTTGGAATCTGGGTTGCGGCGTAAAACTCCAAGGCCAGAGCAGGGTGAATCAATCAAAACTCGATCGAAAGTATTTTCGAGGCGCTGAATCACCTTTGGGGAATCAATCAGTTTAGTTTCAACAATCGTCGCTCCCGCGCGAGTGGCGCGCAGTTTAAGGTCTTGAAGCTTCTGGTCAACGATGTCCATAGCGACAATCTTGCCCTTATTTTGCATGAGAGCTGCCAAGTGCAGGGTTTTTCCACCGGAGCCTGCGCAGGTATCTGCCACCGTTTGGCCGGGTTGAGCCTGTAGTAGAGGTGCAATGGCTTGCGAGCCAGCGTCCTGCATTTCGAACAGACCGTTTTTAAAAGCTTGCGTAGAAAAAACATTTTTCCGCTCGCTCAGGCAAAGGCCTGTGGGAATTTCTATGGGGCCTTTAATTTTCTGCGCTTCTATTTTTTCGGTCTTTAGAGTTTGAATGAGTTTTTCAATGGTCGTTTTTAGGGTATTGGCCCGCAAGTAGATCGATGGATCTTTGTTAAGGCTTTGCATGATCTTCGGCCATTCGACAGAAAATTCTTTTTGCCCAAGTTCAACGAGCCAATCGGGAAATGAATGTTCGATGGCAGCCGGTTTTTGAAGTTTCATGCGACTTGATATTTTTGCCGTATCAATATTTTTAAACTCAGGTCGTGAGGCGGGTTTCAGATTTTTGCTAACCAGGTAGGCAACAATGAGAGGCCAAAGTTCTTCGGACTCCGCAACAAATTCTAGTTTTCTTTTGTTCCTGACGATTCCATAGACAGCCTCGGCAAAAAAACTTCTCTCGTCGGACTTCCAGTTTTTATTCACACGCATGTACTTATCGATCATGCGGTCCGCGTGTTTGCCTTTTTCTAAAACTTCGATCAAGGCTTGGGACAAAGTATTTAAAATATGAAACTGCACAGATTTGCTCAAATTAAAAACGTCCTAACCGTAGATTAACTATTACTGATTGGAGTGGCGAAGCGGGCTTTTAAATCCACAAGGCCCACGTCCTGCAAAATTTTCTGAAGTCGATCGCACGCATGTTTTCGCGGACCTTCGATTTTAGTGGCCACAATCAGCTCGTTCTTCATGGAGTGCTCCAAGCCTACGAGCTCAGTGACGGTGACCTTGTAGCCCCACGCCTCGAGCCGCAAACACCGCAACACATTGGTTACATGGCTGCCAAACTCCCGCGTGTGGATCGGGTGGCGCCAGATCTCAGTGAGAGGATTGGCCAACTGTTTGGGTTTATTCTCTCGGAGCACCCGTGCGACTTCTGCTTGGCAGCAGGGGACTAGGAAAATATGTTTAGAATTTTTATTGAGGGCAAAGTCAATGGCATCGTCGGTGGCGGTGTCACAGGCATGGAGAGCCGTGACGATATCGATGTTTTGGGGGAGTTTCTGAGATTCCATAGAATCGGCCACAGAAGTATTCAAAAACGTCATATTCTGAAAGCCAAATTTCTTTTGTAACTCTGTAGATTTTTTTACCAATTCATCGCGGGTTTCTACCCCGTAAACATGGCCTTTTTCTAAATTTTTATAGAACAGATCATAAATGATAAATCCCAAATAGGATTTGCCAGAGCCATGATCTACAAGATTTAAATCCGCCTCCGATTGCAGTAAGCTTTTAAGAAGAGGCTCAATAAAGCCGTACAGATGGTAAACTTGTTTTAATTTGCGTCGGCTGTCCTGATTGATTTTTCCGTCACGAGTCAGGATATGCAGCTCTTTTAAAAGCTCTAAGGACTGGCCATCGCGCATTTCTTCGAGGGGTTTGTTCATAGGCCCCAAGGTATAGCAAAACTTCGACAGCCTTGCTGGATTATTTACATCCTTTTACTTTTTTTCCATTCACAGCCCGCACTTTTCATAAATGTGAGGATTTCTCTGGTCGGGTCGAACGAGGCAGCTCCGTCGTTGTATTTTTCATACTTTTTTTGCTGAACACTGGGTGCCATAAAAAATTCGTAAGCTTCCAGGTTTCCATGCGTGGCGAGTTGTTGTAATTGCCAAACAACTTTTTCCCAACGGGCGTTTTTATCATCAAGTTTCGGCAGAGCCGCTAAATACAAACGATGCGCCTTGGGATCATCGTACATGTGGCACTTGCCTTTTTTAATAACGTCGCCATTTTCGTCGGCTGAATAAGTCACGGTGACCTCTGATCCGTTCTCCGAAAATCGAAGCCACGTTAAAACGTCATCGCTCGTCGACACACTGACAGTCCCCCAAACGTACTCGGAAAAGGAATCAACCACTTTTCCAGTTTTCTTTTCGATAATTTTCAGGTCGGTGACGCTGTAAGAGGAACCGGTTTTTTTTGACGAGGCAAATTGCAGTTGAATGCCTTTTACAGTGTCGGGTTCATTCATTGCGGGGATTTCTTCGGGAACGGGCTCCGCACTTTTTTGTGTACAGGCTGCAAAACAAAAAATGGATGCCATCAGGCTAATAATAATTCTCATTGTGTAAGCCTATAGACAGCCTCCTCACTGGTCAAACTTGAAAAATCCAAACAGCAAAAATCACTAAATTTTCGATTTATTCAACCTCAAAGCATTGCCAATCACTGACACCGAACTGAGGCTCATCGCAAGACTCGCGATCATCGGACTTAGTAAAATCCCGAAGGCCGGATACAGCAGTCCTGCTGCGATTGGAACCCCTAGGGCGTTATAACCAAATGCAAAGAGTAAGTTTTGCCGAATGTTTTTCATCGTCTGTTGACTCAATTTATGAGCGCGAACAATTCCCATCAGATCTCCTTTAACAAGCGTCACTCCGGCACTTTCCATGGCGACATCAGTTCCAGTTCCCATGGCAATGCCAATGTTAGCCTGAGCTAGAGAGGGGGCATCGTTAATCCCATCACCGGCCATTGCGACAACTTTTCCTTGAGTTTGAAGACTCTTAATGACCTCATACTTTTGATCCGGAAGAACTTCGGCCTGAACTCGGTCGATTCCCAATTCTTTTGCAACAACGTCGGCTGTGTTTTTGTTGTCACCAGTCAACATAACCACTTCGATTCCCTGAGAGCGGAAATACTCGATTGCAGGTTTAGAGTTGTGTTTAATGGGATCTTTCACAGCGATCACTCCAGCGGGTTTATTATCAATAGCAACGAGCATGGCGCCGTGACCTAATTGCTGAAGGTCTTTTGCAATGTTTGAAACTTCAGTGGTAGCTATTCCAAACTTTTCAAAAATCTTTCGGTTGCCAGCAATGACTATTTTTCCATCAATTTCGCCTTTCACACCCATGCCAGTTATGGATTCAAAATTTGCAACTTTTGATAATGTAACTCCTTTTTCTTTCGCGCCGGAAATAATAGCTTCTGCTAAGGGGTGTTCGCTGGATTTCTCAAGCGAAGCCGTCAGACGTAAAACTTCGTCTTCTGAAAAACCATTTATTACTTTTACCGCAGACAGCTTTGGCTTTCCTTCGGTTAGAGTGCCGGTTTTATCAACTACGAGAGTGGTGATTTTTTCTAACCCCTCAAGAGCTTCAGCGTTTTTAATCAAAACTCCAAGGCTTGCGCCTTTTCCAGTTCCAACCATAATAGACATCGGAGTCGCAAGACCCAAGGCGCAGGGGCAGGCGATAATTAACACAGCCACGGCATTAACAATGGCGTGAGTGAGTGCGGGTTCAGGTCCGAAAGCAAACCAAATCAGCGCCGTAACAAGGGCTACAAAAACAACAGCGGGCACAAAATAGGATGATACTTTATCGGCTAGTTTTTGAATAGGCGCGCGACTTCGCTGGGCTTGTGAAACCATTTTTACTATTTGCGAGAGCAAAGTATCTTTCCCAACTCGTGTGGCGTTCATTACAAAAGAGCCAGTTCCGTTGACGGTGGCACCAGTTACTTTTGAGCCGATTTCTTTTTCTACGGGAATTGGCTCACCCGTAATCATGGACTCATCAACGGAGCTTTGGCCCTCAGTGACCTCTCCATCCACGGGGACTTTTTCTCCGGGACGTACCTTAAGCAGATCGCCAAGCTTTATGGACTCGATAGGAATTTCCTGTTCGGTTCCGTCGCTACTCATTTTAATCGCAGTTTTTGGAGCAAGACCGAGCAGTGCTTTGATGGCATTGCCTGTTTGGCTTCGAGCGCGAAGCTCAAGCACTTGTCCAAGAAGCACAAGTGTTGTGATCACCGCAGCCGCTTCATAGTAAAGCGGAACCATACCACCATGAACTCTCAATGAGTCGGGAAATAGCGACGGAAAAAAAGTCGCCACAAGACTAAAAATGTAGGCGATGCCAGTTCCAATAGCTATGAGCGTGAACATGTTCAGGTTCTTCGATTTGATAGAAGCCCACCCACGTTCGAAAAATGGAAGTCCTGCCCACAAAACAACAGGAGTCGCTAAAAGAAGTTGGATCCCAGAGTAGAGCCAATGCGGAAGAGCGTGTTGTACAGGTTGATTAGGAATCAAGTCTGACATAGCAAGTAATAAAAGGGGAACGCTCAATGCGACGCTCACTTTAAGTCGCCTTGTAAAATCCACCAGCTCAGGATTGGCAGAATCTTCTAAAGAAACCTCTTCGGGTTCCAGTGCCATTCCACAGAGAGGACAATTGCCAGGCCCCTTTTGACGGACTTCTGGATGCATAGGACACGTATAGATACGCTCTTTATCAGCTTGGGTTACCGGTGTATCAGCTTTCTTTCGAAGATACTCCTGTGGATTGGTCTCAAACTTCGTTTTGCATTTAGGGTTACAAAAGAAATAGTCGTTGCCTTTAAAACTACTTTTTCCGCCTTTTGCTGTAGCGGGATCAATTTGCATGCCGCAAACGGGATCCGTCACTAATTCAACTTTGACTTGGTGTGAATGATGAGAATGATCGTGCTTCATAACTTACTCCTTTTTGAACGCGCCGTAAGGGCCTTTTGACTCATCATCCACCTTCCCATGGTTGGAAGGTCAATAAAGATTCCAATCAATTGGAATCTTAGGAAGAATGGTCAATCATTTCAATGAATTATCTTATTGATACGGTGTTTTTATTGTCACTTGACCTTCCAACAATTGGAAGGTTTATAGTGAGCTTATGAATATCGGTGAAGCAGCAAAACAATCAGGTGTAAATGCAAAATTAATTCGTCACTACGAGTCCTTGGGAATTATTCCTAAGGCCTCACGAACTGAATCTGGGTATCGAACGTATTCAGAAAATGAAGTTCATATCCTCACTTTTGTAAAGCGAGCCCGTGCGCTTGGCTTTTCAATGAAGGAAATTAAAAAGCTCGTAGGCTTATGGCGAAATCGTTCGCGAGCCAGTTCGGAAGTGAAAACAATGGCGATGGTCCATGTCAAAAATCTTGAAGTAAAAATCAACGATCTAGAAATGATGCGGTCGACGCTTTTAAAACTTGCAAAAAATTGTCACGGTGATGGCCGGCCTGATTGCCCGATATTAGAAAGTCTATCTGATAGTAAAAAAGTATAAGGAGACCCTATGAAGAGAATTGCAGCACTGTTAGCGATCCTTAGTACCTTGTTCACGCAAAACGTATTTGCCAAAACCGTTCGTTACGAGCTTGTGATTGAGCAAAAGCCGATGAACATGAGTGGAAAAAAGACGGTTGATTTTTCATTGACGGTGAACGGAGGCATACCTGCACCCACGCTTGTATTCACAGAAGGTGATGACGCTGAAATTACCGTCACAAATAAAGTCCCCTCAGGGGAAGACGTCTCCATCCATTGGCATGGACTTTTGCTGCCGCCTCTTGAGGACGGAGTTCCTTTTGTAAATACTCCTCCGATATTTAAAGGGCAATCGCGCACCTTTAAATTTAATATCCGTCAAAATGGCACCTACTGGTATCATTCGCACACGATGCTTCAAGAGCAAAAAGGCGTCTTTGGCGCCATCGTGATTCACCCAAAAAAAGACACTGTCAAGGCGGACCATGATGTCGTTGCAGTTTTGAGTGACTGGTCTGATGAAAATGCCGATCAGATTATTAAAAATTTAAAAAAAGATGGTGACTATTACTTGTATAAAAAAGGCACTCTTCGCTCATATATTGATGCGGTTTCACAAGGTAAACTGGTGAATCAGTTTAAAAACGAATGGACGCGAATGGGCGGCATGGATCTTTCTGATGTGGGATACGATGCCTTTTTAATCAACGGCAAAAAGGAATCGCAATTAGTCGCTGCACATCCTGGGCAGACAGTCCGTTTGCGAATAATAAACGCCGGTGCCTCAAGCTAT
Organism: Bdellovibrionales bacterium; assembly: GCA_031429075.1. Lineage (GTDB taxonomy): Bacteria > Bdellovibrionota > Bdellovibrionia > Bdellovibrionales > JAGQZY01 > JANPLN01. The sequence goes on along the minus strand of JANOYW010000049.1, from coordinate 6,997 downwards.
TTTCACGTTTCCCTTGGGGGCCTTCCGATGAAAGTTGTTTCCGCCGACGGAATAGATATTGAGCCGGTAGAAGCGAACGAAATTCTGATGGGGATGGCGGAGACCTACGACATATTATTTACGATCCCAGAACATAAAAACTATGAGCTGCGCGCCACAGCCCAAGATGGAACAGGTAAAGCATCGGCTTTTATTGGGATGGGAGAAAAGGTTTTAGCGAAAGACGTACCTAAACCTGATCTTTACGCGGCTATGAATCATTCCATGACGGATCATTCGAAAATGGACCATGGTTCCATGGCGGGAATGGACCACTCAAAGCACCAAATGACTTCGCACGAGAATCACAACCAGAAAAATACTGAAAGTCCTGCGGGCCCCGTGATCGAATCACTCACTGTTGACAAACTCAAAGCCCTCACGCCAATGAATTTTCCTAAAAATGCAAAGATACATGATTTAAAGCTCGTTTTATTTGGCGATATGCGGCGCTATGTTTGGCACATCAATGGCAAGACCATCAGGCAAGATCGCTTACTAACAGTCAATCCTGGAGAAATCGTACGCCTTACTTACGACAATAAAAGCATGATGCATCATCCGATGCATCTTCACGGACATTTCTTTCGGGTGCTTAATGAGAATGGAGAATATTCTCCGTGGAAGCACACCGTAGACGTTCCTCCAATGACCTCGCGAACGATAGAATTCTACACCGACGAAGTTGGCCAGTGGATGCTCCATTGCCACAACCTCTACCACATGGATACAGGAATGGCCCGAGTGGTTCGCTACTCCAATTTTGTTCCCGATAAGCAAATGGCTGAACATGAAAAGCACGATCACCACCTGGAAGACCCCTGGTACACCTATGGCAAAGCTGAAGTGTCTTCAAACCACATGCAGGGCAATTTCCGCATTTCACAAAGCTGGAACGAATTTTCAGCGCGCATAGAAAGCGCGAATATCAAGGAAAAGAATTTTGATTATTCTGATTTTGAAAATGAATGGGACTATGAAGGAGACGTGTTTTACCGGAGATGGCTCAACAATTGGGCCAACATCATTTTGGGTGGCACAAACTACGGAAAAGAGAATCGCGCCGTGATCGGTTTTGGTTATTTTCTTCCCATGATGATTTCGACGAATCTTATTTTAGATCATGATGGCGACTTCAGGCTTGATGTGGAACGAAAGTTCCAGTGGACCAAAACTCTCTTCTCCGATTTTGATTTTTCATGGAGACCAAATCAAAAAGGCGCTCATGAAACAGAATTTGAAGTTTCGTTCATGTATGCACCGAAGTGGTCATGGGCCGCCGGAGCGATGCTCACAAATGACAGCCTTGGCGTTGGCATCGAGTACCAATTTTAGCGACAAAATGATTTTTGGCCTCGGGGCTAAAATATATTGATTTTAAGCCGATAAGTACGGAAGATATGCGTAGTATGCGTCAAATCGTTAGTTTTATCATTTTTGCTTTTTATTCTTTGGGTTTGGGCTTCTCCAACCCTTCAAAGTCATTTGCGCCTTCGATGAAAATAAAAATTGAGCACATCCACGAAGTAGCTGAAGGTCATAGTCACCATCACGATGTTGAAAATGACGGTGGTCATGAAGACGAGCATGAAGAAAACCACGATCATGATAAAAATGCCGAGCACAAGCATTCGGTCCCCCATTCCCATGAAATTTCTATTTCAATGTGTGGTGGATGTGTTCTTAGCTCTGGTCATATTATTCCTGTGAACGTGAATATTAAAGTCCTCGAAACAGTTTCAACAACCTATACCGAAACTCCACCAAACGATATTTCTCTCAGTTCTATCTTTCGCCCTCCAATTGCCTAATTTTTAAAAGATTCCATTAAAAATTTATCTTCTGCTTTGCTTAACGCTCTTAACGCGGGAAATTGGACTATGTTGAACACCATCATTCGTTTTTCTTTAAAACATCGGCTGACTGTGGCGATTTTTACTGTCGTCATTTGCGTCTATGGAGCGTGGCTCCTGCCGAATTTGCCGGTGGATGTCTTTCCAAACTTAAATCGTCCGACAGTCACAGTAATGACGGAGGCCCATGGTTTGGCCCCTGAAGAGGTGGAAACCCTCGTTACTTTACCTATTGAGAGTGTGCTCAATGGCACACCTGGAGTTTTAAGAACTCGCTCGAGCAGCGGCCTTGGTGTGTCGATTGTATATGTGGAATTTGATTGGGGCACAGACATATTTAAAAATCGCCAACTTGTCGCTGAAAGATTACAGCTTGTTCAGAGCCGATTGCCAGTAGGTATGCAACCGACAATGGGCCCGGTGACTTCGATCATGGGAGAAATTCAATTTATCGGTGTTACGAGTCCTGGTGGCCAAGTCTCGCCGATGGATTTAAGAACATTGGCTGATTGGACACTTCGCCCGCGATTGATGACAGTTCCAGGAGTAAGCCAAGTCATTGTGATGGGTGGCGAGCTTAAACAATATCAAATCTTAGTTTCTAGCAATAAACTTCAGCGAAAGAATATTTCTCTTGAAGACTTAAAGCGCGCACTTTCAGAAATCAGCGAAAACACGACCGGTGGTTTTATTGATATTAATGAAAAAGAATTTTTAATTCGTCCTATAGGGCGTGTGACGAGTATCGAAGATATTGAAAATTCATTTGTAGCTATGCACTTTGGCACCCCAGTTCTGGTTAAAGATGTCGCTGAGGTAAAAATAGGTGCAAAAGCCAAACGTGGTGAAGGTAGCATTAACGGTCGTCATGCCGTCATAATGACAATACAAAAACAACCTTCTGCAAGTACAATTGATCTCACGCAAGCCATCGATAAAGAACTGCAACAGACTCAAAAGGCTCTCCCAGAAGGCGTGATACTAGAAACTGACCTGTTCAAGCAGTCTCATTTTATTGAATCAGCGATTGGTAATGTGGAAGGTGCGCTACGTGATGGCGTAATTATGGTCGCTATCATTCTCTTTTTATTTCTCATGAACTTCAGAACCACATTTATAACTCTCGTGGCGATCCCATTAAGTTTGTTAGTCACAGCCATTGTGTTTCATCTTATGGGTTTAAGTATTAATACCATGACGCTAGGAGGGCTGGCGATTGCTATTGGTGAACTTGTGGATGATGCCATTGTCGATGTGGAAAATGTTTTTCGACGATTGCGAGAAAATCAAGTTGCAGGTTCACCCAAAGGGTCTCTGCGAGTGATTTACGATGCCTCTTCGGAGGTTAGAAACTCCATTGTCCTTTCGACAATTATCGTTGTCCTCGTGTTTGTTCCGCTCTTCGCCTTAGGCGGAATTGAGGGGCGACTTTTTGCACCTCTAGGTGTTGCTTATATTATCTCGATCATTGCGTCGCTTGTGGTGTCCCTCACTGTAACACCCATCATGTGCTCGTATTTGCTGCCAACTTCGAAAGCAGTTCATAAAGATGCTGATGGTCGATTGGTGGCCTACCTTAAAAAACAGGCATTGGGTATTTTGCATTTTACGCTTCCAAGAACAAATGCTGTCTTGATCGGAGCAGCGCTTTTGTTGATTGCTTCATTAGCACTTCTTCCCTTCATGGGAACAAACTTTCTGCCAGATTTTAACGAGGGCACGGCAACGATCGGTGTGGCTGCGGCTCCTGGTATTTCATTGGCAGCTTCTGATAAATTGGGCACGCAAATCGAGGAAGCTATCTTGTCAGTTCCTGAAGTCAAATCCACGGTCAGAAGAACGGGGCGAGCGGAAATGGATGAGCACGCTGAAGGCGTTCACTGGAGTGAAATTGACGTAGATTTTAAGCCCGGCGGCCGTCCGATGCCCGTGGTCCTCTCTGAAATTCGCGAAAAAATTGAAAAGACAGGAGACGTCTATGTGAATTTGGGTCAACCGATCAGTCACCGACTCGATCATTTACTTTCTGGGGTCCGCGCTCAGATCGCAATTAAAGTCTTTGGCCCTGATATGAACGAACTTCGCCGCTTTGGTGGCGAAATCTATGATGCTCTCAAGGACGTTAAAGGCGTTGTCGATTTACAAACAGAACCTCTCGTTCTTGTTCCTCAGCTCAAGATCGCCATCGACCGAGAAGGCGGGAATCAGTTTGGTATCCGTGCGGGCACTTTGGCAGGTGACTTGGAAATTGCCTTGAATGGCGAAGTTGTGTCGCAATTTTTAGAAAATCAGAGAATCCATGACGTTTTTATGCGACTGGATGATGAATCACGCGCTACACCCGAAAAGATCAGCGAAACCCTGATTAAATTTATGCCCAACGGAAAGCCTGTCATGTTACAAGATGTGGCAAACGTCTATGAAGGCACGGGACCTAACATGGTTAGCCGTGAAGATATGCAAAGACGCATCGTCGTATCAGCAAACACACAGGGCCGAGATCTTGGCGCGGTCGTTAAAGATGTTCGAGCCGCAATCGATAAGAAGATCCAACTTCCTGAAGGATATTTTATCAAAATCGGTGGACAGTTTGAAAGTCAACAGAATGCCTCACGAAGAATTTTTTGGTTGGGACTCCTGTCTTTGTTGGGAATATTTTTGGTGCTCTTTGTCCACTTCCGTTCCAGCTTTCTCAGTCTACAAGTTATGCTCAATGTGCCATTGGCGCTCATCGGAAGCATTGTGGCTATTTTCATCACGGAGGGAACTATTTCTATTGCCACATTTGTCGCATTTATCACTCTCTGCGGAATATCCAGCCGCAATGGAATCCTTTTGATCAGTCACTATTTGCATCTTATGAAGGAAGAGGGCGAAAACTTTGACGCTAAAATGGTTATTCGTGGTTCTCTGGAAAGATTAGTCCCTGTTTTAATGACGGCCTCTACTGCGGCTTTAGCACTTGTGCCTCTGCTTTTATCTAAAGGAGAGCCTGGCAAGGAAATCCTTTACCCGGTGGCCGTCGTGATCGTCGGAGGATTGATCTCCTCAACAATTTTAGACCTGGTGGTTACGCCAACAGTCTTTCTTAAATTTGGTAAAAATGCTTTTAAAAAGTATATGAAGCATCAACAACAATCCAACGAAGGAGAATGGAAATGAAACAAACGTTGCTACTAGCAGCAATAAGTCTTGGTGTTTTTATATCAGCTTACGCCCACGATGAGGGCCACGGACCGAAGATTTCTGATACGGGGAAGTACGGTGGTTTAGTTTCAGGTGTCGTTTTAAAAAGCGATGCAAAACTTGGAGCAAAAGCACCTTTGGTTCACAAAGCCGAACTGGTGCGCTCAAGCGATGGAATGGTTCGATTTTATCTTTACGATCAAAAAATGGCTCCGCTCGATTTAAAGACTATGAGTACGAAAGCTACGGCGTCTTTGGCGGCCAAGGTCAAAGGCAAATGGAAAGATTTATCTTTTGATCTTGAGGTGAAGGACGGCGTATTTATGGGCAAAATGCCAAAGCCTGAGGCTAAGCCCTACAACATTGATGTTGTGGTTAAAGACGGCGAAAAAGAGCTGCTAACGGCTTTTGACAATTTGGACTAAGACAAGTTGGTTTGAAGTGTGGAAATTCCGTGCTTTCCCAAGGAGAGTTTTATGAATGTTATTTTGTTTGTGTGTTTGATGTTTGCTTCTGGGTTTATTCAAGCGCAAGAAACCGTGATATTAAAGGCTAAAGATATTAAAAGTCTTATCGAAACTCGAAACGAAAGAGTTTCTGGCAAGGCTTACCAAGTTTCGGCCATGGAATATCGACAAGGGTTTTTAAAACGATCCTTTATGCCGAGCCTTAAAGTCTATGGAGCTCAAGAGCGCTTCGAATTGGGTGATACCTATAGGCGAACTCAACCGACCTATGGCGCCGAAGTGAGCGTTAACGTTTTCAACGGCATGAAAGATAGCCTCTACGACGATGTCGTTGATAAACGCAAAGAGCGCATGGAAACGGAAAAACGCGTTACTGTTTACCAAGAAATTATCAAAGCCAAGGAAATCTATTGGAACTTGGTTTTTCTCGAAAATACCTTGGGTGTGCTTTCTGAAGTACAAGAAATCAATTCAAAGAATTTAAAATCTGCACAAACAAGAATCCGTGCGGGTGTTACAACGTCGGCAGACCGTTTTGAGTTTGAGATCAAAGACACAGAGATCAAACGCGGTATAGACCAAATAAATATGCAGCGAAAAATCCTAGAACGAGAGTTAATAACCCTGTTAGGATACCCTGAAGGCTCTTCAGTAAAAATTGCTGATAAGCTGGAACATCTCGAAGGTATGGAATCCGTTGGCAGCCACACAGAGGCTCAGCACCAATTCCTGGCAAAACCCTCTTTAGTTCAGGCTGAGGAGAACCAGCTCGCCGCGAAGATGCAAGCCCGATCCTGGTGGCCAAGGGTAGACGCCTATGCCGCTCAAAATCAATACAACGTAAGAAATGGGAACGTTTTCGATAGACAAGAGGGGAGGGACAGAGTGTTGGGCCTTCGACTCACAATGAATCTTTTTGATTTTACATCTGGAAATCGTGAAGCCTCGGCATTGAGACAAGAAGCCGAAGGCTCTCGGGCCGAAGCGAAATATCTATCAAAACAAATTGAAAATGAAGCCCATTCCGAAATCGCTTCTCTGGATTTCTTGCACAAGCAGTTACATGATGCCGAAGAAAACATTAAACGCGCCCAGGGTTACTTTAAAGTGACAATGGGAGAATACTCGCGCGGAGTAAAAAACTCACCGGATGTTATGGGCTCAGTCGATAAACTGTTCGAAGTGAAGACGAAGTATTTTGAAATTCTTAGAGACTTTTACATCACTCGGGATCACTTGCGCACAAAAAGCGAAATCTAAGAAAGAAAAGTAGAACCGGAGCCCAAAGTGCCGGTTCTTCTACTTTGACGTTTGGTGCCCCGGGCCGGACTTGAACCGGCACGCCCGTTTACACGAAGCTCAGGATTTTAAATCCTGTGCGTCTACCGATTTCGCCACCGGGGCAGTGAAGAAAGTGAACAAAAATTAATGTCATTTTTAATGCGATTAGGC
>JANOYW010000048.1:0-14252 GCA_031429075.1 Bdellovibrionales bacterium | reverse complement strand
AGCCCTGCCTCGCGCGCCAACGTGGCTTTGGTTTTCTTTTTCTTTTTATAGGGGCGATAGAGCTCTTCGATCTCTGCCATGGCCCAAGAGGTCTCAATGCGATTTTTTAAATCATCCGTCAGATTTCCTTGTTCAGAAACTTCTTTAAGAACAAATTCTTTGCGCTGCAAAATTTCGACATACTCAGTTTCGAAATCAATCACGTCGCGCACTTGCACTTCGTCGAGATTTCCAGTTCGCTCTTTGCGGTAGCGGGCAATAAACGGAATAGTGGCGCCTTCTGTCTTGAGTTCCAAAACAGCTTTTGCCGATTTCCACGCCACTTGCGGCATTTTCATTTTTAAGTACGCTTCTAGGGTTTTAAGCATAGTTTTGACTCCATTTGAGATGCCCCATTTTCTGTTTGTATCCATGAGAGTCAAGGATTTCCGAGCCTTTGCGACATTAAGCAATGCGGCAAACACCACTGTTTTTAGCCTCTTCTGTTCTGTTAGACAGAAGCCAACCATCTGTGGTTTATTATCACCCTATGAACACAATATCTGCTGAAAAAATTCTCAAAACGTTCCCGCAATACATTCGCGAGATTCACGGCCCGCATCATACTCAGTTCCGGCTGATCTCGGCCCTCGAGAATATCGAACCTCAGTCTTTGGTTTTTATTACTCACGAAAAACACCTTCCTACGGTTGTTGCTTCGGCAGCGTCGGTGATTTTAGTGCCCGCGAGCTTTAAAAAAGAGACTCTTTCCCTCGAAAAAACCTGGCTCCTGAGTTCTCAACCAGAGCTTGCCATGCGCTTTATTAAGAATGAATTTTTTCTTGAGACGCCCTTCCGCTCGCAGGTATTACAAGCCATACACCCATCGGCACAAATTGACTCTTCGGCCCATTTGGATGAATCCGTGGAGGTGGGTCCCGGTGCCGTGATCTCTGCAGGAGTGGAAATCGGTCCTCGCAGCTACATTGGCGCCAATGCCGTCATCGAACGAAACGCGAAGATCGGCTCCGACACAACGATCCACCCCCTGGTATATGTTGGGCATAGTTGCGTGGTGGGCAACAGCTGCGAAATTATGCCTCAGTCCACCATTGGCAGCGAGGGCTTTGGTTACGCCCACGACGAAAAGGGTCAGCATTATCGAATTCCCCATTCGGGACGTGTGGTTTTGCACGACGATGTCCACATCGGCGCCTCCTGCACCATCGATCGCGGCACCATCGAAGACACTATCATTGGCCAGGGAACTCGAATCGACAACCAGTGCCACTTGGCGCATAACTCCGTTATTGGTAAAAACTGTTTGATCACGGCCCAGTTTGGCATGGCGGGCTCTTCGAAAATCGGCAATCATTTTATAAGCGGTGGAAAAGCCTCGGTCACAGGCCACGTAACCATCACCGATAATGTGCAAATCTCGGGTATGTCGGGAGTAACGAAGAACATCGACCAGCCCGGGCAGTATGGAGGCTTTCCGCTCCAACCACTTCGCGACTATTTAAAAACAAAAGCGGCCATGGTTAAACTCCACGAGTTGCGAAAGCAAATTGAAAGCTTCATAAAAAGTAAGAATACGCCTTAACGTGATCCTTCGCTCCGCTCAGGATGACGGAGTGCTAGCTGTACTTGCTGACGGCTTTGCGCATGTAATTTTCGAAATCTGGATCTTCTCCCAACAAGAGGTTTTGCAGGGAATCGCGAAAGTCTTGGCGCTTGCACCAATAATGAATGTAATCATCCCAGCTCGACCACAAACGTTTGGTTTGCAAGGACATATTTTCTTCGTACACCAAAATAAAGGCTCGCTCAAAAAGCGAAATCAACATATCGAAAATAATTCGCTTCCGCTCCGCTTGTTCTTCAGTAATGGCCATGGCGTCAGAGTCTTTTGACATTAACTTAAGATCCGCGTTTTTTAAAAGAATCGTTAAAAAATCGGCGTATTCGTCGGATAGCCGCTGATAAATTTCCTCGTCTTCGTTCATACGTTCTTTTTTTTGCTCAAGCATAAAAACTACGATGGCAAACGGCAAACCGACCACGGTCACAACGTAACTTGCAAGTTCCCACATTTCGAGATGAGTCATAATTAGATGATAGCAGTTTATATCGACCTGTCCATGCAGATTGTGTATAGTGACGGCATTAATGGAGGATTTATGAGTTATAGTTTTTATTCGTTTTTACATATCGTTGCTATTATCGTTGTTACAATGAGCTTGGCCATCACCAGCTTTCAAGTTTTTAACGGTGCAAACAAAGGTGACATCAAGTGCAAAAAAGGTTTGTCCATCGCCCACGGCATTGCCCTGTTAGTGGCTTTTGTAGCAGGCTTTGGCTTGATCACTAAAGGTGGCTTTAGTTTTTCGGGCTCCACTTGGATTTATATTAAAATGGTTTGCTGGGTGTTGCTGGGTGTTTATCCAGTGCTCCTTTACAAACAAGTTTTACCGAGAAAAATGGCGATGTATGGCCTGATTGTGATCTTAGCAGTGGCTGTGTACACGGTTGTTTTTAAACCGATGTAACTATTTAACTTCGGACAGCTCCGAAGGACTGCGCAGTAAGAAGGTATCGATATGCTTGGGGCGGTTGGGATCAAATCGCTCCCGCAGTACTTTGTAGTAAACTTGATCGCGGGTCACCACAGATTGCTCCTGCGGTTGCAACTGATCCATGGGTTTTTTGTAATATAACTGGCTCACAAAATTAGACAAAGTTTCTTCAGACACAATACTCAAAATTGGCTTTGGCGTAAATAGGGCTTTGACCACTTCGTTGTAATTAAACGGTAAAACTTCTTCGTTTGTTCCAACAAACCACGCCGAATTGTTTTTAAAATCAATTTTTTGACTGCTAAGATAAAAAGAACCGCTCCCTTGCAACGACTGGAGGCAATTAACCTTTATGCAATTACTATTTCTTAATTTCGTATTGATGTTTTTAAAAACTGGCGAGGCATAAAAATAGGTGGCGGGTGTAAACCCATGCAGCGTCAGCAATAAATCGTTTCTAAAAAAATCTATGGACAAGCGATCTTCAAATGTTACAAAGCGGAAACGCTCTGGTTTTTGTAAAGCACCACTCCAGCTGAAAGAGGCCTGTAGATCTTTTTTCAAAATTGGATAAGCTTCTTTTTTTGCAAAAAGTTTTACTTTAAGTAACAGCTTTTGGTTTTCTAAATTATAGATTAATTGCGAAACCTCGAGTTTATTCACTGAAGACTTTCCACTTTGCAAATTATCGATATTTAAAGTGTTCGCTTGATAGGTCATCTTGTTTACGTTCACATCTGTAAAAACCAGGTTCATTTTTTTGTCTTCGAGGATCGTTATTTTTTTAGCTTTCACCAGATCAATGGCAGCTTTGAGACTTAAAAACCCATAGGGAAGCGTCAGTGGAAGTTGAACCCGACTCGATACGAGACCTTTTTCGAAATAGTTGAAGTTGAGGACACCAGGAACCATGCGCAGCTTCACTTCATCAACAGAAACTTCAGTAAGATGCCAAACACCGCGATTAAAAAGGCCAGCCTTGTCGTGCTTGATGTGGATCCCTTTTACGCTAAATGAAAAAAACGAATTACTTCCGTAAAGCGTATTGATTTTCCATCCGCTCTCGATATTTCCGGTCAACGATCCAATTCCCATCCCCTGACTATTCAGCAGATGCATGCCTACGGTTGCCAGGACGGGGGTTTTAAACAACACATAGTAAATCGAAAAACTAAAGGTCAGTACAGTTGCTAGCAAGATTCCAAAAAAATGAGCAGCCGTCGTTTGATATCTTTTTTCCGAAACAACGATGCTACCCGAAATAAGATCGTGAAGGCCACGCCCATCTCGGCGAATTAAAATTCCAAAGTAGCCTAAAAGTGCGGTTCCTAAACAAAGTGCCCGCCCTAAGGTTTCGCGCAAAAGAACGCGAAAGACATTGAGTGAGTGTGAGTGCACGCTGATAACTCTTAAGCCAATTATTTTTTTTCCAACCGTTTGCCCGCCAAATTGGTGGCAAAGCCAAAAATAAAGTACACTGCCTGCTCCGGAAATTACGGCTCCAAAAGCGCCGAACAAAATTGAAATTCCGAATGAAAATGAAAACAAAAGACATAAATCAATAAGCTGAGCAGCGAGCCGATCCATTGTGGATGCTGGGTTCATGCTCTTAGGTAATAATGTGTGTGCCGATTTTTTCTTTATCACACCCATTTATCGGACGTGGAACCTTAAATATTGAGCCTTATTAGGATATGTTAGTTCTAAATAGACTCTACAGCTTCCATGGTTATACAGGTCATGCCTCGTGGAGCTAGACTCGACCCAAAAAAACCGAAGGGTCCACGATCTTTGATCGTTTCACCGCGAAACACGGCGTGGACGATTCGTTTCTGTTCATCAAGACGAACGTCCGCACGCATCGGACCGGATGTACTTGTTGGATTGGATGGATCAAAGTCCATCTGAACAATTTTATAGTATTCCGTACCATTGATTGTTTGTAGAGTTGCAAAGGTCTGTCGCGGGCTTTGTTCACTCGCAAAAATCACACGAATGGAAATTCCCTCTTGAGTTAAGTGAAATTCGTTCGGCTCCGAACCCAATGAGATTTTACAACGGCCAACAGTCCCCACATTTAGTATTTCCTCGAGAGACCTTGCCGGTAGTTTTGTTTTTATTTCGTCTTTTAATTTTTCTGCTTTTACAAGAATTTCTCGGGCTTTTTCGGCTCGTCTTTCCTGCTCGGCACGAGCTTCGGCATTTTGTCGCTCCAAGTTTGCAGCTTCTTGCACAAGGGGATCAATTTGCTGTTGGGTTTCTACAGATTGTCTATGGAGTTCCGAAGTGATTTGTTGAAAATCATCAGCGGCGATGAGGCTGTGGAACAGAATTACGAAGGTTGTTAAAACTAAACTCATAGGGCGCCTCTTCGATTTAAATTTTTACATGTTGCAGTTCTATGTCTATAACTGTCCATGGTACACGTCAAACCAGCATCACACGGAAATTCTCGGTGTCCTTCGGTAAACAGTGAATGTGGCCCTTGATCAACAGACGTGGTGGGGCGTACAGGAGGCCGACGATCGCTTCTCATCGCTTCCATATTAAAAAGTAAAGTATCTATCCCATCTGAGTAGTAGAGAGGACATTTTTGTCCTTCTTTAGATTTAAGTACGCAATGACTTTCGCCATTGGTTTGCATTTCACATCGGCCGACTGTGTTTTGTGGTTTTCTAAAATTCCAAATCCCCACGCCATTGTGCCAATCACGACAATCCCGATCTGTCTGACCTACAACAGGGCGCGCTGGCGCACAGGTGTTATGCGGGTGAAATTCGGCATTATATTGTTGGGCTTTAAAGGCGAGGGTGTCTTCGACAAACGGTTTTACGTAGCGCTCAAAACGATCACTGCATTCATGATTGAGGTACCATGCTGACGAATATTCGTCGTTGGGACCCTGTGATTTGATATTAAACATTCTTGAATAAACGGCCATCCGTGCAAAATTCACGCGGCCGCCCTCGGCGATAGCGGAAAGTATAAACGAAACGCCACCCGATGTAGTCACCCCATGGTAAAGTGCAATTTCATACTGGCACATTCCCACCATCGGGTTTTGCTCGGACGCATTGAAAAATTCTTGCATCGTTACGTAATCACGGTTGAACACCCGCTCAAACTCTCCGGGAAGGAGCTCGTTGAGGGGATTTGCCGATTGGCGACCCACGAATTTTAACGAGCCAAGAACGTGAAATGTTGTCGTCACCTCGTACTTGTAGGAATAAGTTCTGCTTAAATTGACCACTGGAGTTCCTGGGGGGAGTCCGATTCCAAGTCTCCCCTCGAGATACGTCGAATACCCCTCCTGCCACCAGTAGCGTGGAAGCGGGGGCCAAGACAGTCCGTCATTGTTAAACGGAGCTTCTTCGGAACCAAACAGATCCTGTAGGCCTGCGATTCGCGTTGTTGTTGAATTGACAAATGATGTTTGAGTTCCTCTGGTTGAGGCGTCCGATTGAAGAGAAGACACGTAGATGTTGTTTTTAAAAACATCGGACCGTTGAGCCTGAGCCAACGAAGTTCCAAGTATTAGTACTAAAACGCACAACGTCCGCATGGAGCAACCTCCGAAGGGGAAAGCACCCTTCAGGGATCGTGATGCATACCGTATTCCAAAGCAAATCTGGTTCAAATCCAAATAAACCGTTATACCGTCGATCATACTGCTGACAGGTGACATTTTGTGGCTCTAGGAGCTAGGATATGGACTGAGTTTCGGCACGTCTATTTCGTTTTATCGAAGCTTGCTTTGAAGAAGCTTCGAGCTAATATAAACCTATGATTTATACGTTATGGATCTTGGGCAGCGCTTTGGGTCTTCTCCTCTTGGCCCGCAAGCAAATTTCTTTTGCGCGACATTTGAGGTTTTTATCTGAGATTCCAGTTCCCGAACGTCTATCGTGGCCAAAAATAAGTCTGATAATCCCCGCTTGCAACGAAGAGTCCACCATCGGCCCAGCACTGCAATCGCTTCTTGATCATACCTACCCTAATCTTGAGCTGATCGTTATTAACGACCGCTCCAGCGACCGCACCGGCACCATCATTGCCGAACTTTGTGCAAACAAATCGACGGACAAACTTAAGACACGAGTTGTGAACGTTACGTCCCTGCCCGATGGGTGGATTGGAAAAGTGCATGCCCAATATCAAGGATTGCAGCACGCCACTGGCGAATGGATTTTGTTTTCGGATGCTGATGTTCACTTTGGCAGAGACACTTTAAAAAAAGCAGTGGCCTACTGTGAAAAAAATCAGGTCGAGTTTTTAACGCTCATTCCACATATTATCGCGCAAGGATTTTGGATTCAGCTCTGCATTACACAGTTTTTATCTTCGGGATCCTTGGCTATCGATTTATTAAAAATTCGCGATAAAAAACGCAAAGAAGCCATTGGCTGTGGAGCTTTTAATCTTGTGAAAAGCTCGGCCTATAAAAAATCTCGAGGTCTCGAGTGGTTGAAGATGGAAGTGATCGACGACGGTGGTTTTGGATTTATGATGAAAGACGCCGGTGCCATGTGCGACTTAGTCAGCGGACTCAACGAGGTCAAAATTGAATGGTATCCCACCGTTGGTTCTTATATTCGCGGTTTAGAAAAAAATGCTTTCTCGATCTTTCAGTACAATATTTATATTCTATCTCTTTTTACTTTTTTAATAGGACATTGGTTGCTGGGGCTCTACATCATTCCATTTTTACATCCTCATTTTTGGAGCTTGATCTTTCTCTCCCTAAGCTTTTTGATTTATCAGTTCGCAAATTATAAAATGATGAAAAAGTGCTCGAGCTTTCCCACCTTCATCGTACTTTTTTTGCCTCTGGCAAAGTTATTTTCGGTGATTGCTCTTTGGCGGGGGGCTATTTTGTGCCTGTACCGAGGCGGAATTTACTGGCGACAGACTTTTTACAAAATTCACGATTTAAAAAAACATCAGCGGCTTAGACTGATGAATTTTATCTTTTTAAAGAAGTACGACTAAAAAAATATTCTAAGTACGGAAAGGGGCAATGCGCTCCAGGCGCTCGTTCTCGAGCAGAGCTCGCCCCTTTTGGGACTTCGTGCATTAACTGATACAGGCGTTCATCATCACGTAGAGCTGCTTTTTAAAAGCTTCACTGTAAGCTTCAAAGTCAGCTGCGGGAGTAACAAAGGAATTTGAGCCCGATCGCACGTTTTCGTTAAGATATACTTCCATGGTTTTATCTTCGGAAGTCGGCATAAAGCCCATCCCGCGCGGATCGGCCTGCGCAGTCGATTCGATGCCGATGGCATTGATCGTGACACCCAGGCTTGCAAGCTTATCACGCTCCGATTTTAAAAAATCTTCGGTGGAAACTCCTGGAATTGTAAATCCTTGCTGGCCATCTGTGCTCAACGATACGATTCGATTGTGGCTCTCAAAAGGGGCCTTTTCGAGAAGGCCCCGCGCAAAGCCTAAGCCGCGCGCGATGTCAGTTTCGCCGCGGGAACTTCGCGGACTGCCTAAAAGTCTATTGGCAAATTCGATCATATCTTGTGGGCTCAGTAGTCGCACCCAAGGAATCACTTGCACAAAAGGGTTTACAGAAACAAACGCATTGGACTGACTACTTCCCGACCATTCGACATAAGTAATTCCAATGCCACTTGTGGAGCACTGAAGAAGAAGTCGCTGCACTGACGGATCAGAAAACGCCTCTATAATACCTGACTTTTGAATATTGTATTCGTTGTCATCCACGCTTCCCGAAACATCCACGGCCACCACGATCATGGTGTCCACGTACGGACGTGTTTCTGCGTGCGCGAAATTAAAAAGACTTAGACATAAAAAAACGAAAATTGATTGTCCCATTGAAAAACCCCATCGTCCCCGCCCCTACCCACAATGGTTTTACGAAGATCCATCAGCAATTGTCCACTCTGCAAATCTTCAGTGAGATTTTTACAAAGGTACTGATGCGCTGAGTGTAGAAACAGCACCTAGCATCTTTAAAAGAAAGCTTTTAGAAGAACGCCTTAACGTCGCGTTCTTTTGCCACCTGCATTGCGTCTTCGTAACCCGCGTCCACATGACGAAAGACTCCCATTCCTGGGTCCGCCGTTAAGACGCGCTGTAAACGTTTAGCCGCCTTGTCGGTACCATCCGCGACGATCACTTGTCCTGCGTGCAAACTGTATCCCATCCCAACGCCACCGCCATGGTGAAAGCTCACCCATGTGGCGCCGCAAGCAGTGTTTGCAAGAGCATTGAGAATCGGCCAATCACCCACTGCATCCGAACCATCTTTCATTGCTTCGGTTTCGCGATTGGGCGAAGCCACTGATCCACAATCCAAATGATCGCGACCGATCACGATAGGAGCTTTGATTTTTCCCTGGGCAACGAGCTCATTGATTTTCAATCCCGCGAGTGCACGCTCGCCATATTCCAGCCAGCAGATACGCGCTGGTAATCCCTGAAAGGCAATGCGTTCGCTGGCCATTTTGAGCCAATTTAATAAATGCGGTTTGTGTGGAAACAATTCTTTTAAAGCTTCATCGGCCACATGGATATCTTGTGGGTCGCCAGACAGCGCCACAAAACGAAATGGTCCACTGCCTTTGCAAAACAGCGGTCGGATGTAAGCCGGCACAAATCCATGGAACGAAAACGCCTCGGCAAAGCCGCCTTCAACGGCCCGCGCGCGAATGTTGTTTCCGTAATCAAAAGTGATCACACCTTTGCTCTGCATGGCCACCATGCCGCGAACATGCTTGGTCATACTGGCCACGGATTTTTTGACGTACTCCTGTGGATCGGAAGCTCTCAACTCTGCCGCCTTCGCCAAAGTATATCCCTCGGGAACATAGCCATTGAGGGGATCGTGGGCCGACGTTTGATCGGTGAGAACATCTGGCAAATAATTTTTTTCGATCATCTGATGAATGATTTCTGCCATATTGCCAACAAGACCGATGGACTTGGCTTCGCCTTTTGCAGCGTAGGCCTGCATGCGCTTCCATGCGTCGTCCAAGTTGTCGCTAGATTCGTCCAAGTATTTTGTTTCGAGGCGTTTTTGAATGCGCTCGGGATCGATGTCCACTGTGAGAACACAAGCTCCTGCAAAAACTCCAGCGAGAGGTTGAGCTCCGCCCATTCCTCCGAGACCAGCTGTAAGAATGATCTTTCCTTTAAGGCTCCCACCAAAATGCTGGCGTCCAACTTCGGCAAACGTTTC
Organism: Bdellovibrionales bacterium; assembly: GCA_031429075.1. Lineage (GTDB taxonomy): Bacteria > Bdellovibrionota > Bdellovibrionia > Bdellovibrionales > JAGQZY01 > JANPLN01. The sequence continues at coordinate 4,487 of JANOYW010000048.1, read as the reverse complement.
GTAAGTGCCCTGCACAATACCTTGAGTGCCGATGTAGATCCAAGATCCCGCCGTCATTTGGCCGTACATCATCAAACCTTTTTTATCGAGCTCGTGAAAGTGCTCCCAGGTTGCCCATTGCGGAACAAGGTTGGAGTTTGCAATTAAAACTCGCGGTGCATCTTCGTGGGTTTTTATCACGCCGACGGGCTTTCCCGATTGGACAAGCAACGTTTCGTCATTCTCTAAAATCGTAAGCTGTTTTAGAATGGCATCGAAGGCCGGCCAATTGCGAGCGGCTTTTCCGATGCCACCGTACACAATTAAATCCTCGGGTTTTTCGGCTACACCGGGATCGAGGTTGTTTTGAATCATGCGGTAGGCGGCTTCTTGCAGCCACCCTTTGCAATGAAGTTTAGTTCCTGTGGGGGCTTTAACTGTTCTTACCATTCAAGATCTCCTACCGTGGATGTAATTGCATTCATCAGTAATCCGTTGCGCATCAAGGTTTTTATTTTTTCGACGTCTTTGGCAAACACGCGGTCTTCTTTTGCAAATGGAACTTCGCTGCGTATCACGTCGTAAGCTTTAAGTACTGTGGACGCGGGCTTGAGAGGTTTTAAAAGATCTAAAGCTTGCGTGGCAGATAAAAATTCCATGGCGATCACATTTTCAACGTTGTCGACAATTTGCCCGAATTTTCGTGCGGCGATGGTGCCCATGCTCACATGATCTTCTTTATCGGCGGAGGTGGGAATGCTGTCCACCGACGCTGGATGGGAGAGAATTTTGTTTTCACTCACCAGCGAGGCCGCCGCCACTTGCACAATCATATGACCGCTGTTGAGTCCGCCGTCGGGGGCGAGGAACGCGGGCAAACCACTCATGGCTGGGTTGATGAGTTTTTCGATGCGGCACTCAGAGATGGCACCCATGGCACTCATGGCAATGGCAACAAAGTCCATGGCAAAAGCCACTGGCTCGCCGTGAAAGTTTCCGCAAGATAAAATTTTACCATCGTCGGCGAAAACCAAAGGATTGTCGGTGCTGGAGTTGGCTTCGATCTCCAAAGTGCGCAGAGAATTTCCTACGGCGTCTTTTACTGCGCCGTGCACTGCTGGCATACAGCGTAAAGAGTAGGCGTCCTGCACGCGACCGCAATTGGCGTGGCCATCGGCGATGCCAGACGTGGTGCCCATGAGTTTTAAAATATTGCGTGCGGTTTTTGCTTCACCGGGGTGAGGACGTGTGGCCGCGATCAGCGGGTCAAACGCCTTGCGACTGCCCTGCATGGCCTCGAGAGTCATGGCTCCTGCTAAATCGGAAAACCATGTTAGGCAACGCGCCCGCTCCAAATGCAAAAGCCCGATGGCCGTCATCACCTGACAGCCATTGATCATAGATAATCCTTCTTTTGCCTGGAGCTCGAGAGGTTCAATGTTTTTCGCTTTGAGCAGAGTTTGTACGTGCGCTGGCTGTCCATCAGCCCCCCACACTTCGCCTTCGCCAATGATCGCCAGTGCCAGATGCGACAACGGCGCCAGATCGCCGCTAGCACCCACACTGCCCTGCTGTGGAATCACTGGGATGATGTCGTTATTGAGAAACTCTAAAAGTTTATCCACCACTTCAGGGCGAATGCCACTGTGGCCGCGAGCCATTGCATTGGCGCGCAAAAATAAAATGGCGCGGGATTCTTCCTTGGTAAACGGAAGTCCTATGCCCATGCAGTGGGAACGGATCAGGTTTTTTTGCAACTGAACAATCTGCGACTGCGAAATGGAAACACTGCTAAAAGCCCCAAAGCCCGTGTTCACGCCGTAGATGATTTCGCCTTTTTCCACTCTGTTCATAATGTAAGTACGCGACGCGATCATTTTTTTTCGCGCGTCGGCTGCAAGCTCTACTTTTTTTTCACCCTTGGACACTTGGACCACAAAAGCTAAATCGACGTTGTCCCCTGAAATTTGCATTTTTATCCTTTTAAAAACTGAATTGTTTTTGAGTAATCACTTTTAAAAATAAAATTGCCGGCCACCAGGACGTCCGCGTCTTTGAGGTGCGGCAAACTTTCGGCATTCACTCCGCCGTCGACCTCGATCAGAATAGAACGTTTTTTTTGGTCGATGTCTTGTCGCAACCATTTTATTTTTTCCACTTGTTCATGCATAAACGATTGGCCACCAAAACCCGGCTCCACTGTCATCACTAAAATAACATCAACCAAAGAAAGGTAGGGAATCAGCGTCTCCACCGGCGTGCGCGGTCGAAGTGTGATGCCGGCTTTGCAATTTTGTCGCTTGATGTGGCGTAACAACTCGGCGATGTCGCCCTTGGACTCCACGTGTATCGTGATGTTATCGGCTCCGGCTTTTAAAAAATCGTCGACGTATTTTTCGGGCTCCTCAATCATCAAGTGACAATCGAGAAATATATTTTTCATTTTGCGCAAAGATTTAACCACGGGTGCCCCAATTGTGAGATTGGGAACAAAGTGCCCGTCCATCACATCGACATGGATCCAATCCGCGCCGGCGGCCATCACGGCATTGATTTCTTTTTCCAGGTTGGCAAAATCCGCTGATAGGATACTTGGCGCCACCATTTTTTTTTGGGGTCTCATAATTTGCAACTCATAATGCTGTCTCCTGGCCGAAGCGTTCACCCGGCACAAATTGAAATCCTCGTAAGTGCTCTTCCACGCTCATTCGCTTTTTCGACTCCGGCTGAACTTGCCAGATCTCAAGGGTGCCTTCGCCACAGGCGACGGTGAGATGATCTTTGGCGACCGTTAGAATCCGACCAGGATGACTTTTTACCGATCCTTCGTTCACACGTGTTTGATGAATTTTGTAGGGAACACCTTTGAACAGAGTCGTTGCATGGGGACCCATTGCCAAACCACGCACCAGGTTGTGAATTTTTGTGGCGGACCATGACCAGTCGATCTGTGCTTCTACTTTTTCGATCTTCGCCGCGTAAGTTACTTGCGTTTCGTCTTGCACGCGCGGCTGAATTTTTCCGTTGAGAAAATCTAAGAATTCACTCTTAAACAACTCTCCGCCGAGAATCTGTAATTCGTTATGTAACTGAAGTGCGTTGATATCTGGTTCGAGCTTGAGGGTTCTTTCCCCAATCACCGGGCCCGCATCTAATTTTTTTACAATCACCTGCAGACTCACACCACTTTTGTGATCACCAGCCATAATCGCTCGCTGAACGGGTGCCGCCCCTCGCCAGCGCGGCAAACAACTGCCGTGGAGATTCACACACTTTTGCGGGCACAAGTCCAAAAAAGGTTGTTTCAAAATTTGCCCATAGGCCACAACGACAATGGCATCGAGCTGCAACGTTTTTAAAAATTCGATGTTCTCTAAAGTATTTATATTTTCTGGCGTGGATACTGGAATTTGTAATTCTATGGCTTTTTGTTTCACAGGACTTGCTTGGAGCTTGTGTCCCCGCCCCGAAGGACGGTCCGGCTGAGACAGCGCGTGAATTATTTTTATTTCGGGCATTTGCGAAAGCATCGTCAGCGCTGGCACGGCAAACTCTGGAGTTCCGCAAAACAGCACACGGAAGGCCATTTATTTGCCACTCTTGTTGGGGATTTTTTTGGAAATTTTTTCGGCGAGTTTTTCGCTCGTTTTAACGGCCACTTTTTCAGCGGCTTTTTCAACGACCTCGTCGTCCGCCTCATCATCATCGGTCTTTTTTGAATTGTAACCAAACTTCTTAATTTTGGATTTAAGACGCATAGATTTGATAGGACTCAATCGATCGATAAAAACTTTTCCATCCAAATGATCAATCTCGTGCTGCATGCAAATGGCGAGGAGACCATCCAATTTCAACTCCATGGCTTTTCCGTTAATGTCCATGCCACGCACTTCAATGTACTCATCGCGACTGACAGTCTCGTAGTAACCTGGTACGCTCAGACATCCTTCTTCGTAGGTTGTGCGACCTTGTTTTTTTAAAATTTCAGGATTCAAAATCACCAAAGGCATGGGCACTTGTTTTTCAAGCTCGGATAGACCGCTAAGATCATAACGATCGTCGTCACCAACTGGGCGTATATCCATCACCAAAAGACGCTTTTCCACACCCACTTGAATGGCCGCAAGGCCAATTCCTTTTTCGGCGTACATGGTTTCGAGCATATCGGCTGCGAGCTGCTGAATCTCCGGAGTTACCTTGTCAACAGGCTTGGCTTTGTGCCGCAAGCGCGGGTTTGGAAACGTTAAAACTTCAAGTTTTGCCATGCGAATTCTATAGCAGAATGAAACACCAAAAGGTACGCCGAAGGTAGGTACGGACACACTTTTTGGGACTCAATGCATAAATTTTTATCCAAACTTGCGAAGGTGTCTTTTTAAGACGCGTCCATCCCTGGACTCGCTCGCAGCTCGAAACATCGTGTTTGCGAGAGGTCTTAAAAAGACACCTTCGCAAGTTTGGATAAAAATTTATGCATTGAGTCCCAAAAAGTGTGTGGGCACGGAGCG
>JANOYW010000047.1:0-38304 GCA_031429075.1 Bdellovibrionales bacterium | reverse complement strand
GATGTGGATAACTTTGTGGAATAGTTTGATTTCTGTGCATATCCCCAAAAATGGCCTAAAAATAGGCTCGACCTTGATAAATACATGTGTTAATTAGCTAAGTTCTCGAGAAATGGAGTATTGCGTTATGAAAGCAGAAATTCACCCAACATATTATACAGAAGCAAAAGTTAGCTGTGTTTGCGGCAACACTTTCGTCACCGGTTCGGTTATGAAAGAAATCAACGTTGATATATGCAGCGCATGCCACCCGTTCTTTTCGGGCAAGCAAAAACTTGTTGATACAGAAGGCCGCGTAGAAAAATTTAAAAAGAAATACGCTAGCTTCTACGACAAAAAAAAATAGAGAGTTAAGACACTCACATGCTTTTTAACAAACTCGACGAGTTGGTGCAAAAGCACGAGTCGATAAATCACCAACTTCAGAATCCCAGCATAGCTTCTCAGCAAGATAAGTTTCGTCAGTTGATGAAGGAGCATGCTGAGCTCGACAAGATCGTTAAGGTTTATCAAGAGTATAAAACGCTCACCCGTAATCTTGAAGAGAACAAAATTTTGCTCACGACAGAGTCCGATGAGGATCTTCGTCAAATGGCAAAAGAGGATATCTCTGCAATTGAGCCGCGCATTGGACCACTTGCAGAACAGCTCAAACTTCTACTGCTTCCTAAAGATCCCAATGACGACAAAAATATTCTTCTCGAAATCCGTGCCGGCGCGGGAGGAGATGAAGCCAGTCTTTTTTCCGAAGAGCTTTTTAGATCTTACGGATACTTTGCGCAACAGCACGGATGGTCCGTAGAAATTCTTTCCATTTCACAAGGAAACGTGGGCGGCTACAAAGAAGTCATCGCGATGATCACCGGCGAAAAAGTATATTCCACCATGAAATACGAAAGTGGCGTGCATCGCGTGCAACGGGTGCCAAAAACCGAATCCCAGGGTCGCGTTCACACATCCACCATCACCGTGGCAGTGATTCCCGAAGCGGAAGAGGTGGAAGTGAAAGTGAATCCCAACGACGTACGCATCGAAACCATGCGTGCCAGCGGTGCGGGTGGACAGCACGTGAACAAAACAGATTCTGCCGTTCGGCTCACGCACATCCCTTCAGGCATTGTGGTGTACTGTCAGGAGGGCCGCTCCCAGCATGCCAACCGCGACACAGCCTTTAAAATTCTTTACTCTCGGTTAAAATCCCAAGAAGACGAACGTGTGATCAAAGAGGCCTCGGATGCGCGACTTGCACAGATTGGTACGGGCGATCGTTCGGAACGTATTCGCACTTATAATTTTCCACAATCTCGAGTCACCGATCACCGCATCGGTTTAACAACTCACAATATCAACGGCATTATGAATGGCGAGTTAAACCCCATCATTCAACCGCTGATGACCCATTACCAAACGGAAGCTCTCAAGGCGCAAGAAAATGCGCCTCGCTGAGGCGACAAAAAAAATCACCGAACTTTTTGAGAAGAATTCTCTAGCAAATGCAGCCAAAGAGGCTGAATTTTTTATGCGTGAGGTTCTGAACATCTCCCTCACAGATTTTGTTTTACAAAAAGACAAAACACTTTCACCACAACAAGCCACAGCTCTTCTGCAGAAAGCCCAACGTCGGGCGAGCGGAGAGCCGTTAGCTTACATCGTTGGGCATAAAGATTTTTTTAAAGAACGCTTTGTGGTGAATCCATCTGTGCTCATTCCACGAGCGGACACTGAGGTGCTTGTTGAAGAGGCTTTGCGAATAGTGCCAATTCCGAAAAGAATTACAGATTTAGGCACAGGCAGTGGTTGCATAGGCTTGTCGCTGCTTCAGGAGTGGCCGCAGAGCCACTTAACAGCCATTGATGTTTCACTGGAAGCCATACATTTAGCACAAGAGAACGCCCACAGCTTGGGACTTTTGCAGCGGGTGGAGTTTGTATGTGGAGATGTACTCACTCAAAAGTTTACTGAACTTTTTGATCTGGTGGTGAGCAACCCGCCCTATATTTCACCAGAGGACACGCGACTGGAAAACACGGTCGCGCTTTACGAGCCGCACGCGGCTCTTTATGCTGAGGAGAACGGCCTGTTTTTTTATAAAAGATGGACGCCGTGGGCGAAGAAGCATCTTCGTGCGGGCGGCTGGCTCATTTATGAGTGTGGCGAGGGACAGGCGAGCGAATTAGAAAGCATTTGTTTGCAAAATGGCTTTAAAAACATAAAAATAATCAAAGATCTCGCGTCCAAAGACAGAGTCGTCGTCGCACAAATGCCAGTCGCACAAATGCCAGACGACCAAAGGAGTCCTCATGGATAAAATGAATGTCATTAGTGGAGTGGCCCTCAAGGGAGAAGTCACCGTGAGTGGAGCAAAAAACTCTGTTCTCGCTCTGGTGTTTGCAAGTCTTTTGGCGCCCGGAAGGCACCGTCTCACCAACGTGCCAGCACTGAAGGATATTGAATCCGCCAATGCGCTTTTGAAGTCTTTGGGCTGCGAAGTGGAATTCGCAAACAATGAGCTTGTGATTCAAGTTCCAGAAACTTTAAAACATCATGCCGATTACGAAATCGTGCGAAAAATGCGCGCGAGTATATTGTGCTTAGGGCCGCTCTTGGCAAGAATGCAAAAAGCAGAAGTTAGTTTACCGGGCGGTTGTGCCATTGGAGCACGCCCCATAAATCTTCACCTAGAGGCCATGAAAGCTCTAGGCGCAGAACTTAAATTAGAAAGTGGTTATGTGATTGGTCACGCCAAAAAACTAAAAGGGGCAAACATTACTTTTGATTTTGCTACCGTGGGCGGAACCGAAAATGCCATGATGGCAGCCTCCCTGAGCGAAGGTGAAACCGTGATAGAGAATGCCGCCAAGGAACCTGAGATTGTCGACCTTGCCATGTACTTGCAAAAAATGGGTGCGAAAATTTCTGGAGCGGGTACGGGGACTATCACGATTCAAGGGGTTGAGCGCCTTAAAGCGGTAGATCACGAAATCATCGCCGATCGCGTGGAGGCGGGCACGCTGATTATTGCCGCTGCAATTACCGGCGGTGAGGTGAAAGTTAAAAAATGTGATCCTCATCACTTAGAAACTTTTTTAAAAAAGCTAAAAGAAGCTGGTATTCGAATGACCATCGAAAAAGATTCAGTGACAGTTTTGCCCACAAGTTCGTTTAAGTGTGTGGATATCACCACCGGTCCCCACCCAGGTTTTCCCACAGATCTGCAAGCGCAGTACATGGTTTTGATGACTCAAGGGCAAGGTGCAAGTGTGATCAAAGAAACAATTTTTGAAAATCGCTTTATGCACGTGCAAGAGCTCACGCGAATGGGTGCCCATGTGACTATTTCTACAAACACAGCAACAGTTCATGGTGAGCCCGGTGGTTTGATGGGAGCCCCAGTGATGGCCACTGACCTTAGGGCTAGTGCCTGCTTAGTACTGGCGGGTTTAGTCGCCAAAGGCGAAACCACCGTGAGTCGCATTTATCACCTGGACCGTGGATACGAAAAACTTGAAGATAAACTTGCAAAATTAGGTGCCAGAATTCGTCGAATTAAAGAATAATAAAGCCTATGCAACGTTGGTATGTGAAAACGCCCCAAAATCAAACTTTGGGACCTATGACCGAAGAGGAAGTTGTCGAAAAACTGACCTCTGGGTATTTTGTTGGTCAGGAATTAGTTTGTAAAGCCAACGACGCCCGTTGGATCCCAATTACTCAACATCCTGCTTTTTTTGAAGCCGTGGTCGACGAAATGGACCAAGAGCTCAAAAAGGAAATGGCACCCCCCGTAAAAGAAGAAGCCACAGATGTGGGCGATGGCGAAAAAGAAAAACGCGAAGTTCCTTTATGGAAGCGTTTGCAGATTAAAGTTCCAAATGTAGAAGAAAAAGAAATAGAACAACCGGTCGGGCAATCTGTCGGCCAATCTACAGCTAAGCCGTGGGAACCCGAAAAACCCAGGGTTCCACTGGCGCAACCGCCGCAACGAGAGCAAACTAAAAAAAGTCTTTTGTTTTTTGTCGCAGTCATCGGAGCTATGCTTCTGTTTTTATTTTTCTACGAAGCGCCCAAGGATTCCAGAAAAGATCGCATTCGACTAAGTCCTGTGCGCTTCAACTCAAAAATCGAGATCCGACAAGGCAACGATGAGATGTTAAAGAGTGCCATCTCTACCTTTCGCAAACACACCATCGCCGATTACGTGCAAACGCAAACCACGTTGACAACTTTGCTGGAGAAAAATGTAAAGTACCTCGATGCTATGGGTTTTTTGTGTATGACCTACAAAGAACTTTGGCCCTACGCCTATCAAGATTCAAAAGATATCGACACCATTTACCGCGTCTACCGACAAGCCTCGGTGCTCAAGGCGAGCAGCGCTTCGGCCGGGGTTTGTTATGTAGTGTATTTGCTAACAGTGGCGGAATACGAAAAAGCCAAAAACTACATGGAAGACGCCCTTCGAAGAGAGCCCGATTTGTTATTTTTTAATCAGCTGATGGGAGATCTTTTAGAGCAGCAACGCAAGCATTCTACGGCGGCTTACTATTTTCAGAAGGTGGCCGATCAGTGGCCGCCGCCAGTTTGGGCAAAGCCGCTTTTGCAACTGGCGCGAACCCTTCGCAAGCTCAAGCGTTACGCAGAGTCGCTCGAGAACTATCGCAAAGCGCTTCAATTTTTCCCAGAACACCCTTGGGTGCAGTTAGAGCTGGGCGTATTGGAGTTCGAAGCCTTTCGGCAAAACGAAAAAGCGCAAACGTTAATTACTAAGGCTCTTTCGAAAAAGACCCAATTCCCTGCTGAAATGCGCGGTGAGGGTTATTTTGTGCTTGCGCAAATTGCTTTGCAAACCGGTTACAAGAAAAAAGCTCTCGAGTACGCCAACCAGGCTTTCTCTGTAGACTCTGGCAACCAGGCGATTAAAGATTTTATTTTAAACCTCGGAGGAAGAGGCGCGCTGGAAAACGTGCAAATCGATAGCGGAAACATGCTTTACTTGGGAACTCAGTATATGAAGCTGGGAAATTATTTTGCAGCCCAAGCCGAATTTCGTTTGGCCTTCGAGGCTGATCCACGAAACGCCCTGGCCGCCTATCATGCAGGGCAGTCGTTGTGGGAGTTAAATCAATCCACCGAAGCCATAAAGTGGGTAGAGAAAGCAATCCAAGCCGACCCCGGTTTAATTTCGGCGTACGCCACACTGGCCGACTACTATGCTTTCCGCCATAACTACGAAGGGGCTGCGCAGATTTTAAAAAATATTTCCCGGCGCTTTCCAAACAATAACGAAATCTATCGAGGCTTTGCTAATATCGAATACAAACGTGGCAATTTAAAAATGGCCATCGACTATGCTCGAAAAGCGCTGGACGCCTATCCGATGGATGTGGGGGCTTTGCAAATTATTTCTCGGGCCTATGTAGATTTGGCGGATTTTAAGAGTGCTTACAATTATGTGTGGCGCTCACTCGAAGTGGATCCCCATACACCCGAAAACCACGCGATCTATTCGAAAGTGCTTGTCGGCACCAACGGGTTGAATGCCGCCATCGACTACCTTAATCAAAAAATTGAAGAAGCTCCAGACGTCATCGTTTACAAAAAAGCTCTGGCAGAAATTTTTATTGAATCAAAAAACTGGAATGGGGCACGGACGCTTCTGGAAAATATTTTGGTCGTTAAAAAAGAAGACAAAGCAACGAGCATGAGTCTGGCCTATGTTTATCAGCAGGAAGGCTATATCAATCGCGCCCTTGAAACCTACCTCATGGCGGCAAGCTTTGATCCTCTCGACCCAACGCCGTTATTTCAGGCTGGGGAATTGTACATGGAGGCTGGCAGTTATAAGTCGGCCATTGCCCAGTTTGAAAGGGTTTTAAAAATTAATAAAAATTTTCCGCGCGTTTATTCCCAGCTCGGACGTGCGGCGCTCGAGAACAAAGATTATACAAAAGCCATCGAGATGGCGAAGATGGAAAAAGAACTCAATCCCAGTCTTGCCGAGCCGTATATTTTAACGGCCGAGGCCTACTACCGTCAGGATCAATATCAAGAATGTGCTGGGGAATATCAAAAGGCCATCATGCGTCGCTCCCAAGGAACAGATATCTATATTCAGATGGCGCGTTGCTATCGGTTGTCGGGCGCTTTGGATCCGGCCATTCAAATGTTGGATAAGGCGGCACAAATTGAATCGGGGAATGCCAATATTTATAAAGAGCTTGGTGCGATTTATCATATGCAAGGGCAGCGTCAGCAAGCCTACAGCGCTTACGAACGCTATTTACATTTAGCTCCGAATGCGTCGGATCGCGGAGCCATTGAAAAGGTTATGAAAGAACTTCATTAGAGAGGTGATGTATGGGTGAATTTTCGGAGCGACTTAAGGACAACGTGCGTGGTTCGGCAAAACAATTGATGATTTTTCTTGTACGGTTGACCACGGGAGCACTCTTGGGGTTGACCATTGCCCTCGTGACCCAGAGTTTTTCGCCCATCGGAATCTTTTTATTTATGTTTATCGTGATAACCACCACTGGTGTCATATTGCGAATCACGCGCTACTGGTCGCTACCAGCGAATATCATACTGCTGCTGGTTTTGGTCTTGATCGGAGTGCTGCTCAAGTTGTATATCCATACAGCTGCGACGTCTTAAAAAAAGGAACCCATTGTGATCTATCTCAAAAATCTCGAAGATGAAGTTTATTTTAACGAATACGCTCAATCCTTAAAAAATCGTAAGGGCGATGTGGCCATGCTTGAAGAGATCAAGTCGCTTTTGCAAACCCGTAAAAAAATGATTGCCGAAGCCGAGGGGAAAAAGGCGCAGCAAAACAAATTGGCAAATATAATTGGTGCCCTGAAAATTCTTGAAAAAAATGGTGGCGCTTTAACAGCAGAAGATAAGACTAAATTAGATATTTCGACCACCGAGGCGATGCTAAACAGCCAAGCGGTGAAGGGCTTAGAAAAAGCGGTAAAAGAAATGGAAGAGACGCTCCATGGAAAGCTCGCAACCTTACCCAATAAATGTCACAGCACTGTTCCGGTGGGAACATCCGAAAAAGACAATGTGGAAATTAAAAAAGTGGGGGAGCCTCGCAAGTTTTCGTTCACCGCAAAAACCCACGACGAGCTCGGGCAAAAGTTGGGAATTTTAGATTTTGACCGCGGTGGAAAAGTGGCCGGTGCACGCTTTACCTTTTTGTTAGGACTCGGGGCACGACTTGAGCGAAGCTTAATTAACTTTATGATGGATCTGCATGCCAAAGAGCATGGCTACACCGAAACCATTCCTCCGTACATCGTGAATAGCCAGGCGTTGTTTGGCACGGGAAATTTTCCGAAATTTCGCGACGATGTATTTCACCTTGAAGGCACTGATTATCATTTGATTCCAACCGCCGAAGTGCCGGTAACAAATTTTTACGCGCAAGAAATTTTAAAAGAAGAGCAACTTCCCACGCGTTTTGCCGCCTTTAGTGCGTGCTTTCGTTCCGAAGCCGGAAGCTACGGGCAAGACACAAAGGGTTTAATTCGCCAGCACCAATTCGACAAAGTGGAGCTCATGTGTTTTGTTCACCCCGATAAATCTTATGAGGAGCATGAGCGCCTCACCTCTAATGCTGAAGAAGTACTAAAACGACTCGAGCTTCCATTCCGTCGCTTGGCTTTGTGCACAGGTGATATTGGCTTTGGAGCGGCAAAATGTTTTGATCTGGAGGTTTGGTTGCCTGGGCAAAATGCCTATCGGGAAATCAGTTCTTGCTCGATCTTCGAAGACTTCCAGGCGAGACGGGCAGACATTCGATTCCGACCCGCCGACGGCGGCAAACCGCGCTTCGTTCATACGCTGAATGGTTCGGGCTTGGCCGTCGGACGTACTCTTGTGGCAATCCTGGAAAACTATCAGCAAGAAGACGGAAGCGTGCTGATACCTAAGGCCCTTCAGCCATACATGGGAACAGACGTTATCAAAGCACAGGTCTAAAGCAAAAATGGCCCCTCGGTGGCGCCGATGCGCGGCGTTCCACGTGTCTAATTCATCAAGAGTGCTTGTCTCGTTCGGGGTTTTTGCATACATTGGCAAGTTCTTAAACCAAAGCTCGATTGCGGAGAGGTGGCCGAGTGGTTTAAGGCACCGGTCTTGAAAACCGGCGACCCCTCGCGGGGTCCGTGAGTTCGAATCTCACCCTCTCCGCCATGTACACTCTGATATCAGAAATCTTGATATCGGATATCGGAATTCAAGGGCGGGGAAAATATGGATAAAAGAGCATGGAACGAAAGCCTTAAACCATTTATGGTAAAGTCCAACTTTATCGCCGCTCGACAACTTGTGGTGACACTGAGTCTGTTTGTAGGTGTTTGGCTTCTCTACATAAAAACAATCCAAGTCTCTGCACTCCTCGCAATTCCCTTCGCAATCATCATGGCTTTTTTCGTATTGCGATTTTTTGTATTGATGCATGATTGCGGACATGGAGCTTTATTTACTTCACCTCGTGCGAATCAGTTTTTTGGATATTTGCTCGGTGTGATCACGGGGATGCCACAATTTGTTTGGTCAAAAAGTCACTCTTACCACCATTCCACCAATGGAGATTGGGAAAAGTTTCGCGGAGCCTTAAACATCCTGACGAAAACGGAGTACGCTCAACTCACTCCGGGACAGCAGCGCAAGTACCGTTTTATTCGCCATCCGCTCACGCTGCTTTTTTTAGGTGGATTTTTTTACGTGTTCTTCAATCCAAGGTTCAACTGGCTCGTTGGAATTATCAAATTTTCCAAAGATCTTTTATACTCAGCTATTTTTGGTTCCGTGGAAGAAACTAAAAAGTTGTTAAAAGACTGTCCCTCAAAAAAATGGAAGTCTGCCAAAGAGTTCCGTCACATGACGTACAACAATCTCACCTTGTTAACAATTTGGTACTTCATGATTCAGGCCATCGGTACCTATAACTTTTTTATCGTGTATACCGCAGCCCTATCCCTTGCGGGAGGACTGGGAATTATCTTTTTTACCGCCCAGCACAACTTCGAAAACTCCTATGCCGAAGACACAGTACATGCAGATTATACCCGCGCGGCTCTCGAGGGTACGAGCTACCTTAAGCTTCCCGGTATCCTCAACTGGTTTACTGCGGATATTGGTTACCACCACATTCACCACCTTTCGACAGCCGTTCCAAACTACAGACTTGCCGCCTGTCATTACGCGCTCGAGCAACACTTCGTCGAAGTCAAACGAATCCAATGGAGAGAAATTCATTACTCCATCAAACATTTGTTGTGGGACACAGAAACAAAAAAAATCGTTCTCATTTGAGATTCTGTATTCGCTAGTTTAAACATGTAACTTATTTTGCCAGTAGCTTTTTTAGTAAGGCGTTAGGGAAGCGGCGTCGCTGTACGATCGCATAGAAACTCTCTTTGATCTCAGGAATTCGATAATGTTCGACGAGAATTCCAGATGCAAGTTCGTCTTTGACCGCAATTGGAGGCACGAGCGCTAGAAATTGGCTTTCTTTAGCGAGCACTCGCAACATGGCAATATCGTCCACTTCGGCGGCTAGAAGTGGAGTTACGCCGGCAACTTCCATGGCACGATCAAACGAATTGCGAATGTCACTTTCGAGACTCGGTACGAGAATATGCTGTGTTGCTAGATCTTCTGGGTACTGAAAGCGTTTTGCTTTTTTGTTTTTGCGGCCCACAATACTGACGGACTGCTGTTTCAACAAATAACTATGGGTGGATGTGTGCAAGCCAGCTTTAGGCATGGTATTCGCCAGCACCACATCCAGCTGCAGCGACTCTAACTGCAGAAGGAGTTCGCGCATGCTCCCGGATCGAATGACAAGCTCCACGTCAGTCCGACCAATTAACGGTTTCAAAAACTCGATTTGGAAATTTCGCGACAGGGTCGTGAGTGAGCCGACTCTCAGTAGCTGCTTGCTGGATTTTGGCTTGCCCTCTAACGTGTTGATGAGTTCGTTCCCAGCTTTAAAAATCGTGTTGGCGTAGTCGAGCGCGATTTTTCCAGCTTCAGTAATAATGAGCTTTCTGCCCGCCCTTTCGAACAGCGGATGCCCCAAGTGATCTTCAAGCTTTTTAAGTTGCGAGGATACCGCCGATTGCGAAATATGCAGGCGCTCTGCTGCGCGATTGAGGGTACCTTCGTTGGCGACGGCCCAGAACAAATGCAAATGGTGGTAGTTTAATGAGGACATAGTTAATTCTATTAAATAGAACGAAAAAATACAATATATCTATTTTTATAATAGTTCCAAGTCCCCTATACTGCAACACAATGAAGGAGAACACGTATGACTTCCAACTTGCTGTGGCTTGTAGCGCTGGGGCCCCTTGCACTCATTGGCGCCTGTTTAATCCCAACGGCAGTAGCTAATCTAAATCATCGACCGTTAAATAGATTTGCACAAACAATGTCTGGCTTGTCTTTCATTGGCGCTCTTGCGACTGTTTGCTTAGTAACACTTCACTCGTCGCTCTACACTCCGCTAGCGGGAACTCGGGGAATCGGTTTTTCGCTTTATCTTGATACAATTAGCGCCACGATGTTTGTATTGGTTTCATTCATTGGGATGGTCGTCGTCGCTTTTAGTCAGAATTACTTAGCTGGCGATCCAGGCCACGGACGATTTATGAAAATGATTTCAATGACATTAGGGTCAGTTTTACTGCTCATTGTCGCAGGTAATTTTTTTCAGTTTCTTGCCGCTTGGATTTCAACGAGCCTTGCTCTTCATGGGCTTTTAACATTTTACTCCGAGCGCCCATCGGCAATACTCGCGGCTAGAAAAAAATGGGTGGTCAGTCGCTTAGGAGATTTATGCATTCTGGGTGCGATTGTGCTGCTTTATTCCCAACTGGGAAGCCTTGACTACGCTATCATTTTCAAAGCAGCTCGCGAAACGCAAAACACAAGTCTCATCGCCTCGCCATTTTTTTTAGTAGCCCCACTCCTTGCGCTGGCAGCCCTATTAAAGTCGGCGCAGTTTCCAATTCACGGATGGTTGCTTGAGGTGATGGAAACGCCAACTCCAGTTTCAGCTTTGTTGCATGCGGGAGTTATCAATGCTGGAGGCTTTTTGATTCTTCGCTTCTCGTCCTTGGTAAGTCTCTCTCCCTTTGCCCTGAACATGCTACTGATTGTTGGAGCGGTGACCGCCATCTTTGGCTCGTTAGTAATGCTTACCCAAACCTCAGTGAAAGTTTCTTTAGCTTACTCCACGGTCGCACAAATGGGATTTATGATGCTCGAGTTCGGCCTTGGAATGTTTTCGGCAGCGATGCTGCACATTATCGCTCACTCACTTTACAAAGCCCATGCCTTTTTATCTTCGGGTGAGACTGTAGCGCGAGCACCATCACCAAAAACTCATACTAAGTCAGCATCCCTAAAAGGGGCGTTTCTTACATCCTCGCTTGTCGTATTTACGGCTTTACTCACGGTCACAATCGTCGGCGTTGCCTTCGACTCCACGTTATTTATCAAACCAGGAAGTGCGACTCTCAGTTATATTTTCGTTTTGGGTTTGGTCACGCTGAGTTCAACTCTATTTGATGGACGTTTGGGCTTGATGCTCGTCGTGCGTTTTCTGGCCCGCCTCGTAGGCATCACGCTTCTGTTCTTTGGTGTGCAGTATTTTGCTGAGGCCCTATTTGCTGGTCATCTTGCTCACGAATCTAGTCAATTCCACTCAATTGATATTTTCCTGCGCGTTTTCATTATTTTCGTTTTTAGCGCGATCACTATTCTTCAGAGTGTTCTCTCGCGCACGTACGGAAGAGAGCTTTGGGTCAAACTTTACGTTCACCTTGCAAACGGATTCTACATAAACACCATTGGGAATAGTTTTGCGATTCGATTTTGGCCTAGTGCCGCACCGAGATCCACCGTGCCGCAGTATATACCTACCTATCCAAGACGAGGAGATTCATGATTGCCGATGATAAAATATCACAAGCTATTCAGAGTGCGTGCAGTAAAATAGCACCTCTATGGTCGTTAAAAAATTTTGTCGCCGTGAACCCATTCCTTGGCTTCAGCGACACCTCGTTTCATCAAACCTGTGCCCAGTTTAGGCGTGTGAATCGCGTCGATGTTCTCATGCCGCGTGGGTTTTATAAGGACGCCTTGAGCTCGGGCTTCATCGAAGACCAGGATTTGGAATCGTCCCTCTCATTGGTTTCAAACTTAGTCGGCGCTTCCAACTCTGTAGAGTCCGTAAAAGAGAGTCTGGATAGAAGCGCAGTTCCGCAGAAACCAAAGGCCGTGGTTGCGACCATCTCCGAAGTCTTAGACAAATTATCTCACGGAAATCGTCAGTTATCGAGGACCGCTTTTATGGTCGACGAAATCGCAAAATTTTGTGCGAGCTACTACGATGAGGGGCAAGCGCTTTTGTCGTTTCCCTTAAAAGAACAATCACTTTACTCGGCTTGGCTCACTTTGCAAAAATTTGACAGAAATCCCGAATTCATGGGGATCAGCCACTATCGCGAGTCGATTGCGAAAGTCCCAAAGACGCCGAGCGAGACCATCAAGTTTGTAGTTGAAGCCCTTGGTATTCCTCCGCGTGCTGTTGAGGATTACCTCTATCGTGCCCTCTTTGATATCAACGGTTGGGCCTCCTATGTTCGACATCTTGTATGGAAGAGTGAGCTCAAGGGCGAAAAAAACGATTCTCTCGTACAACTTTTAGCGATTCGGGTTGTGTGGGGATATGCGCTTTTTCTCGAGCGCACCGACGAAACTTTTAAGCGAGAGTGGAAGCTAGCTATGCAGGAGGCGGCTCAGCTTCCATTGGATCACGATCTCAGTGGCGACAAAGAGTTAGCCATCGATATCGTTCTTCAAGAAGCGTACGAACTGGCTTATCAGAGGCGCTTTTTTAAATCGATAAACGAGGTAGCTGGCGCACAGGTTCCATCAGCAGCAAAGCGCCCAGCCCTGCAGGCGGCATTTTGCATCGACGTACGATCCGAGGTATTTCGTCGAGCGCTGGAGAAGGTGTGTGCAGGTGCAGAAACCATTGGCTTTGCAGGATTCTTCGGAATTCCTCTGGAGTTTACACCCAGTGGAGCCGAACAGGTCAGGGACCAGTGTCCTGTTCTTCTGAAGCCTGCATACAAAGCCACCGAATTAGGAAACCTTCGAAAACGAGTTTCCGAATCCTGGAGGCGATTCAAACTATCCGCTGTTTCTTGCTTTGCCTATGTTGAGACGTTTGGTTTGTTGGTAGTTTTTGATCTTATCAGTAAAACGTTTCGCCTTTCCCAGGCAACGGCGCCCTCGGTTGGAAAAATTCACATTCAAAGAGTCACCGACCATGACAATTATTTTGCCGACACTCAAAAGATTCAACTTGCAAAAGCGATTCTTCAGGCGATGTCGCTGACAAAAGATTTTGCGCCCCTCGTTTTATTAGTGGGGCACGGAAGTTCCACGACAAATAACCCCCACGCCTCGGGATTAAACTGTGGAGCGTGTGGCGGTCACTCAGGCGAAGTGAATGCTGTCGTCCTCGCAAATATTCTCAACGAACCAGTGGTGAGGGAGGGGCTTCGACTGGAGGGTCAAACTATTCCTAACGACACTTGGTTTTTAGGTGGCCTGCATAACACCACCACCGACGAAGTTGCCGTTTTAGGAATTGAGCAGGCTCCGAGCACTTCAAAGGATAAAATAGAAGAGTTGCAAGGCTGGCTCGCCCAAGCGGCGGGATTGAGTCGCAACGAGCGCTTGCCGGCCTTGGCTCCTCATAAGAAAAACGGCGCCAAGGCTGAAGTGTTTGCGCGCAGTCTGGACTGGTCACAAGTACGACCGGAATGGGGGCTTGCAGGCAACACTACTTTTATTGTCGGACCTCGCTCGCTCACTAAAAAAATCGATCTTGGCGGTCGCGCCTTTCTACATAGTTACGACTGGAGGTCAGATAAGGATTTTTCTGTGCTAGAGCTCATAATGACTGCGCCCATGGTTGTCGCCAGCTGGATTAATCTTCAATACTTTGCGTCGACAACCAATAATCAGGTATTTGGTGCAGGCAACAAAGTTCTGCATAATGTGACTGGAACAATCGGAGTCATCGAAGGAAATAGTGGGGACTTAAAAGTCGGATTGCCGTGGCAGTCTGTTCACAATGGGCACAATTTTGTGCACCAACCAGTGCGACTCAACGTTATTATTACGGCTCCCATCGATGCCATGAACCTTGTTATAGAAAAACACTCCAGCGTACGAAATTTAGTTAATAACAAATGGATTCATCTTTACGCACAGACGGATGAAGGAACGGTATCGCAGCGCTATTTGGGAAATCTTAAGTGGAGTGTGTTATGAAAAAGATCGGGAAAAGCTACTGAGGTGTTCCGCCGGTTTGCCAAATTCTTACGAGATCTCGATCTCGCTCCGACAACATACCGGTTGGAGGCATAGGATTTAGCGAGTCGTTCATGCGCTCAACCATTAAGGCAGCGGCGTTTCGGGCACTCGTGTAATTTGATAAATTCAATCCTGCGCGCGGGTTGGCTCCACTATGGCAAGACACGCAGGCGCGATTTAAGATATTCAAATTAACGTCTGTAGACATCAACTGAGTGTGGGTGACGGTCGTAGGAAGAGGCATGGGTGTTCCGCCGGTTGTGGCACCGCCCGTTGTTCCGCCACCGGTGCCTCCACCAACAGTACCTGATTCTGTTTGCAGGCGACCAAAGGCGATGGCGAAGGAGTCCGTCGCAACAACTGGCGAATGTACAGCCAGCGCATTGGCGGCATTCGGCGCTAAGTTAAAGTCGGTCGTTGAGATGATCAGTGCACTCAACTGACTAAAGGTGGTCACGTCGTAAAGTTTGCTTTGGTTGATACTAAAAAGAATTTTACTAATTCGGTAAGGCGTCGTAGCGTTTGGTTTAAGACGGACTGTGGGATTACGAAATTCGTAACCGCGAGACACAGGCCCGGAAACGGAAACTCGAACTTCTATCGAAAAGATCATCAAGTACTTGCCACGATCGGCACTGGCGGCCATTTCATTGGCCAGATCCCATTCGAGGCGAACCCAAGGATTCCCCGCGCGAGCATTTTGCACGATTCTGGCGTCGCTCTTATGAAGAGTGAGCATCTCTAAGCCTGGAATTACATCTTCTCCAGAGTCTTGCGCACATTTTGCAAATGATTCTTCTGCCTTTGTCCACGCAGCCAAGCTGCGATCGACAAGGGGCTGATTCATAGCTCCCGTGACCGTGGCTTGGTGAGCGGGGTTTAAAAGGTTTCTTTCCACGCGAGTTCGTCCCAAACTATTGAAGGCATTGTAGGCTGTTTGAAAATCAGTGTTTGCAAATGAGCCTAACCCGGGACCGTTTTGGTGGCAGGTGGCGCATTTGGTTTTAAAAGTTTGGTAATAGGTGTTGCCAAACGTATTCATCAAAGGCGCCTCACAACTTCCCGAAAACTGTGTGAAGCTCGCGGTGACTCCTTGATGGAGGGGAGCCCCGCAGTTTTGAAATAACAAAACAGAAGTTAAGGCGGCAATTAATAAAACAAATACGTTTTTATGCAACTTTGATCACCTGACTGAGAACCGAGGCATCTAGCGCATTTCGTCCCACGACTCTGCTAAAATCACCGATTCTTTTGTTAAATTGTAAATAGTTGGCAAAGACAGCTTGCGCGGCACGCGAAGGGTCATTGCCAATTGGAAACTTATCATCAGCAACCTGCGCATCTGTAAAGTGACCAATCTGGTTTGCACTGACGGCCGGACGACTTGTGGGAGTGTACATAAATATGTAGGACGCTCCCGCACTTCCACGGTCGCTTGTCCATGGAGCTGTTCGTGAGTCAGATTCTGGTGAGTTCACCGCGCCATCGCTTGTGACGTAAAGAAAAACCGGTTTCTGCAAAGTTTTAGCGGTTTGCAAGATGCGACCAATCGTTACTCCCGCGTTGCGATCGCGGGTATTACCTGTGTTGCGTGAGTTGTCGTGGTAGTCGTAGCCGCCCATTTCAAGGCCCGTGGCTCCAGCGAAACCTTGTAAAGCGTTGTACACCATGGAACCAAAAACGTAGTCATTTGAACCCTGATTGGAATTATTATTGATCTGCCAAATAGTACCCACAGTAGCATTGAGCACTGGATTCACTGCACCAGTTCCCTCCTCAACAAGGGCTTTGTTTTTGATACCGGCACATTCTACAAGTTTTTGCAGTTGTTCGCCGGCGGCAAAGGATGCAAGCTTGCGCGATTGTTGCTGACTGAGGCCCGAAACAAGATTCGCAAGCTTTACTTTTTGCGCTTCGTTAAGCTGGGTTCCAATCGCCGCAGAGTAACCCAATGAGTTGGTAATATCACGGAAGCTTCTGACAACAAGAGGAGTCGGCGGTAATAACACCGCAGGCATATCGTTCACGCCCGTGCTCGAAGAGCGTGTCCCAAGATTTGGAAGGTGTGACCCATTCAAGCCAGCTTTCACAACCAAGCCAAAAATATTGGAAGCGTTTTCGCTGGAGTCATCTCGGGAGCGAACACAAACGCCGATAAAAGATGTTCGTGAAACAGTATCCGCATCGGCGATGCTGCGAATTCCTTCGAGCATTTTGCTTAGCAAGGCTCCGTTTTCCGTGCCGGCAAAAGTTCCGCCACCAAACTCACGTTCGATGGGTAACTGGTTGTTGCCGAGGCCCATTTTATTGTACGAAGCTAGCGGAGCGCCAGACGAATTCATGGGTACGAAGTTGCTAGACATTGCAGCTCCACCAGAAAGATTTAAATGGATAAAGGGAGCAAAAGACGACGCGCTGGTTGCACATTTTGCAGCGGACTGAGCAGAGGCGGTCGAACTCAGAAGAAGTTGCATCATTTGCGGAGCAAATAAAGTTCCAGCAAAAGGAATGATGCCGTGAGCGAGAAGTTCTCGACGAGTCACAGGTTTGCTGTGACCGGTTTTTGCCCAACTTGGTATTTCTTGTGATTTATTCTTTTTCATATTCACGTCCTTTAAAAAATAAGCGCATCAAAACTTGATAAAAATGCCGAACAAACAGACATATAAAATGCGGAGGTTTTGGCCGTTTGACCTTGTTCCGCCGAAGTTAAAGTGGCCAGATAATCAGTGCGATAATCTGCAAATAGTTTCGCTTCATTATCTAGCAGGCTACGCGCCCAAACTTTCTGTGAAAACTTATTGAGTACAGCATCATACGATCCCTGTGTGATTGTTGAGGGGCCTGTAGCAAAATTCACTCCCATAAAGAAAGCGCGAGTGGCTCCGGCGGCTCTTTCAGTAGTGACAAGACTGTTACAAACTTCGCCAGCCAACGACGTGGCAGACAAAAGCATAGGTGCATTGATCGAAGAGAGATAGCTGTTCACAGCAAATGCGGAGTTGCGAATATTAAATTCGTTTCGCACGGCTGTACTTGAAACACTTTGACCGGTCACATTCAACATCGACGAAAGGGCTTGATCGGCATTTAAAAGCGCGTAGGGCAAATCTTCGGATTTAGAAACCGAGCTTGATTCATTGGAAGAGCTTCCCAGAGAATACATTTTGCTTGGCGAACAGTTAAATCCAAAAACAGAGAGCAGACTACCAACGACGATGAGAATTGCAAATTGCATCATGAGTCTTTTATTTTTTGTAATCACAAAGCCCCCTTATAGCGGCATTGTGGGTTTGTCGCGACAAGTTCGAATAATTTTTTAAAACGGTAATTTTGGGTTTCCCACTGACTGCCCAATTGTGTAAACAGTAGCTTTTGACTCTCTTCAGTCAGGTCTCTACGGCAGATCGTATTGAATACATGTTTGGCCATACATTGACTAAAGCGCTGGGTGTTAGCGATGGCAGTACCGAAACCAGCAACCCCTACACCAGCTGTTGATGCGGGAGAGCGCCAGCCTATTGAAAGTGCGTTTGCTCCGCGATTGGCATGATTGACCCAACTGTCGTCGCGAGTGACATAACCGCCGGCGTACACAGCTCCATTTTTATTGAGCTTGTTCATCACACCACTTGCATCGTTATCTGCGTCGCGGCCTTCAATACCGTTAACTGAGGAGTGAAGGGCAGCACCGTTGTTGAAATCCCATTTTGCAAACGCGCCTCGGAAGCCATCCATGATTGTATGACAGCCCTTACAGGTGGTTTGAAACTTTGTGTGATCGCCACCAGGGAAACGATCGATGTCTCGACCGATTCTAATGTCTGGAGCAGAAGTATCTGCGACTTGGTCGATGGTGGCACACATAAACTCACGAAACGCGAACTCAACCAAACGTCGGTTGGTGCCCGCTGTGGCATGAGCCTCGATATAGGCGCGGGAAGTAAGAACTCCTGCTGGATCTGGATTGGCCGCTGTGGCGTTAGCATTGTTGGTCACCAAAAGCTGCCCATCGCGTTTTTCCAACACATCACCCAAATTTAGGTTATTGCTCTCGAGGGCTGCGTAGTGTCGGTTGGAAGCAATGATATCTGCTCCGATCGCTACAGGAACAGTGATTCCAGCAGGAATGCGCGCATCAGCAGCTGCATAATAGTAATTTCCTGTTAAGAGTTCACGCCCATCCAAATCATCGCGTGTGACGCCAATAAATGCCGCGGCGAAATCATTAAAAGGAGTGCGGATGGTTTCTTCGCGGGTGGACATTTGCAAGGCCAATTGTTTAACAGTGATGTTGTAAAATTGCGGCTGCGTCATCGCCATTTGCACAGCGCCAGCGGAATTCTTCGAAGAAATGAGTGTGCTCATTTCTTGCAGAATAGCTGCATCGCTTGGCCAACGGACACCAGTGATTCTCTCAAGAATCCACTTCGCCTCTTTTTCAGAGTCGGACTGGGCATTAACGTTCGCCCCAGCAAATAGTATAAAAATACTTATTAATAATCTTTTCACTTTTCCCCCCGGACGTGCCTAGATTATGTTAAAGCCTGTCGTGTAAGCTCTGTCAGGATAATCGACATACGTCTAGCTAGCGAACAAATTATGAAT
Organism: Bdellovibrionales bacterium; assembly: GCA_031429075.1. GTDB lineage: Bacteria > Bdellovibrionota > Bdellovibrionia > Bdellovibrionales > JAGQZY01 > JANPLN01. The sequence continues at coordinate 19,284 of JANOYW010000047.1, read as the reverse complement.
GTGTTTTAGAATGAGATGGGGATTGATCGCTTTTGAGACACAATCTAGACGAAGCGATAATTGACTACAAAATTGAATACCTTAACATGGAGACACTATGAAAAAAATAAATCTAAATTCAAAAATCATTTGCTGCGCGACTCTATTTCTCTTTTTTGGAATGGCGATTTCGTGTTCTAGTGCGAAACCCCACCGCTCTGTTGCGCAGGTTAAAGAAGCGAGTGTTTCTACTTCTGCTCCCCAAGTTGATGAGACCGCTCCATTTAAAAAAGCCATGGGCCTTATCGGCGGCGAATACGAGGCCACGAATGATCCACAGGGAGTTTGTCCAGTGGGCCCATTGGTCGTTCGCGCCGTAGGTGATGAGTTCGCGATTCTGATTGGTGCGGAACTCATTATTTCGAAAGCAAAACTTGGTCGCAATCAAGCTAGTTATGACGAGAGTGGCTGCCAAATTGTGATAAGTGTCACTCAAAACGCAGGAAAAATTACCAGCAAAAAAACCCAAACCTGCAAAAAGCAGGTTTATAAATTTTCGACAATATTAGAAGTAAAGAATGAAGATATTTTTTATTCCGTAGAAAATTCGCAAAATGGAAAACGAAATCTAAAAGTTGCTTGCCGCCTTGAGAGGCAAAAATGAGAAAAATTCTAATAAGTTTTCTTTTATTAGCTACTATTTCGAGCGGCGCGGAGGTCACCCGACCAGCGGCTCGACCTGTTGACGGCGGTGCGACGGTAGTGCCGATGTCCCGATTGGCTGGAGCGTGCACAGAGTTTATGTCCGCGGATGGAACTTTTGGGTCATGGGGTGACGCTTTGATGTCTGCTTTCGAGCGGGTGGGAACAGACTGTATTTATCAATCGGATTGGTCTGCGATCTGTCCTGGATTTGTTAATTTTTCGGAGACTAGAAAAAGGCAGTTGATGGTTTTCGCATTTGCCGCGGTGGCAGATGCAGAGTCGACATGCAGACCGAGGGCTCAGGCCCAGGGAACCACAGACTTAGCCGTTGGGCTTTTTCAATTAGAAAATTCACGGCGCCAACGAAATGCAGCTGATCGACATGATCTTTGCAGTCCCGACGCCGCCGTCAGCAACCCTAAAGAAATTACCTTTCAGATGCAATGTGCGGCAGGAACTTTTTATGACTACCATTGCAATCGCTCCGACGATCGATATGTTCGGGTGGGTCGCGGTGGATACTGGCAAAAATGGAGACGCTCCAATCGTGCTATCAGCGTAGATATCAGTAATTTCCCAGGCTGCACGTAATCGTCCAGGGAACTGACACAACAAAAACTCTTAGACAGATTTTAACGTTATAACGAATTTATATCTTCAGGGGCGGCTGAGGAATTGCATTTCAATATTCCTATGACAAAGTATTTTCTTTTAGTAGGTATAAGTTTTGGTTTTTCCTCCCCCGAAAACTATCGCTGTCTTACCGACGTTCAAGGAGAGTATTCCCGAGAAATGGAACATCTGCTCACGGCTCTTCAGAAAACCACCCTCGAACCCGAAACCTTCGAAAAGCAGCGGCAAGAGCTTTATGTGAATCTCGAACAAGGCCAAGAACAGTGTGACCGCTTGCTCACAGTTGATTATATTGAAGAAAACCGACGGATTCCGGCAAGTATTCCGGCGAGTGTTCCCGAGACCCAGGTTGCCGAATAGATCGTCCTAGGTTATGAAGTGAACCTACTCAGGAGAGACGATGCTCAACAAAAAAATCATGCTTTTAGGCTCTGGCGAACTCGGCAAAGAGTTTGTCATCTCTGCAAAACGTTTAGGACTGCAAGTTGTGGCCGTGGATCGCTATGCAGGCGCGCCCGCCATGGCCCTGGCCGATGCCTTTGAAGTGGTAGATATGCTGGATGCCAATCAGCTTGAAGCTGTGGTGAACAAACATAAGCCTGATATTATTGTTCCCGAAATCGAAGCCATTCGAACAGAAAAACTTCAAGAGTTTGAAGACCGCGGAATTCAAGTGGTGCCCACCGCACGAGCCACCCATTTAACAATGAACCGCGATGCCATTCGCGATCGCGCGCGGAATCACCTCAAGTTAAAAACTGCAAACTATGCCTACGCGGAGTCGCTGCAAGAGCTCAAAGAAAAGTGTCAGCACGTTGGATTTCCAAACGTGGTCAAACCCGTGATGTCGTCCTCCGGAAAAGGACAGTCAGTTCTAAAAAAGGCAGAGGATGTGGAGACCGCGTGGGCCTATGCGGTTGAAGGCATGCGTGGCGACAAACAAAAGGTGATCGTTGAGGAGTTTATAAAATTTGATTTTGAAATAACTCTTTTAACAGTAAAGCAAAAAAAGGGAAAAACTGTTTTTGTAAAACCCATTGGGCATCGGCAGGTGCGAGGCGATTATCAAGAGTCCTGGCTACCTGCTAAAATGAGCGCACAGCAGCTTCTCAAGGCGCAAACAATGGCTAAAAAAGTCACTGATGATTTGGGCGGGAGTGGTTTGTTTGGTGTGGAATTTTTCGTCACTAAAAAAGATGTTTACTTTTCCGAGCTCTCACCGCGCCCCCACGACACGGGAATGGTTACTTTAATTTCACAGGATCTTTCGGAATTTGATTTGCATCTACGAGCCGTTTTAGGTCTGCCCATAACGGAGATCAATTATTACGGGCCCAGCGCTTCGGCAGTAGTTCTCGCAGAAAAAGACTCCGAAAAATTTTCCATCCAAGGTGTGGATAAAGCATTAGCAGCTCAAGATGTGGACGTTCGCATCTTTGGAAAACCTTCAACGCGAAAGTACCGCCGCATGGGCGTGAGCCTCGCGCGAGCAAACACGACAGAACTTGCCCGTAAAAAAGCGAAGAAGGCCGCCAGCCACATAAAAATCGTTTCCGAGGGTTGAGATTGCAAGAACAGACTTTTAAAAAAGTTTATATAGAAATCAGTAACATTTGTAACTTGCAGTGTACTTTTTGTCCCGTGGTGGATCGCGATAAAAAAGTGATGTCGGTGGATTTTTTGCGACAGACGTTGCGACAAGTAAAACCCCATGCGGAGCGCGTGTGTTACCATGTGATGGGGGAGCCACTCAATCACCCGCATTTTGCAGAGGCGGTAGAAGTGGCTGAGCAGGAAGGTGTGGCCATCGAGATCACCACTAATGGCACACTTCTCACAGAGCAGTTACAAAAAGTTTTGCTGTCTCCTGCCATCGCCCAGGTGAATTTTTCGTTACAGAGCTTTGTGGACAATTTTCCAAAGTCCGATCCAAAAACCTATTTTGCAAAGATTTTACAATTTTGTGCCCTTGCCGAAGAGCAACGGCCAGACCTTTATATCAACTTTCGGTTTTGGAATTTACAACCCAACGAAACCCATAACGAGATTAACGAGTTTTTTTTAACCACAATCGAAAAAATCTATGCCGTAGATATCAACCGTAGAGTAGATCCAGCATTTAACAAATCAAAAAAAGTGAAGGGCCGCCTTTATCTGCACTTTGATTCAAGATTTGAGTGGCCCAACAAAAAAGGTGATATTTTGCAAACCCAAGGCACCTGCTGGGGAGCGCGGTCACAACTCGCAATCCATGCCAACGGGCAAGTGGTGCCCTGTTGTTTAGACAAAGAAGCTGATATCCCCCTGGGCGACTTGAATACAGAATCATTTCACCAGGTATTGCAAGGCAACGCCTACCTTTCGGTGAAAGAGGGTTTTGAAAGCAACGAGCTTCGCGCCGATCTCTGCCGTCGCTGTAGCTTTCGCCAACGCTTTTAGGGCGCGTCAGTTGTTAATTCGGGCGTTAATTTAGCCGTCAATTTTGAGTGTCCACCACATTTGGATGTAGCTTGCGAAGTTTGTAGGAATTCTGATGGCCGTGGGACACTAAAATCACGTTGATTCCGAGAGCTGTTCCCACCTCAAGATCGTGGTCCGTATCACCAATAAGAACTGTTCTTGATTTTTCTATCTGGGCGGCAGCTAAAAGCTCTTGGCCGCGATAAAGTTTACTCGCGGCAAACTTATCGGCGATCCCATACACGTGATCCACATGCTCTAACAACGAAAAGTGTTTAATCATATGATCGAGATTTTCTTGATCAGAAGCCGAGAGAATAGATTGTACCTTTCCACTGGCTTTAATGGCTTTTAGCAAATCAAAGGCGCCGGGCACAAGGGGGCAATCAAGGACACCTTTCATAAAATGGCCAACAAACTCTTCGCACAGATCTTCGAACGACTCGTGCTTTAAATCAAAACCCAGGCGCTCGTAGTAGGAACGAATGGGAAAGTGAAAGTTCTCTTTGTAGGACTCCTCGGTGAGGAGCGGCAAACGTCTTTTCTCCAAAAGAAGGTTTACAGTTTTGACGGCATGCTCGATGTCGTTGAGCAGGGTACCGTTCCAGTCCCAGATAACATGATCATAGTTGGCGAGTTGGGTGAAGAGTTGTTGCATAGACTTTTACTATCGAAAGACTTGCATTTAATCAATGAGAAGATAAAACAAGAAAGTGGGGATCGGAATCATTATCAGCCTTTTGTTTATATCGCTCAATGCCATGGCAAGCCCCCATGGGGTCTCGGCACGGCGTGCTCCTGGCGTATCTTGGAAAACCCTGGCCCGCGAACGACAGCCGGCGATTCTTAAAAATTTTCGTAAGTCGGCTATAGGCTCCACCGTTCCTTTACCCGAGGTGGATCTCAACCAAGTTCCGCAGCTCAATGATTATGTGGAACTTGAAAGAGCGTTTCTAAACCTAAGAGATGTTCGCTTTCTAGAAGACCCAGAGTTTGCGGGGATCCAACGAAGATCCAGTTGGATATTTCCCGATGACGGATGCTACGCGCGCGCGTCGCTAGCCATTCAAAATTTGCAAAGCAACAGTTCGCTCCGTCCATTAAAAATTTTTGCCTATGGAAATCTTGTGGCCAAAACCTCTAACACGTTCGAGGGCACCGTGACGTGGTGGTACCATGTGGCTCCAATCATGGGGGCACAAGGAAATTACTACGTACTTGATCCTGCTTTGGAACCAAAACGCCCGTTGCTTCTGAAAGAGTGGGCTTCGCGACTCGGCACAAGTCAGTATATAAACTACAATATTTGTCAGTCACAGACGTACTTGCCTTACAGTTCTTGCGACAACCCTCCAAGCGACGAAGACGCGAACGCTGTTTCAGATCAGTTGGGCTTTTTACCGCTCGAACGTGAAAGAATTTTAGAGCTCGACAGAAATCCAGATGAAGAACTTGGCGAACATCCGCCGTGGGTGCTATAGATCGTCTGTGAAAATTCAAAATGAAACTGAGAAAGCCAAAGACCTCAAACTAGGAGTTATCTACGCGCTGCTGGCCTATCTGGGTTGGGGATTTTTTCCTATTTACTGGAAATTTTTAAAGCATGTTCCGTCCGTAGAAATTCTTTGCCATCGTGTTTTATGGGCCTTTGTTTTTTACACGATCCTCATCTATATCAAAAATAAATCAGTAGTTCCCTATTGGCCTAAGGAGTGGAAAAAATTTGTCAGTCTGTTGGCCGGAGCCGCAATACTCATGGGCAACTGGTTTGTTTACATTTATGCGGTGAACTCCAACCAAATCGTTGAAAGCAGCCTTGGGTATTTTATCAATCCCTTAGTGAATATCGCCATCGGAGTTTTCTTTTTAAAAGAAACTCTCAGTCTTCCACAGAGAATCGCCACTGGCCTTGCAACGGTGGGAGTGCTGATTATTTCCTTCGATCAAGGGCATTTGCCATGGATTGCTTTGTTTTTAGCAATTTCTTTTTCGATCTACGGTTTAATTAAAAAACTCAATCCCGTTTCGGGGCTCGAATCCAACCAATTTGAGTCGCTAGCTCTTGTTCCCTTTGCTCTTGCGCTGCTTTCGGTACAAGGCCGCTGGTTTGGGGTTGAGCCTTTTCCACTCAACGACTCCACCACCACCACAACGGCCTTGTTACTGGTGGGCGCGGGAGTGATCACCGGCTTGCCGCTGATCTTTTTTGCCGAGGCTGCTCAAAGAATGCCCTTTTATCTGTTGGGGTTTTTTCAATTTATTGCACCCAGCTTGCAGTTTATGACCGGCGTCTTTCTTTTTTCCGAAGTTATGACACCATTGAAACTCGTTGGCTTTCTTTTTATATGGGCGGCTGGCGGATTGATAATCGCAAAACCAAGGAGAACCTAAATGACGCTCACGACACTTGAATATCTGCCGGGCCATAAAGTCACCGAACACTATGGGATTGTGAGTGGAAGTACGGTTCGCGCAAAACACATCGGAAAAGATTTTTTTGCCGGTTTAAAAAATATCGTGGGCGGAGAACTCCACGGATATACGGAGCTCATGGAAGAAACTCGCGAGCAGTCGTTGGAGCGCCTGAAGGCACAGGCCACCAAAGTAGGTGCAAATGCAGTTTTGGGAATTCGCTTTGCCACCAGTGATGTGGCCCAGGGAGCTGCCGAGGTTTTCGCCTACGGAACAGCGGTGCGCGTGAGCAAAGATGTTTGAGTTAGCACTGGGTGCGATCTTGTTAGGGGTTGGCTACTTTGTTGGTTCGGCCCGGGAGCAAAAGCATTTCGAGTCCATCAAGCTGCGGGAAAAAGAACTTTTATACATGCCGGTTCGTCCAGATAAAATTTTAGACGCTAAATCAGTCGAAAAAGTGGAGCTCGTTACAGCGTCGGTGGTGATCGCCGGTGATTATTTTAAAACGGTGGCTTCTTCGCTCAAATCCATGATTGGTGGAGCACTGAATAGTCAGGAAACCCTCATGGATCGTGCGCGCCGAGAGGCGATCCTTCGCTTAAAAGAAAAGACCAAAAAGCTGGGAGCCGATGAGATTGTCGGTCTACGTATCGAAACAATGGCCCTGGATCAGATGGGTGTTGAGGTCATGGTGTATGGCAACGCCGTTTATTCCAAAAGAAGTTGATAGCGAAGTTAATGTTCAGCCCACAGAGCGAATCACAGATATGGTGGCGCTGTTTGCTGCGGCGTTGATCATTCTTGTTTTGCTTTTGTCAGGAAGTGTTTTTGTCATCCAGCTCGCAGCCACAAGAGTGAGTCCCAAGACCGAAAGCAATTATTTTTCATGGATTTCAAAAAGTATGAAGGGCCATGATATTCGTGATGAAGGCATGCAATCCTTCGTGAGTAAACTAACAGCCCAACAACAAACCTACGACATTAAGGTAACCATTGCTTGTGACGGTACACCCAACGCTTTTGCTCTTCCCGGTGGAGGAATTGTTATCAACAAAGGGTTATTAGAAGAAATCAAAACCGAAGAGGGAATGGCCTTCGTTCTTGCACATGAGATGGGGCACTTAGTGCAGCGTCACCATATGCGCAGCTTGAGTATGGGGTTTTTACAAATTGTACTGTCCTGGGTGATTCCCATGGACACCGTGGCTGTGTGGGGACTTTTCGAAAAACTCTTTACCTCGGCCTACAGTCGCGAGCAAGAAGCCGCTGCCGACCTCTACGCGTTAACAGTCATGAAGAAGATTTACGGCAGTGTTCAGGGCTCAGAAGAGTTTTTTGAAAACATCAAAAATCATCCACAGGAAAAATTTCAACGTGCACTTTGGCTTACGAGCAGTCATCCCGTGACCGAATCACGCATCCAAAATATCAAAACTCATCAGAAAAACGAAGTGGTCAAAGAGCTTTCGCAAACATCACTCTTTACAAAATTAGCGCGAAAAATTTGTTATTAATTTGGTCGTTAATTTGAAAGACCAAAAAGCTGCTGGAGTGCCAGCAAACCTTCTTTGAGGTCCTTGGACTCAAAGGTATGCTCGTTCATTTGAAATACTTGCATATCTTTTTGGTAAATTAAAACCTGTTTATTATCTTTAAACATCAATTTTAAAAAAGGCGACAATGGAGTGCTTAGGATTTTTTCTCGAGGATAGGGTTGAATCTCAAGCATGCAATACTTAGCGAGCCATTTTTCAACATCAAGATAATCGACGACCAGGTCTCGACCCTGTTCGTTGCGTAAAATCCACTGACGATCTATTTCTTGCAAGGACCATTTCGTATTCAAACCCTCAGCCTTCAAAAGGCGATCCGAACACCAATGAAGTGTTTCGCCAGAGCTTGTAAAACCAAGGCTGTTTAAAAAATCTTTTGTGTGTCCGGTGTTTAAAAGATAGATAGAAACGACAGTGGCGCTTAAGGCAATCAATAACGTGGTTATTTTGAACAAAAGTTTCCAACTCATCGGATCTATTTATTGACTCTTTTTTGATCTTTTTGCAATCTCCTTTTCATGAACAAAATCGAAATTTCTCTATTTCCCATTCCCGGAAGCGTTTCACTACCTTTTAGTAAAACGTCACTGCATGTTTTTGAACCCCGCTACCGCAAAATGATCAAAGATTCCATCGAAGCCCATCGTCGTATTGGTGTGGCCCACACCCAACGAGTGATTGCCGAAGCAAAAACGCCACCAGGTGCTCCGCTCGAAGAAGTTCTCAATAGCAATCAAAAGACCTATTCGGCTCATCCCATTTTTTCTGCAGGCTATGCAGAAATAAAAGAAACCCTGCCTGACGGCCGATTGATGATTGAAATCACCATGGACTCTCGGTACCAGATCCTCGAAGAGGTTCAGCAAATACCTTACAAGGTTGTTTTATGCGAACCTTTCAACGATGAAAATGAAATAAGTGACGCCTCTTTACGAAGTCAGCTTGATCAGGCGCTATTAAATATAACCGACGAGTCTGCTCAAGAGCTAAAAACCCTTCTAAATAGCAGTGAGTGGGAAGCTCAATCATTTTTAGAATACAGCTTTAAAATTTATTCTCTCGTAGGCTGCGATCCAGATATTTTACAAAAAGTTCTCGAGATGAAGTCGTCTGTAGCGAGAGTTCAGTTTTTAAAAGATGTCTTAACGAGGGATCGCGTTCACTAGATCGATGAGATCCTGACGAGGCGGTTGCCAGGGTACCTTTAATACCGGGCAAACCGGTTGTGGCCACTTGTTGAGATCGTGGGTAGTCATGTTATTTCCGTTTCGAGTAGAAAAGCGCAAATCATTCAAAACCGAATTCTCCCAAAAGGGCACTCGAGCAAACTGCAACCACGCTTGCACATCACAACGCTCAAGGAGTGGCTGCAAGTCGGTAAGTGTTGCCTGCCAACGCTGACGAATCCAAAGCTCCCCAAGTGAACTCTGTTGAGCGTTTGATGGTTGCTCCTCGTTCTTGCGGGGCCACGACTTGCAGTCCCGCGAGTTACCAAACAGGGAGATGGAGCCATGCGTGACACTGTACTGAGTTTCCAACACCTGTGGCGCTAAAAAAAACCAACAAGTAGGGTTTGAGGGTAAGGAGAAGAGAACCAAATCCAATGTTTTTTGTGATGTATTTTTGCTGAGTTCATCCATAATCCGCAGACGGGCCCAATGCTGGCTCCCCCAAAACGTTAAAACAACAGCAAAAAATAAAAACAGACCCATGGCTCCGCGATGCACTTTTAGTAAATACCGCTGGAGATTGAAAGCAAAACTTGCAAACACAACGGCAGCGAGTGCTACGGCCGTGGATACAAACTCATTCCACCAGCCAAAGGCATAGGCTGCTAACGGTGGGATTAAAAGAGCCAATCGCCACTTCCATGGTGGCAACCAAATACTAATAAGGGCGAACCATAAAAGAGGCTCGATTATAAAAATGGAGTCCAGGTAATACCAGGTGTTATCCAGTGGCGACCAGGGATGCACACCGTAGCTATTAAAAAAATCTAGAAGCATATGCGCCTGCAGGCCAAAAAATAAAAGCAAAACTATGTCTTTAAAATAAATCATAAGGTCTTGCCGCATAAACCTCAGCCACATCCATGCAGCACCCATGAGCAGGAATATTTGCGGAATGGTGCCGGCCACCGTGTGAGTCCACCCCCGGTGATTGAGCATGTAGCCGATTGAGGAATTATCTATAAGACCAAAAAACAGATCTAAATCAGGGCAGCTGTTTGCGAAAATTGAGAAAAAATAAAAAATATTTTTATGCGGACGAAAAGCTGAATTTTTAAACTTGTTTTCTACATAGACTTCAGCAATTGCGGCGCCGAACAGCGAGTGTGTGAGATTGTCCATAAGCTATAGAGTAATCTCAAAAACTTATTTTTCACAGCGAAAAATCAGGCGGTGAAGAGGAGGCTATGGCTCTCAATGTCAATGGCTATGGTTGCATACTAAGAGCTTTTTGTAGACGATAAGGGGCATGATTTACAAAAACATTATCTACCTTTGCATTTTCTTAACGGGCGCCACAGGTCTTATTTTTCAAGTGGTTTGGCAAAAATATCTTTCTTACTTAATTGGCAGCGAAGCGCGCTCTGTAAGTCTTGTTGTGGCTATTTTTCTGTTGGGTTTAGCTACTGGCTATCAATTTTGGGGTAAAGTTTCCGAAAGGATTTCGGATCGAAAAAAACTTTTAAAGATTTATGGGTACATTGAACTGGCCATCGGAGCCTACGCCATCGTTTTCCCGCTGTACTACAGCATTCTTGAGAAAATAGCTCACGGCGGACCCAGTCATTTGCTCTTTGATATTCTGATCACTTGTTTAGCTTTATTTTTGCCAACGTTCCTGATGGGCGCCACAGTGCCCTTGCTCACAGCAGTCCTCCCCGAAAGCTCCAACGAGGTCAGCTCTGTCCACGCGCAAGTCTATGGCATAAACACCTTGGGTGCTGTGCTTGGAGTTTTTATCGGAGGCTTTCTACTGCTTCCTTGGTTAGGCCTCCCAATGAGTCTTTTGCTAGGAGGGGTCATTAATGTGATCACCGGAGTTGCTCTGGGTCTTAATCAGCTGAAGGGAAGTTCCCAAGAAAAGGGACCCATAGAATCCATAAGCACGCGGTTTAGCTCCTTTGATATTTACAGTCTGGTCCTGGTCACTGGATGTATGACTATCAGTTTAGAAATACTATGTATCCGTTTGATGAGCTTAACCGTGGGTTCTGGTTTTTATGTCTTCCCTTTGGTTGTGGGAGTCTTTGTCCTTGGCTTAGCCATAGGGAGTTTATCTCTGTATCGAAAATCTTTCACACTTGAGCGAATGTTTAACGAAATGCTCTTTCTTCTTGGATATCTGGGAGTGGTTTATCTTTCCGTACCGTATTGGCCCTATTGGATCAACAACGTGCGCGTGAGTTTGGTGTCGATTCCCACCAATTTCACAATTTTTTTTATCGCGGTGAGTTTTCTTTTTGCACTTTTAACTCTGCCTTTTTTAATTCCTTTAGGTCGTTTGTTGCCGATTGGCTATTCGCTCATACCTAAGGATCCCAAAAACTACGGAAAAATCTGTGGTCGCATTTACTTTACCAATGCCCTTGGAACTTTGTTGGGCGCGATTCTTATTGGTTATTATCTTTTGTATTGGTTAAACATCGATATTCTTTTTAAACTTGTGGTCGTAATGTTTGCAGCTCTTTTTGCAATTCTTCTCTTTAAAGAAAAGAAGTACTTTTACCTTCTCGGCACGGGCATTTTGACCCTGTTGGTTTTACTATTGCCATTTTGGGAACGTTACAACCACCAGATCGGACTTTTCCGAAATCACCGCGTGACCTACTTTAATTTTGCCGGCCTTCTGAATCTTCCAGACATCAATAAGAAAGCTAAAATTATCTATTTTAAAGATGGTCCTAACACCACCGTTACGGTGAGCGAAGAGGCCCATTCTGATCCTTTGTCTAACGAAACCCGTTCGCTTTCGATTTTGGTCAACGGTAAGTCCGACGGAAATACTTTTGGTGATCACTCAACGATGAATCTTTTGAGCACCTTGCCATACCTTTTTTCCACTTCAGACAAAATCTCTGCTGCCGTTGTTGGCCTAGGGACAGGAATGTCTGCTGGAGTCTTGGCTGCGGCAAAAGATGTGACAGACGTCACAGTGCTTGAAATATCGTCGAATGTTATTGAAGCAATGCCATTGTTTGACCCTTTCACCGAGAACCTTTCAACAAATCCGAAAGCCTCTTTTGTAGACTCAGATGCCTTTCGATTTTTTTCCAAAAGCAAAAAAAAGTTTGATGTGATTGTTTCCGAGCCCAGCAATCCTTGGGTGAGCGGTGTTGAAAATCTCTACACTCCAGAATTTTACGAAAAAGCAAAGCAAGGTCTGACTCAAACTGGAATATTTATACAGTGGATTCACACGTACAGTATCGACCAAACAGTCCTTGGTCCCATTTTTCAAAATATTTCCCGCGCGTTTCCTTATTTAAAGTTTTACAAAATTGGTCCCGGCGATGTGGCGATCATGGCTTCGATGACGCCATTTCGTGCAACGCCCAACCAAGAGCGTTGGAACGAAGAGCTCCTACAGCGCCGTCATAAGCTGGCTGGATTGCACCAACCAGAGCAATTGGATTTATTGTTGCTTTATACAGAAACAGAATTACGCATTTTAGGTGCCGTCCTGACAGTGGCTCCGCACGACTCCCATAACCCTTCTTTGTCCTATCGAGCCGCCATTGCCTTCTTTACGGAATCGAAAGTGGATTTAGAAAATTTACTGTCCCCAGAAATTTCACGTTTTGCTCGAAAAAACACAGGTGAGCAAATACAAAAAGGACTTTCCCATTTTAAAAACCAAACCCCAGAAAAATTGCAAGCATGTGAGCCACCTGTGAATATACGCCGACAATTTGTCTGCTCACGTTTAAGCGAGCTAATAACTAAGCAAGGTTCGTGGGAAAAAGCCGACAAGCTGCAACTGGATATAAAAACTCTCGAGCTTTACCGTGATCTGCGCCAACAAGGCCTTATCGCTCCGGATATTTCGTTTCTTGATGCTTTTGCAAAAAATATTTTAAAATCTTCGGAGCAATCTATAGGCGTGGCCTTGTTAATCGCCCAAGAGTTTGCAAAAGAGAACGAAGCGGAGAGAGCCAATGCTTTGATTGCGGGGCTCGTCGAAAAAAATATCTTGAGTGCAAGCCAAGCTCAGGAAGTTTATCCAAAGATAGCTCAGACCAAGCAGTGGGTTGCAGTATTGTTGAAAGGGCTCTCACAGAATTAGTGATTAAGTGTGTGTGTTTCAGCACAATCTTGAGTTCAATGCTTCAAGATTGGTTACCGGTTAAATGATAATATTTAAAATTACATTTAACCGGAGAATTTCACATGAATCAAAAATCAATAAAAGAAAAAGCGGCGAGCACGCTTGTTGGTAAAAATAATGCACCTCCATCTGCTATATGGGTCAATGGAGAGACCAATTCAATGGCATTTCCATTCGCAATCATTGGCTCGTCGGTCGCTTTGTTTGCGGGCATAATTGCATCTGTGTATTTAAATATGAACTACGAGTTAAGTAATCAATTTTGGTTTATACTTTTCCTAATTCCTCTGTTTTTCGTTTTTTTCGGAGGTCTATCGGGAGCTATTGTTGGAATTGGCACTCCAAGACGAAACACTGATCCGATGCAAGGCTGGTTGGTGAGTTGGCGGCGGTTTGCATACAGAAATGGTTGATTACGGCTCAATCCTTTTTAATAAAACGTCAGAACCGAAAGAGCCGTAGCCGCCGTCCGCGTAATAAGACCACACGGTTCCAGCGAGGAGGATGTTGCCTCCCGCTTCGACGATCATACCGTTCGAAAGAGAAAGGGTTGAGGAGCCGACGACAGTGCGTGAAATTCCTGAGTCGGCAAAGCTCGTGTCAAGCACGCCCGCTGCCGTATAACGGGCTACAGTGACCACCGTAGACCCCGAATCCAGCGAGTAACCAGCAGCAATAATTCTATTTGTTGAATCCAGCCCAATGCCACTGGCACCGCCGTGATAATATCCCAACCAAGCCGCGTTTCCGAGCAGAGTGACTACAATGCCGTCGGAACTAAAGCTTGCGTCTAACACACCAACGCTTGTGTACCTAGCGACGACAAAATAATTATCGTGGCCTGCCGCAGTTGTTGATCCGCCCACCACAATTTTTCCGTCAGCTTGCAGAGTTACGGACAGAGCTGTGGATTCGAGGCCGGCTCCCACGTCCGTTGTGACAATCCCGTCTGTACTAAATGTTGTATCGGAGGCTCCAGTGGCGAGAAGTCGCACGACTGCAAATACCGCAAAAGTCGGGGGCCCGGCATTCCCGACGATGACAATTTTTCCGTCGTCTTGGATCGCAATAGCTTTAGGATATGCCATGTCAGCATTTCCAAAATCAATTTCACGTGTACCATCGCCGGCAAAAGTTGTATCCAAGGCACCGGCTGAAGTGAGACGTACAGCCACCCAGGAATATAATCCTCCGCCGTCCGGATCGTAACCCGCGATGAGAATTCGCCCCGATGAATCGATAGCGACCGCCATGCCGTAGGAGTCGCCTCCGGCAAGTGTGTAGGTGGCTATGCCGTCGCCATCAAATGTGGTATCAAGGACACCGTCCTCGGTTAATCGCGCGACCGAAATAACACCTCCGACAAAAGTGTCCGAATAGCCGACAACAATAATTCGATCTGTCGAGTCCACGGCGACTGAATAGGCAAAATCGTCGTCCCCGAAGTCGATAATAGTTTTTCCAGCAGTTCCGAAGGTCGTATCAAGAGCGCCTGCCTGGGTGTAGCGCGCGACGAGAAAATCCATGTCCGCTGAGGTGTGAATATAAGTTGTGCCGACAACGATGGTTTTTTCACCTTGCACAGCGAGTGCGCGGCCCTCGTCTTCACTGCTGCCCGTGAGAATGAAGGACGTTGCATATGTGGTGTAGCCATCACTATCAAACGTGGTATCGAGCGCACCCACCGCCGTGTACAACGCCATTGCCCATTGTCCTCCACTTGTATCAACAGCACCTGCAACAAAAATTTTTCCGTTCGAAAGTACTGAGAGGCCTCCCAAACTCTCATCATCGGAAATCCCGGCAACACCAGTGACCGGTCCTTCGATCACTCCGTCGGCGTTTGCGTCGCCGTTAAATGCGGCAACCATGCTCCCGTCGGCAGCAAATTTCGCAAGCCCGAAATTTCCATTAGGTGTTCCGGCGACGAGTGCCGAACCGTCGCCGAGAACAGTCATAGCATACGCTGTAACCCCAGCCGAAGCCGGAGCCAAAGCATAACCAGTGTTTGCATAACCTCCCGCCACGGACGTGTCGAGAGCGCCGATGGCGGTAAACCGAATAAGTCCCAAGTTCGTATTGTCGTCACCGGCAATGACAATCTCACCCGTCGAGAGGATGGACATCCCACGCGCGCGAACGAACGTCGCATTGGTTTGTTTTCCGTCACCATCAAACGTCGTATCAAGGGCTCCGTTAGAAGCCGCCAGTCTAATTACCCCGATGGCTGTAAAATCAGCTCTTTCACCGGCGACGACAATTTTGTCGTCACTTTGAATTGCCACCTCATTAGCGATCCAATCCACGGCGCCACCTGCAACCGTGTAAGTCGCAATGCCATCTGTATCGAAAGTGACATCGATGGCACCAGCGGCTGTAAATCGCAGTATGTAGAAATACTTTTGCGCAACACCATCCGTGGCATAACCAACAAGAACAATTTTACCATCAGACTGCGTGTCGAGATCATTGATCTTTACTGAAGTCCCGCCAAGAGTAGAAGTGTAAAATGCCGCACCCTCGGTACCAAAGGTTGTATCGGGCGAACCATCAGAGTTAAACTTAGCGACAAATGCGGTACCCGTTGCATCCTGGCCAGCTACCAAAAGTTTACCGTTAGAGAGAATTTTCACGGCTTCGGCTCGTGCAGTGATTGAGGTAAAGCGAAGAGCTACCACACCGTTGGTGCCGAAAGATGTATCCAATGACCCGGCGGGTGTGTAACGGGCCATCATCAGTGCGTCGGCGGTACTCCCAGATTCTACTGCGGCCGTGCCGTAACCAACGACGACAAGTTTGTCATCGCTTTGCACAGCACTTGCTGTAAGGCCCTTGGGAGCGACCGAATACGTCCCAAACGAGGTCACCGTTTGGAATCCGTTAAGCGATGTGGCCGGCGTAGAAGAGCTCGGGCTACATCCAACGAGGAGTGAGGCGACTGCCAAAAAAGTTAAAATTGACCACGCTCTATCAACGCATTTTTGAAATTGGTAAATCATCCGGCGCTCCCCGATTAACGGTTAGGTTTCACCTGATTTTGTACCGATGCGCTCTCTGGACTCAATCCTCGAATAGCAAAGGTCTAGTTGAATAAACTTTTTTTGTTTAAAAACGTAGACAAGGGACGGGGCGGGCACAAGTGGATGACTTTATAACTGAATGCCTTCAGTTGGTATTCAACGTACAGGAGGAGTATCTTTGAAAGATAAGGCTAGCCTCGATCTAAAGGAATGAATCAAATAAAATCAATAACTTACAGTTTTAAACTCCAAAAAAATACGATTTTTTAAGATAATAGATGGATTTATGTAAAATTATACTGTAGTAATATCAATAAGTTACAGATTTAAACTTGTAAAAAATGGTATTTTTATGAAGTCCACAGAGTTAAAGCACAGTAAAACCAGCATTGATCGAGCCGGTGAGGTGTTAAAGAATAAAGCCAGTACAGCCAAAGAGATTACTAAGGCTTTAGATGTCCTCTCGAGTTGGAGAACATACCACGCAATGCCACTCGACACTTTTGCAAAAGTTCTCAAACAAAGAATTCAGAAAATCAGTGATAGTGCCGTTGTTGCGCAAAGACTAAAGAGGACTCCCTCAATACTCCTAAAGCTTTCAAATCATAAAACAATGCGACTATCAGCTATGCAGGATATCGGAGGCCTAAGAGCCATTTTAGACACTACTGAGGATGTTTATAAGCTTCTAGATTTGTATAAAAAATCAAAGTCTAAACATTCACTATTTTCACAAGATGACTACATTGAAATACCAAAAAAAGATGGATACAGAAGTATTCACCTTGTATACAAATTGGCAAAAACTCCTAATTTATTTTTAGAAATCCAACTGCGCTCTCAACTACAACATATTTGGGCTACAGGCGTTGAGGTTTTTGGTACATTACAAAATAGCTCTTTTAAATCTGGCCATGGCAATAAAAAATGGTTGGATTTTTTTTCGTTATTAAGTTCAGTATTCGCAATAAAAGAAAGTAAATCACCGCTAAAGATACACAAGGAACTTTCGAAATTAGAGCTTGTAACAAGAGTACAGAAAGAAATTCAAGAACTGCAAGTCATCGAAAATCTAAACGTGTACACCGCAGCTTATAAAATAATCTCAAAAAGTATGCCTAAGGGTAGAGCTGGGCACTATAGTTTAATTGTCTTAAACTCTAGAGAAAATACTATTTCATTAGAAACTTACGGAGTAAGTCAGTTTGAGGCTGCGGCCCAAGCATACCTGAGTTTTGAACGAAAACATTTTGAAGATACACAAATAAATGTTGTTTTGGTAAATACTGAAGATCTTAAGAAACTCGAATTGAGCTATCCAAACTATTTTATGGATACAAAAATTCTTGTTCAAAAACTCTCGTTAATAGTGATGGGGAGATTTTTTGAAACTTAGATTTAAATTTGATCGAGAAGAATGGACGAAATTAGAGCGAGACGCTTTACTCTCAGGATTTGCGGTGTGGAGCACTTGATAAGTAAGAAGAAGAGCAGTGAAAAAGTTAAATATTTTAGCGTGCGAAGTTTTCAACAAAACGAGGTTTATATTTCAAGCAGCGGTCAGTAATTTTATTGGCGGAGAAAGGCGGATTGTCTCGGGCTCCTGCCCTCGACCCTTCGGGCGTCCTTTGGTCGCTAAATAATAGCATCCTGCTATTATTTTCGAACCGCGGCGTTGTGGTTTGAATCGGCCATCAATCCACAAATAAAAAAAGGACTCAAAGAGTCCTTTTTTATTTGGCGGAGAAAGGCTCCTCCCATATACTGTTCATAGTCGTTCACCATTGAACATTTCTTCTTTGTATCACCGCGAAATCATTCGAACTATTTTACACCGATGTTTTTCTGTGCACATTATGGTTCGCCTAAATACGGCTATCACTTGTGGGTAGAGTTGTGGATAGGAAAACTGAAGGGACCAAAATGGCAAGGCAATCGAAAAAAATAAGCGCACTGGAAGTTGCGAGATTAATGAAAAAAGGTAAGTACCCGATTGGCGAGGGTCTGTATTTGCAAATTTCTAGGTCAGGTGCGAAGTCATGGGTGTTTCGATATTCAATGAACAAAAAAACCACATGGATGGGGCTGGGGTCGTATAGCGTTGTGACGCTTGCGGAGGCACGAGCAAAAACCTTAGCCTTGCGTAAAACTTTGTCCGATGGCGTGAATCCTCTTGTGCGGAAGAACCAAATTGAACAAGCACAAAGGTTTGACGAGGCCAAGCTTATCACATTCGATGAGTGTGCGAGTCAGTATATCGCTGCCCACAAAAGCGGTTGGACAAATATAAAGCACATATCTCAGTGGGAAAATACTCTTAAGACTTTTGTTTCCCCAGTGTTTGGGAACGTTTCGATACAAGACGTAGACACATCTCTCGTCATGAGGGTGTTGGAGCCGATTTGGACTTCAAAGAATGAAACCGCCGACCGGATAAGAGGGAGAGTTGAAAGAATCATTGGTTGGGCTACGGTGAAAAAATATAGGACAGGGGATAATCCTGCACGATGGAGAGGGCATTTAGACAATCTTTTAGCTCAAAGAAAAAAGGTCAGGAAGGTTAAGCACCATAGCGCACTTTCATTTGAAGACCTCTCGGATTTTATGGTATCGCTTCGGAAAATTGACAGCGTGTCGAGTTTGGCTCTAGAGTTCACAATCTTAACGGCAACGCGAACGAGCGAGGCTTTAAACGCAAAATGGGAAGAATTCAACTTAGCGGATCGATACTGGCTGATTCCTGCGGAGCGCATGAAAGCTGGAGAAGCCCACAAGGTCCCACTATCGGACAGATCTATTGAAATTTTGAAGCACTTGGAAACACGGGCGTTTAATGAATTTGTTTTCCCTGGCAAAAAGAAGTTCAAACCACTATCGAACATGGCGATGCTACAGATTATCCGGCGTCTAGGCCACGGAGTTACCACTCATGGTTTTAGGTCTACTTTTAGGGACTGGGCTGCGGAACGCACATATTTCGCGAATGAGGTAGTGGAAAAGGCCCTTGCTCATACCATCCCAAACAAGGTCGAAGCAGCTTACAGGCGGGGTGATTTGTTTGATAAGAGACGAAAGCTAATGACCGCATGGGCTGAATACTGCCAATCAAGCCAAAGAAAGAATCGCGTGCTTGAGATGCCAAATCTGGTAACGACTATTGCGCGTTAAGGCGGCCTAGTGGTTGTGGA
>JANOYW010000046.1:0-5607 GCA_031429075.1 Bdellovibrionales bacterium | reverse complement strand
GGTGCCAGGTCCTGTTTCTGGACTCAGCGCAAAAAAAAGGCGTACTTTAAAAGTACGCCTTTTTTTTTGCGCTGAGTCCAGAAACAGGACCTGGCACCGTTACTCGTGCAAGTTACTGAGGGTTACATTGGTTGAAAGTTTGGATTTTTTGCGAAGGTAGTCTACCTTCACCGTGTCACCCGGATTCTTGTTTTCCAAGATGCTAAAAAGGTCATCGACATCTTTAACGGGCTTTCCATCAACAGCTGTTATCACGTCGCCGAGTTCGGCATTGCTGTCCGAAATCTTCATGCCGCGAAGACCTGCTTTGTCAGCTCCCCCGCGAGGTAAAATACTTTTAATAATAATTCCTTCAAAACCCCGAACGCCAAGCATGCGGTAATAAAATTCGGGAAGATATTCTATCCCCAGCCCCGGCTGCGAAACTTTGCCGTACTTGACGATTTGCTCCACCACGCGGCGGATGGTGTTGACGGGCACCGCAAAGCCAACTCCCGCCGAGCTTCCGGACTGTGAATAGATGGCGGTGTTCATGCCGATTAAAAATCCACGGCTGTCCATCAGCGGACCACCGGAGTTTCCTGGATTGATGGCTGCGTCGGTCTGAATCATTTCGCGATTCATAATTCCCTGGGCCGGTGAAGGCACACTTCGTCCGAGGGCCGAAACGACTCCAGTGGTCAGCGTGTGGGAAAGTTCGAAGGGATTGCCGATGGCCACCGTTTTTTGTCCCACCTGGAGTTTTGCCGAATCCCCAAGTTGGGCAGAAAACCCAATGGGAAGGTTTTTAGTATCTTTGAGTTTTAGTACAGCAATGTCGCGACGGGGCTCGGTGCCGATAATTTTGGCGTCGATGGAGCGGCCATCCTTAAGTGTGACCTTCACTTGATTGGAAGTGGCAGCTTCAACCACGTGGTAATTTGTTACGATATGGCCTTTTTGATCCCAAACAAAACCCGTCCCAGCACCCGCAGGAACTTCAAAAACATCCATGGAAAAAAAATCGCGAACTTTAGTTGTCGTGTTTACAAACACCACAAAGTCGGCGGCTTTGTTAAAAATATCGATGGTGTTTTTTTCGTCTTGAAGGAGCCAGGGTTTTTCATTTTCGAGGACCGTGGTGTTTTGGGCAAAGAGCAGAGTGGACGACCAGACCAAAAACGAAGTAAAAATCATCGACATAATAAAAACCTCCTTCGATGATCCTAATATGAATGCCCGGTGGCAGTCGTCAAGCGAGTCCCGGCATCCATTAACTGAGTGAGCCAAAGGGAAACGCCAGTGGTTTCTGGTTGCTTATTTAACGGGCAGATTCAGCTCAAAATTTACGAAAAATGCTTATTATTTAATATCTTAACGAAATCCTGACAGAATCCACAATTGTAAAAAATACGTACTTTGGTAACGTTTTATTGTCTTTGAATGGGGGGAATATGAGATCTGCAATCAGCATTTTTTTTCTACTGTTTCTAAGCCAACAAATCGCAGCCGCGACACCAGTTGGGAATTCGATTCCAGTGACTCCGGATGTGGAGAAAACACCGGGCGAATTATGTTCCGACGCAGATAAAGATTTTCACGAGTACCGCTACTCCGAAAAAATGCCCTACTGCATACGCAAAGTGGCCCAGTGGCAAAAAGACAAAATCTACAAACAGTACAATATCCCGCAAAAATGCCGCCATCGCTACACCGTGGATCACTTCGTGCCTCTCGCCGTGGGTGGAAATAACGCTTTTGAAAATCTTTGGCCAGAGCATGTGCTGGTTAAAGAAACACGCCAAGAGCTTGAGCAAGAGCTCTATGAAGACGTTCGCAAAGGTTTGATGCCTTCAAAAAATGCTCGCGAAATCATTTTTAGAGCCAAGATTGAACTTCAATTGGATCTTAGCGACGTCGACGGCTGCGGCTGAGCACCTTGACGCTAACAGTTGAATGCATAGAATATGCATTCCCATGCTTCAGCATAAAAGCCGTTTTAAAAACTATCTCATACCGGCAAACGCTTTAGGCGAAGAGTCCAAGCAGCTTGCGCGATCTTTGGAAGAGTTGCAAAAAATGACAAAGAGTCTGCAACTGGTGCCCTCGGAACGAGTGCTTGTTTTTGTACTTATTTATCTTTTTCAGCGCAAGGGCGACCAATGGATGATGCCCTCCGGGCAGTCGGTAGAGAGCCGCGCAATGGGCCCCCCAATGGACGATAGTGTGCGCATCGACTCACTTAAAAATCACTTTGGTTTTTTTAATAAATTTAAAACCACAGCTTATTTAAAGGATGTCGCGGTGGAGTACCGCATCCGGCTTTTGCCGCAAGCCATTTTTGACGTTTTGTGGAAGTGGGGGCAGGAGGAGTGCGATCTTCTTTTGTGGGATCGTATACCCACGCCGTTTGAAATGCTGGAATATCAATCACAGGGAAAACGCATCGTCACCATGGATTTACAAAAAGCCTCCCAAGGTGAACTTGTCGACGGGCAAAGAGATGCTTTCGAGTTTTTGCTCCATGATTTATTGCACGCGGATCTTTTTTTTAAAGATAACGAAACCCATGAGCAACAAAGAAGTTTTTTTTCGCAGCTGAAAGAGACAATCCTTCGTGAAAAACTTCTCAACTCCGCGGACGATCTTTTTTTGCGGGACCTTGCTTATTTAATGGCGGATATGAACTCCCACCGAGCCCATCTCGAAGCCCATTTCAGAGCCATTTTGATCGCGTTGCGATTGCGACAGGAAGAGCGGAACCCAAAGGACACTCTGAGCGCAAAAGGCCTCGAATGGGTGCAAAGAGTGACAATTTAGGGCCGTCAGCCTTTATCAACTCAAATGAATCGGACACTCGTTTGGTTTCTAGGTTGCAAGGAGTTTCGTAGCTCGCAAGAGCTGAGGAGGAAACAATGTTGCAATTACCAGAAACCATTTTGATGATCGTATTTTGTTCGCTGATCCTATTTGGCGGCGGATACATGGTTGTTTGATTGCTAGTGCTTGCTCCCGGAGGGAGCAAGCAAGACTGATTACCGCTCCCTCTGGGAGCAAGGTTGACACTCAGGACTCTCCCGTTGATGATTAATTAATAAGGGAGAGTCCATGCTTCAACGTTTTTCTCTATCGGCTATTTGTTTTATCTTTCTTGCTGTGTTTTCCACAGCGCAATCGCACGCTCAAAACCTTCAATGGAATCAACCCGAAGTTGTGCCCGAAAAACTTTCTCGCGATAACCGCCGAGTGCTGCGCTTTTCGGGAACAGCCAAAGCTGGAACGCAGCTGCGTGTTCGCGAAAACAAAGTCAAAATGATTTTTAACAAAACAAAAGTAAAATGGGCTCGTATTCCGCAAAAACACCGCGTGCAGTTTCCGGTGATTGCCAGCGATACGGGTTATTTTTCCTTCGAACTTTATCTTCCCACAGTATCCGTAGAAATTCCCTTAGAGCTTTTTAAGGGTGGTAAATGGGTTCCTTATCGCTTTAGTTTTGAAGTTCCAGATCGCGGTTCGGCGGATGAATTTAAATTTGTGGAAGAAAGCTTTAAAGTTCGCAAAGATGAAGAAGGCGAAAAAATTGAAGAATTTCTCTCTGAATACGACAGCGACGAAGATCGCGGTATGGTTGTCAATGATCGCGGTGAATGGAAATCCTGGGTCACAGGCAAAGTGATTGTTTGGGGAAGTTTAGGATTCAGTTACACCACTCTTGAGCAAGAAATCAGTGCGGCTGCGACAGATAGCTTAGGTTCTTTTGGTGGTTTGGACTTTCCGTATTGGGAAATCGGTGGAGAGTATCGCTGGAACGAAATGTGGAAGGTCGATTTAGCTTTTATGAATCGTCCGGGAAGTGCAGAAGCCGATGGCGCTTATACTTTGCAAAACGAAGACATGGAGTGGACGGAGTTAAGAACCAATCTTTCCTATTTCCCTATTTCTTGGGAGTCGGCAAAATACCGACTTGGCTTTAAAGGCGGCCTCCACAGGCATGATATTCCGTTTGTGAAGCGCTCAGGTGTCGGCGTCTACCGCGTGTTCAGCAACGACGTTCTGTTGGCTGCTGCCGGAGTGGCGTTTGAGACGATGAAAGCCAAAGATTGGAACATCGATGCCAGCGCACAGTTTCTTTATCCCATTTCTGTGGGCGGAGAATTTAACGAGTCGTCGATGTATGGACTCAACATGAACATTTCGCTGTTTAAAGAATTAATTCCAGCCCTCAGCTTAGGCGGCAAAGTGGATTTCAGTTGGCTCACCTTCGAGGGCCAGCACGCAGAGATCTCAAACCCCACACTGTCGGCCACATCCGACACAACGCTGTGGCAAATCACACCCAGCTTTTTACTCAAAGCTGAATTCTAGGTACTGCAAAGGGGAAGGCGCTTCCGGCGCCTGCTCGCAAGCAGAGCTCGCTCCGTGCCCACACACTTTTTGGGACTTAAAGCGTTAGAATTTTTTGAATCTTCATTTCAAATATTACTTAAAAACGAGTTCCGCAGACCCGCAGGGGCGAGGACTGTCCGAGGCTTTTCAGTGATATTTGAAATGAAGATTCAAAAAATTCTAACGCTTTAAGTCCCAAAAAGTGTGTCCGTACCTAGTGGAGTTTGTGCTCTTGGGTTTTGAGATCGATTTTGCATTTTGGGCAGGATGAGATCTCGAGGACTGTTTGTTTTAAAAAGTTAAAGTCATGTTCAAACGTAAGATTGTTTCCACAAAGACAACAAGCGCTCTCTTGTTGAACAAAGTCGTCGCCCCAGCTGATGTCGTCGTTTGTCGTATCTGTAAGTGGTGTCTTTGACATATGTACCTCGCTAGTACCTTGTCGGTGCTTTCCCTTAGACCTTAAGCGGCAGGCGGGTATTCTAGACTTGAGCACGAGGAAGAAAACCGCTAGTGTCCGTCTCCATGGAGAAGGCGATGAACCCTTTTGAATTTTACTCACAAGTTTACGAGATCGAGAGCTTTGTTATCCCGACCTCCGCGCCAACCGTAACAGCCGGCATCCTGTCTCCATCAGCTGCTGTCCCACAGCCGTGGATTGTATTTACGAGCTCTTTAACAACAGCCGAGTTTCAAGCTTACCGAGAGATGTTTGGCAAGATCACTGGAGCCATGGGCCTCAAAGCCCACGAGTTTGCACTCAGCTTGCAAGACTTAACGCCACCAATCTCCAATGAAACACAGGTGCGTGTGGCCTTTGGTGGCGACGAGCAAGGCTGGCAAGAGACGAGTGGCTTACAAAAACATCTTGTTGTTTCATCGCTCCAAGATATGGCACAAAATCCAGAACTCAAAAAATCGGCGTGGTCTTTACTCAAGCAAGCCATGGACTGTCGTCGTATCGATTAAGGTCGGGCTTTTTAGATAAAGCGAGTCTTCTCGTTTTTGTTCGTGCTAGCCTAATTTGTACATGGGAATTCTTCTTTCGATACTCATCAGTATGGCCGTGAGTCCAGCCTTTGGCGAAGCGGTGCGGGTTTTACTCGAGCAAGATGTAAAAGCTCCGCAGTTTTACTTTTTAGGTCCGGCAGAATTCTCCACTGGCCTGCAAAAAGTAGTCATTTATGAATCGCGATATCATGTGTCTGCAGAATTTAAAAACCAGCATTGGATTTTAAAAAT
>JANOYW010000045.1:0-7340 GCA_031429075.1 Bdellovibrionales bacterium | reverse complement strand
GAAAAAATCACCCATTCTATTTGCACTTTGGAGTTTCAAGATCATCGTCCTTTTTACGACTGGTGTATTGAAAACTTACCCACCCCCGGTGAACCTAAGCAGTATGAGTTTGCGCGAATGAATATGACTTACTTGGTGATGAGTAAGCGCAAACTTTTACAACTGGTCAAAGAGAAGTTGGTCAACGGCTGGGACGATCCGCGAATGCCCACCATTTCGGGAATGCGCCGCCGCGGCTACACCCCAGCATCCATTCAGTTATTTGCAAAACGGATTGGTGTATCTAAAGCTGAAAGCATTATCGAGTACGATATTTTGGAAAACTGCGTGCGCGAAGATTTAGATGCTGTTGCTCATCGAGCCATGGCAGTGCTCGATCCCATTAAAGTTGTCATAGAAAATTATCCCGAAAACAGCGAAGAGGTGATCGAATCCCCTGTTCATCCAAAAAAAGCGGAGATGGGACATCGCAAACTGTTTTTTAGTCGCGAGATTTTTATCGATCGTGCCGATTTTATGGAAAACCCAACACCCGATTTTTTTCGACTCGCCAAAGACAGAGAAGTGCGTTTGCGAAATGCCTACGTGATCAAGTGCAAAGAGGTGATTAAAGATTCTCAAGGGAAGGTGACGGAGTTGCGCTGTGACTACGATGTGGCCACACTGGGTGGCAAACCTACCTCGGATGGTCGCAAGGTGAAGGCTGTGATTCACTGGGTGTCTGCGGCAAAGTCTATCCCGGCCGAGGTGCGCATCTATGGTCGGCTGTTTAAGGTGGCAGATCCTGAAAACGTGCCAGAGGGAAAAGACTTTAAAGATAATTTAAATCCAGACTCCCTCAATATCGTAAAGACCGCGCGTCTCGAGTGGAGTCTAAAGGAGATGAAGTCAGAACTGCCTTACCAGTTTGAGCGTGTTGGCTACTTTTGCATCGACAAGGAATCTCAATCGTCGTCTCTCGTCCTAAATCGTATCGTAGATTTAGCAACGGGACGATAGGGCATACGTGCTTTGGGTAGTTCCCTTGACTTGAATTAGAGCGTTTGAGACCATATTTTTGATATGCAAAATATAAAAACTCATCATTGGTGTCAAAAATATAACTTAGACTACAATCTTGAAGAGGTGATTGCATTTTTCCGTGAGAAAATGGAGTTGACGCCGTTTATGTCGCATAAAGATTATGCGGTTTTAGCTAAAAAGAGTCGCTATTGGGACTGGCTCACTGGCGACATTCAAAACCCTCACATCATCAACCTGTTAAATCATATCGCCGAAAAACACCATTTACCTTTGAATACCAAGAATACAAAAATTGCTCTTTGGGAGTATGGTGAGGGTGACGAACTGGAACCGCACATTGATGTTAATATAAGTTTGTCCAGTGCAATTGTTATTGCTCTTGTTGGAAGTTTTGAGACCAGACTTTTCGACAGCGAAGACACGAGCAAAATTGTTGATCAAGTGATCTATGGCCCTGGCGAATATATTATTCTAAATAATACGGCTTACTATCATGGAGGACGTCCGCTGGATGGTTATCGATTGGCCGCTGTCGCGTTTGTAGATCCATCATTCGATATGACAAATTTCTGGAGTTAAAATATGGAAGTGATTGCCGAAAAAAATTGGATGGTGGCGTTCCCTTTAAAGGTTGATATTCATGAGCTCATTGTGTGGGCGCGGCGCATTCAATGTGGCTCTCAAGGGACAATAAGTAATTCTCCTGAACATAAGACGGGATTGTGGTGGTTTGCAGAAACTCACCCACTTCTTAAAAAGCGTCTCGAGGAAATAACGCCTTTAAATTTAGAATGGCAATCAAGTATATGGGAATGGCAAGATGGAAGTCCGCTGCTCAAACACAGCGATGGACTAGGGCGGGGTGCGAGCCTTGTGGCAGTGCTCATTGGAAAATTCGAGATTTTTAGCCATTGTCCAGAGACCGGCGAAATACTGGATTCCTATGTTTATGGGCCCGGCCAAATCGTGGCACTTAAAAATGGCCATAAAAAACCACATAGTGGTCGGTGCTTGCAGGGATATCGGCTGGCGGTGTGCACTTACGCTACAAATATCGATGATCCTTTTCGTGACTATGGACGATTAAAAACAAGCTGGGCTGATTGTGATTGAAGATTGGTACCATAAAGTTTCGCTGCCTATTCATTTGGTTGAGGATCTTAATCGAGAAATTTTTCCAATGCTCGAAAAGGTAAAATGGCTGGACTGTGATCCAAGCCAGGCGCCAGGTTCTGTGTGGTGTTTGCTTACCTTGCCAGAGCAGGTCAGGAAAAGATTGGAAGCGGCAGCTCAATATAAGATCTATCCGGATTTTTATATATGGAATTATCGTGACGTTAAAATTTTAAAAATTCACAAAGATACTAATGCGCCGGGAGCATCCCGGTCCGTTGCGGGAGTGATTCCTCTGCTTGGCGATTTTGAAACGCAGGTTTATAATGATTCAGACTTTCATAAGCCAATGGCGACATGTCAGTATGGCCCTGGGGATCTATTATTTTTAAACAATACAAAATACCACCATGGCGGGCGAGTTCTTTCACCCACTCGAATTTCGATGCATTTTTACTTTGATTTTTACAATACACACAACGAATCTCTAGCGACACTTCTTAAAAAAAATAAACTGGATTAGAAAATTAAAAGACGTAGTCAAAATGTTTTCGCAGGTTAGATTTGTACCAACAGGCGATTCGTAAAAGTTCGCGAGGCTGGTTTTTTAATATTGGAGGACGCTTATGAATTGTGATCAGTTGATCCATAAGGAGAATGTCACCTTGTTGCCAAGTATGTTTGTAGGTGTATTTTTCGCTTTCGACCATTTCGTTAAAAATTTTCCAGTAGATTTCATCGGAGTCTTCGCACTTTTTGCCGCCTTCGTAAAACCCATGAATTTCATAGGGAGAAAAAAACAAACCTTCTGTGTGGAGAGGGTGTTTGGGAACAAATTTAGCTTGCTCGTAAATTCCGCGGGACGGTTTGTATTTTGAGCGATTTTCGTCATCCATATTTGTTGCTTTAGAAATTTCACGCGTTTTTCGATTTTTAACTAAGCCATCGATGATGGTTTTTGTGTAAATTTCTGCAACATTAAGAGACCAGCCGGGGTTGACCCTTCCCAAAGCTCTATTGGGGTCGAGGACAACCGTCAATCCACGGTATCTTTTTTGAGTCGATTCATCCAGTTGATTCCAATAGGGGATCGTATTGCAGAACCAAGTCTCCGTTGCATAGGGAAGTGTGCGTCCATAAAGCCCTACCAGCTCCTCGCCATCCAATACTGGGGTAATATTGGAGTGCCAATCGAGCTCATGGTCTCCAGACAACCCTTGATGAATGGAGTCTATGATCTGATTGGTGACACGCCAGAATACGTTGCTGAATTCTTTATCCGTGCACCAGATGTTTGGAGACAAATGATAACCAAACCCCAAAGCCCAATCGGCAAAATCTTTCGGTGTCGCCCCACTATTTCGGATAAGAACGACACCCAGTGTTCCCACTTCTCTGGCGATTTGATTTGGATCTAAATCGTTTAACGTAACTCCAATGTAGGGTTTGTAAATCATCTGGAATGAGCTCCTTTTAAATCATGTAACGTCGGCAGCGACAAAATAAAGTTTAAGTTTATCTTTAAGGTCCATTGTTTCTTTAAAGTGGTTAAATTGTAAGTCAGGATAAATAAGA
The DNA here is from genome assembly GCA_031429075.1 of Bdellovibrionales bacterium. Classification (GTDB taxonomy): domain Bacteria; phylum Bdellovibrionota; class Bdellovibrionia; order Bdellovibrionales; family JAGQZY01; genus JANPLN01. The sequence continues at coordinate 3,629 of JANOYW010000045.1, read as the reverse complement.
CTCAGCTCGCTTTTAGCGACGTCCTGGTTTTCATAGATATTAACCACTTCATTTCCTCGAAAGCCAAACTTCACCACAAAATTAGCCAAAAACAAGTCTTTCACAATCGTTACGGGCTCCGGTTTGGCTAACGTATTCCAAGTTGCGGCACGAAATTCCTGCAAAAGATTTTTAAAAAAAGGCAATTTCTCTTGTTCAATCAAATCTATAAAGCGAAAAAATTGCTCCGATGCAGATAGAGAGGAATTGAGCATCCAATTGCGAATAATTTTTGTATTGTAAAGTGTGTTGAACCAAAACCAAACATCATAAATCTTCAACAGTTCTACGCTGTCATAGCTAAAACACTCGTAAATGAATTCAAAGGTTTGGTATTGAGAAGGGTCAGTGAAATCACAGTTGGTCAATATGGGGCCAGTTTTACGAGAGTTATGATAGATTTCAGAGCGCAATTGATAAAGGTCATGCGGAACTAAAATCTTTTTTGTCTTTATCTTATGCTTTGCTTGATAGGAGGGAGAAGCAAGCTCTGTGTTTGGAACAACAAAAAGTACAAAACTTTTTTGATGATTCACTTTTAAATTCATGTTCGTTTGAATGGTTTGAAGCCATTTTTCCTGAGTTTCTCCAGGAAGACCTATGATCATTTCGGCATCCACCATAACGCCTCGCTCTTGAAATTTATTTGCAAGCGAAAAAAGCCTCTCATTTTTGATATTGGAACGTTGTGCGAGCTGAAGCACTTCTTTGTCATGACTTTGAAAACTCAGTTTTACATATTTGCGCCCATGGTAGGCTTCAAAGTTTTCGTACATAAGTTCCATGATTTTTTCAGCATGGGGGCTACCATTTTTAGCCATGCCACCAAAAACCAGATTTATTTTTTTGTTCCGCTTTTTTTGGCATTCAACCAAGAATTCCATGTAATCAACGTCGACATCAAAAATTCCGAAATTGGCATCGGCGATTTCAATTTGTGCCACATTCTCTTTCGACATGATGTGGGCGATTGTATCCTTTACCTGCCGCACATCGGCACGCACGATTTTACTGCGCGTCACTCCTCCCCAGTCGCAAAAGCTGCATCTGTAAGGGCATCCTCGGTTGGTTTCAAAAATAGCTGTAAGTGGGCGAGTGGCTTTCGCAATGAGCTCATCAAAAATGCCATCAGTATAGGGGGTGGGAATTCCATTGGCTTTGTACTGGTTTTTATTCTGAACCACGTTGTACTCGAGGTGGGTAAATGTGCCGATGACATTTTTTAACCCTTTTTCTGGATACTCGAGGAGAAACTTTTTAAAAAATTCTTCGGAAGGACCACAAAAGAAAATATCCACATAAGGCCTCTGTTCCGCATATTTTTTAGCCATTTCGCGGTCTTCAGGAACATTTGTTCCCCCATAAAGCACGACTCCGTCAGGGTGGTATTCTTTGTAGATTTTTGCAATTCTGTCGTTGTAGCTCTGATTCCAAACCCAGTTGGTGAGCCCAAGAAAGTCTGCTTTTTTTAAATTCTGATGGAATTGAGGATTTTCCAGCGCATCGCTTCTGAATTCTGGAAGTAGAAACTCGTAGGACTTTATAAACTCAGGATCTTTGTTGCAATAGCTCATCAGAACCCCAACGGGGTAGGGCAAATAATCGTAGGCCGAAAATGAGATGCTAGACAAAAAAACGGTTTTCAAGGGTCTCCCTCTACGAATGACATCCCGGCTAATACTGAGCCTAAGCTACAAGACACTGTCAAGTTCGATGCTCTTCTGTTAGCGGCTGCAGGATGAAATAATGCTTATAGTTTGAGCACGCTTTTCATTGATAGGGTGATCGCTACTGACGGAGGGCCATTATAAGCTTTTGAAAATTACACTCTTTGGGTGGCTGGTGGATGATTTTTTCGATTTCATCTATGATGGCTTGTAAAAAAAGATTGTCCCCTTGAGCGTTAAAATGACAGCAAGAGTCCATGTAGAGGGTTTCAGGATGAGAGCTAAATACTTTTCTCAGATCGATGATGTTGAGTCCCGTTGACTTGAAGGGGGAAAAATCAACCTTTGATATGAATTCCGCGATCTCCAACTCACCCTCACGAGACGTCTCGACGATTTTCTTTTCATCAATAGACAGAGGCTTAAAATTCTGCGGAACAGGTTGAATAACAAAATAGTTTGCAGTACCAAAGTTTTTCATCACATTTTGCTGCAAACAAGAGAACTTGAGCCACGATTCTAGTTTTTTCAGCATGGAGTGATTCCAATTTACGTCCTTGTGGAACCGATATTGGGGATCTTTCTCATCCGTTAAAGAGGTCGATTGTATCTTAGATAAATTTAAAAATCGAGAGACCAGATAATACAATTTTTCTGACGAAAAAAATATCTTTTCGCTTTCTAGTTTTTTTCTTAGATAGCTTTCTTGAATTGCTCTGGCGTGAAGTTCGGGCACTTTGCTCATCTCCTCAAGAGATCGAAAATAAAAATTGGAAATGAAGCCCATTGGGAAATAAGGCGGCAGGTCAGAAACGGTATCGCCAAGCTCGTTCACACCTTCGATATTGATTGCCATTTGATTGTGCTGACCATAGATCGCGGAAATAAAATAAGACTGTGGCTGGCGGTAACCACTCAGCGCAAAATTAACAACCTCAACATCTTTATTTACAAGATTATATTTTCTCTGGATAAATTTATTGAGCGCTTCGGTCTTTTTATTAGCATCGCCAATTTGCTCGGCGACAGAGCCGCCGAAGATGGCGGCGCGATATTTAATCTTTTCGTTTTTGTTATAGAACTCGGGTGTTTCAAAACTTGATTCAAAATGCGAGAATCCAAAGAAAGGATGGGGAACTTTCCCTAAGTAGCCATGCTTAATTCTATTTTGCTCTTTTAAGGGGAGGTGCTTGGCACCCCAAATAAGCTCTTTAGATTCCAATGACCTCATCTTGTCTTCATAAAGTGGTACAAGGAAAAAACGTGATACTAATTCAAGAAGAAAAAAAGTTAAAATCACGTTTACAAAGATAAATTTCATTAGCTCATACTAGCGATTCAAGGCGGGACCGTCAAACATCTCGTTGAGAGGTTCCTTACCAGCGATCATCGAGCGCTTTTTGGATTCTGTAGCTCGCAGGAACTTTAGAGCCCATGATATCTTTCAAGCGAGAAAACATTTTTTCTGTGCTTTCGTCATTTGATTTGGCAAGATAAATTTTAGCGATATCTGCATAAAATTGGTCTGCAGGTAACATCGTTGATTGAAGTTCAACTTTTTTGATGAGTGCCTTGATGATCGAGGGAGAGGCTTTCAGTCGGAGCGCGATCACAAGCTGAGAAGTTGTGACAACGATATTTGGATAGACAACATCTTCGTAGTTCTCGTCGATTAAATTCTGTGCTCTCTGGGCGACCAAGTCTGCAGAATGAAAGTTTTCAACGTACAAAAGGTGGCTTAATTCTCCTAGGAGCGCGTCGATGATTTCTTTAGAGTTCGTATGACTGGCTTCTTTTGCGAATTTAAGCGCTATTTCAGCCTCCTTAAATTTTCCCATAAATGTAAAACAAGTACCGCGAATGACCTCAAGCCATCGAAGTTTTTGCTTTTTAGCAGCGGACTCAGCATATATTTGATCAGAA
>JANOYW010000044.1:0-13168 GCA_031429075.1 Bdellovibrionales bacterium | reverse complement strand
ATCAACCGAAGTTCCATAGGGATGTCGTCCTGCGGCACCACCCACGTTTTTATTGTAGGGTTCGGGTCTCCACCAATTATAAATTTCGGTGATATCCACTCCATTGGCTTCGAGACGCTCAATTAAATTAACCGCTTGGTACGCATACTTCCAAGTTTTTTCGTCGGGATGAATGAGCAAATGCTTTTGTTGCGAGCCATAAGTGCAATAGAAAGTTGAAATGCTATTAGGGTTGGGACGAACTAACTGCTGGCACCAGGGTGATCCCGCCGTCGCTCGACCGCACTCATTGAGAAAGCTTGTCTTTTTAGTACTTCCCATATCGACAGTGGCAATTTGCGCACTGGTGGCTCGCACACAACTTGCTTTTTCAAAAAGCAATTCGTCAATGAGTTCATGATCATCTTCGGCCGCAGCATCGATGGCTAATGGGTTTTCTTCCTGTGCAGGAGCTTGTGAGGCTTGCTGACACCCAGTAAAAACCAAAAACAAGAGAAGTCCGTAAAACATATAAACCTCCAGTTAGAGGCCTATCGGCAAATATTTCCTAGCTCACAACGCGACCTAAGTTTATTAGTCGTGGGCCGCATGGTAAATGTAGTAGAGAGAGCCGTTTTTGGATTTGGCCATAAAATCTTTGATGTTCGCCAAGGACACTGCCGGGCACCCTTGGCTGCGACCCATTTTGCTTAGACTCGGATCCACATAGGATGCACCGTGCACCACGATAGCCCGTGCCCGCACGTTGCTGTTTCGCGATTCAAGTCCATCCAGTTTCAACGATTCTCCATGCTTTCCATTGTAAGTCTCGGCAGTGAGCATAAATCCCAAGGAGGACATATGCGAACCGCTCGTGTTGGAAAATGTGGTGGCCACGCCATCATGATTGGAATCCGATCCACTTCCGTGGGCAACATGCATCGACTGAACAGCACCTGTCTCAACATTGATTAAATACAAGCGGCGTTGACCAGAGTGCTGGCCAATATCAAAAATGCTTATATATTTTTTATTGCGGATCACACTTTGATTTTTATTAAAATAAGCAAACGCCTTGTCCAGCGCTATTTGCGGAACGGTAGAAGAAGCTAAAATTTGTTCACGCAGGCTCACTAAAGGACCATCAGCAGAAACCGCGGCTCCGCTTTCCTCGTCGGCAGATGGCGCTTCAACTTCGGGCTCTTCGCTGTCGAGGGTTGCCGAGTCCGAATCCACAGGAACCATTCTTTCGTTTAAATCTACAACGGAGTCCAAAGAGTTTCCGCACCCCGAGAGCGTGAGTAAGATGATTGCGAAAAACCAACTCAATTGCGATCGATTTAAATTCATAAACACCCCTGGATTATCATCGGCGTCCATTTGAAATCGCTGAGGCTAGATTTTTTTCTCATTCTGAAACAGTGAGGGCTTAGAACAAAAAAAAACGGCTGACTTTTTTAAAGTCAGCCGCGAAAAATCCCCGTAAAAAACTGAATAACATTACTTCTTATAGTTGAACCAGAGATCGAAGATCAGATCCAACGAACCGTCTTGATATTGAATGACCGATTTATAAACCGTCTCGTTACCATGAGCGTCTCGCTCATAAAAACCTGGATCGTAATTTAAATCGATATTCTTCACACTCATCTGATCAAGAGAAACAAGTTCGTTGGCTGTACCAATTCCATCAAAGTTTTTGTCCTTCCACAGACGCAGAGACTTAAACACCGCATCTTTGCTGTTGATCAGACCATCTTCATTGCTATCGAACTTGGCAAGTGCCAAGAAACCGTTAGCCGAGAAGTCTTTGTCTGGTCCGCGTGTATTATCTCCAAACATTTCATCAACGCCTTCAACACGACCTTTTTTATTTGGTTTTACAAGGAACATATACTGATCCGTATTTAACCAACTGATCTGATGGGGCGCATTTTTTCGTGGCTCCGCATTAAAGCCAAGAATATTAAACTGAATACCTTCGTCGATGGACGACAACTCCACATACCGTGCCTGATCGTGATTTGGATTCACATGTACAATCAAAGGCGACGCTTTCATATCACACTTCTTCTTGTCCACTTTTGAATTAAAATCAGGGTTATCGTCTGTAATCACCTGAATTTTCTCCGTGAGCTTCGCATAACGAATGTCGCGTGATCCATACATGATAAAGCTGATCTCGTCTTTTCCGCGCTTGTCTGAGTCCTTCGCAAAGAAACGAACATTATCATATTCGCTACTGCTCACTGGCAAATCACCACCTTCTACTGGTGAGAACAGTGTTACGTAGAGGTCCGACTTTTTATGACCCGAAATATCACAACTTGAAAGATCCAAGCGTTTTTTCTCGATAACGTCGTTTTTAATTTGCAGCGTGTTGCGCGATTCACAAATTGGCATCATAGTTACAACTTTTTTCTTTTCTTTCTTGCACAGGACCTTTTTATCGCCGTGCTTGCAGTCGTTTTTGTGCGTGTGTGAATCATCATCGTCGTCATCAGAGTCCCACCAATTGGTTTTTTTGGTTTTACAGACTTCAACTTCTTGAACAGTCTCTACGCGTTTAACCACTCTCAACACAAGCTCGAGACGATCTTTAAGTTTAAAACGACCGCTACTTGTACGAATGCGTGAACACACTCTGTCCACCGGCACATTCCATGGATTACACTTAGCAAAATTAACTTCTGCATTCAGTCCAGGAATTAAATTCATTTCGCAATCGTCAACGGGAGGGCATTGTCCGTGACCCGGGATACCATCGTCGTCGGTTCCATCGCCGTTGTTGGAGTGACCAGGATTTGAAGCGTCGTTTCCGTCACGATCATTGCCGTGGCCGTTGTTACCTTTTACACATTCTCCACCCGACGTAGAACCACCAGTTGAAGATCCACCAGAAGTTGTTCCACCCGACGTAGAACCACCAGAGGTCGAGCCACCGCTCGTGCTACCACCAGTATCACTGCCAGTTGTAGAGCCACCAGAAGTTGAACCACCGATCGTGCTGCCACCAGTATCACTACCAGTTGTAGAACCACCAGAAGTTGAACCACCTATCGTGCTGCCACCAGTATCACTACCAGTTGTTGACCCACCCGAAGTTGAACCACCGATCGTGCTGCCACCAGTATCACTACCAGTTGTTGACCCACCAGTATCACTGCCAGAGGTCGAACCCGCCGATGTACTGCCACCAGTATCACTACCCGTCGTAGAGCCACCCGAAGTTGAGCCACCGATCGTGCTACCACCAGTATCACTACCAGTTGTTGACCCACCCGAAGTTGAGCCACCGATCGTGCTACCACCAGTATCACTACCAGTTGTAGAACCACCAGTATCACTGCCAGAGGTCGAACCCGCCGATGTACTGCCACCAGTATCGCTACCTGTTGTAGAACCACCCGTTGTCGTTCCACCGGAAGTACTACCTCCCGATGTTCCGCCACCGATCACTAAACAATAGTCACCGTTAGCGCCTGGCACGTAGCCCAGCGATGCCAAGTAAGCAAGGTCGGCATCATCGATAAAAATTTCACGAATACAATTCGACACAGTGTCATCGCCATCATCCGTATCTATTGGTGGCAAACAGTATTCATTGTTTGGCGATAGCGTGTAGCCCTGACGGCTAATAAGAGGGAGATCTTCTTCATCGACAATAGCTGCCGGCAAGCACTGTTGCTTGACGCTTGCTAAGATGACAGTATTTGATAGCAACTCTCTCTTTGCTGCCGCATCTATTTCAGAACCACTATTGGAACAGGCGGAAACCGCAAACAGACATAGTCCTAAAAACTTTTTGTTAAATTTGAGTGCATCCATACACACACCTCTTTCTTTCAACCAGTATGGAAGAAAAAAAATAAAATCTCCACGCAGTTCGCAACAAAATCACAAAACGTTCTAGAAAAGCGCGAAAACAGATTCATAATGAATGCCCGAAAGTTCTTCGTTTTTAGCAAAATTTTTTTCGTCAAAAAGTTCTTCGTTAAAAACAACACTTGAGCTGTTTTTTCGAAATCAATGTTTTGTTCAAAACGCCTAAAATGTGTTTCATATTGATACAAAACAAAGTTTTTGCAGTTTCTACTAAGGTCTTGAAATGAGATTCCGATAAGTCATACTCAGGGGGAATGTAGCATGTACGCTGGGTTAAAAATCTTCATTTTTGGTCTCGTAGCTTGTGGTTTGTTAGGCACGCAAAATACCTATGCCGAAGAGGTGCAATACCTATCAAATATAGAGCACTTTGCAAAATGCTTCGCCAAACTCACGGACAATCCTCCAGATCCAACATCAGATCTCTATAAACAAGTACAACAGAACAAAATTAACGCGGTTGATGCGTGCATGAGTGTTTTCGACACAGCCATGTTTAATCCTTCCAATCGACGCCTTAAAAATCCTAGTGACCCCATTTCGAAAGCTATCGTTCAGAACTTCCATCGGTTCCACCTCAGCTGGTTGACTGTACCCTACAGTCAAAATATCGATGGTTCCGTTTTTTCATTGCTCGATAATGACGAACCCGCCCTTTACGTGACGGACACTTTATTTATGAACCGACCTTATAAATATGTTGTCACCGCTGACAAATCTTTGCGGGGTGTTCGCGAAAGCGCCAATCCTGAAACCTACATGATTAACAACATCAACTTTACCAACCGAGTTCTTGCTGTGGGCCCTATGAAGACGGCGGCACAGGAGCCAGATCCACTAAAAAACTATTTCGAAATTAAAGGAACAAGGGTTTCCCTGGGACCTCTCATCGGTATTCAGAACACTCCATCGTATGTTTATGATCTTCCCTTTGCCCAGAAGTCCGAAATACCTATTTCGGAAGCCCAGCTTCCCTCGCGCCGACTGGAAGCAACAAAGTATGATATTAACGTTCATCCTGGTGGCGGAATCCTCGGAAGCAGTACCACTTTTTTAAACTCGCGCGAAAGTCTCGTCATGCCTGACGGAGGACTCTATGTTCACCGACGCTATTCGAACAACTTTTTTTACGACTTTATGTGTTCAAAACTTCCCACTTTTAAAGATTCCGACCCCCTTGTTGCTGCGGAATTGAAACGCTTTGAAAAATCCGAGATTTCGTTTCGCAAATCTGCAACTTGCGTTGCTTGTCACCTCACTCTTGATAACTTTGCCCATGCCAGCCGAAACGTAATTTCCAACCGAGGTTTACCTCCAGGGTTTAACAGAGATTTGCAAACGGCGGGATTGCAAGCGACGAATTTTGAAATAGTTAACCACTACACTCCGGTTAAAGACGATCTTGCTGAACCAGTGGACAAAGACCCGCTCTATCACCGCAGGCAGCCCGACGGGCGCCTTGTTTACCGCAACTATGCGGGCAAGGTTGTTAATGTAAAAGTTCGAGGAATTCCTGCCTTGGGTGCGGCCGTCGCGAGTCAAGACGACATCTACATGTGCGCAGCCAAAAGATACTACAATTTTTTAACCGGCGTGACTGTTCCTCTGGATCCCATCACCTTGGATTCAAAAACAAAAAAGCCGGCTGATCCTTCGGACAATTTTGCGTTCTTTCATCGACAAAAGATAGTGAGTTTAGGAGCTTCGCTCAAGAAGGGTGAAGACGCTTCTGGCAACACCTGGAGTTTACGCAACCTGGTTCGTGAAGTTATCAAATCCGATGCATTTAGAGCTAAAAACCCTGCCCTTGTTGGAGATTCATTATGAGTTTAAAGAACAAATCGCGCCGAAAATTTTTTAATGATGCTGGTAAATTTTCCGTGGCCACAACTGGTTTTTATGGCCTTGAAAACTTGCTGCAAATTCTCTTTCAAAACGCCTATGCACAGGCAGCCGGAACCACGACCTACGACTACAACTACGTAAACTTGATGACACCAGGTGCACCGCCGCGATGGTACTTTGATCAACCTTTAAACCCAGAGAATCAAAGTGCTCAGTTCATACCGGGTGGTTTTGGCACCGAAATCAAACAGACAGGTAGCTTATGGCTTCCTGTATACAAAGGTTACAAACAAAAGTTTGGAGCCGATGATGTTTTCTTACCGCCGGTGTGGAGATTAAAATCGGCAGCTGGCGAAAACTTCTCCTCTCTCCTTAAAGAAATGATCATGGTTCGCGGCGTCGACATGGAAATTAATTCTCACACACTCAATCAAGAGCGCACCGTGCGACCGTTTTCGACCTCTGCCAGCATCTCAGGCCTTGTCGGTCACGCATCTTCGGCACCCACGCCCTCCATTGGTTTTACCACATCTCGTGGAACCAGTGTTTTTCGCGGTGTGGGCTCGGCAGCTGGAATCGCCGTCAATTCAGCCAACCCGATTCCTGGAATTACAACGCCTTTCAACGTGAACAAAGTGGTCAAAAAAGACGATCTCGACTACTCCATAAAACAATCACTCTCCGAGATGGATAAATTCGCAAAGCTTAACAACTACCCATCTGTCGGAGCTGAAGATAATCTCGATAAAACCTATGACATGTTTGCGCGCAATTTAGCCAGCTACCAAACAAACTACACAGCCATCTTTAACAAGTACAAAGCAATCTTAACCCAGGAGACGGCGCTAGAAATTCCGGAGATCAGTGAAAGATCATTGCTAACGTCCATCGTACCCGATGGAGGTGCCGTATTTGGAACCGCTCCTTCCAAGACTTTAAATGGTTCCAACTTTAGAACTATTTACGAGGCCGGCAGCGTACCCGTGCAAATGGCCTCGGCCTTTGCATTTTGCGAGTTTGCGCTCGGCGAAAAAATAACGTCGTCGCTCACTTTAGATTTAGGAACAGCCACCTTCAACAATGTAGGTGGAGCCACTATGCCAAGCGATCAACACTATGCCGGGGCCGTTTCCTCCATCGTATTTACAACCACGTTTTACCGATGCATGCTCGCGTGTATGTTGGAGTTGCGCAAGGCTCTACAAGCTAAAAATATGTACGACAAAACCCTCTTTCATTTTTCTTCAGAATTTAGTCGCACCCCGCAAGCAAATATGGCTGGAAGCGATCACGGTTTTAACTCGGGTTCCACTTCTTTTATCAGCGGCATGATTGCACCCACAGGTGCTGGCCTGGTTGGCAATATTCAAAAAGAGTCGTCTGACGTCAAAGAAAAAGGCCTGTACCCTGGTACTTGGGGAAAAAGCGCCCCCACCAAATTTAACGATGGTAAATCACGTCATATCATCAACGATGATGTGGTGAGTACGGTTTGTGAATTTATGCAAATTCCCAAGATTGGAACTAAAGGCCAGTCCCTTGTTTCAAATAACAATGGAAAGTTCTCATTGTTAGTGAAGGAGAAAAAAAATGTTGGCTAAAAAATGGATTTTCTCAATCATCATTTTGAGCTTTGCCGGCAGCCTTTTTGTTTTTCAAAACTGCGCTCAGCCCCATTCAGGCTTCGGAAATATGAATCAAGGTAGCTTGATACTACCCGACGACGATGACCCTGTTGAGCCTTTCGATAAAGTTGAAAAATCAGAAGTCTCTGCACAGAATGCGAATAAAGTTCTTACCTCGAATATTTTACTATCTGTCTTTGGTCCCACTGCCAAAAACATAGTGACCACTTACATATCAAACAACACGGCAGACTTTGGAGCTCCAAACTCCATTTATGATCGCGTGATAAAAGCGGACTGCACCACAAATGGAACTCCGGGAGTGGTTTGTAACACCAGTACACCGCTCGCGCTGCAAACAGCACCAAACGTGGGATTAAATATCCGTCGTGAGGGCTGGCGCTTGCAGGCTTGCCACGATATCACTAAAAGAACAGACACGCTGCAGGCCGCGTTTAAGAAAATCAATGCAAATGCGTCAACAGCAACCCCACAACTCAACAACACGACTGTCAATAAAGCTTTTTCCCTCTTTTTTATAGCTAAGCCAGTTCCACCTGGCGCAGTGACCGATTCCTTACTCATTGTCGGACAGGATGCCGATGGAAACACTCTGGCAAAATGGCAACAAGTCTTTCTGACTCTTTGTTTAAGTCCTCACTGGCAGGTGCTCTAATGTTTCTCTTGCTTGTCGCACTCATTATAACTCCGAAGGCTGAGGCGCAAGGCGTCTCTCCTTACAAGATTGTTTCTCTTTATCAAAAAGAAGCTCTCGTCACAGAAAGATTTCTACCCTTTCAAATATTAACTTCCGACGACCAGCCCGTGTCCATCGAATCCGTGGAGGCCCAACAACCCTGTTACGGGATGGTCGACCCACATCGGACCCACATCGCTCTTTTTTTCTGCACCGAAGAAACCGCCAGTCATTTCTCGGTCAACATTCGGGATCGAGGCCAATTGCAAGTGTTCAAAACTCCCGACTTTAGCATTCGTCGACTGGCGATTCTCAGTTCGACGCCCGACCCCGATAAGCCTATAGATCCAGACTCTCCAGGTAAAATTTTATACAATACAAATTGTGCAAGCTGCCACACGGCCAGTAATAAAATGGTCGAGACAACGACTGTCACCAGACTTAAAGACCTTTTTGCTGGGAAGGTCAGAGACGAAAACAATAACGTGATTGATGCCATGACGAAATTTAATAATTTCTTCAACGAAACACAGTTGAATGATCTCGTCAAATACATCAACGAGGAGCTCTAAATGAGAAAACTTCTACCTCTTGTAGCTCTTGGCTTAGCCCTTTCTGCAGTTTTGTTTTTTCAGAACTGTTCTGGTTCAAATCATACGAGCTCCTCTGGAACCTCAGTAAACTTGAGCAGTATTTATCCGTACTATAATGAAAAACCAATTTATTATGAGAATATTCAGCTCACCACGGCCTTCGAAGAAAGCGGTCTATGGAAGTACCAGTTTGTCGCAAGCGTTGTTCACGCCGACACACCAAGTGAAGAAGTGGATGTTGAAATCCGCATTTTCGATCAAAATCAAAAAATTCTTTGCCCACGGAGAACTGCCCGTGTCAAAAATACAAATAACCATATTGAAATACCTGATTGTCAAAGCTCACAACAAGCGACTCTGGCGAGAATTGAAATCTACGCCAAGTTAGCCTCTGAAACGCCCCTCAAAAGAATTAGCACGTACACTTTTGTTTTGAAATAGATCGCCAAACCTTATATAGTTTTGTCATCTATGTTTGCTTATTTTCTCCTCCCTTTTTGGCTTACTGTTTCTTGCGTTGCAGCTCCGCCCGCGGCACCTGTCGATGCCGAGATGAAATCGGTGTATTTAACCTGGAACTCCCCCGACACATCTTCGCAAATTACAATCAATGTACTCACCCTGCAAAAAGCCAACTCAGTAGAAATTCTTTTCAATGGTAAGACTGAGAAAAATTCCCGTCACAGAGAACTCAAAGACACCCCCTTCCACGTGCACTCATTTGACTTTAAGGACCTCGGTCCGAAAAAAAATTATACCTTTCAAGTTTTACTCAACGGAAAACCAGCTAAAAACTCTTATAAATTCACAACCCTTCCCAACGACGACACACCCATCGAAATCGTCAGTGGCGGCGATTTAAGTCCCCACGAAGATGTGGTCAGCGTTGCGAAGCAAGCGGTCACAAAAAATACCATGGCTTTGTTTTTGGGCGGGGACTTAGCTTACGAAGATGGTAATCCAAAACGCTTTGAGCTTTGGTCGCAGTTGTGGGATCTACTCAATCAAGCAATGATTTCCCCAGATGGGCGCCTGCTACCTTTGGTTGTGGCCATTGGCAATCACGAAACCAACAAAACAAAAACTTCAAACCCAAAAGTAAAAGCTCCTTTTTATTTTTTATTTTTCGAGCAAAATGATCAACTGACATATTTTACGAGACATTTTGGAAAACACACATCACTTATCACCTTAGACACAGGTCACGTTGAAGACCATGATGGACAGCAAGAAAAATGGCTCAAGGCGGAGCTAAAAAGAGACGCAAAAATTCCCAACCTTCTCGCTCTTTACCATGTCCCTCTTTATCCATCGTTCCGGCCCTATGACGATAAAAAATCGGTGAAGGGACGTAAAGTATGGCTTCCACTGTTTGATGAATACCAACTGGATGTGGCCTTCGAAAATCATGACCACGCGTTAAAGCGTAGTAAATTATTAAAGAACGATAAAGTTGTTTCCAAAAGTGGTACTTTGTACTTAGGCGATGGCGCGTGGGCTGTGGCTCCCCGCCCGGCAGCTCCCGATCGCTGGTACTTGCAAATTGCCAAAGTCGAAAAACACCTATGGCGTGTTTTAGCGGCTCCGAAAAAACTGAGTTTTCAGGCTATCAATAAAAAAGGTCAGATCCTTGATTCTTTCACCCTTAAAAATGGAAGCGTAATACCCTATGAACAATAAAACCACTTTTATGCAGGCCTTCGGCTTCACATTCATCTTAAGTATTTTTGGTCTCTTACTCGCCGGCTACTTAGGGTACATTGAAGGCCAAAGCTATTCTACGGCACTGCAATTTATGCTCATCGCCGGTGTTCTCGCCATTCTCGAAATCACTATTTCGTTTGATAACGCCGTCATTGATGCCTCCATCGTAAAACAAATGACTCCGCTCTGGCAAAAACGCTTCCTCACTTGGGGTATTTTTATTGCCGTCTTCGGTATGCGGTTGGTGTTCCCTATTTTAATTGTTTCTATCGCCGCCGCTGTCACACCTTGGGAGGCCATCAAGCTGGCCATTTTCGAACAAAAACAATATGCGGCAGTCATGCAGTCCATTCATCACGAAGTGGCTGCCTTTGGTGGAACATTTCTCGCGCTGGTGAGTTTAAGTTATTTTATCGATCACGAAAAAGACACTCACTGGGTGGGTCCGGTGGAAAAGTTTTTAAGTCGCCTCGGCGCCCTTAAATCCACCGAAGTGGGACTGATGTTGTTATTTTTATGGTGGTTTTCAGGGACACTTCCAGCAGAGGAAGGATTTCCTGTTTTCAAAGCCGGAGTCGCCGGCGTTCTCACTTTTTTAGGTGTGAAACTGATTGGCGAAGTCCTGAGTGTTCCCGAAGGAAGCCAAGTCAATCTCGAGCGTCAAAGCTTGGGCTTGTTTTTGTACGTCGAAGTACTCGATGCCTCGTTTAGTTTTGACGGAGTCATTGCTGCCTTCGCCATTACCACGAATTTGTTTCTGATTGCGATTGGTCTCGGCACCGGTGCCTTGTTTATGCGAAGCTTTATTGTCCTCATGGTAAAGCAGGGAACTCTGCAGGCTTACAAATACCTCGAGCACGGTGCTTTTTGGGCCATTGGTTTACTTGCCATGATGATGTTTATTGGCATCCATATGCACGTTTCAGAAATCATCACGGGTGGCGCAGGCCTGGTGATCATCGGCTCAGCTTTTATCCACAGTCTTCGCAGCAAAGCATAAACGTTCGTGGTGAGCCCTAACCAATCGTTAGGGCTTGGGCCGCTGAGTTCACAACCGCAGCAATTCGAATCGAAGATTGAATCACCTCAGCCGAGGCACCAGCTTTTTTCAACTCATGCACATGGGACGTCACACACTTCCCGCAGCCTTCTATCGCCGAAACAGCAAGAGCCAAAAGTTCAAAGTCCATTTTTTCGATTCCTGGCTTACCGATAATGTTCATCCGTAGCCGGGCCGGCATTTTCGAAAATTCAGAATCCGCATTCGCTCCCTCTTCTAAAAAATGCAGAAAGCGATAGTACACATTGTTCATGGCCATCACCGTGGCGGCTCCACGGCACGCATTCAAATAGACATCATCCAAGTCTTCAGCCGCGGCCCCTTCGAAAAACGTGATTAATTCCTTATTTTTCGTAGTATAGGCGCTGGAAAGCGCTATCGCCGTGATCTGTTTTTGCGAAAGCCCTGGAGCTCCTTCTTCCGAAAGAACTCCATCCAAATTGAGTCGAACATCTTTTGCGTAATCCTTAATTTGTGCTTTTAAGTTTTCTAAATTCATAATTATCCTCTCGTGCTTAAACGTTAATGGTGTCCTGACCTTTTTCCCAGTTACATGGGCAGAGTTCGTCGGTTTGCAAACCGTCCAAAATTCGTAAAACCTCTTTTGGATTTCGTCCCACGTTGAGGTCGGTGACATACACAAAACGAATCACACCCTGCGGATCCACAATAAAAGTCGCTCGCTGCGCAACGCCCTCAGCCTCATCGATGATTCCCAACGCTGTTGACAGCTCACGTTTAATGTCCGACAGCATTGGAAACGGAAGAGCATTTAAGTCTTTATGATTTTGTCTCCACGCCAAATGTACAAACTCAGAGTCGATACTGGCAGTTAATACTTGTGCATCTCGATCACGAAATTGACCGTTTAGATCGCCAAAACCTTTGATTTCAGTGGGGCATACAAAAGTAAAATCCTTTGGATAAAAGAATAAAACCAACCATTTTCCTTTATAGGTATCTTGGTTAATGTCCACAAATGCGGTTTTTGCATCGTTTGAAACTACAGCTTTGAGTTGAAATGGGGGTAATTTTTTTCCTACACTTAACATATTGTCTCCTTTGGCCCTAGGGGCGTATTCTAGTTGTCGTTATCTCTACAACTGTTTTACGTCATTTCTGGCATAAAGATCCAAGACAACGTTGCGATAGGGTGATAGAAAAAAACTATCAATTTACAACTAAACAGGCTATTTTTAGCAAATGGCAACTATCACTCAACTTCACTACATCGTTACTGTCGAGCGTCTCAAACATTTTGGTAAGGCCGCCGAAGCCTGTCACGTCTCGCAACCCAGCTTGAGTGCGCAAATCCATAAGGTCGAAGAAGATATTGGTTTTCCCATTTTTGATCGAAACAAAAAACCAATTGCCGTCACCAGTCGTGGTCTAAGTTTTATCGAGCAGGCCAAAACTGTACTTCGCGAACACACCAAGCTTTTAGATATTTCCAAAAGCTCGCAAACGTCGCTGATGGGTCCTCTCAGTTTGGGAATCATCCCCACAGTCAGCCCTTACATCACTCCGTATTTTCTGGGTCATTTTGCAAAAAAGTATCCCAAAATTCAATTGCAGATCGAAGAGCACAAAACCGAAGATATCATCCGTTTGCTTAAAAATAATGAACTCGATGTGGGACTTTTGGCAACTCCACTTCATGAAACTTTTTGCTCCACTCAACTAAGCCCTCTTGGTCAAGAAGCAGTTTTAAATTTCCAAAAATTCTCTGAAATTTAGCTTCAAAACCAATTAGGTTTTGCGTTCTTATTTTTACTTCCTC
>JANOYW010000043.1:0-4418 GCA_031429075.1 Bdellovibrionales bacterium | reverse complement strand
AAAACAGATTCGTTTATGAGTTCTTCGCTTTCACCCTTGATAACATCGCCAAGTTGAACAGTTGTCATTTGGTCTGCAGGAATAATCATGCGGCACACAATCTTGCTGTAATCAGTAACGATCATTGTTTCCACTGGAGAGCCGATAGCGCGTGAAGGTTTTTGCGCAACGAACACTGTTGTTCCGCAATCACCTATGTACTTGTCGACGATGGGCAAAATAATCACTTGTTGAGCGACGAGTGGGCGTTGCGCGCCTTCGAAGCGAACTGTGAGTTGGATTGTTTCGTTAGTTTCGTCCACCGAAACTTTTGCGGCGTTGACGTTGCTGTCAAAGCGCTCGGGGTTCACGTCGAAAGAACTCATATTGGCATCTTGCGAGTTTGCAAAACAGATTTGGCCACAAACTAAAACAAGAGCAGTTAAAAACATTTTCATAAATTCTCCCTATCAATGAAACCAGTTTTAAGTGAAAAAATTACATAAGAAAAATTATTAGAATTGCAACGTTCCTATTAGTTTTTATGATGGCAAGAAACCCATTGACTCAGGCTCGGGTGCCCTTAAACTGATTAAGTGCAATAAATTCAATCTCATGGAGGTGATTGAGTGAGAGTTGTCCTTTTAGGTGGCGGTTTAGGCCATATTCACTACATTCGACACAAAGCGAAAGTTTCCAATTCAGACGTGGAAATCGTTTTGGTAAATCAGAAGCCTCAGGTTTTTTACAATCCTGCGTTTGAGGAAGTGCTGACGGGCAGATTGCCTCTTTCAGAGGCAATGATTGATTTACGAAAAATCAGCACTTTGGCTGGCGTCACTTTTATTCAATCCACCGTCGAAGAAGTGGATACCGAAAAAAAGCTATTAAAGTTTACTGATCGCGCAAGCCTTCAATACGACTTTCTATCCATTGAAGACATCGGTGATCTGCGCCCCCATCATCCAAAAAAATTATTGGAAAATGGTTTTTACGTGCGCGATGGCTTTACGTTTTTTAATAAACTCAAGGAACTGGAACTGGGTTTAGCAAAAATGCGCCCAAGCCAATTTCGCGTGGCCGTGGTCGGTGGCGGCGAACGGGCCGTGGCGCTCAGCCGCTATTTGCCAGAACGCTTAAAAAAATATTGCTCGGAAGTGCACTGGGAGATTTTCGAAAAGCAAGATTCCATACTGCCGACCTATCAAAACACCATTCGTAAAACTGTGGAGAAAGAGCTCAAGAACAAAGATGTTCTTTTGCGAACGCAATTTTTGGTGGAAAACATTATCGATTCGAGGCTGGTTAATACCTATGAGCCTAAACAAACCTTTGCCGCCGATATCGTCTTTTTAACCACGCCATTGCAACTGCCGGAGTGGGTGCAAACGTCGTCGTTGCCGGTGACCAGCGATGGCTGTTTGGACTGCTTGCCACATTATGTACTTAAAAATCATCCCGCAATTTTGGCAAGTGGGGATGTGATCGGTGTAAAACCGAATTCAATGACAGTGGAGGATCACGCCCAGGCGGTCGAGCACGTGGTAAATCACCTCGAAATTAATTCGAAAAAAGAATTTCACAAAATCAAAAAGAAAGATGTGCTGTACTTCGACGGCAAAGCGCTGCAATCGCAGTGGGGTTTTGTTTCGCAAAGCGAGCGGCTTTATAACGATCATCAAAGTCAGCTCAAAAAACAACTGGAGCTTTTGCGTGCGGTGAAGGAACAAAAACACGCGCAAATCTATCCCGCCATCGAGGAGAACTCGTTTGTGGATAAATTAAAAAAACGACTTCGTTTGGATTTGGAAGAAGCGGAAATGAATTCACTTTTTTCTGAAACCACGCAAATCTCCTACTCCATTGCCGGTTGGTATGAGTGTGAGTACAAAGATGTTTTTAACGATCATTACCTTTCGAGCTTTCATACAACTTTGGATTTGATGGATCGCAGTTACATGCAAGGCGGTCAGCCGCAATACTTGCGACTGTATGTGAGCGCTCCCAGCACGATCAAAGATGTGGAGATTCTCAGTCAAATCATCGGCGGCGCCTATCGCGGATGTCAGCAGAAGCTGCAGATGAAGATTCATTTGTGCAGCCAAGCTATGAACACTGTTCAATTTTCCTTGGGCGCTCAGGGGCCGCTTGTGCAAAAAGTGGTGCCCGAGCCCATGGCCTATATGGCGCTCACGCGGCCTCTTGGTTTGTATGCGTTGTTATCGCAGCAAGGTAAATCCATTTGGCAGGGGGAATGGCTCAGCGAAATTTGGCAAGTGCTGAATGAATCGCAAGCCATCTTCACACAGAAGCTCGAAGAGGTTTCTCAAACGGCGTCGGTGATGTCGCTTACTGAGGTGGGTTTTATCAACGATTTAGTCAAGCGCGTTGGACCTGAAGGCTGGAAGATTTGTGTCAACTTAAGCCAGCTTCCTCGTTGGAATGGCGTGAACGAAATTTTGCGGGAACAACCCATGGATGTGCTCCTCAATCGTAACTGGCGGCGGGGTTTTAGATATTGGTCGGGACGCGGGGATGCATTTCCAGAATCACAATATCTTTTATGGGAACCACATTTGGTGCGCCCAAGTCATTGTTTACTGATTCCGCGAAACGATTTGGACGCCGTGGCCGAGCATTTTGAAAAACAAAATTTACCGCTGCACTTTGTGGGTTATGTGGAACAGACGATTCAAAAAGAGCAAACTTCCTACAAACTCACCGATTGGGTTTATAATAAAGAGCGAAGGACATTTATAGATGCTCGATAGTCAGGAGCTAAAAGTCTTTCGCAGTCCATTTTTTTTAGAGGAAGGTCAAATTCTCTCTTTGCGCTTTGGTCCTTTGGATTTGTACATTGGCCATTTTTTTCAAGAGTGGAGAGTGAGCTGGTATTCGACCAACGATTATTTGGACAACTCCTTTCGGTTGGAACTTCCATTTAATGGCAGTGTTCCCGAAATTTTAAATTCGCAAGTTCGCTACACTTATTCGCGCCCTTGCAATAGTTTTATTAAAGTGACGCCGGTTTTGGGGGACTTGCCGTTTGTGGCCAAACCCACCAGGCCTCTCATGGTTTTACCTGGGGAGACGGTTAAAATATTTATGAGCATCCCCCTGTTTTTGCGCATCGAAATCGAACAGCCCTATGCGCTGGTGCAGGAAATTCCAGTCATCTTGAGTCCGCGTACCTGGTTTGGCGAGACCACCATTGTCGGCACGGTTTGCTATGCTACAAAGATTAAAGCAGTTCTGGATAAAAAAGAATTAGTACATAGGCCTTACCGCGCCACTTCGCAGTTGATTATTGAAAATCGGGGCGAAGACTCCTTGCATGTCGAGCGCTTAAAAGTACCTGCGCCGCATCTTTCCTTGTATCAAACAGAAGACGGCTTGTTTGTGACAAATGTGATTCATTATATTCGCGATCCCTCGGGTTCCATCAAAACGGTGGATGTGATTACTAAGGATCAAGAGGATCATTTTTTTATTTCGGGACCACGACAAAGTCCTGACCCTTCGATTTTAAACCCCATCGCCTACTTTTTTGGTCACCATGATTGATTCCTTGTTTTTTTCCACACTTTTAGAGCACGCCTTTGTAAAACAAATGTCCCAGGCCATTTTTGTTCTGCTTGCGGGATATCTTTTGCACAAATTGGCCTCGCTTTTAGTGATGATTTTTTATCGGGATGGAAAAGATCTGCAGCGAATTTTCGTCGTGCAGAAAATGATCAAATACTTCTTTTTTGTAGTGACTGCTTTGATTGCGCTTAAAATTTTTGGTGTGAATTTAAAAGTGATTCTAGGGGCTGCTGGTGTTTTGAGTTTAGCGGTGGGTTTCGCTGCACAGACTTCGGTTTCGAATTTAATCAGTGGTTTGTTTATGATTTTTGAAAAACCTTTTGTTGTTGGCGACATTATCGAAGTGACCGGAGTGAAGGGCGAAGTTTTGTCCGTTGATTTATTGTCTATGCGAATCAAGACGGTGGATAATTTGCTCATCCGCGTTCCAAACGAAGTGGTGATGAAAGCGCAAGTGACCAATTACAGTCACTTTCCCATTCGTCGGCACGATATGACGTTTTCATTGGCGTACACGGAGGATCTGGATAAAGTTAAAAAAATCCTGCTCGAGATCGTGGAGAACAATCAGTATTGTTTGGAGGAGCCCGAGCCCTTATTTATTGTCGAAAAAATGGGCGAATATTTTATGGATGTAAAGTTTGGCGTGTGGGGCGAGAGCCGACTGATGTTAAATCTACAGTCCACCTTCGGCGAACAGGTGCGCATCGCCTTTATCAAACACAAGATCGTCCTTCCGCAAAGAACCATCCGCATCGACAACTACCAGCCGCCGTCTCAGTAGGTGCCAGGTCCTGTTTCTGGACTCACTACATTAAAATTTTATTTTAACGTAGTGAGTCCAGAAACAGGAC
>JANOYW010000042.1:0-37085 GCA_031429075.1 Bdellovibrionales bacterium | reverse complement strand
GTCCAGAAACAGGACCTGGCACCGTTCAATGCATGCCGATGACTTTTTTCTGTCGCTCCTGAACGCTGAGGAACAAATCTAGACCCAGCAAAGCTTGGTTGAGGGATTGCCTCAAGTCCGAAACTTTATTTTTGGAGTAACAGTCCGCATATGGCCTTACCCAGTTCCAGTGCGACTGGGTGAGCGGATACTGCTTTTTATCCAAATCCACCATGCAGCGGCTTAAAACTTTGCGTAAGAATTCTAACGTCATTTCAAGATCTATAACATCCAGCTTCATCGCACTCTCAAGCGCGGAATCGATGGAAAAGGCTCGTGTCGACGGTTGTGTTAAAAACGACTTTAGAAAATGATCGAGGAAGGCCTCTGTTGTACTCACGGGTTGCTTTAACGGAACAATGGAGCCCCGGGATTTATCCATCTTAAAGTAAAGTATGTCCCAATCCACCTCGAGAACATTCTTCCCCATGAAAAGATCTTCCATTTTTCCGTTTTGGTAAAACTCAAAAATAAGTTGGATTTCATCTTTACGTAATAAGCTGAAAGTATCGCCGAAAACGACCACACTTGTAGGGAGAAATGAACCTGGATGTTTAAAACGATAACAGAGCTCGATGGTAGGAATGCCTTGTAAATTGAGCAGGGCTGCATACTCTGCCGAATACGTTAATACTGGCGTTTGTGTAGCGATTTTTAAATGCTTGAGGAGCCCTTGCTCAAACGAAACGGCTTCCACGTACTCCACTTTTTCGCTAAAGGAATTATGCGAATAGGACAAATCCTGTTGGAGATAAAAATTATAGCTTTCCTGAAACAACAATGCAGTTTTATGAACACCCTGTCCGGGACGAGTAAAATCGACGACCAACGAATCGGAAAAATAATCAATCTGTGTTTCCACGTTTTCAATCGCAACGTATTTTATAAGTCCGCGCGAAGGCAATCTTTTGAGATTCCCCGTCGACGTTACAAAGTAGGCCATCTGGCCGGTCGCCATGGCATAAAGTTCGGCAACCTGTAGTGAAGAGCACGCGGGGCCAATGGACCCAAGATCCATAAAAACAACTTGCTTGCGGCTCATAAAGCGTCTCGCAAATACTGTTCGAGTTGTGAAATATGTTTCATATCGCCGCGATAGTTCTTTTTAAGAATTGGCAAGACCTCGTAGGCTTTTTTAAAATTTTGCTGCTTGATATACCAACCCACACGTAACGTCAGCGCTTCTTCGTCCTGCGGATTTTCTTTTAAAAACCCGTTGATAAGATCGATCGATGATTGCGTCGACTGTGTTTGTTGCGACCAATTGAAATGAAGGTACAGAGCTAATTTATGAGAGGGATTTTTGTCGAGCACGTTCGAAAGGTTTGCGCACGCCAAATCATATTCACCCACAGACGCATGCACCAGCGCTAGACCAATAGAGGCTTCTGTAAAATCAGCATCGCGCGCCAGAATATCCGCAAATTTTGTTTTTGCATCATTGAGTTTTGAAGAGTGCAAGAACAGGTACCCATAACAAAGCTCCAAGTTAAGATCATCTTTGTTCATCGCATAGGCGCGATTATAATACTCCTCGGCTGCTTCAAAATCCTTGCAGCGTAGATACAGACTGCCGATGTTTTTAAACACTGTGTAGAGCAACCACGAAGGCTCTTGGCATTGATCCACAATTTGATGCAAGATTTCTAGCGCGACGCGCTCTTGATCGGCATTGGTGAGGGCGTTTGCCAAAAGAAACTGGTTTTCGATAGTCGGCTCAATGTCCACAAGCTTTCTTGCCGCGTACACCTTGCCCTCGGCCGATGCTTTTTTAGTTTCTAGCCAATACATATTTTTATAAACGAATGGTCGTTGATGCTGTTCCGCAATTTTAGTAATTTCTTGCTGGGCCTGATCTAAATGGTTTTCCTTCATAAAAAAATGAAAACGATCCAAACCTTCTGCTAGCTCTAGAGATTGTTGTAAAAGGTGCGAGTCAAAAAATTTCTGCTGTACCACGAGTCCCCCTCATGGGAACTCTATAAAGCAAGACAAGTGCCAAGATAAAATTTAAGAAATTCAAGAGTTAAGAAAATTTCCGCGAAAGGCTTTGACGGTTTGCTGTCAAACCGTCATTTTTTTGATGAAATCAGGATCAAAGACGCGTCTTGATTTCAATCGATGATATCGGGCATAAAACGATACGCTTTAAGCAATCGACGACCGTCGCGCATCGAGGTCATTTTCTTAATGATGCTCGACTTCTCATTTTCTACACAGCTCAGCATCACTAAGTCTTGCGACATAATTTGGTTTACCAAATTCTGTTTGGCCGACATCAACGACTTGAGCTTTAGCTTCATATCTTCAGAGATATGCTGTGCTTCGATCTCAGCGCTGTGCTGATGAATGCGACGGTCCAGGCTGCGAATGCCTTCAAGTAGACTTTCGCGCATCGAATAGAGATCTTCAAGATTATCAAAATTTCGAGCCTTGAAGCTTTTACGCTCGTTGATTGAAACCTCCAAAAACATCTGTAGATGATGATTTTTCTCTTCGATCAACGAAATGATAAACTCCATGTTACTTTGATGATTAAGCACTTTCAGACTCCTTCTTTTTGATTGATTCAACTGCCTTCACCCATCCATCGTAAAGAATGTTTAAAATCTTTAGTGAATTGTCTAAATGTTTTTCTTGTCCAGTGATATTTGCCCGCGTGAGTTCCTCCATGATGTAGATATAGAGCTGCTCGAGATTTGAAGACACAGTTGCATTGATTTTAAAATCAAGAGAACTGGCCAACTCCATAATCACGTCGTAAGCGCGCCCTATGAGCTCACCTCTTGCCTTTATATCTTTTCGCTCATTGGCCTCTTTAGCTTGCTTGATAAAGCGAATAGCCCCCTCATAAAGCATGAGAAGAATTTTCTCTTTACTTGCACTCTCAATAGAAGTCTTTTTGTACTTGCTGTACCCGTTACTCAACTACCACCCCCAACAATCGCTCCCACTTGTGCTCCCTGCGCCTGTAATTTCGACATCGTTTCTTCTAGTTTCGAAAACTTTTTTCTGAGTTGCTCTTCCTTCGTAGCTAAATTTTTTTCTTTTGTTTCTATATTTCTGTCCATCTGAGAAATCTGGGTTTGCAACCCTTTTTTCTTATTGCTGATGACTCCCGTGCCCACGCCCAACAAGGCGTCAATGGAGGTTCTGGTTTTTCCAATAAACCCACCCTGTAAAGAGCCGTCTCCGCGTAAAAATTCAAGCACACCTTTGGAGTTCGTTTTAATCAACTTCTTAAATTTGTCCTCTTTAAAGTCCAAGGTTCCACTGCGATTAAACTCCACACCGAGCTCACTTAAGCGATTGATGGATCCCTGGTTGCCATAAACGGGATTTAAAATGAGCTGCTTTACACGTGTTTCTACCGTACGTAACGAAGAATCACCGCCCAGAGTTTTACTTGTATCCGTTTTCTCATCCATCATGTTTTGCTGTTGAATGAAACCCAAAACACCGTTCATCGATTCTACAAAGGTTCGTAGTTTAGTTTCGATGGCCTCATAGTTTTCGGCCAACGATATATTAACCTCTTTGCCAGGTTTTGCACTTTTAAGGTCGAGGGAAACACCCGGAATCACTTCATCTAATTTATTGTTAACTACTTGTACGTCGAAGCCATTGACGCGAATCAAGCCATTTTTTGAATCGCGCTCTTGATCGAAGTAGAGATCCTCTTCGCCGTCCAACAAGTAAATCATCGGAAAATTTACATCATGATTATTCCCGTAGTGTTCGGACGACATAATCAAACGATAGCCGTCCTCACCCTCAGAACCATCTTGCACCACCGTGGCAGTAATCCCCATCTCTGAGGTGTTTACACTTCGTGCAATGCCATCTAACGTGTTATTCGAGTCGTTGATGAAAACTTTCTTTTCGCCATCAGGTGTATTGAATTTTAAATACCCCACACCCATTTTCGTTTTATCTTTATCCAAAATTACATTCGATAGTGCACCTGAGTTTTCGGCCAGTTTCACAACTTCGATCTTCCATTGGCCAGGCATCACTTTTTCTGATTCGACAGTTCCAGCAATAACGTCTGCATCGGACACGTTGAGAGAGTAATCTTGGAACTTTTTTCCGCCAACGATACTTTTGAGTTCAGTTTTTACTTTGCCCAAACGACCCTCAAGATCGGAAACCAGTCCTACCTTGCCTTCAATCTTTTGCTTTTTGGCATCCATTTGTTTTAATGGTTCTCGCTCAGCCACCATGATCTGATCGACAACAGACATTAAACCTGATCCCACTCCGGGTACCTTGATTGCTGGCATAGTTCTCCATTTCTTTCCTTATTATCAATGAGAAAAAGCAAACAATGTGAGTCATTAATATGGCTCTCGTCGAACGGAGAGGGTCGAGGAAAATTAGGCGGCTTTGCTAAAGATGCGACCGTTGGATTGGTCTAGATTGTCCAGGAGTTGGTAGAAATCCATTTCTGGAACACGACGAATGATTTGACCATCGCTGCTTTTAATTAACAAAAACTGGCGAGTTTCTTCTTGAATAACCACGATGCTTAACTGGCTTGCAATAACACCTGGATGCTTCTTCAAATTTTCTATTATTTTTTCGAGTTCTTCAGGAGTTACGGGACGTTTTTTCTCTTCGCCAAAAGGTTGACGGCCATCAGCATCTCTTTCTGCTGTGTCGTGGGGTTTGATCGCAGTCGAGGCTTCTGAAACCTTCGTCGGCGATATCACCGTTGGAAGCTGCGTTAAAGATCTTATATTCATCCATAGACCCTATCGGATTCGCTTCCAATTTTCTTAAATATGATACCTTCAAAAAATGGAACGGCCCCAAGCGGGTTCCAAAAAATGGGCCCGCCCCATGCGGGCCCATAAGAGGAAGAATCGTCGTTCGCTTAGCCTAAAAGTCTTAAAGCCTGTTTTGGTACTTCGTTCGCCTGTGCTAATACCGCCGTCGATGCGTTTAACAAAATATTACTTTTTGTCATGTCCGCAGTCGCCTCCGCAACGTCCGTGTCTCTGATGCGTGAATTGGCGACAGAAAGATTTTCGATCTGAGTCCCTAAGTTCTCAGTTGTCGAGCTCAATCTGTTTTGTAAAGCTCCAATGTTGGCTCTAAAACCATTTACTTTATTTTGTGCTTCATCAAGGATTGCTAACGCATCTTTGGCGCCATCTTTACCGGAAAAATCAATTCCCGATACGCCCAGGCTTGAAGACGTTGCATCTGACTCTGAAGAGTTAAACGAAATCACGTCCGTCTCACCACTTCCGTTAATGCCCACTTGGAAATCGAAAGTTTCACCGTCTCCATTGAGAAGATTTTTGCTTCCAAATTTTGTGGAGCTGGCAATGCGATCCACTTCTTGCATTAATTGAGTCACTTCCTGATTGATGAATCCGCGTTCGTTGTCACCAATTGTGTCCGAGGCCGCTTGGATTCCAAGCTCTCGCATTCTGGTGAAAATATTGCTGATCTCTCCAAGACCGCCTTCCGCAACTTGCAACAGGGAAACCCCATCGTTTGTATTGCGCAAAGCTTGCTTGAAGCTTCGGATTTGACCTTTCATTCCTTCCGAAATGGAGAGGCCTGCAGCATCGTCCGCTGCTTTTGTGATTCTACTTCCAGAAGCCAACTGCCCCATGGATTTATCCATGATCCTTTGGTTTCCTTCTAAACTCCGTTGTGCAGTTATCGACGGCACATTCGTCGCGATTCTTAAACTCATATTCTTCCTCCGAGTTAAGTTTGTGTGAGTCATCGCTCACAACAATACTTTCGGCGGATCTGGACTTGTCTGAAGTCGCGTCTAGTCGATCTAGACCAACGTCTCAATAAACTAGACGATAGTTCAGCTTAGAAATTTTTCTGGGCTTAAGACTTAATATTGAAAAATAGAAAACAAGATTAGGAGGTTAATTCATTTTTCGGGATGATGATCTTACTGGACGAAGATCAGAAGAGTCTAAAGTATCAACAAAAAAGCCCGAATCTCTCCGGGCTTTTGAACGGTACTACTAATGTCTTGGACTTAAAACGACTTAGCCAATCAGGCGTAACGCGGCTGATGGAGCGCTGTTAGCTTGCGCTAACATTCCAATGGAGGCCTGCTGCAAAATCTGCGAAGACGTCAGCTCGGCAGTTTCGTGGGCAATGTCGGCGTCGCGAATTCGTGAGTTCGCAGTGGATAAACTTTCCTTCTGAACATCGATATTGCGGACTGCAGAATCCATTCGATTTTGAATGGCACCGAAGTTGGCTCGCATCCCGCCCACTTTCACAAGGGCTTCATCAATGGAATCCAAGGCATCTCGCGCTCCCGATTTGTCACTAAAATCCAACCCACTCACACCCAGACTTCCGGAAGTGGCATCTGCATCCATCTTGAAGCGGATCGTGCTGTTTTCATCGCTTCCTATGCCAACTTGGAATTCCAGTTCATCCTCGGATCCGTTGAGCAGATTTTTTTGGCCAAATTTTGTTGTTTCGGCGATGCGGTCAACTTCTTCCATTAAGTGCTGAGCTTCCATATCGAGAAAGCCTCGCTCTTCATCACCAATGGTGTCACTGGCACTCTGAATACCGAGTTCGCGCAAGCGAATTAAGATATTGTTTACTTCATTGAGTCCGCCTTCACCCACCTGGATAAAGGAAACTGCATTTTCAGCGTTCTGTCGCGCCATACCCATGCCGCGAATATCCGCTCTAAGTTTTTCGGAGATCGCCAATCCTGCGGCATCATCTGCTGCCGAATTGATTCGACTTCCCGAAGACAATGCTTTCATCGCCTTCGTATTTCTTTGTTGCTGAACATCCAAATTTCTCTGTGCATTAATGGATGCCATATTTGTATTAATCCTTAGACTCATAGACGTTCCTCCTGCAGTCTCCATCCTCTAGACAACACACGTTCTGGTGTCACTTCCTTGTAACCGACTGCTACCTAGACTATCGGCTGGCTGAGACAAAACTTTAGTCCTGTCGCAATTGGAGACAAAAAAATAATGAGAAATATAAGGGTGTTGCAGGAAAACCACGGCAAAACGTTTAACTTATAGACGTTTTAATCTCACTCTAAGGATTATGTTACGGTGGTTAAAAAATCGTGGATCTTGGTGAGATTATTCAATAATTATGTCTCTTTTGTTATTCAATGATTCTGTCTCCTAGATGATCATGCAGGTTTTTTCTTACAGTACAGTTCGTAGGTCTCGTAAGATCCATATATTTTTTTAATCCATTCATCTTTTCGTTCATTGTAGGTCTCTTGTTCACGCTTAGCCGCAAGATACACAAGCGACACATTCGCATCAGGCTCTCTTGCGTATGGATCACTGTAGGGCTTTCTTATCGTCGTACGCACGCATACCTCGTGACCCATTACGAAGACCTTTGTGGACCCATTTAAATTCACTCGCACCACAGCCTCGTAGTTTCGTAAGTTGAAGTTATGGCGAGAGACGATTTCGAACTTTGTTCCATGCCAGGAAATACTTTGGTCTTTTGCGATTTTGCGCACGTGTTCTAAACACAGCACTTGATCAAGATCGATTTGATGATTCAAGTCAGAGTATGCTTTCGTAGGATCCATTGCTTGAACAGTACATTTTATTCGCCAGTAATTTGGTAAAAATTGATCATGTAAATATGTATTTGCGTCCTGCATGCTTGTAATTTTGTTGAGTCTTAGTTCGGGGCACAGCCGATCTTGTATAGTCCGGTAAGAGCGCTCAATCCGACCCTTGGCTTCGGGCGAGTTTGCAAAGACGAGGATTATACCTAGCTCCTCACAAGCCCGCTTAAACTGACTAAAATTCTCGCGCTTCAGTCCGCCCGCCCAGCCTGCCTGATCCGTGTAGATCATTCTTGGAACGCCTTTAAGCTCAATGATGCGCTTTAAAACTTTCATGCAACCAATGGTAGTTTCACCTTTAAAAAATTCAGCATACGGGATGTCGCTTGTCGCATCGTCGATCGCAGAGATCAGGCACCATTCGTCGCGCCCATTAAATCGGTGATGGCAGCCGTCCATTTGCAGGCAATACCCTTCTTGAGTCATTCGCGGACGCACACGTCTGATGGTTCTCCGCATCACTCGCGGTGCTTTTACCAGGCGATGCTCAGAGCACCATCTCCAAAGCGTGGCATAGGATAAATTGATTGCATGTTTCGACTTCAAAAGTTCTCGTATGTGAGACACGTTAAAATCGAAGTACTGTGTTTTAATGAGCCCAATGACTTTATCTTTTAATTCTTGAGGCGCACGGCGACCTGATGGCCTTTCAAAGTTTCCATGCTTTACTCCAGCAACTCCTATTTTTCGCACTTTACGAGCATATCGAGACACCGAACGATTGCTTTTATTTAAAGCACCGGCTGCCTCAGTTCTAGTAATTACGCCACCTATGAATTTATTAACAATCTGAAATTTAAATGATTCTGACTTACTCATTGAAATGACACTTTCTCGTTGCATGACTCTCCCCTGTTAACCAGGGAATGATCCTAGTCGAAGGGACAGAGTTAATGAATACTAAGCAGGTGTCATAATTATAGAATAATAAGAAAATCGTGGATCTTGGAACTGTTTAAATAAAGTAGCAACTTTATGGATAAGTTCATCCTGCGAAAAGGGCTGCTGCCCTTTTAAACCCGTTTCGTCTGATCTTCCTGATCAGCCGAGCTTGGATTAAGTAATTATTGCTCATTCGAATCATTGGTTCTCGGGATTCGAATGGTTAGTTTTCGGGATTCGAATGATTCGTTCTGAGGATATCATTTTCAATTTTGGGTATTTATTTTTTGACGTTCTCCATCAGAACTTGACGAGGGTATTGTGTTTTTAATTCTTCCTTACAAAGGTTTTCTAAGATTCCACACCATGCGATCTAGCAGGCTTCGACTTCGCATCGGGGCGAAGCTGTATGGAGCTTTAGATCGGCTTGTGCGAGACCTATGCTAAGGAGAATAAAAATTTAATTTCTTTAAAAATTGGGATTTTAAAACCGGTATATATTATTTTCTGTAGGAGCAAATATGAGCAGACAAATGAGCTTTTTTAAAGCAGCGGTTAAAGAATTTGGTGGATCTCTTGCTCTAACGGGCAAACGTAAAACAGAGCGAGTTTTAGATAGTCGTAAGCCATTGCATTTTGTTTTGAAATCTAAAAAAAGTGCAAACCTTTATTCCCATCGAATTCTTCTTCGTAAACTTCTTTATCTTTATGCGAAAAAATTTGGTGTCAAAGTTTATAAGGAGAGCGTGCAGAAAGATCACTTTCATTTTTGTATAAAAATCACCAATCGTGCACTTTATCGAGGTTTTATTCGTGCGCTGACTGGAGTTATTTCGCAAAAGCTTGGAAAAGGAATTTGGGCGTTAATACCTTACTCTCGTGTGGTGTCTTGGGGGCGGGAGTTTTTTGCGGTGCTGGATTACGTTTTGTTGAACGACTGCGAGGTGAGCGGCATTGTGCCTTATGCCATTCGAAGTTCTCGGAAAGGGCCCGCTGATTGATGTTTTGCTATTCGATAGCAAATCAGCTAGTTATCCGCTGGCAACAAAAAGAATGACACAAAAAAAAAGAGCGTGCGGTCTGGCTTATTTTTTAACAGTTTTGTAAAAGACTCATTCTTGAAAGAATCTAATGCGATTAGACGCTCAGCCGTGGCTAGTAACACCGCATTTTCTAGGCACACGCTTTGCTTACTATCTGTCCATCACATTCTTTTTTAAGGAGATTTCAGTGTTTAAAATTCTTTTATTTACGGTTTTCAGTTTGGCAACCACAGTGTTTGCGGCGGAGATCAAATTTGAGGAAAGCTACCTCTTTAGAAATAGTCAAATGCTGTCCACAGATCATTTGAGCTCAGCGGAAGCAAACTGCTTAAAAGCCCAGACTGCAGAGATCAATGCCATTGGGATTGTGAACAAAGGTCATTTTTCCCTCAACTTACATTTTTTTCTGTTTTCTGATTATTGGGCCACTGGTTTCCTGCTCTATCATCCCATTCAACCCATTATCATCAGCAAAAATTCCGACGAGAAAACCGTTGAGCTGGTTGATTACATAAATCCTAAAACGAATCAAATAATGGAGGGAACGGGTCTCACTGTGACTTTGTCGAAATATGGGATTTGCACAGTCGCTTCTTCTGCAGTCATTAAATCGTTATACGACAATTATTATAAATAAAAAAAGGTATTGGATCGTTGAACCTCGGGATCAGCGTATCCAATACTGTAGAGTATACCTGGCGCCATAAAGGGTCATCGAAAATGCATTCTTATTGTTGTTCATTAATTTTGGTATTTAGCCTCTTTTTGAGCAACGCTGTTTTAGCAAATTTGTCGTGCAATCATCTCTTTTTGAACTCACAACCTAGCCCCCTGAATGTTACGATCTCCGACTTTGACTTTGACTTTGGCTTTGGCTTTGGCTTTGGCTTTGGCTTTGGCGCACTCAAATCAATCCGTCCTGAAGTACAACATTATTTTTCAGACCTCCTCGCCCTCGAGCCAAAGCTACAAAATAATGGATCGATCCCACTTCAAGATATCATAGCTGCCTATATAAAAATTTTCGCCCGCGCGAATGTATATTCTGATGACCCGTTCACGCAAAAATTAATTCAGTTGGCAAAACTTATTGAGATTAAAGATTTTACCCTCCTCATCGAAACTTCAGACAAGTTGGTTGCAGAAAAAGATTTCGAGCAATGGGTGCGATTCGTAATTACGATTCAACGAGGATATATCGAACAACGCGATGACCCCTTCTATGGATCATCTCATCCCACCTGGCAAGATTTTAGCCAACGCATGGGCCTTATGGCGCACTCTAAGATTCAAGATCTTTTCCAGCAAAAAGTCTTTCAATGGATTTCAGCTAAGAGTCTGCGGAAGTATTTTAATAAAAGATTAAAAAACAATGAGCTTGATATTCAGTCAGAGGAAGATTTGTTGGCTCTCGCCAATAGTTTTTTAAACTCACAAAATTCAACGCAAATAATATTCCAAAGACCGGATGGCTTGATTTTTAAATATGACAACTTTACGCGGGAGCTAGCCCTGTTGTCGTCTGATGGCAAAATCATTACTTACTATATTCTCAATGAAGACTACCGGATCACTGATACCCTGGATGACCACTTAGCTCGTACTTTTTTGGGCATTCCCTACAAGACAGAGCCGGAAGCGAATTAAACTTTATCTACAACGATTCGCGAATTTTTTTAGCGCGATCTAAAACTTCGCTGGGAACGTAAATGCGTTCGATACGACGGGTTTTTTCGTACATCTCAAAGATCTGTGTGCACTTATCGATGGTGATGGGCGTTTCGCGCGGTGAGTATTCATCGATAACAAAAATCTGGAAGGATTTATCCTCTTGCGATCCACCATGGTATTTGGACAGCCGCGCCTGGGAACTGGCGGTGATAAAGTCAATTCCTGACGAGCGGAGCTGATCAGCCAGCAAATTCATTTTTGGATCTTCGTGGGTGACATGATTTTCGAACAAAACTTTAAAGGGCTGTCGTTGAGTGATCTTTTGCGCCCAGTAGTTGGAGGAGTTGGCTAGGTGCTCGTACAGCGAGTAGTCTGTGCAGCGAGTGTACTGATTGATGTCTGCCGGAAGCTGGTATTTACAATCACTGGATGTTAAATAGCGATAGAGCATTTCCTCGTAAATAATACTTTTATGATGAAAGTAAATCATCAAGTACATGTGATGGCGGGAAATTAAAAAATCGTCGAAGGTGTAAAGCGCACGCTTGTTGAGCGCCAAGTAAACTTCTTGCTCAACAACGTGAAACGTAAAATTCGACAGCAACCAGTTGGTCTCCACATGTCCATAATTGGTGCCGCAGAAGTAGGCGTCGCGACCCAAATAATCCATACGGTCCACATCAATTTCAGAACTCACCATCTGACTTAAAATCGTGCGAAAGTTAAGACCGTTATCGGTGAAAAAATCATCCTTTAATTCCAAAGTTTTATCGATCAAGCACACGATGTGGTAAGGCGTGATGTCGGGAAATGCTTTTTTTAAAATATCGGTGAGCGGAGAGTCGGTGATGTACTTCACCGTGTAGTCTTCGTGGGACGCTTTCCCCTCCGACGGCACCGGGGTTTTGCGATGGACGTAGGTTTGAATATTTAAAGCTGAGCGCGGCGGCATGACCTCTTCGGTGGCATGGCTTAGCGGCCCGTGTCCGATGTCGTGTAAAAGGGCTGCTAAGCGCACAACCTGGCGAAAACGCTTGCCCTTTTCAGGTGTGGAAAATTCGTAGTTTTTAAAAATGTAGTCAAAAGCAATGCCCGCCATGTGGCAAACGCCCAAAGAGTGGAGATAGCGGCTGTGGGTGGCGCCGGGAAAACTGAACTCGGAGAAGCCTAACTGCTTGATCAGCCGTAAGCGTTGAAACTCTGCGCTGTCAACAACTGACACCTCGTCGCGCGCTAAAGTGATGGTTCCGTGAACAGGATCTTTAATTTCCATGGAATAAAGCTATAAGATGCGTTGCGTTCTTTGACAAGCTGAAACCAGTGCATAAAATCAGTCGAGAACCAGGGAGACCACCACTATGGCAGCCATTCTTGAACAAACCTACCTTGATCTCATGAACCAAATCCTGACCAAGGGTGAAAAAAAAGAAGACCGCACAGGCACGGGCACTCTCAGTCTTTTTGGCCATCAAATGCGCTTCAATCTGCAGGATGGCTTTCCACTTATAACCACTAAAAAAGTTCATCTCAAGTCGGTCGTTTACGAACTGCTTTGGTTTTTGCGCGGCGATACCAATGTTAAATACTTGCAAGAGCATGGAATCACGATTTGGGATGAGTGGGCCGATGAAGAAGGCGAACTGGGCCCGGTTTATGGTCAACAGTGGCGCTCATGGAAAACACCAGATGGACGCACCATCGATCAAATCACTAACGTCATCGAACAAATCAAAACCAATCCCTACTCACGAAGACACCTAGTTGTCGCTTACAATCCCGGCGACGTAGAATCTGTGGCTCTGCCACCATGCCATGCATTTTTTCAATTTTATGTTTCCGAAAAAGGTTTGTCTTGTCAGCTTTACCAACGAAGCGCGGATGTGTTTTTAGGTGTGCCGTTTAACATTGCAAGTTATGCATTGCTAACGATGATGGTGGCCCAGGTTTGTGGTTTACGACCGCATGAGTTTATTCACACCCTTGGCGACGCACATTTGTACTCCAACCATTTAGAACAAGCTAAGTTGCAACTGTCGCGCGAGCCGAAGCGGGCTCCAAAATTAATTATAAATCCTAAAATCAAAAATATTTTTGATTTTGCCTACGAAGATTTCACGCTGATCGACTACAATCCGCACCCCCGCATTGCCGCTGAGGTTTCGGTTTGATCAGTCATATCGCGGCGGTCAGCAAAAATCGCGTCATCGGTCACAATGGCGATTTGCCTTGGAAGATTTCTGAAGATTTAAAATATTTTAAAGCCCGCACGCTGAACAAATCTATTATCATGGGACGTAAAACTTTTGATTCGCTGGGGAAGCCTCTCCCTGAACGCAGAAATATCGTGGTCACTCGCGACAAAGAGTGGACGCGCCCTGGTGTGGTGGTTTTTCATAATGTTCTCGAAGCCATTCGCGACTGTCAAAAAAAGCACGAAAACTTTGGCGATGAGATCATGATTGTGGGCGGCGCCGAGATCTACGCACAAACTCTGTTTTTAGCGCAACGACTTTATCTTACGTTGATTGATATGGATGTTGAAGGCGATGCCTTTTATCCCGATTGGGCCGATGAATTTGAACTGAAAGAAAGAGTCGATCGCACGGATGGAAAAATCAAATACTCATTTTGTTTGTTTGAGAGAAAATAAGACGAATCATTCACTCAAAGCCTTGAGAACATTGACTATTTTCTTATATTAGTGAAAAATACATCTATGAAAAAAGAAATTCGTTGGCAGCAGAGACTAGATAACTTTCAATCAGCCTTTCTTCAGCTTGAAGCAGCTGTTGCTCTATCTCAACAACGAACGCTGAGTGATCTTGAAAAACAAGGTCTTATACAAGCTTTTGAATTTACGCATGAACTTGCATGGAATGTGCTCAAAGATTATTTTGATTACCAAGGTGGTAACTTAATTACTGGCTCTCGCGATGCCACAAGAGAGGCTTTTAACAAAGGACTTCTTAAAAGCGGCGACGAGTGGATGGAAATGATAAAAAGCCGAAATCAGACATCTCATACATACAATAAAAGTATAGCAAACCAAATTGTCGATAAAATACGCATCAACTACGCTCCACTTTTTTCTGATTTTTTACAAACAATGCGCAAGCTTGAACAGCCGTAATGGATAACAAGCGATTTGGTCTATCTGATAAAATAATTACTTCCTTACAAAATATTTTTTCTAAAAATTCAAAAATTCAAAAAGTTATACTTTATGGATCCCGTGCGAAAGGCAACTTCAAGCCAGGATCAGACATTGACATCACACTCGTCGCTCCAGAACTTGATCTCACTGCACTTTTAAAAATAGAAAATGAAATCGACGATCTTCTACTTCCTTATAAAGTAGACCTAAGTTTATTCCAACAAATTGATAATCCATCTCTTATTGAACATATCAATCATGTCGGCGTAGAGTTTAAATAAACTAATTTTTTAAGGATTTGTTGAACCTAAGGTTTAAATTCAAAATCAAAATTTTCGAGATTACAAAAAACTGTTTGATCGCGACAGCTCTGCGTACCTCGATTCACTGGAAGTCTGTTCATACCAGCCCCCCAAAGTCGTAAGAGGCCATCACTGCCCGTGCCTTTGTTGAGATACTCGGGACCGAATTTTGGTTTTTCAACCAACGGAACTTTTAATGCGGTGGCCGTCGTGCGCGCCGCTGCTTTGCCGGCAGGTGTTCCACCTGAACCACCAGCCCAGAACTGATTTGTGCCTTGCTTTGCAAGCTGCGCGGCTGCCGCCGAAGTTTTTGCTCCACCGCCAGCTCCTGCACGACCTCCGCCGCCACCGGATCCACCACCCATGCCGCCGCCACCGCCACCGGATCCACCGCCACCAAAATTGGCCACGTCGGCTTTGGGTCCTTCGGCTGCTCCGCTGACAACATCATCGTAGCGTTGCGGAGGCAATACATCGCCCCCCTGTGGACCGAGAGCTCCTACGCCATTCGCAACATCACCATAACTCCCTGAGGAATTACCAGAGCCACGAAAGTTCACACTTTTGCCCGGATCGATGGGCGTAAGCCCGCTTGAGTTCGCACTTAAACCGGAAAGCGCACTGTTCAACGCGGGTGTGTTGGGACTTCCCGTATCGGCAACAGGAAGATCTCCTGTCGTGCTGCCACCGGTGTCACCTGCAGAGTCATCGGCAACCGTGTCACCGTCGTCTGGAAGTGGTGGCTCTACAACACTCTCAATTTTTCCCCCGCAGCCTGAAGCCGTCGCAGAATATCTTTGTTGAAGTGTGTCCTGAGTGGCCTCGTCAACAGCTGTATTGCAATCCGTAACACATGCGTCCCATACAGAGCGATCCTGCACAACCGTGCTCGTAAGGAACGCGGCTGCAGCATCACAGCGGGCAGCTGCTCCTGTGGCAGATCCCGTGCGACCCGTAAGAGTTGAGCAGTAATCGAACCCGGCCTTCAAATCCTTGTAATGAATATGCACACCATCAACCAAACGCGAAACATCACAGGCCGTTGTACAAGCTGTTACTAATTCTGGAGTCACGGCACCAGTTGCGGGAATTTTATTGAGTGCAGATTGGCAACGTCCCCACTGAGTGGTCGTTGAAAATTGTCCAAATGAAACGCTGGTTGGCAAAGCGAGAAGAACAATGATGTATAATTTTTTAAAAATATTCATCACTGTTCCTTATCCTAACTATCTATCAGTTCCACCGTCTTCGCCGGCATCTCCACCGTTACCAGTAGAGGATGAGCAGCTCATGGTATAAATCTGGAACGCTTCTGAGGCAGCCAAATTGTCGATACACGCATAAACAGCAGGGCTTGTTGAACCATTCACTGCATGATCCAACCGCACGTACTCTTTTGGTAATCCAGAGTGGCTGATTACCGCGCAAGGGACAACTACACGGCCACCGAGGCTTGACGGATTTGTTGTCGAAGTGGTTGTACCAAAGCGACGACAAAGACCTGTGGAGCTTTCATAATAAAGATAGTCTTGCAGATCGCGCATCCCATTGGCGCTCGTGCGCGTGACCTGACGAGATGTACAGTTTTGTCGGCCGTAATTTGATTGCACGGCTTCGCCCGTCGAGGCCACGGTTGCAGGAACTGTTGTTTGAATACAGTTGCGCATACGGCGTTGCATATCGGTTTGCGGAGTCCAAACTATATTTTGTCGAGCTTTGGCAAATTCAGTGGCGTCAGCTGCGCAAAACAGACTGTTAAAATCTCTCACAGACATTCCAAAGGCTCGCGAAAAATCCTCAGCTTGCGAGGGGCTCGGCTGTCTTCCGTTGATCATACCATTCACAGCTTGCGACGCTTCGATGTAACGGTTCCCATTTCGGCTGCCATCCATTAAAGCCAATTCCACATTGCTCGGATTGTCTACGCTCACTGATGCTCTTGGGTTGGCCGCATTACACGTCATAAAACTTTCAGTTTGTACTGGGCACAATTTTTTGGCGATGGGCTCAAGATTTGAATCTAGATTCACACCGGTAATAAGATCGTTTTTCAACTGCAATCCGCTGCGCGCCTGACAACCACTGGGGAGCGGATGGCAGGTGGCCATTCCAGTATAACGAGCAGCGAACTCCGCCGCTGTTCCTGTCTCATAAATCCCACGAATACAAGTTCCTAAACTTGTTCGCTGACTTGCGCAGGGTGATGATACTGTTGCTGGTGACTCGCAGATCCCCACGGCTTTTAATATTTCACTCGTATCTTTGCGGATGGGACATGCATTTGATGCCACAGTCACTAAGTACATCCAGTACGTATCTGGAGGTCGTTGAAATCCCATTTGTTGACTAAGAGAATCTCCGGCGATGGTGCTGCTGCCCATTCGTGTGTGCATTTCACTGCAACCCGAAGTTGCATCGAGCGGCGTTGCACCTGGAGCAGTTGCGAATGTTGATGCAGCGACATTCATAGACGATGCAGCTGTACGGGCCGTCTGACAGTAACTTGCAGTGTTTCGATTCGTATTACAGTATTGATCTATTTTTGCAGAATCCATGGCCATGGCGCGCTGGAAAACTCCGCACATGGGCTGATTAGCAGAACAGTTATTTAATTTATCTCTTAAGTTAGTTTGTCCGTTGCCAGCAGTACTTTTTGCTTGGCACTGTGACGTTGCGCTGGAGGCATTTTCAAAACAAAAACCCTGGCCCGCAGAATCTACACCAAAATAGGCCGCGCAACGATTGGCAGCTCCACAGGTAAAAAATGTCGAAAGCTCTGATGGTGTGCTTGATTCAGGAACTGTGGTCGCCGCCGAACAACTTGCTGCGGATGCTGGCTTATCAAAAAATATTCCACCGTTTAAACAAACCACTGTGGCTTGCGCATCGGCGCGAGGGAATAAAAGGTTTTGCAGGTCGTAGTAGAAATCGGAGTCCGCTGTTTTTCGATTTTTCTTGTCAGCTTTTTCCATTTGCACGGCGAGATCCGAAAAAATCTGCAAATACTTCAAACGATTCTTGTGTGAAAGTCGGTAGTAAACCTTTGGATCAAACTTCAACTTCACGTTGGCATCTGACACTTTTGATTTACTTGCGCTTTTCGCTTCCGCGAAAATTGGAAGCTGCACAAAAAGCATTGAAATTAAAAGCAATTGAAACATTTTAACAGGATTAAACATAGCAAGTCTCCTTTAGCCCTTATCCCTACTATCGACCGATCATCTTAAGAAATATAGACAAATTGGGTCTAGTTCTTAGAGGCGTCCATCATGGAAGTCCTCCCGAACACTCACAGTGTATCAAAAACTGTCTCAGCATGATAAAAAAAATGCAAGCTGGGCTTAAATCTCATTCTTTCGTCTCAGTATGAGACACTGGACTAAGGTCTTTGGGATTACGTACGGTTTAACTTGTATATTAAATTATACGCGTATAATTTAATATACATATGAAAACACCCAGATATATACAAAGCGCTATTAAAGACTCTCTTAAAACTAGGATGGTTTTTATTGGAGGGCCGCGGCAAGTTGGTAAAACGACACTGAGTCTTCAGTTTCTCGACAAACAGAGCCCCAAACACCCCAACTACCTGAACTGGGACGATGTTAACGACCAAAAAAAGATCCTCAAGTATGAATTCCCACAAGAGGGTTTGTTGGTGCTTGATGAAATTCATAAATATAAAAATTGGCGAAGCCTTATCAAGGGTCTGTTTGATAAAAATAAGGAAGAGATGAATTTTATTGTAACTGGATCAGCACGCCTCGATCACTTTCGCAAAGGTGGCGACTCACTCCTCGGCAGGTACCGTTACTACCGCTTGCATCCCTTTACAATAAGCGAACTCAACTTAAGTACGGCAGAAATAAAAGACCTTTTGCAGTTTGGTGGCTTTCCAGAACCATTCTTTGCACAAAGCGAAAAAAACCATAAACTCTGGCTCAACGAACGAGCCTATAGAATCGTGAACGATGATATTCGCGATTTGACTACAATTAAAGAAACTTCGTTGATCTCTCTGCTGATTGAACTGTTGCCTTCACGTGTTGGCTCTTTACTCTCACTAAGAAGCCTTGCCGAAGATCTTTCCGTTTCACAGCCATCCATCAACCGATGGATTACCGAACTAGATAATATTTATTACAGCTATCGAATTTCACCGTTTGGGTCTACAAAAGTGAGAGCCATCAAAAAAATGCAAAAGCTTTATCTCTGGGATTGGTCCGAAATTGAAAATCCCGGAGCTCGTTTCGAAAATTTTGTAGCTTCCCATCTCTTAAAATATGCTCATTACCTCGAAGACACAGAAGGGGATCGTTGTGAAATACGATATCTACGAGATTCCGAAGGGCATGAAGTGGATTTTGTTTTTATTAAAAATAAAAAACCTCTTTGGGCCGTAGAGTGCAAAACAGGAGAGGGATCACTCTCAAAATCTATCGGATATTTTAGAGACAAATTAGACATCCCGGAATATTACCAGGTGCATCTTGGAAAGAAAGATTTTGGCAGTAGTAAATCAGGTCGCGTACTTCCCTTTTCTGCCTTTTGTAAAGAAATGGATCTGGTTTAAAAATCGCTATCAAAGCTGTTGAGATTTGCCTTCGAGGACCGATTCCGTCACTAAGGTGAAGGCGGGCTCCTGCAGTAACCACTGCTGGAAGGCCTGTTTGGCACGGTTGAGAATAAACTCTTTTTTAAGATCTTTTTTCATTTTCTCGGGGGCTGCAGGGAAAAGTCCAAAGTTGATATTCGTCGGCTGAAAGTTCTCTTTTTCTTCCAAGGTAATAGCGTGAAGAATGGAGCCTAGCGCCGATTCCCGCGGTGGTGGGTTGAACGGACGATCTTGCAGTTTTTGATCAATAAAATGTGCCACGAGCAACCCGATGCACGCCGACTCAAAATAGCCCTCCACCCCGGTGATCTGCCCTGCCAAGTAAAGTTCGCCGTCGTTGCGACTGGAAAGATCTGTGTTGAGGCGCTTGGGCGAGTTCACATACATATTGCGATGAATGCTGCCGAGTTTTAAAAATTCGGCGTTTTCTAAACCTGGAATCATTTTGAAAATACGCTTTTGTTCGGGGTATTTCATTTTAGTTTGAAAGCCGACTAAGTTATAAGCCGTTCCTTCGGTGTTGTCTTGGCGAAGTTGCACCACGGCGTGGGCCCACTGACCCGTTTGGGGATTCGTCAAACCTATAGGTTTCATCGGACCAAAACGCAAAGTCTCTGGTCCCCGTCGAACCATCTCTTCGATGGGCATACACCCTTCAAAAAATGGCGTGTCCTTTTCGAACTCTTTAGGTTCTACTTTTTCGGCTTTGATAATTTCGCTGATAAACAGATCGTACTGCTCTTTGTTCATGGGGCAATTGATGTAATCGCTTGTTCCCTTGTCCCAACGACTGGCCTTCCACGCCTTCGTCATGTCAATAGAGTCTGTGGAAATGATCGGCGCAATGGCATCGTAAAAATATAAAAACTGATCGCCAAAGTGCGAGAGTAAGGATTGCGCCAGAGGTTCGTGAGTCAAAGGTCCGGTTGCTAAAACGCAAGGGCGCGGAACTTGATCGATGGCTGTGACGGCTTCGGCACGTCGCTGGATGCGCGGGTGGTTTTCGAGAGCGTCCGTCACAATTTGTGAAAACTTCTCGCGATCCATTCCCAGGGCTTGCCCGGCGGGAACCTGGGATTGCCAACCACTTTTTAAAATTAGCGACCCCAACCGTTCCGCCTCCCACTTGAGTTGGCCGGGAGCTGACGCCAGGGCGTAACTGCCAAAGGAATTAGAGCAAACTAATTCGGCGGCTTTGTGAGTCTTGTGGGCCGGCGTCATGGTGCCGGGGCGCATTTCGTAAATAACCACGTCATATCCGCGCTCTGCGAGCTGATAAGCACATTCTGAGCCGGCAAGGCCCGCTCCAACCACATGAATAGTTTTATTTTTTTTTAACATGTATTATACCTTATGGGTCATGGAAAAATCCAAAAAGCGACCCTCACAAAAACCTGCCGCCGTTGTAGATGTCCTACAAAGACTTTTCGAAAATAGCAAGTCTCCGCTGGCCGATGGGTTTCAGCGCTGGAAGCTGGAAAGCCAATGGCAGACTGTGGTTGGCGACACCTTGGCCAAGCACTCACGTCCTGTAAATTTTGATAACGGCACTCTCATTGTAGAAGTGACAAACAGTGTGTGGCTCAATGAAATTCGCTTTTTTCTCGATGAAATCAGAACCAAAGTGAATCAGCACCAAGGCACCAACTGGGTTCAGCGCATTCAACTGATTCACAAGTAGGTTCATTGCAAAACCCGCTTGAGCGATATTTTGTTATTGAGACAAATGAACCAGCATTAAGCTGCCGTTTTTGATTTGATCAATCACCGCGTCTCGATAATCAGTGCCAATTGTCACGCAGCCGTAGGAGAGGGGTTGAAGTTGATTGGCTTCGACCACTGGGGCCCAACCATGAAAGACCACGGCCCGTTCGCGTATCTTAGAGTTCGTCGAAGATAACCCATCCAAACGAAGGGAGCGTCCAAACTTGCCGTAATACACTTCGGCGGTTCGCGCGTATCCCAGTGAACTCTTGCGCGAGCCCGGCACGTTGCCGAAGGTCTCAGCGTAGCCATCGCGGTTGGCATCGCTGCCCTCACCGTGAGTCGTACGGTAGCGTTGAACTGAACCAGTTTTTAAATTAATGATAAATAATCGATAGTTGTTGGAGCGCGGAGAAAAATCCACCACCGTGATGTAATTTTGATTTTTAAACTTTGTTTTGTTTTTATCAAAATACAAAACCGCGCTGGCGAGTAAATTTGAAGGAAC
Source organism: Bdellovibrionales bacterium (assembly GCA_031429075.1). Taxonomy (GTDB): domain Bacteria; phylum Bdellovibrionota; class Bdellovibrionia; order Bdellovibrionales; family JAGQZY01; genus JANPLN01. Next base: position 15,549 of record JANOYW010000042.1, on the reverse strand, counting down.
CCAACGATTGGGATCCAGATGGTTGTACCCCGAGAGGGCACGCTGCGCCTGTTTTTCGAAAAGTTCAGTGGGTTCGACCACATCGGCAAATTCCTGCGCAATTTTTTGTTGTGCAGACTTTATCTTTTCCCAACTTTCACGGTCAGGGTTTTCGGCAAAAACTTTGGTACCGCTGATAAAAATAACTAAAAACATGATGATTTTCATAGATGCCTCCACGTGATCTTTTGTCGGCATTTTTTGCCTGGCACTGAAGTCCAGCTCCTTGCTTAAGGAAGACCTTTGTAGTATCCAATCGTTGGGGTACGTAACCGGGAGAATCCATGAAGATTTTTATTTTCTGTTGCACAGTTTTTAGTTTTGTTTTTTCGCTACCTTCCGCTCACGCAAAGGTGCAAAGACCTCCGCAGTTCGTCATGCTGTCGTTTGATGGTTCAAAGAGTGTTTCGTTTTGGAAAGAATCGCGGGATTTTGCCGCTAAAAATAATATCAACTTTACCTACTTTGCGAGCGGCGTTTATTTTTTAGCGGATGCTAGCAAAAGCAATTATAAAGAACCTCGCTATGGAGCTGGTAAAAGTGCCATTGGCTTTGGAGGAAAAAAAGAAGACATTCAACCGCGACTCCAGCAGATGGTCCTCGCCATGGGCGAAGGCAACGAATTGGGCTCCCACGGCAACGCACACTACGATGGAAGCGCCTATACAGAGTCCATGTGGGACAGCGAGTTTTCACAGTTCACATCGATCATGACGAACGCTTGGAGCCACAGTGGAATTGCCACCCAAAAGCCAAATGGTTGGGATGACTATTTTCAAAATCACGTTTGGGGTTTTCGCGCACCGCTTTTGGGTAAGGGCAATGGTCTTTGGGCTTCTTTACAAAACTACAATTTTATTTACGACGCCAGTCGCGTGGATCGCATGAATTACTGGCCGCAACAACTCAACAATCTCTGGAACTTTCCTCTCGTTGGTCTCACCATCGCTGGCACCACTAAAAAAACCCTCAGCATGGATTACAATTTTTACTTTGGCCAATCTGGTGGAGAGGCAGGGCCCGCCTCCAAACATGCACTCTACGAGCAGCAAATGTACGACACCTATATGGGCTACTTTAACAACAACTACTCTGGCAACCGAGCTCCCCTTAACATCGGCCATCACTTTTCTAAATGGAATGGCGGTGCCTACTGGAAGGCGATGATGCGTTTTGTAAAAAGTGTTTGTTCAAAGCCCGAAGTACGCTGCGTGGTTTACAAAGACCTGGTGGAATTTTTAGAAACCAACAAAGCTTCGATCGCTGCCTATCAGGCCGGAGATTTTGACAAAATTGCGCGACCTCTACGCTACCGCCCACTTCCCGAGCTCAGCGATGCGGAGCTTGAAGACCTCCGCTTAAAAGCGGCAGATCATGTTCGCGCGCATGAAGATTAAAGCCAAATAACGCTTTTAAGCTGGCTTAAGTTTTGCTTAGGTTTTCTATGGATTGGAACAAACCAGTTCAATTTAAAAAAGGAAAACCTATGTCTATAAAAACTATAACCTTATTCTTGAGTATTCTTTTTGCCCAACAATTTGCTTTTGCGATTGCTCTGTCTTCAAGTTTTAATCTTTTTTCTGAAGGCGCTATCGTGGATGCCGAAGGCAAGACCTCAAACGTGCGCGCACAAGTGCTTTGTCGGCGCGGTTCGGTGACGTGCAGTTTTACGGAGTTTTTCGAGGGAAAACGCAATGCTTACGATCCCCTCGTCCCTTGGTTTATGGACGATGATGTTTCTGCTCCTGATTTACGAAATGTAACGATTGTTTATCAAACCGGAGACATCATGCTGAACCAACAGGTCATCGGAAAAGTGAACACTATTCACCGCGCTTTTGGCAAAGAAGAAAACATCGAATTTTACGTTCCGTTTACGGTAGATAAAGAAACTCGCACACTGTTCATTGGACAATAAACTAATGGGCTATTCGCCGGCTCGCGCGACAAAATTTGTCACTTGAGCCCTGCGAAGTGCGCATTTACGCGTTTTTTAAAGCTTTCCTTGTGTAAATTGAATTTGAATTAGGCCCTTGAATTGCAAAATAGACAGTGGACGAATTTTTAACGAGGAAAAATTATGTACAAACTAAAAAATCAAATCGAAGGACAGATTCAAGAGATCGTATTTTTTTCGAGTCTTCTTTTAGCCTTTTCGGTGTTCATCAGCGGCATTTCGTACCTCGCACTAGGGAGTTCAGGTCTCGAGTTGGTGATTGGTTCGTTTGGCGCTTCCATTGATCGCGGATTCTTTTCGGCCTTTGGCTATGGTTTCTTTTACCTTGCCTTCGCTGCACTTCACTTAGGATCCATCGCAAATTTTCATATCTTTAACTTTAATGATCTAAAACGCGAGTACCCCGTTTTAGCTTATTCGGCTCTTGCACACCTTATCTTACTCACCTTGTTTGCAAACCTCTTATCTATTATTCAGTTCGCCCTCGAAATTCCAGTGTCTGAAAGTTTGCCCTACGGAGCCGGTGGAATGATGGGAGCATTCATAGCCAAGGGTCTCTACTCTGTGGCCGGAATTTATGGATCCATTGTTGTAATCCTTGCTTTTAAATTGATGACAGGACTAGTCGCCGAATTTTTCGAACTCAAAGATCTTCATAAACTTTTAAAAAATACGGCCCAGTCTACAAAACGTGTAAGCCTACGTTTTATAAAAAGCAGCAACAAACAAGCGGTTAAGATCATTCAGACTTTCTTCGGCGGCAACGAATTTTCTGGTATGGCCTATCAGTCTTCGCAGGCCACTAAACACTGGATTTCCAATTCCGTAAATCGCGCCAACAATCTCTTTACAGAACATTTCCATATTTACGAACGCCCAGTCGTAGCGTCAAAAGAAGAAACAGAAAAAGTAAAAACCATCAAAAAAATCGAAGCCCGCAAAAAAGCCGCTCGAACCGCCACAGAAAAACTCCTAGGCACCCCAAAAGAGCCAGTTAAAGCAGTAACAAAGCTCGAACTAAAAACAATCTCAAAACCCGAACTAAAATCAGCCGCAAAGTCCGAGCCTAAACTGACAAAAACAGTTGCAAAAGCAGCATTAAAAACACCGCCAACAAAAAAGAAACTTAAAAAGTAAATACACTTTTTGTGTCATTAACTTTTTATCTAGTTTCATTTTTTGAAGACCTGTCTTTTTAATACCTCTCGTTAGCGTGACGCGATCGGCGCAGCCGAAACGAGCGAGGACATGGAGTCCGCGTATTAAAAAGACAGGTCTTCAAAAAATGAAACTAGATAAAAAGTTATTCCACAGTGACTGATTTAGCCAAGTTTCTTGGTTGGTCCACATCATAGCCCATAATGTTCGCCACATGATAAGCCAGCAATTGCACAGGAATCACCGATAAGATTCCCGAAGCCATCCAGTCGCTTTTGGGAAGCGATAAATACTCTCGACTCATCTCTTTCAAATTCTTATCTTCGCCCGTACCAATAGAAACAATGACTCCACCTCGGGCTTTCGCTTCCTGCAGATTGCTAAGAGTTTTTTCGTAATGGGCATCCTTGGGACAAATCACCACCACTAACATTGTTGAATCAATCAAAGCCAGCGGCCCATGCTTCATTTCACCGGCGGCGTAGCCCTCTGCATGCATGTAAGCCAGTTCTTTCAACTTGAGAGCCCCTTCCATGGCAATGGGGTAATTGATTCCACGTCCTAGGTACAAAAATCCACGATAGGCCTTAAATACACTGGACGCTTTTGCAAAAAATTTGTCATAGGATAAAACGGCTTCCATTTGACTTGGAAGCGCCAATAAATTTTGCACATAACTTTGCTCCTGCTCATGAGTCATGGAGCCTCGCAAACGCGCGAGAAAGATCGCCAGTAAATTGACCACGGTGAGAGTGCTAATAAACGCTTTGGTACTCGCTACGCCAATTTCTACACCTGCATGCATGTATAAATGTCCTCGCGATTCGCGATCGATCGTAGAGCCTTTGGTGTTTGTTAAACTCAGGGTTTTAGCACCGCGTTCTTTGGCCATACGTAAAACCGCTAGAGTGTCTGCGGTTTCCCCGCTTTGCGAAATTACCATCACTAACGAATTCGCTGGAATCACCGGCTCTCGGTATCTAAACTCCGAAGCTACGTCCACTTCCACCGGAACTCCCGCCAGCTTTTCGATCAAATACTCGGCGTACATGGAAGCGTAAAAACTAGTTCCACAGGCGATGATAAAAATTCGATCTAAATTTTTTAATTCCGATGGCTGCAAAGTTTCGATGGCCGTTTTTAACGGAGCTTCGCTCATTTTATCAAAATTCACCGAAAGTGTGGCGAGATCGATATACTGTTCTAAAACAGAGGACACCGCTTTTGGCTGTTCGAATATTTCTTTGAGCATGTAGTGCTTAAAGCCCATTTTCTCAGCTTGAGCAGTACTCCACTCGATGTGGGAGGTGGATTTTTGCACAACCTCGCCAAGTGCGCTGTAAAAATGCACACCCTTCTCGGTCATTTCTGCAACTTCGTTGTCTTCAAGATAGACCACAGATTTGGTGTACTGAAGCATGGCTTGTACGTCACTGCCAACAAACATTTCACCTTGCCCAATTCCTACGATGAGCGGTGGGCCGTTTTTAAAGGCAACCATGGTTTGCGGCTGTTGATCCCATACTACTAAAATCGCGTAAGCTCCTTGGATTTTTTTTAAAACTTCGTGCACAGCCTGCCGAAGCTGTAGCGTTTTTTTAAGCTCTCTAGCAATCAAGTGCGCAACCACTTCGCTATCCGTATCGGAGCTAAACTCCGCACCCAGCGCCAAAAGCTCTTGCTTTAATTCACTGTAATTTTCGATAATTCCGTTGTGAACTAAACAGACGCCATCCACCTTGTGCGGGTGGGCGTTTTTTTCCGAAGGCACACCGTGTGTGGCCCAGCGGGTGTGGGCGATACCAACGGGACCGACCGGTTTATTGGATTTTATTTTCTCTTCCAACTGAACCAATTTTCCCTGAGCGCGCATCACTTTGAATTCATTCTTTTCAAATACTGCAATGCCTGAGCTGTCATAGCCTCGATACTCTAGTTTCTTAAGGCCATTAATCAAAACATCAACTGTGCTTTTTTCTCCTAAATAACCAACAATTCCGCACACGTTAAGAATCTCCTTTTTTGGTATAGCCTTCTTTAATAAACTGCTTACCTCGGGCTACCGCGAGAGCGTGATCAGGAACGCTTTTTGTAATGGTTGAGCCTGATCCAATCACGGCGTTGTCGCCGATTTCGATGGGCGCTACGAATTGCGTATCGCTACCCACAAAAACATTTTTTCCAATTTTGGTTTTGTATTTCTTTTTATCCACGGCGTAATTGCAAGTGATTGTGCCGCAGCCGATGTTTGTATCTTCGCCGATTTCCGCATCTCCCAAATAAGTTAAATGGCCAGCCTTCGAGCGCGCTCCCATCTGGGTATTCTTAAGTTCTACAAAATTACCTATGTGTACTTCTTCCGCCAGAATTGAGCCTGGTCTTAGTCGCGCATAGGGTCCAACGGTGGATTTATTGCCAACAATTGCTTTTTCTAAATACGAACCCGCTCGCACCTGCGCGCTCTGTCCAACGCGGGAGTCCACCATAAAAACGTTGGGTTCAATCACGCAAAACGCTTCGATCACCGTGTGGCCCTTTAAAAAACAACCCGGATAAAGCACTGAGCCTGGGCCGACCTGCACAAATGGTTCTACGTAAGTATTTGCAGGATCGATCACGATCACGCCGTCTGCTAACAGCTGCTTCATCTTTTCGCGCATCACTTTTTTAGTAGCCTGTGCCAGCTCCGCCTGTGTATTCACACCAAAGGCCACATTTGTTGGAGCTGAAATCGCAATGACTTTTTTCTTGCTATCCACAGAGGCTGCGATCAAATCAGTTAAATAAAATTCGTTCTGTTTATTATTATTTTGAATTTTAGGCAAAAAAGCATTGAGTACATCAGCCTTAACCACATACATGCCGGTGTTCACTTCACAAATTTTTAACGTGTCCTGCGAAGCATCTTTCGCCTCCACGATAGCCTTCACCTGATCGTAGTGCCGAACCACTCGTCCGTAGGAACCAGGATTTTTAACGACCGCGGAGATAACAGCCACGTCTGCTTTCGAAGTTTCGAACTCTTGCAAAATCTGCTGAATGTTTTCCGCGCTAATTAACGGGTGGTCTCCGTTGATGATGATGACATTTCCTTCAATGGACTCAGGATGAGCTTGGCGAACAGCATCTGCCGTGCCCAACTGCTGTACTTGGCGATGGCAGGTGTGCCCTTGGGATTCAATCAGTGGACGTATCAAATTTTCTCCAACCCCCACCACGACTCGAACTTCTTTCAGTTTATTTTTTGCAACAGCATTTAAAATATATTGAATCATTGGCTGGCCGGCGACAGGGTGCAAGACCTTTGGCAGTGGTGACTTCATTCGAGTGCCTTGGCCAGCGGCTAAAATAATTGCGGTGTATTCTGATGTTTCCATGCAGCTAAATTAGCATTGCTATTCATGAAAAACAAAGCAATCATTAAAACATGGCGCCGCAACAGTTTAAGCAGCCCTCTCTTCTCAGTAAGACAAGCCTGTTTTTTATTTCCGAGCACATGACTCCCCCGCCGCTGTGGGGAGCTACGCATTACAAGCCAAGTTTGCTGCAATTTCCGTTTTTTACCTCTGAACCCCTTGTTGTAGTGATTGATCTTGCTGCGCCTTTTTTACAACAGTTACGTTTGCTCGTGAACGAAATACAGACTTTAAAGCTACAGTCTCAGATTGTCCTCTTTTCCTTAGAGGTTCCAGAAACCGAAATCTTGAACTTTTTTAATCAAAAACGACCCTTTCGACTCTTAAACACCAAAAATCCAGTGGTCCTGCAAAGAGCCATCGAAGAAGCTCTTGAGTTTGCGCAGTTGAACAAGCAAGAGCAAGTCCTCTATGAACTCTTCAAAGAACAAAACAAAGAACTGCAAAAAATATCGCAAACGCTTGAGGAACGAATCGAAAAGCGGCAAGCCCACCTCGAAGAAGCACGGGTCAAGCTATCGACAACCAACGAAAAAAATTTGTTTTTGCAAAAATGCCTTTTTGCAATTCATAACTCAACCCATTTTACGGATCTCGAAAAAAACGTCACCCAATTACTCAAAGAACCCTTTTCACTGGATTGGTTTCGTATCTCGTTGGGACCCTCCAAACTGAATCTTTCCTCCCCACTCAAAGACGATGAACTTCACCATCATCGAATCCCTCTGATCAACGCCAATCAAGAGTTTGGTCAGTTGATTTTTGCGCGCCATACGAGTGGTTCTTTTCGGCGCGAAGAGCGCGACTTTCTCGAGCAAGTTGGACAGGCTATCGCGTTGAGTGTGGAGCGCATGTTACAAATCGAACGCAATAAAGACTTACAGGCGCAATGGCAGTCCACGTTCAATGCAATCTCCGATCTTGTTTGCTTAATCGATGAGGACTACAACCTCCGGCTCACCAACCAACAAACGAATAACAACAGCATGGGCAAAAAATGTTACGCAGCCCTTTTTCAACGAACTTCGCCATGTCCTGATTGCCAGCGCGGAAAACCCTTTCGCCTTCGTGAACACAACAAAAACACGCATATCTACGATGTCTTTAGCCAATCCATGACGGTTGATTATCAAAAAAGCTACTTTCATCTTTATCGAGATATTTCACAACAACTGAGCCTCGAGAGACAGCTTGTGGAATCTGCCAAGCTCGCTGAACTTGGGACGATCAGCAGCAGCATTGCGCATGAGCTCAACAATCCACTGGGCGGCATGCTCAACTTTATACAGCTTCTCAAAATGGATTTACCAAGCGGTGATCCCATAACTGCAGATATTATCGAAATGGAGGTCGCAGCCCATCGTTGCAAAGACATCGTAAAAAATCTTCTCAGCTTTTCACGCACGTCGGGGGAGAGCGAGTTTCGCGAAGTGATGCTCCAGGATGTCATTCATCGAGCGATTATGATCACCGAGCTCAAAACGCGGTCACAAGGTGTTCGCATTGATGCTCCCCTTAACACGACCGCAGTTGTCGTGCGCGGTCGCTTTAATACTCTTGCCCAAGTTTTTTGTAATCTATTACAAAATGCGTACGAGAGCATTTTGGAAAAACGCAAACACCAACCGGGCTTCCAGGGCCATATCCAAATTCTATTAAAAGCAACAGCAAACGACATCATTTTACAAATTATTGACGACGGAATCGGCCTCGCGAATTCTGGCCAGCACCATTTTTTTGACCCGCTGTTCACCACCAAAGATCCTGAAAAACACTCTGGGCTGGGCCTTACTCTAGCTCGACAGATTCTCGTCGAGCATTCGGCGCATATACAGCTAACATCTCAAAAAGACGGAAAAACCTGTGCCGAAATTCGCTTTCCTCGACTTTCCTCTCACGAATCTTAGTCTATTTTGTGACGTCGTGAAATTGACACAGTCAAAACTTTCTCTTAGCCTGAGTTAGACGGTGCAGGAAGCAACGTTTGGGCCGCAACCGCGGTCTTCCAAGGAAGGAACTCCAGTCCATGAACCCAATCAAAGTTCTAGTTGTTGATGATGACCAAACACTTCGCGCGGCGCTCTTTAGAATTTATAGTCGAAAAGGTTTCCATGTCATCACAACAGCTTCCGCCAAGGAAGCTGAGCAGGTCATTGCCAGCGAAACGGCCATTGATCTCGTTCTGTTGGATATAAAATTACCCGACGGAGACGGAATTGAAATTCTGCGTTTGGTTAAAAAGAAGTACGACCAAACGCCGGTGATTGTTCTTACGGGTTTTGGTTCTGTAGATTTGGCCGTCGAAGCCACTAAGCTTGGGGCTTATCACTTCATGACAAAGCCGTTTAATATCGAAGAGCTCACGCTCCTATCCGACAAGTCTTTGTCACACACTCGTCTTATCACCGAGAACGAACGTCTTAAAAATCAACTCTACAGCAAATATCGTTTCGACAATATCATTGGCCAAAGCGAGAGCATCAAAAAAGTTCTCAATCTTGTCGAAAAAGTTGCTGATTCTGATTCTACAATTTTGATCACTGGAGAAAGCGGAACTGGAAAAGAGCTTATCGCGAAAGCCATTCACTACAACTCACCACGCTCAAACAAACCGTTTGTTCCCATTAATTGCGGAGCCATCCCATCAGAACTTTTAGAAAGCGAGCTTTTTGGACACATTAAAGGCGCTTTTACGGGAGCGATTAACAATCGTGCGGGCCGCTTTGAATTGGCCAGCCATGGATCTATCTTTTTGGATGAAATTGGCGATCTGAGCACGAATCTTCAAGTGAAGTTACTTCGCGTTTTACAAGAGCGAAAATTTGAAGCTGTGGGAAGCGCAAAAACGGTGGATGCCAATGTGCGTGTCGTTGCTGCGACTAACGTCAATCTTCAAGAAGCCGTCAAAGAAGGTAAATTTCGCGAGGATCTTTTCTATCGCCTCAATGTGATTCCTATTTATATTCCTGCACTTCGTGAACGCCGCAGTGACATTCCCCTTCTCATTCAGCACTTCATTACTGTGTTCAATGAAAAGAAAGGGTCGCGTATTACGGGAGTGGCCGAAGACACCATGGAATTATTGCTGGGCTACAATTGGCCCGGAAACATTCGCGAGCTGGAAAACTTTATTGAGCGCGCAAGCATCTTAAAGCGCGAAGGAATTATTCATACCGAAGACCTTCCAGAGCACTTCCATTTGATTGGAACAAGTCCAACCAACGCTACCATTATCGGAGATATTCCAGCGGACGGAATTGATTTTAATGGCGCCGTTGATGCATACGAAAATCAGCTGATTATGAACGCCCTTAACAAAACTGGCTGGAACCGAAATCAGGCAGCTTTGTTACTAAAACTCAATCGAACTACACTGGTCGAGAAGATTAAGAAAAAAGGCCTTCGCCCTCCCAACGGCGAACGCGACGATATTAATCTTTAACCAAGCATCTTTAAGACCGTGAATCTCTCACATAGGGTGTTTAAGTTCTAGACACCCCAGGGTCCTCAGGCTGTTCTGTTAGTCCTCAGTTGCATTTTAAGTCTGACTAAAAACCAATTCGACGGGCTGCCGCTAAACTCCTAAAATTTCTTTAGTTTTAATCCTTGGCTCTCAATTTGCTAATTAGCTAAGTAGAATGCACATAGGGGTTATATTTTTACTTTTAGGGCTTTTTTCTGTCACTGCGAATGCAGCGCAGACAGCACAGCTTTATCTCAACCCCTACTATCCCAAATACTCCGAACAAGAACAGGCTCCCTTGCTAGAGGCTTCCCTCCAACAGGATCTCGTTTCTTTTGCCGAACGTCGCGAACGAACGCAAAAAATTTGGACTGAATACATGCCTACGAATCCCTCTCTCGTGGAGAAAGACACCGTTGTTTTGCAACGAATTATGGATCGCACCTCTGCACGACTTTTAAAATCTGAATTTTTTAGAAAGTCAAAGTTTGGAAAGTCCGCTAATTCGGTGAAAGAAAAAATGGAAACGAACCTCGAATTCAAAGACGAAAAAAACATTACCCACAATTTTGATTTTAAATTAGCTGCATTTCAAGGACAGGCTTTTATTCAGTACAGCGGTTTTACAAAAGCTCAACTTCGCTACGATATGAGCCGGGGAAATCAACTGGCCATTATTTTTCAACACGACCTGAGCCCCACAAGCACCATCGGAATTGAATCCTCGCTCGCCGGTGAAAACCGAGTTCAGATGCTCAATCTTCACTACGTTTGGTAAACTATAAATACTTTTTCCCGATGTCGCGGCGATATTGAATCCCCGTCCACTGGGCTTGTTCGCAGAGCTCGTAAGCTTTTTTCAGGGCCTCTTTGTGACTCGAACCCAAACCAACGGCATTGAGCACCCGGCCACCACTCACAACCCAGTCTTTTTCATTTTTCTGCGTTCCCGCATGTAAAAAATAACTTGATGACGTTTGGGCGTTAAGATCGCCACTGATTGTTGAGCCTTTGACCACCGTTTGCGGGTATCCCTCGGCGGCCATCACTATGCAAGCTGCGTATATATTCTTCCACTGCAGCGCAGGGATCTCACCCTTTGCAACGGCCAAAAAAACTTTTCCCCAGTCTCCGTCTAAAAGTGGCATCAACACTTGCGTTTCAGGATCTCCAAAACGAACATTAAATTCTAGCACTGAGGGGCCATCCGACGTCATCATCAGGCCGATAAATAAAACGCCGCGATAAACCATCTTCTTTTCACGCATATGGCGTACTGTTGGTTCGACCACCCTTTGCAAAATGATATTGTGTTCTTCGGGCAAAATAGGAATGGGCGCGATGGTTCCCATACCGCCGGTGTTGGGTCCGGTTTCACCCTCGCCAATTTTTTTATGATCCTGTGCCATCGGTAACGAAACATAGGATTCGCCGTTGGTTAAAATAAAATAGCTCAACTCAAAACCCTTTTGAAATTTTTCAAGCAGGGCTTTTTCGCCAGCTGCGCCTAAAATCTTTTGCTCGAAAAGTTCTGCAGCCGCTTCGCGCAAATCTGCCAACGTCTGGCAAATGTAAACACCTTTTCCGCCAGCAAGTCCATCGGCCTTGAGAACATAGGGCGGACTAAAACTTTCCGCTGCCTTCATGGTTTCTTCCACAGACTGCACCACTGTTGAGGGGGCAGTGGGAATATTTCCTTCGACTAAAAATTGTTTATTAAAAATTTTGCTACCTTCGAGACGGGCCGCATCTTGGCTGGGGCCAAACACTGCGATTCCAGCGGCTCGCAAAGTATTTGATAATCCATCCACGAGAGCTTGCTCGGGACCGATCACCACTAAATCAAATTGAAATTTTTGGCAAAGCTCCAACACCGCGTTGATATTTCGTGTGTCGATTTTATGGCAAATCGCCTCAGTCATGCCATCACTGCCCGGAACCGCATGCACTTCTGTCACCGATGGTGAAAAATAAAGCGCTCGTACTAAAGAGTGCTCACGTCCACCTTGTCCTACGACCAAAACTCGCATAAAATCTCCTCAATATGAACGGCCGATATTACCCACGGAATGCTGTTTGACAAGGAAATAACCCATGAAACCCTACGAAGCCCTCGATTTTTACAATATTTCAAGTCTTCTCACAGACGAAGAAAAATCAATTCAACAAACACTGCGCCAGTATGTTTCGCAAAACATTATGCCGCATATTGCAGATCATTATTTTAATCACACTTTTCCCATAAATATTTTCAAAGAGCTCGGCGTGCTCGGTGCACTTGGTGCCAATCTCAAAGGCTATGGTTGCCCAGGTCTCGGAGAGGTGGCCTATGGAATTATTATGCAGGAGCTGGAACGTGCAGACAGCGGTATCCGCAGCGCCATCAGCGTGCAAGGAGCTCTCAGTATGTATCCGATTTGGGCCTTCGGGAGCGAGGAGCTGAAAAATCAATATCTTCCCGCAATGGCAAAAGGCAATTTGATCGGTTGCTTTGGCTTGACCGAGCCCGATCATGGTTCCAACCCCAGCGGTATGAAAACCCGCGCGATCCGCAAGGGAAACGATTACGTCATCACTGGCAATAAAATGTGGATCACCAATGGAGGGCTTGCCGACATCGCTATTATTTGGGCGAAAATCGCTGATGAAGGCGACAAAATCGGTGGTTTTGTTGTACCGATAAAAACCCCTGGGCTTAGCGTGCGCAATATTGAAAAAAAATTCAGTCTCAACGCCTCTGTGACCTCCGAAATAATTATGGATAACTGTGTGGTGCCCGCAAAAAACAAATTAAATGTTTTGGGTCTCAAAGGACCCTTTAGTTGTTTGAATCACGCTCGTTACGGAATCTCGTGGGGCGCCATGGGGGCAGCTATGGCTTGCTTCGATGAAGCAAAACAGTATTCGCTCACGCGCATTCAGTTTGATAAACCCATTGCATCTTTTCAACTCGTACAAAGCAAGCTGGCCCATATGCTTTCCGAAATCACCAAAGGACAACTTTTATCCTATCACTTGGGGCGCCTTAAAGAGCACGGCCAATCCATTCCCCAACAGATCTCATTAGCAAAAATGAACAATGTATCGAAGGCTTTGGAAATCGCGCGCATGACTCGCGATATTCTTGGCGCTTCCGGAATCACGCTGGAGTATCAGTGCGGACGTCACTTAATGAATTTAGAAAGTGTTAATACCTATGAAGGCACCGAAGATATTCATCGCTTGATTTTGGGAGAGCACATCACTGGGATTCCCGCCTACAAGTAATGTTATTTATCAATCATTCTGAGGAATATAGACTTCCCACTGCCCATGCAAATCATGATAATTTGGTTCCACACCAAGTATGAGCTGAAAACGGCTGTACGTGGTTTCGATGGTTTGCGAACTGCCAACCACGGGCACGCCAAGGGCATCGGCGAGGTCTTGCGCCAGGGTGCAAGTTCCCGCTCGGCACGATAGTAAATTGATAGGCTCGTTCGTGTGATTTCGTTTTTTAATTTCTTGAGCTAAAATGTCTGCGCTCACGATTTGCTGATTTACTAAAAACGTACTTCCAGAACCGTGGACGACGATATTGAACCAACCCTGTCGATAAGAAAAAAACGGATTTCCCGCAATAAGATTGGGGGAAACGGAATGATCTTTCTGCACAAGCCAAGAGTCACTTGCAATCCGCACGAAATCATCACTTAGAATCTCCAAACTTTTCGACTGCGTGGGATTCCAGCCGTTGGTAACAGACCATGCTTCTGCGGCTTGTAGTGCTTGCGCACGCGATTGCAGTTGACCCTGCAACAACTGAACTTCCCGATCGCTGGTCGTATTACTTTTCCGATTAAAGTATTCCAGAATATGATTCGTGTCTAAACGAGTTGGCTCGGGAAAATCACTCAAAGCCGCTCGCAGATACTTGCTTGGAATCTGCGTACTGTGAAGAGCTGGAGTCGGTGCTTGCGGTAGTAATAAATCCCAAATTTCTTCTTGAGAGTCCTCTTTTTTGAATAACTCTTCACATCGGAGGGCCGTCGCGCCCGCTTCAAATACGAAAGCCATTGTCAAAATAAGAGAGAAAGCGAATTGAATCATCGTTTGAAGAGTGAGCAAATTCGACGCCAATGATCGAACCTTTGTGGCACGCGCTCTGCTTAGTCTACGGACTTAACCCGGGACGTTTTTGTGCGCGTAGGCTGTATTTTGCTTTTAAATATATTTACTGTGCTGGCGCACGCCTTTTCGGTCACCGATCTCGAGGCGGAAAGGCGCAAAATCGGCGCACCGGGGATCGGTGCCGCTATCGTAAAACCTCAATCCGTCGAAGTTTGGACCACCGGTGTTCGCAAGATGGGCACCGACATTAAAATCCTAAACAGTGATAAATTCCATCTAGGTTCCAATACGAAAGCATTAACAGCCACTCTCCTCGCACAATTGATCGAAGTTGGAAGTTTGCGATGGGAGAGCACTCTGCAAGAAATTTTTCCAGAGATCTCCATTCGCTCGGAATTTTTAAACATCACTGTCGAGATGTTAGCAGCCCATCGTTCGGGAATTACAACAGATATGGGTGCTGTCGAAAGCGGCCAACTTTGGAGCTGGATGTGGCAGAACAATTCAACTCCAACGCCTTCTGACCGTTACGAAATTTCTCGCCGCGTGCTTGCTTTCCCCGCGCAAGCTAAACCAGGCACACGCTTTCTTTATAGCAACTGGAATTACATTATCATCGGCGCGATTCTCGAAAAATTTTCCAACGTTTCTTGGGAAGAACTCATCCAACAGAAAATCTTTGCTCCTCTCAATATGTCTTCTTGCGGTTTTGGTGCCGCCGGAAACCCTGCTCTAGCTGCGCCCGATCAGCCGTGGCCGCATGTTTTACAAAACGGAGTTTTCAATCCCGTTCCTTCCACAGGTGCACTGGACAATCCCCAAAGTTTAGGACCGGCAGGAACAGTTCACTGTTCGCTGACTGACTGGGGTCAATTTTTACAAGCCCATCTCAATGGGTTTCGCCAACGGAATACTCCCATTCTTCGGGCCGTGAGTTTTGCAAAGCTACACACTCCCTATCCAGGACAGGATTATACTCCTGGCGGATGGTTGAGTTTCTCGATGCGAAATCAAATGGTCCTGCAACATACCGGAAGCAATACAATGAATTTTGCAAACGTCATTCTATTTCCTGCTGAGGACATTGGGTTTATCGCCACAACGAACGCTGGCGATACTGGCAACGCGATTTTTGAATTAACTGACTCGGTGATTGGATCTCTTATAAACTCTGTGGGCGGACTGTAGGCGCCCCTGCGGAGCAGCCAACCTACTGTCTCATTCTGAGACTGTCGCAATTTGGGCACTCTGCTGTCTAATATTCATACAGTCCTTTTTCTCATCCCCCTCTATTTTCGTTAAAAATAAGGTATTTGCCTGTCTGATGTTGGCACTCTGAATGCAATAGCTCTCTGTATGGGGAATCGTGACAATCGTACCTTATTCTATATCGGCACAACAATCGC
>JANOYW010000041.1:0-3723 GCA_031429075.1 Bdellovibrionales bacterium | reverse complement strand
GCATACGCCCATAGTCATTCGGTTTCGAATTGATAAAGGATCAAAGCAGTTTATTTCAAAGGGAATTAGTAGCCTTTTATTAGAGCTAAAAAAAGTCCCAGACTTCAAAGGATTTCGAAGAAACGATACTTTGATTTCATGTATTGTGCTTGGGATGAGTAACTTACAGACGATGCTAAAGGATCAAAACATAAAGGATAAGGATTTGCAGCGTCTTGCAAAGTTGATCCATAGTCGAAAAACTCAGTTTGCCTTATCAAAAAAAGAGGCGAACTAAGTATGTAGTCCATTTTTGTGGATTATTTGCTTCTCAGCAATTCTTAATACCGTAGAGTGATACCATCGAGTTTGGCCCGTTGGAGTTTTGATCCCACGGTTTTTCAGCCAATCACTGATTTTTTGATACGACCATCCTAGTTGTCTCTTTTTTAAGATGGACTGAATTATTATTTGTTCACGGACATGGGGCACTCTGATTCCGTTTTCCATTTTTGTACCGTATTTAACCCAGCCTGATTCTCGAGGCTCTGTTTTGATCCCAAATCGGCCTAAGGCGGAATTGACAGTAGAGTGCCGACATTCAATGAGGACAGCGATTTGACGGGCTGAGAGCTTGTCTACGGTGTATTTTTGATTGAGGAAAGCTTTGTTCCTAAAAAGAGGTGTTGTCGAAACACTTGATTCTATTCTAAGATGCATTGAGGCTGTGTTCTGAAAGTCAGTGGATTTTTTGTCCACCACTACTCACGCAGATATCGGATATCTTGATATCGGATATCTGATATCCGTACGGAATTCTGATATCTGTTCGGATATCAGAGGTTTTTTTGCCAGCTTGGGGAGTTTTTGATGTCGGAGTTTACTAGTTTGTAGAGATTAGCACCTAAGGCGTCAGCTGTGCCTAGCAGTACGGTGTCTTCGACTTTTGCGAGTTTGAAAATGGCTTGGCATTCACGCAACGATCCTAAAGCTGTGTGAAAAAAACTTCGTTTTTCTTTTGCGGAACCTTTTGCGTTTCCTTCGGCCAAGTTGAGCGCGATGGAGCTTGCGGCTCTTTGCAATTGGTCATTGAGGTGTCCCTTGAGGTGCATAGATCCGACCAATTGTCCGAATTCAATGGCTAAATCAAATGTTCTAAAGCTTTTCATAGTGTCTCCTTTATTTTCTCATTGGCTTTGCAAAGATTTGACCAATAAAAAACAAGTGTAAAGGATGTCTCAAGACGGACAGATACGTAAATTCATCCTTGAGGGATTAGCAAAGCTCAAAGTCGCGTAATTGCTCTATTTTCTTTCTGACTTCATTTTAGAGCTCAATCTGCATTCCGATTTCCACAACTCTATCTTTAGGAAGATGAAAGTAATCGGTAGCTGAGATTTCGTTTCGCGAAATCAGGCTGAATATCTTTTCCCGCCAAAGAGCCATACCGGGCCTGTCAGTTGCAAAAAGACTTTGGCGTCCAATGATGTAACTGATCTTGCTGTGATCCACTTCGATGGCGCCAAATTTAAGGTCGCGAATATCTCGTGGCACATCGGGAAGTTCTAAGTATCCGTAGTTTAACGTCACATGAAACTTGCGCTCTCCAAAGTCTACAACTTTTGAACGTTCCGCTGCAGCGACTATCGGATGTTTGCTGATCGCAACAGATAAAAATATTAAATTGCGATGGACCGTCTTAAAATGCTCGTAGGTGTGCACAAGAGAATAAGGCGCAAGAGTTAAACTTCGATTTAAGTAAACGGCAGTCCCGTCGATGCGATTTGGTTTTTCTAAATCGAGATCGCTTAAAAATTTATCCAGCGGAATCATCTTTTCCGCCATTCGTAACGCCAAAAGCTTACGTCCCGAATACCAAGTTGTCATAATCGTAAAGCCAACGACTCCCACCAAAATTGGAAACCACCCGCCTTCAAAGATTTTTAAAAGATTAGCTCCCCAAAACGCAAGATCTACAATTAGGAAAAATCCGCACAGGGCGCCCGCAACGACGCGGCTCCATCCCCATATTTCGCGGGCGACAACGTAAAACAGAATTGTTGTAATGACCATTGTGGTTGTGACCGCAAGCCCGTAGGCCGAAGCCAAATTGCTTGATGTTTTGAAAGCGAAAACTAAACCAATGGCTCCGACCATCAAAAAACGACTCATATTTTTTACGTAGATTTGCCCCGACTCTTTTTCCGACGTGTGCGAAATATGTAACCGAGGTGAATATTTATGCTGAACTGCCTGCATGGTTATCGAGAATACACCCGTGATTAAAGCTTGCGACGCGATGGTTGTAGCTAGCGCGGCAAGGATCACCAACGGATAAAGGGCCCAACTTGGTGCCAATAAAAAAAACGGATTTTCAATGGCCGCTGGCATTCTTAAAAGAAGCGCACCCTGGCCAAAATAGTTTAAGGTCAATGCTGGTAACGCCACAAAAAACCAAGCTTGGGTAATGGGCTGTCTGCCAAAGTGCCCAAGGTCGGAATAAAGAGCTTCGCCCCCCGTCACCACAAGAAATACCGAGCCAAGGGCTACAAAGCCGTACCACATGTTGTTTTGAAAAAACGAAAACACGTAGATGGGATTGATCGCTTGCAAAATTTCGGGCGTCGCAAAAATACTGTTCAAACCTAAAATCGCGATCACAATAAACCAAGTTAACGTGACGGGCCCAAATATTTTTCCAACCGCACTTGTTCCATGCTTTTGAATCGAAAAAAGCCCAACCAAGATCCCGACGGTCACCCAGGTGATGTAGGGTTTAAACACGGGTGTAATCAAACTGAGTCCCTCAACGGCACTCAAGATAGAAATTGCCGGAGTTATCATTCCATCGCCATACAGCAGAGCCGTTCCGAACAATCCCAGCATAATCAAAAATTTTCTGCTCTTCGAAAATTTATGGGGCTCGTCGATAAGCTTATCGTCTGAATCATCGTCGACGGAATTTGTGGGAGTGATCAGCGATGTGAGAGCCAGAATTCCGCCCTCGCCGTTATCGTCGGCCCGAAGAATAAATCCCAAATATTTAAAAGAGATCACAAGCATCAGCGACCAAAAGATCAGCGACAAAAGTCCCATCACATTTTGTGGGTCTGCGATCATATGATGGCCGGGATGAAAAGCCTCTTTGAGTGCATAGAGGGGGCTTGTTCCGATATCCCCGTAAACAACTCCAAGGGCCGCGAGGGCGACGACATATTTATAAGCTGGCGTATTCGATTTGGCTTGAGACAATTTGATTCCTCGTTACTTGGTGCGTACGCCGTGAGTTGCAAGAATCTCGATATAGACTGAAGGCACATTTCTTTGGGCGACCTGGTCGATGGATTTGCTAAGTTCCTTTACGTGAACTCTTTGCGCAGAACCTTCATCGACGCCAACCTTGCAATCGAAATCCCAGTAGTCCACCCCTTCGGGGAGGCTTTTGCGGCGCTCTCTGGCCAAATATTTATTCACTTCGGCTTTAACAGCCTCAACAACGCGATCGGGTTTTTTATTTGGTGCCTGTAAAGCAAAGGTTTTTTTCATGGTTACTTGATTTATCCTGTTTAAAGTAAAATGCAATCAGGAACTACAACAGAGACCCTATTTCGTTTTTTCCGCAGAAAGCTTTTGGAGCTCTTCGTAACCAGGGAGTGACGACAGATCAGGAACAATCACGATTTCGATACGACGATTGAGAGCTTTGCCCTCTGGCGTGTCGTTGGTAGAGATCGGCTGCGCATC
>JANOYW010000040.1:0-3947 GCA_031429075.1 Bdellovibrionales bacterium | reverse complement strand
AAGAAATTTGTGATTTTATTGGTGCGGATAGTTTAGCGTATGTTTCGAGCGAGGGCCTGATTAAAGCATCGCAGTCAGAAACCGAAAAAACCTTTTGCTCGGCCTGCTTTGGTGGAGAGTATCCAACGCCGCTGTATTAATTTTCTGTATTACTTTTTTGTATTAATTTTTTAATGGAAAGCGCTGAAGAGTCTCGGTGGAAATCTCGTAGGAGTACTGAGCCTTTTCGCCAACCACGTCTTTAATATAAATGAAGTTATGGATATTATCGTAGTATAAACTTTGTGTTTCTAGCTCGATTATTTTTTTCTTATTTTTTTTGTTTTCTACAGAAAATGTAGCTGTTTTTGAAAAGTAATTCCCAGCTAAAAGACCTTCGTTCATTTTTTCGGCGACAACCGCAAAACATTTGGACTCGCCACAGGATTTCATCTTAAAACCAGTGATTTCTCCAGTGGAGGTTAAAGCGAAGGCTTTTAACGGAATAAGGAGCGCCAAAAGTGGTGCTCCCATGAAAAACATTTTATTACTGAGCATTGCTTCGTCCACGAGGTCCGCAGTCGTCGTTTACAAAGTTCAGGAAGGCCACAGCGTCTTTTTTAACAAAGAGTCCGCCCACAGATTTGTCATCGAGATTGACAAGCTGATCACACACATCAAAGCGCGGCTTGAGCTTCTTTAAATCTTGAATAGGTTGAGTGATTAAAACATTTGGGTTCACAGTAGTTTCAAATGTTCCACTGCGCGCAAGAATATGCTGACCCGAAATGGCTGCAGCCACAGTGGCGCTAATTTGATCGAGAGCTGTTTTCTTCTGATGCGTGTATTTAGATAAACAGAGGCCTTCGAAAAATAGCATACCAGGGCGTTGTGGTAAGTCGGGATGTACATCGTTACACAAAGTCTTTTGCGAAGATTTAGCCCATTGAATGGCGGCGATGCCGTCGGTTCCAAACGTTAAAATGTTGAGAAGACGGTTTGTGCTTCTAAGTTTTGCGGATTCGCTGTTGGCCAAAAGATTGCTCGAGATGGAGTGACCAGAAGCTTTTGCAACGAGACCAATATCTAACTGTCTTACAAGCCCGTTTATTTTGTAAGCTGTCGCTAGAATTGTGGTGATCTGTCCACCAGCGAGATACTGCTGTAAAGTTTCGTTGTCGGCGCGATTTAATTTTACGCTAACTGGTTTGTAGTTTTCGCAGTTTAACAGCTCATATTGACCATTTGGTGCTTTAAAAACCTTACATTTTTGTTCGGTGTTGTACGAAACTTCTTTCAGCCACGCACTGTAGTTTAAAGTGATTTCCAGATCCTTGTTCTTGATCAAGAATTGTCTAAAGACTTCTTGTTTTTCGTAAAAGCTATCGAGAAAAGTTTGAACATCTTCTTCGGATTGGATGTCTTCCTGTCCATCTAATAGATAGGCGTTGAGTACTGTCGTGTTTTCCATGCCTTTAATTTGTTGTTGATGCTGTTCTTTGAGGTGAGGGTATTGGTTCATCAAAGGTGTCACTCGCTTCATGATTCCCTTAAGAGCCAGAGTCTGTTCCATCAAGGATCTATAGAGTTGAGCTCTTTTGTTATTGGAGTCATGTTTTAGTGATTCATCGAGAACATCGGTAGCATAGATAAAACCATCTGGAGTTAAGAGCTCTTCGGCAGCCAGGGCTAGGCGTTCGGCTTTTTCCTCGCTGGAAAGCTGGGAGTTTGATAAAATTGCTCCAGTATCTAGAGTTCTTTTGTTGTCTTTGACGGTATGTTGGCTATCGCAGGCCGACAGACATACAAATAAAGATGAAATAACTAAACACGCGACGGTTTTTTTTAAAATTGATTGTTTCATGGATCCCCCTAAGCTTTCTTAAGTTAAGAGCAATCGGAGTGCCAGAGGATCTAAGGTTTAAAATGGACTGCGAAGATTAGAAGCTTTGAGCGTAGACGTCCGACGATTTTATATACAGTGCGAATTGGGTCAGATTATTTACGTATCAAATTGAGATGATTAAAATTTAGTTTGCGTACGAGTTAATTTTAATAGAATCTGTATATAAGCTATTAAAATAAGGTTAGCATGACAAAGTCTCTATATGTATTTGGTTTTTTAAGCTTATTCTTTTCGTCAGGAATATTTCTTTTTCAAAACTGTTCCAATTCTGCGCGTTCCGTAACTAACAGTACAACTGAAGGTTCACAGCAGTCTTTTCCTGAGGTTTCGGAGCCAGAGCTTTTTACGGCGCAGCCAGCCTCTAAAGTTGCTGTGCTAGGAGAAAAATTTTCTCTCACAGTTAAATTGAACACTGCGGCTTTTACGAATTTGCCGGAGTTTGAGTGGCAATATAAACATCCTGGATCAGATACGTTTGTTGCTAAAACGGATCAAACGATGGATACGATTTTATTTGAGAGCTTTCGTTCGGCACAGCAAGGGCAGTATCGTGTGATCACTCGTTTGGATGGCAAGGAGTACACTAGTGAAGTTGCAACTGTAAAGCTGGCTGGATTTTCAAATACTTGCGATGCAAACGAGGTCAGCATGGGCTCACCTCTCAATGGTGTACAAAATGTAGACTGGTATGTTTCATCACATTTTGATCACGATTCAACATCACCAGATACTCTCGACTATATGAACAAGAAGAATGGAGATGCAATCACATATGATGGGCATGATGCGCTTGATATGGCGATCTTAAATTTTTCTAAAATGGATACAAACGTTCCTGTAATAGCCGTGACTGATGGCGCTGTCGAGCTCGCCGTTGACGGCAATTTTGATAGAAACACGGTTAAGGTGAACGGAGCACCTGCCAACAAAGTTACCGTTCGCCACTCTACCGGTTTTCTTGTTTCCTACTATCATTTAAAGAAAGATTCCGTGAAAGTGCTTGCCAATCAAATGGTGAAAAGAGGCGATCTCATCGGATACGTAGGAAGTTCAGGTTATTCAAGTGGACCTCATCTTCATCTTTCTTTGATGGATTGCAGTGGAAAGAAATTCGATCTTGTTAAGGATGGCTTCCTTGAAAAACCTCCAGTCTACCTGTTGCCACCAAATCATCTTGGTTCGTTTCTTCGGACTTCGACGCCTTTCACTTCTTCAGCAGATGTTTTGAATGTTTCGGGGGATTCTCTTAAGAGCAGTACTTTGGGAAGCAAGGTGTATTATGCGGCTTCTTACTTGAGTGTGAAAAAGGATGATGTCATCGCAGAAAAGTTCTACAATCCGTCAGGTGTTTTTGTTTTTGAAAACAAGATTGTTGTTGGTGGTACAAGAAATATCTATACTCGATACAATAAGTGGAACAGTTTTACTCTCAACGTCAGAGGAAATTGGTCCATACGACATTATGTGAATACAACGAAAGTTGGAGCGGACATTGTGTTCAATGTTCGTTAATCATCTAAATATTTGAGATCCAGATAGGTGTGTGTGCAAGGGACTTCGTCTCTAAAGTCACTTTAAATTTTAGATCTCCGAAGGCATGCGACCGTCAGCACTCATGGAGTTGGAAGACCAATCGGGCAGGGTTTTTAACAAGCGCTCCGCAGACGATTTAAAAAATGTGAGATGCTCTGAGGGAACAGGCTCGGCCGAGGGAAATCTTTTTCCGAGGGGATCGATGTAGTTTCCGGATTGATAAAATTCAAAATGCAGATGCGGGCCGGTGGACATTCCGGTGTTGCCCACGTAGCCGATGACCTGACCTTGCTTTACGCGAGCCCCGGTATGAACGCCGCGGGCATAGCCATTGAGATGTTTGTAGGCCGTTTGATAAGTGGCATTGTGGCGAACCTTAATCACATTTCCACCACCACCACTGCGGGCTGCAAAAATAACGGTGCCATCACCCACACTTCGCACGGGAGTGCCAATGGGGGCGCCGTAATCCACACCTCGATGGGCGCGGTAGATTTGCAGCACCGGATGGAAACGGCGGCGCTTAAAA
>JANOYW010000039.1:0-33492 GCA_031429075.1 Bdellovibrionales bacterium | reverse complement strand
TGGTAACGTTCTTAAAATTGCAGCAACGGGTGCATCAAATGCCGCCGTGCCGTTGATGGTTACAAACGCTGGAACTGGCAGATCGTTTAGAGTGAATGACGATGGAACTGATACTGATACCACTCCATTTGTTGTTGATGCTACAGGTAACGTTGGTATCGGGACAGCAACACCAGGCGCGAAACTCGATGTGGCTGGCGATATCATGGGTGTCACTTTTTATGGTGCTAACTTAAATAACTCAAAAACGGACAGCGTTGCCTATGCGGCCTCGAGCGGTGCAACCAACTATTCAGTGGTGGGGCCTGTTTTAGAAACTTATAATATGGCTGCACTCGATAGCTCTGCATCGTTCTTAAGCTTAAAATCACGGAATACAAATGGAAATTATCAAAATGCTTATATGGCTTCTGTTTCAAATACCGGTGCCGGTGTTTATGCGCCGTCGATCGTGTTTGGCCAGTCTACTGGCGTCGCCGCCTATAATGAGAGAATGCGTTTAGATGCCAGCGGAAATTTAGGTATCGGTACGACAATACCAGGCACAATCATCGATGCGGCAGGTGCAATCACGTCGCGGCCAAGTGGTACAGGCACGGGGCAAACAGGTCAGTTGATCATGCGCGAGTTGGCGGCGTCTCCTGGTGGCAGCGACACTGTAGCGATTCGTGCGCCAGATTCCATCACGACAAGTTATGCACTCACGTTGCCCGACACAGCGGGCAGTGCGAGCCAAGTATTAACGACAAACGGTTCCGGCGTACTAAGTTGGACAACTCCAAGTGGTGGTGGAGCTCTTTCAAGTATAACTGCAGCAGCAGCTACAAACACCATTGCCAACACCAACTACGCACAGACGTGGAATTGGGACACACTCTCTACGCAAACAGCGATGAGCATGGGCACGACTTCAGGTACAACGGGCACACTATTAAATTTAGCCAACTCATTTAACAGCGCGACATCCACTGGAAACGTTCTTAAAGTTTCAGCCACAGGCGCTTCCAATGCCGCTGTACCGTTGATGCTCACCAATGCAGGAACAGGAAATTCCCTCCGTGTGAACGATGATGGAACTGATACAGACACCACTCCATTTGTTGTTGATGCCAGCGGTAACGTGGGTATTGGCACCACAGTGCCAGGTGCCACTCTCGATGTCGTTGGCAATGGAATCCGCGCAACTCGGTCCCAAGGCGACGGCACCACAAGCCGATCTGCAATCCAATTATTTAGAACAAATAGTTCCGGCGTCGGCGCAGCTGGTATTGGTGTGCACCAAGACTTTTACGTCGAAAGCTCGGTTGAGGGAACCACGAGACTGGTCGCTCAAGTGAGAGCGGTCGCAGACAACGCTACCGACGGCGCCGTTGACTCGCACATGGAATTCTATACCGTCGGCGGTGGAACGACAAATGAAGTCCTCCGTCTCAATTCAAATGGCAGTGTTGGTATCGGAACTACTGTACCTGGAACCATTCTCGACGCCGCAGGTGCAATCACTTCGCGTCCGAATGGCACGGGGACAGGACAAACAGGTCAGTTGCTCATGCGCGAGTTGGCGGCGTCTCCTGGTGGCACCGACACAGTAGCGATTCGTGCACCAGATTCCATCACGACAAGTTATGCGTTAACCCTGCCTGACACGGCAGGAAGTGCGAGCCAAGTGTTAACGACGAACGGTTCTGGCGTCCTCAGTTGGACAACTCCAGGCGCAACAGCTGCCCTTTCAGGTTTAACAGCAGCTTCGGCAACAAACACGATCGCCAATACAAACTACGCACAAGTGTGGAATTGGGACACGCTCAGTACGCAAACAGCGATGAGCATGGGTACGACTTCTGGCACAACAGGTACTCTTTTAAATTTAACCAACTCTTTTAACAGCGCCACTTCAACTGGTAACGTTCTTAAGCTCGCGGCCACGGGTGCATCAAATGCAGCCGTTCCACTCATGCTTACAAATGCGGGCACGGGAAATTCGCTGCGTGTGAATGATGACGGAACGGATACAGACACTACGCCATTCGTGGTCGATCAAAGCGGGAATGTCGGCATCGGAACGACGAATCCAGGCTATCCACTTCAGATAAATGGTGGTAACTTCACTTATGCCCGAATAAGTCATGCTTCCACCAACGCCGAAGTTGGGTGGTTTTTTGGTCACAATTCTGGATCAACTCAAGCTTATGTAGGTACTAAGGGTACGGCATCTGCTGCTCCATACAACACACATGACCAAATGTTAGCCTTGGTTTCGAATACTGATCGCATTGTGTTCGGTTCCGCATCTACTGAACATATGCGCATTCAGAGCGGCAACGTCGGGATAGGAACAACAGTTCCTGGAAGCATTCTCGACGCCGCAGGTGCAATCACGTCACGCCCAAGCGGCACAGGCACGGGCCAAACAGGTCAGTTGATCATGCGCGAGTTGGCGGCGTCTCCTGGTGGTACCGACACTGTAGCGATTCGTGCGCCAGATTCCGTCACAACAAGTTATGCACTCACACTCCCAGGTACTGCAGGCAGTGCGAGCCAAGTTTTAACGACAGATGGTTCGGGCGTGTTAAGCTGGACAACTCCAAGTGCAACGGCTGCCCTTTCAAGCCTAACAGCAGCAACTGCAACAAACACGATCGCCAATACAAACTACGCACAAGTGTGGAATTGGGACACGCTCAGTACGCAAACAGCGATGAGCATGGGCACAGCTTCTGGAACAACAGGCACACTTTTAAATTTAACCAATTCTTTTAACAACGCCACTTCGACTGGAAATGTTCTTAAGCTCGCGGCCACGGGTGCATCAAATGCAGCCGTTCCACTCATGCTCACAAATGCGGGAACGGGAAATTCGCTGCGTGTGAATGATGACGGAACGGATACAGACACTACGCCATTTGTGATCGATCAAAGCGGGAATGTGGGTATCGGAATTTCATCGCCGAGTTACAAACTGCAGATCGATGGCACGGATGAAGATGCATCGGTATACATTCGCAATAAATCTTCGGTGTCAAATCGTTTTCCCACAGTCACTATCCGCAACTTTGTCGGCGCCACTTCCGGCTATCCGACAATTGATTTAGGTAACTATGGGGGCACAAGCGGGACAACAACGGACACCGCCATTAATACTTCATTGGGAAAAATTTTATTCAGAGGATACGCAACACAGGGCGAACAACTTGCTCGTATCGGAGCTGTCACTGGGCCGAACTTTGCGGCTGGTGACCTTGAAGGCGAGATTACCTTAGAAACGAGAAACGCCGCAGAAGGGTCTCCTTCAGAAAAAGTGAGAGTCACGGCTGCAGGAAACGTTGGTATAGGAACAACAGTTCCTGGAACCATTCTCGACGCCGCAGGTGCAATCACTTCACGCCCAAGCGGCACGGGGACAGGACAAACGGGTCAGTTGATTATGCGCGAGTTAGCAGCCGGTGGCACCGACACCGTAGCGATTCGTGCTCCAGACGCCATTACTACAAGTTATTCTCTGACACTCCCTGCAACTGCAGGCAGTGCGAGCCAAGTATTAACGACAGATGGCGCGGGAGTGCTTAGCTGGACAACTGCAAGTGGTACAGCCGCTCTTTCAAGTGTCACTGCCGCTACGGCAGTAAACACCATAGCCAATACGAATTACGCACAAGTATGGAACTGGGACACTCTTACTACGCAAACGGCGATGAGCATGGGCACGACTTCTGGTACAACAGGTACTCTTTTAAATTTAACCAATTCATTTAACAGTGCCACTTCGACAGGAAATGTTCTTAAGCTGGCAGCCACAGGCGTAAGCAATGCAGCTGTGCCGTTGATGCTAACAAACGCGGGAACGGGAAATTCCCTCCGTGTGAATGACGATGGGACCGATACGGATGCGACACCGTTTGTAATTAATGCTAGCGGAAATGTTGGGATTGGCTCTGCGAACCCGACAACCAAACTGGATGTGGTTGGTTCCATTCAAGCAAGTGTATCGGTTGAAGGTCCTGGGTTTTTTACTATAGGTTCAAATAATTCAACTTATGCAGCGAGTGGGGCTGCGGATTACCCAATGTCAGGATCTGCTTATAATGGACAAATTTATCTCTACAATGGTTCAAATACGGATTCCACAGGTTCATTTGTAAATTTTCGCGCAAGAAACACTGCAGGAAATCAACAGTATGGGTATTTAGGGGCAATTTCCAAAACTGGAGCAGGTGTTTACACACCAGATATTGTTATTGGTCAGCAAACTGGTGCAGCGACTTATAACGAAAGACTCCGGATCGACAGCTCAGGTAACGTCGGTATCGGAACAACAGTTCCAGGGACAATTCTTGACGCCGCAGGTGCCATCACTTCACGACCGAATGGAACAGGTACAGGCCAAACAGGTCAACTCATCATGCGCGAGTTAGCAGCGTCTCCCGGTGGTACCGACACAGTAGCGATTCGTGCCCCAGATTCCATCACGACGAGTTATGCACTCACACTCCCTGGAACAGCAGGTAGCGCAAGCCAAGTGTTAACTACGAATGGTTCTGGAGTGCTTAGCTGGACAACTCCGAGTGCAACAACCGCGCTTTCAGGAATTACAGCTGCAACAGCCACAAACACGATTGCCAACACCAACTACGCGCAAGCATGGAACTGGGACACGCTCACCACTGAAACGGCAATGAGTATGGGAACGACGTCGGGAACAACTGGAACATTGTTAAATTTAGCCAACACGTTTAACAGTGCCACATCCACTGGAAACGTTCTTAAAGTTTCAGCTACAGGCGCATCAAATGCAGCGGTGCCGTTAATGGTGACAAACGCCGGAACCGGCAGATCATTACGAGTGAATGACGACGGAACCGATACGGATACAACTCCATTCGTTATCGATGCCAGTGGTAACGTCGGTATAGGCATTAGCGCTCCTAGTTATGCTTTTACGGTTGATAAAAGATTTGCAACACCCGCAGCCGGAAACATCGGCACTTTCCTGTATGGTTACCAGTCCGGTGTTGCCGCTGCCGACAACTATCACACGAATGTCCTTGTTCAGGCGCAAAATGCAAACACAGGAGCGTTCAATCATGTAACGCGAGCCATTGAAGCCAACAGTGCTGCCACGAACGATGCTACCACCCAACGAGTCAGTGGGGTGTACTCCGCCACTGAAACGCATGTTGGCGACGTCGGGTATGCTGTGAACATTCAAAACAGATCGGCCTCCACTGGAGGAACTCAGTATGGTCTGTATATCGATATGACCGACACGGATGTGACAAACTACGGGATCTATCAAAGTAGCAGCAACACAAATTATTTCGCTGGCAACGTCGGTATCGGAACAACAGTTCCAGGGTCAATTCTTGACGCCGCAGGTGCCATCACTTCACGACCGAATGGAACAGGAACTGGTCAAACAGGTCAGCTCATCATGCGCGAGTTGGCAGCGTCTCCCGGTGGTACCGACACAGTAGCGATTCGTGCGCCAGATTCCATCACGACAAGTTATGCTTTAACACTTCCTGATACGGCAGGCAGTGCGAGCCAAGTGTTAACCACAAACGGTTCTGGAGTGCTTAGCTGGACAACTCCGAGTGCAACAACCGCTCTTTCAGGTTTAACAGCAGCAACTGCAACAAACACAATCGCAAACACAAACTACGCGCAAGCGTGGAACTGGGACACTCTCTCAACGCAAACAGCGATGAGCATGGGGACTACATCAGGAACTACCGGCACTCTGTTAAGCTTAGCAAACTCTTTCAACAGTGCCACCTCAACAGGAAACGTCCTCAAGCTTGCAGCAAGCGGCGTCACCAACGCAGCGGTACCGCTCATGCTCACAAATGCGGGAACGGGAAATTCGTTGCGTGTGAACGACGACGGCACCGACACAGACACAAGTCCATTTGTGATTGATGCTAGCGGTAACGTCGGCATTGGAACATCAACTGCCACCACAAAACTCCATATTGAGGGAGGGAATGTCGCGAACTCCTCAATCACATTAAATAACACCGGGGTGCCATCAAACTTTTCGAGTCTTTATTTTCAAACGGCGGGATATGAATATGCCCGCGTAAGAGGGGGCAGTTCGGCGACGAATGCTGGATTCTTGTCTTTTTTTAGTTCGACTGGTGGAGTGTTAACAGAAGGAATTCGTTTAACGGAGACAGGCAGCGTCGGGATAGGAACAACAGTTCCAGGAACGCTCCTCGATGTTGCGGGCGCAATCACGAGTCGTCCATACGGGGCCGGCGCTGGAGAAACCGGACAAATTATTTTGAATGAGCTAGCCGCATCAGCTGGCGCTGAGTCAGTAAGCATTCGTGTGAGAGACGATGTGACAGCATCCTATATTTTAACATTACCAGATAATGACGGATCTGCGGGACAAGTCCTTTCGACAGATGGCAGCGGCGTGCTGAGTTGGATTGCATCTCCTGCGGGAGCACTCTCAGGTCTCACTGCCGCTACGGCAGTAAACACAATCGCTAACACCAACTACGCGCAAGCTTGGAACTGGGACACCCTCACTACGCAAACCGCAATGAGCATGGGCACCACTTCAGGAACTACCGGCACTCTCTTAAGTCTAGAGAACTCTTTCAACAGTGCTACTTCGACCGGTAACGTTCTTAAAATCGCAGCAAGCGGAGCGACAAATGCAGCTGTGCCGTTAATGCTCACAAATGCGGGCACGGGAAATTCTCTCCGCGTGAATGATGACGGAACGGATACAGACACTACACCATTTGTAGTTGATGCGAGCGGTAACGTTGGGATCGGAACTACAGCCCCAGCAAGCGAACTCGAGGTCGGCGGGACTATTCGCAGCACTGGAATGGGCGGAGGCTCGCGAAGTGGATACAATTGTCATAATTCCTCAACTTCAGCAAACTCATCAGGTTGTACAGTCCGATTTGATACTGGTAGTTCGATCCAAAGAGCTAATATAAATGGTCTCACAGGAACCAATTCAACTGGTGGGCATTTAACATTTCAAACTCGTGTAGCCGGTACAATGACAGAAATCATGCGTATGGATGAAAATGGCAATGTCGGTATCGGAACGACAGGTCCAGGAGCACCGCTTGAAGTGTCGGGTTCAACAGCAGGACAGCTGCAATTGCTAAACGTAACAAATACGATCGCTGCGGCGGCCGGTCGAGGTCCACGCATTGGATTTCAAGGTAACGGGCAAACAAATATGGCCTATATCGGCGCCGCGTGGGAAGCAGCTGCAAGCACCGAGACGGCACTTACATTTTCAACGCGACTGGCAGGAGCGCTTGCCGAAAAAGTTCGGATCAATTCTGCTGGAAACGTCGGTATCGGAACAACACTCCCAGGCACAATCCTCGATGCTGCTGGTGCTATCACTTCTCGTCCCAACGGAACAGGAACAGGTCAAACAGGTCAGTTGATCATGCGCGAACTCGCCGCAGGTGGAACAAACACCGCAACGATACGTGTGCCTGATGCATTAGCTGCAGACTATGTTCTCACACTGCCAGCGGATGATGGAGCGAGTGGTCAGCTATTACGTACTGACGGCGCGGGTGTCTTGAGTTGGGTGAATGCTGGAGGAGTTGGAGACTTTTTAGCGGACGGTACAGTAGCGATGACGGGGCAACTTCGAGCCGTGGCAGGAACAACTGCAGCTCCATCCTACGCTTTTGCTGGTGATTTAAATACGGGTTTTCTGAATGAGTATGATGGTGGAATTCGTGTGTCGATCAACGGTGCCGGTTCTTTTATATTTGACGCAAATGGTATGAGTGCGGCTGCAACGGGTGGTGCGAATGTCCGCCCAAATAATGGAAATGCAGCATTTCCTTCTTATGCTTTTGCAGGTGACGACGATTTGGGTATTTTTCGACCTGCTGCCGATACATTGGGATTTAGTACTAGCGGCACGGAATGGATGAGAATCAGCTCTACCGGCTACGTTGGTATTGGAACTACAGTCCCAGGGACTAAGCTTGAAGTCGATGGTGGAGTCACTATTACCCCTGCGGCAACGGTAAATTTAACGGCGGATAATCAACTTGTAACAGTTGGTAACGAATCATATCTTCGATTTTCTTCTGATAATGCGACTGCTACCAATAGAACATTCTGTTTAACAGCAGGTGTAACAGGACAAATTTTGATTATTGAATTGATATCCAACGGAGCTGAGTTAATTGACGGTGCACAGAGTTGTGCCGGAAGTCCAGCGGTACTTAATATAGGGCCAGCCAGTTATGCAATGGGAGCGGAGGATACAATTCAGCTTATATACAACGGGTCTAAGTGGATAGAAGTTAGTAGATCTAACAATTAATATAAATTGATTTTTTTTGAGAGCTGCAGTTACTTTTTTTCCTCAGGCTGTACATCCGTACTGCCATCCGCCGAAGGTTGACGAAGCGGTACGCTCACCGGCGAAGGTTCATGAATGGCAAACCGTTTGGAAAAACTTGGAGAACTGGTTTTTTGATGAACAAACCAAGCAAAAAGACTTAACCACAAAAGCGAAAAAAGTAAAAATTTACGATTCAAAGGCGCCCCCAAAGAAAAATCGTCTATTTTCATTATCGGCTATGCCACAAAAATTGCGAAGAAAACTGAGCCAAAAATCTCAAAACGAAACACAACTAGCCCACCCACAAAACAAAGTGGTCGCACTTCAAAAAAGTCGAGGCCTCTTAAACCAGACCTACATGCCTGCAAAAATCAATAAATGGGAGTATCGAGGTACGGTCGTCGATCTGCTTTGAAGCTTGCCCTAAATGAATCTGGTAAAAATGGGGAATATCTGTGCGCTCACGGAAGTAAGGAATGTGAGGAGAAAGTTTTTTATCTCCATATTTGCATTCCACGGCGAACAGAGGTTTTTTGTTTTTAAGTAATACAAAATCAATCTCTCTTTTGTCAGTATCGCGTAAAAAGCGGAGTTCCATTTTATATCCTTCGACATCCTCCATGTAGTGGCAGTATTTAAGTAGATGGGAAGCCACCATATTTTCAAAACGAATGCCCGGGCTTTCGACTTGACTCCAATCGTAAAGATACAGTTTTTGTTCTTTTTTTACGGCGCGTATTTTAGCGGCTCCAAACGGTGAAATTTGGTAGCAGTAATAAAGAGAGCTTAAAATCCCAAGCCATCTTTTTATGGATTTAAAATCTGCCTCAATATCGTTTGCCAGTGAATTTATAGATAAGGGAGAGCCCACACGGTTTGGTAGCTCTTCTGCGAGTTGATAGATTTTTTCTAAGTCTTTAACATCTTCCCAATCCTTAAGATCGGTTCGAATCAGTCGGTCTAAACGTTGGATGTGCCACCTACGAAGATAGCGGTCATCTTGTGTATGATAGGGCTCTGGGAATCCTCCAAACTTTAAAAGTCGCTCAACGTTTGTCGTAGCATGATTGAGTTCAGCGACACTGTAAGGATGTAACCTGTAGTAATAATAGCGCCCGAGCAAAGAGTCGCCGCCTTTACGAAAGTGATCAAGACGGGCAGATCCGGTCACAAGAAAAGAGTGAGAGTTTTTAAAAGTATCATAATAGCCTTTGAGTAAAGTGCGCCATTTTTTATGTTTATGAATTTCATCAAAAATAATGAGCGGCTCGTCTTTGGGCCAATTCTGGTTTTTTATTTTATGTCTGTGGTGGTCGTTGTCCCAGTTTAAGTAGGCAGGGTGCCCGTCGCGGTAGTTACGAAGTAGACCCTGTGCGAGAGTTGTTTTACCTACTTGCCGAGGGCCACCAATAAAAACCATCTTCGTTTTCAGGTCTTCTTTGATAAATTCTTCTAAATAGCGCGGCATGAGTTTTTTGGACATAACTCCAATTTACTCATGAGTAAATTGGAGTTATGTCCAATTTACTAATACTCAGTCATTGGCGGGTTCTTTGATGGGGCGAAAATCAATGATGCATTCATGGGCCACAATGTGTCACTTTAGCCTTAAAACCTGAGCTTTGAGTCTACAAATGAAGAAGCGAATCAGGAACGAAGATTTGCTTTGTACCGCTGGACTCTTGCGTCGCACACTCGGCCATTTCTAAATCAGCAGTTAACAAGATTGGAAGTTTTGAACACAAAAACATATTTAAAATCATGGCATCGGCAGAAGCAATTCCGTAATTTGCCATCAATTCAACAGCCCGCTCCCATGATGGTAGCTCATCTAAAAATGGCGAACGATCCTGAGACCGAGTTGAAATAAAATTAAAATCAAGCTGATTTAGTGCGTACCTCCATATCGGAGTAAGCTGCGGCTTTAAATAATCTTGGCACAATATTTCCCAGCCATTTCTATTGTTACTGGAGAAACCAACAAGAGTACGTCTAAAAGATTTGATTTGGTTTACGTCAAGCCGACTATCGCGCCCCTCAGCAACTTTTTTTCTGTGACTTACCTTGTGCGATTGCAGCTTTAATATAAGTGGGCCGCTTAAGTTTTTCTCTTCATCTTTTAAAAAATCGACCAAGGAATCTGCAATGAAGACTCTTCGATGGTTTTCTAAAAACTCTGCTCTAACGTTGACACTGACATAGGCCGAAATATCATGGGCTGCCAAAATATTAAATGCTTTTTCTGACTCATCATTGAACTGGTCAACATGATAAGTCGCTGAAAATAAAATAGTCGTGTCGGTAAAAACACCAACGGGCTTGTTCTCTTGGAGAGCCCTTTCAAGATTTGAAAAAGCTTGAATCACTATAAAGACTCCAAATCATGCGAACCCTTGGCAATTTTTTTTGCAGGTTGTTCTGGTTGCTCCTTTTTTTCCTGTTCTTTTCTTTCTTGAATTTTTGCCAAAGTCTCTTCGCGTGTTTGCTTGTACAGTTCACGAAGTCTTGCAACAGCACCTTTTTTGGGAACACCGGGCTTATTCACTTTGAACCTCGCTTTCTTAATATCAATATAACATGGGCTTTGTTACTTGTAAGTTATTGGTTTTAATGGCTTTTCAGTATCGACACAATTTTACCTTACTTTTGTACCTGCAATTGCTTTAGCGCGCATTGTTGCGATTACTTTGATCGACAGGTCTGGTCGTCCGATGAGCGCACAGACAAGTCATAACGATTGTTTGGAATTCCGCTAAACCAGGAGAATTGATCGACGCAGCCAGCCCTATCCTACGCAAGCACTGCGGTCATTAATCTTGAAACGAAGAACTAATACTCAGTCAGTGGCGGACACGAGCACATGATGTTCTTGTCCCCATACGCATTATCCACTCTGTTAGCGCTTACCCAAAACTTGCGGTCGCGAACAACCGGCAGCGGAAAAAACGCTTCTTGGCGCGAATACGGTCGATTCCAATCATCCACCAAATCATCCGCGGTGTGCGGTGCATTTTTGAGAGGATTATTATCGCGATCGATTTTTCCATCGGCCACTAGCGAGATTTCTTTTCGGATCTGAATCATAGCATCACAATAACGATCCAGTTCGGCTTTGGATTCGCTCTCGGTAGGTTCGATCATCAGCGTGTTCACCACAGGCCACGACATGGTCGGCGCGTGGAAGCCGTAATCCATTAAACGTTTTGCAATATCATTCACGTCGATGCCGGTTTGATCCTTGATCGGACGAATATCAATGATGCACTCATGGGCCACCATATCGTTTTTGCCGGTGTACAAAATGGGATAGTGATTTTTAAGCCGTTGAGCCATGTAGTTGGCGTTTAAAATCGCAACTTGCGTGGCCTTTTTTAATCCATCAGGCCCCATCATCTTAATGTAGCTCCAAGAAATAGGAAGAATCAAAGCGCTGCCCCAAGGAGCCGACGTTGTTGCGGTAATTCCCGTGGCAGGTCCGGCGAGCACTTCGAGACTGTGCTTCGGAAGATACGGCGTAAGGTGTGCAGCCACGCCAATGGGGCCAACACCAGGTCCGCCACCACCGTGGGGGATACAGAATGTTTTGTGAAGATTAAGATGGGACACATCAACGCCAATATCGCCTGGGCGGCAAACGCCAACCAGTGCATTCATGTTAGCGCCGTCCATGTAAACCTGGCCGCCATGTTTATGAATGAGCTGGCAGATGTCTTTAAACGAATCCTCAAACACTCCGTGGGTCGATGGATAAGTGAGCATCAAACACGAAAGGTTTTTTTCGTACTGAAGTGCTTTTGCTCGCAAATCGGTCATATCCACATTGCCTTCAGAATCACAGGCTGTAACTACAACATCAAGTCCTGCCATCACTGCACTGGCGGGATTCGTTCCGTGGGCGGAGCTGGGAATTAAACAGATATTTCTGTGGGCTTCGCCCTTGGACTTTTGAAATTCGCGAATCACCATCAAACCAGCGTATTCACCTTGTGAGCCGGCATTGGGCTGGAGAGATACACCTTTAAACCCAGTGATCTCTTTAAGCTGACCCTCGAGCTCATGAATGAGTTCGCGAATGCCTTCGGTTTGCTCGCTGGGAGTAAACGGGTGAAGGTTTGCAAACTCGGGCCATGTTACGGGAATCATCTCGGTGGTGGCATTGAGCTTCATGGTGCAGGAGCCGAGCGGTATCATGGAATCAGCCAGGGTGAGATCTTTTTTCTGCAGTTTGCTCATGTAGCGAAGCATTTCGGTTTCGGAATGGTAAAGGTGAAATACCGGGTGAGTCATGTACTCACTGGTACGTGCCAACGCCGTTGCAGGAGCGGCATCCTTGGCTTCGATTTTAATTTTTTGACCGCCGGTAAAAATCTCGGCGATGAGTTCTAAATCCGAAGTGGTGGTTGTTTCGTCGATGGAAAGTCGAATTGTGGCAGAATTTGGATAGAAAAAGTTCACCGATTTTTCGAGCGATAGTTTTTTAATTTGCGCTGTTTTTTCGGGAGAGAGGGAGAAGGTCAACGTGTCAAAAGCTTCGGTGGCTGGCATCGCAAAGCCCGCTTTTTGCAAAGCTTCTTTCAGAGCCGTCGTTTGATTTTTTATTTTGCGTGCGATGTTTTTTAAACCCTGTGGGCCGTGGTACACACCGTACATTCCCGCCATCACCGCTAATAAAACTTGCGCCGTGCAGATGTTGCTGGTCGCTTTTTCGCGGCGAATATGTTGCTCGCGCGTTTGCAAGGTGAGGCGATAGCAGGACTTACCGCGACTGTCTTTAGTCACTCCAACAATTCGACCGGGAATAGAGCGAGCAAAGGATTCTTTCGTTGCCAAAAAACTGGCGTGTGGACCGCCAAAGCCCATGGGAACACCAAAGCGCTGGCTACTGCCAACAACAATGTCGGCGCCCATTTCGCCAGGAGATTTATAAAGAGTCAGTGCAAGCAGATCCGTGGCCGCAATGACCATGGCTTTTTGCGCGTGGGCGAGATCGCTGTTTTTTTGAAAATCTTCGATGGTGCCATCGGCACCAGGGTATTGAGTGAGAATCGCAAAGACCTGATCCCAAGGACAATTTTTAAAATCGTCCACAATCAGTTCGATCCCGATGGGAAGGGCGCGGGTTTGCAAAACCTCGAGAGTTTGCGGAAATGTATTTTTATCCACAAACAGCACGTTCTTTTTTTGTCGGTTTAAACTGTGAGCCATGGCCATGGCCTCGGCAGCGGCCGTGCCCTCGTCCAGCAGAGAGGCATTGGAAAGCTGCATGCCGGTTAAATCAGAAACCATGGTTTGAAAGTTAATCAATGCTTCAAGCCGACCCTGGGAAATTTCGGGCTGGTAGGGCGTGTAGGCCGTATACCAACCTGGGTTTTCCAAAACATTTCGCAAAATGACAGTTGGTGTGACTGTTCCGTAGTAACCAGTCCCCATAAAGTTTTTAAACACTTTATTTTTCAGTGAAAGACTTTTTGCTTTTTCGAGAACCTGAGTTTCGGTGAGCCCTTGGGGAAGATCAAGGGTGGACGAATAATAAATATTCGTCGGCACTGTTTTTTGCACCAACTCGTCAAGAGACGTTGAACCAACCAACTTGAGCATCGCTTGAATCTCAGTGTCCGTTGGTCCGATGTGACGAGAAACAAAAGGGCTCAGTGTTGTCATAGCAAACTCACTTTTTCTTGCGTGTTTTTGTCAAAGTTTTTTTAGCTTTAGCAACGGCTGTTTTTTTAACTTTGCGAATCACTTTCTTGATATTCTTCTCTTCGGATTTTACTGACTTTACTGACGATTTTACCGCCACTTTGGCTTTTTTCGAAAAATAACTAAAGTTAGTTTGCAAAAGTTTTTCCAGATCTTTCTTTTGCTTGAAGGCCTGCTTTTGGGCCTCTTTTAAAACTTTGAAAGCTTCTTCTCGGCGCGACGAAACCATTTTCATGGTTTTATCCATTTCTTTTTCGACTTTGTTTTGCACAGTCGAAATCGTACCCATGATCTCTTTGTACTTTTTTTCGATATAGTCCATTTTGTCGGCAGGAATGGCTTTTTTAAAATCGAACTTTTCGATTTCTTTGACCAGTTTTCTGACTTCCTTTTTGAGGGAATCAAAATCTTTGATCTTCATTAGTTCTTCACGGATTTGGTTTATATTTATTTGGCTCATGGGACCTCGCTTTGTGGGCTATTATCTCTACGTCCTTTTACGACTTTACAAAGAATTTCACAAGTGGGATATACGCAGAATGAGTCGCAAAATGAACAGAGATGAGTTTTTAACAGAAAAGTGGGCAGCCTATCCGCAGCCATTGCCGGCCCATTTGGGGGCAAACGACTGGTGTTTGGGGAAAATCGCTCAAAAAGACGGCGTCACTTTGTGCTTTGTGGGGCGCCATCAAACATTTGATATTGGTTCTCAACAACCGACGGATCCCACATTGGGAATGGCTGTACCGCCCGAAATCTTGCGGGAGGGTGACGTGGTCGCCTGTCATCGTGCGACCGGTGCCGTGTATTTGCTCAGCCCCAATCTGCAGGCCGAGAGTAATGTCCTTCACTCCCATTCCAGCCGCGATGCGACGGTCGCCTGGCAGACGTTTCTCGAAACCGTTCGCAATTATTTTATCCAGCAGGGGTTTCGCTACTGGCACACCCCATGTCTTTTACCATCTCCAGGTATTGATGCCCATATTGATTTTTTCACGGCCCAAGGTGCGCGCACCCAGCGGAGTTATTTTTTGCCAACGAGCCCGGAGTTTGCTCTTAAAAAAGCAGTGGCCGATGGGCAAGAGAAAGTATTTGAAATTAAACCCTGTTTTCGCGACGACGACAGCAGCCCCACTCACAGTGCTGAGTTTTTGATGTTGGAATGGTATCGGGCCTACGCGGACAAATGGGAGCTGTTTGAGGACTTTTTAAGCCTTGTGCGCTTTGTGGTAAAGGAATTGAATTTGCAATTGCCCATTTCGCTTTCGGCAAGTCGCACATCTATAGCAGAGGTCTTTTTACAAAAATTAAACTTTCAACTCCTCCCCAGCACCACGGAGAAAGAGTTGCGGGACGTTATTGCGAAACACGATTTACACGCGAACCCAAACGACGATTGGGACGATTTGTTTTTTCGGTTGTACATCGAATTTATCGAACCTTCGCTGGGTTTTGCAGGGCCACAGGCCGTTTACAACTTTCCGTGGAGCCAAGGCTCTTTGTCGCGAAAAACGGCAGATGGATGGGCAGACCGCTTCGAAATCTATTGGCAGGGTTTAGAGCTAGCAAACGCCTATCAAGAGCAGAACGATCCGTTACAGATGAAAATGCGATATGAGTCGGAGATCGAAAAACGCCGACGCGCGCAAAAATCGCCCTATCCGCAAGATCCGCAGTTTTTGGCGAAAATGGAGGCAGGATTTCCTCCCTGTGCCGGTATTGCTTTAGGTCTTGAAAGACTGTGGATGGTGCTCAATAAAATTTCCACCATTCAGTCCTTAAGACCTTAGACCAAGTAAAAATTGTGTATTTATTTTTGATTGGGTATCCTAGTCCTAGGAGGATAAATGCATTCACATTTAGCAAAGATGCTCGGCCAATATATTTCAGACACCAGGCAAGAGATTCCCATGCGCCAACGGGAACTAGCCAAAACTTTAGGCATATCTGCCCAATTCCTGGGTAGGGTTGAAAAAGGAGACGTGATGATTCCCGACGGGGTTTTATCGCACTGTATTTCAGTGCTGAAGCTGAGCAAAGCTCAGATTGTCACGATCTATAGGACCGCTGGGGAAAAAAAGGCGGAACTCCTATTTCAACTCAGTAAGGAACGATCAAGAACTAAAAAGCACGCATAAATAAACGCTTTTTAATTCCTGCGCCCCGCAACTGTTGCGGGCGCACTCGTTAATTGGCGAACAAACATATTCTTAGGGCGAAGGGAGCAAGGATGGCGCATTTTGTAGGAAAAAAAATACTAGTGGTCGAGGGCAATCAGGAGCTTTGCGCTAAAACCGAGAGTTT
Organism: Bdellovibrionales bacterium; assembly: GCA_031429075.1. Classification (GTDB taxonomy): domain Bacteria; phylum Bdellovibrionota; class Bdellovibrionia; order Bdellovibrionales; family JAGQZY01; genus JANPLN01. The sequence goes on along the minus strand of JANOYW010000039.1, from coordinate 17,141 downwards.
TCTAAAAAATCTTGGATATGTGGCCTCAAGCAGCCATACAGTCGACGGTCTTGAGGAGCAACTTTCCCAATCTAGACCCGATTTTTTGATCCTAGATCGATTTATCGATCAGCACGGATTTTCGATCATTTCCAAAATCAGAGCTTCGGAAAAGTTTAGAGCCTTGCCGATTTTGGTTATTGGCAGCGACAACCAGTTTTGCGAAAAAATCAGTGCACTTTCCATGGGAGCTGACGGTTTTTTGCAAAAACCGATTCAGTTTGAAGTTTTGGATGTTAAATTGCAGGCCATCTTTCGGCGGTCGCAAAGCTATCAACCCATCATTGAAGATATTTTTTTTAAAAATGTAAAGCTGAGTCCACTGACTGGAGACGTCTCTCTTGATTCTGAAAAAGTGTGTTTTACTTCCACCGAATACAAACTTTTAGAGGCACTGATTCTTGAGAAGGGGCGCCCTGTGTGCAGAGAGGCACTGTCGCATAAAAGTTTAAGCTCAAAGAGTTCCTGCATGCGTACCATAGATGTTCACATCAATTCCATCCGCGAGAAGTTGGGTCCCATCGGCCGACATATTAAAACACTTCGAGGAAAAGGCTACATGCTCGTGGATTGACTGATCAATTGGTCGCTTCCTTGGGAAGCTCCCGCAATCGCTTACTTGTTAAGCTCAGCACAAAACCTTAAATAGGTGGCTTCTTCCTGGAACCTCTGATTGCGTAAGGCACTCTCCCACCGACTTCACAGTCATTCAGAAGAATGTAGTCCAAGACCCCTAAAAAATCTCTTCCCCATGTGACCACTCTTGAATAGGGCATCAAGATCCAAAGCCCCTTGCCTAATTTTTGCGCGATAACTCCGGCGAGCGCTCGAATAAATCCTCTGTACAGCTGTCGGTTGGCGATCTTAATACAAAAATGAAAGTGATCTTTCTGCACACTCTCCTTGTAAACTCTAATTCCGAACCTGTTGGCGTAGAGAAAAAAGAGTCTTCTTAAGAAAATCCGATGTGAATAAAGATTTACACTCTGTTTAGATTTTAAAACAAAGTGCAGGGGCTTACGACGATCGAGTGTTCGAGCTATTTTGCGTTTTCCTTTTACCGATAAAGCGCCACCAGATTCTTTTTCGATAGGTTTAAAAAAACTCAATTGTTTGATCATTTTTTCTCCGAGAAAAAGAATATACACCAGTTTTTAAAATCCAATTTTCCAAAGAATTAAAATTTTAATGTCCTTAAGGTGTTTCTCGTAAAAGCCCATTTAAACCTCAACAGAGCTTCGCCCCGATGCGAAGTCGCACTTATCGAGATCGCATGGCGTGAACTCTCAGAAATCCTTTATAAGGATGAATTAAAAACTCAAATATCTCGTCAAGTTCTAATGGAGAATGTCAGAAAATAAATACCAACTCTTGAGATCCGAATCTCGAGCGATAATGATTTGAATACAAGCTCGGCTGATCAGGAAGATCAGGCGAAACGGGTTTAAAAGGGCAGCAGCCCTTTTCGTTCAGGTTGAACTTATCCACAAGCTGGTAGCTTTATTGAGAAGGTTCTTATTTGTTAAGCTTTGTCGGTCGGAAACTCGCTTACTTGTTAAGCTCGTTCAATAAAGTACTCGCTTACTTGTTTAACTCGTCTTTGAGTTCTTTGCCGACTTTGAAGAAGGGGAGCTTTTTTTCGGGGACGTTGATGATTTCGCCGGTGCGTGGGTTGCGGCCTTGGTAGGAGTCGTAGGCTTTATTTGTAAAAGATCCAAACCCTCGGATCTCGATTCGATCATTCTTAAGGAGAGCTTCAATCATCGTGTCGAAAATTGTATTTACAACGGTCTCTGCTTTGACTCGTGTGATACCACGTTTCTCTGCGATCAAATCAATCAAGTCTGCTTTTGTCATATTTCCCCTCGCCAAGGACAGATCTAACTATTTGTAATTATAGCGAAAAAATCCATAGGCTCAACAGCTAAAAGGCAACTTGGCCTAAGGTCGCATATCTTTGTGCTCAGCAAAATGTTTTTTATACCTATGCGTCATAGAGAGTGTTTGCTGGTAGGCATCCAGGGTCTGTTGCGTGAGTTTTGTTAAATCAAAAAGCGAGAGCACTTTTTGCCGGGCCCGTTCGCCCACATTCTCGTAGTTGGCCGAAAACGAAAAAATATCGATCAAAAGCTCGCATAGCGAGTTGGTGTCGGCGGGGCGAATTAAAAACCCATCGCCGGTGTTGTCGATGATATTTGCCAAAGATCCAACGTCGGAACCGATAACAATTTTTTGCTGAGCCATGGCCTCGAATGTTGTCGGCTCAAAACCCGACGACAGTGGATTAAAGCTGATAAACGCATCGGCGAGGTCGATGTAATCATGCACTTCGTAGGCAGGGACGGCTCCGGCAAAAATCACTTTGCTCGCAAGCGCGAGATTTAACATTTCGTATTCGAGGGCTTTAAAAAACGGACCCGAGCCAACAACAACCAGTCGCGTGTTTGGTTTTTTAACGGCCACTTTTTGAAACGCGCGCAAAACATGGGTGAGTTCGGTTTTTTCGAGCATATCCGAAAAAGTCACTGCCACTTTGCAGTTTTGCGGGATGTTTAATTTTTTTCGCAACTGGTCTGATTTCTGTCGAACCGACAAATCATGCAAATCAAGACTGTAAGGAATCGTAAACACATGCATCGGAGGGTACAGATAATATCTTTCGAGAATCCACTTTTGCTGCAAACTCGTCACAAAGGCGGCGTCGGCCGCACCGAGAAGCGCGCGGTCCTTTTGCACATAGTTTTTTAAAAACGTATACGAAATTTTAAATCCGTTACGGATTTTACTGACGGGTGTTTCCTCCGACATGCCAATGAGGGAGTAGAGCTGCGCCATGGAGGTGGCTTGAATATCAAAGGCTGTGGCAAACGAATGCTGTTTGCGTTCACGGGCCAGCAAAAAACCATCGCGCGTGAGACTATGAAGAATATGGTAAGGGGATTTTTGATGTTCCTCTAAAAAAACTTCGCGGATCAAACGCGGAAACTCGAGGATATTTTTGCTTTTTTTAAGTTCGCTCACAAAAGAAATTTGCACATTATCGGTTTTAACAACCGGTTCACCCAACGAGTTTGTCCAAGCAAGCACATGCACCTGATGCCCCTGCTGAGCGAGCTGACGCAAAATGGGCCAAACAAAACCTTGTGAGGAGGAGGCGCTGCCGATGGTAAACTTCGGCGAGACGATGGCGATTTTTAGTTTTTGCGGTAAATCTTTGCGCAACACAAAGTCAGTTTAAACGGCTCTGAGGTCGAGATCAAGAGGTGATAAAGTTTTTGATCATGGGCAAAAGCTTACGATTGGCTTCGGGGATTTCCAATTTTTCTAATTCTTCAAAGGTCACCCAGCGTAATTCTGTGTGGTGAACAGGTTTTGGTTCGCCTTTCCAAAATAGCACTTCAAAAAATAATAAAAGGATGCCAACTTCGGGATAGGAGTGGGTCCACGTCATTCTTAATTCGCCGATGTCTGCTTTAATTCCGAGCTCTTCGAAGAGTTCTCGCTGCAAGGCCTCTTTTGGCTGTTCGCCGAGTTCAATTTTGCCACCCGGAAACTCCCACTGCCCAGCGAGAGTGTGTCCTTCGGGACGCTGACCCACAAGAACAAGAGAGCCTTTTCGTAAAATACCCGTCGCAACTGGAATCCAAGTCGGTTTTTTCGAGGTCATAAATTTTAGGATAGTGGAAAGGTGCGTCCTTGTAATGTCTATACGGGTCAGAATTGCGCAGTTTGAAGGGTATTTAGGATGTTGCGAAAGAGCAAAGGTCCCTCGAAGATCAAGGCTGAGTAGATCTGAACAAGATCAGCCCCTGCATCGAGACGGTGCTTCACTTCGAGCGCCGAGTCGACTCCGCCTGTTGAAATTAAAAGTCGGTCGCTCTTTTTATCTTTTAAAAAAGTGAGCGCATTTTTTAAACAATTGCGCGACAGCTCTTTGAGCGGAGCTCCCGAAAGTCCACCGTCCGAAGGAAATTGAATGCTCGGCGGGCGCGAGAGTGTTGTGTTTGTTAAAATCCATCCATCAATATCGAGGTCCAACGATGTTTGCAGAGCGCTCTCTAGGGAAGTGGACTCCATATCGGGGCTCAATTTGAGAAGAAGAGGTTTGGTTTTTCCAAGCTCATTGCGCGCTTGAATGATGGGCTCTAAAAAACGTCGCAGGTTTTTGGGCAGCAAGAGATCGCGGAGATCTTTTGTATTAGGACTGCTGATATTCACAACAAAAGCGTCGGCGTGGGTCCATAGGCGCTGAAGGCATGCGACGTAATCTTGAGCAGCGGCTTCGTTAACAGTCGTACGGTTTTTTCCGATATTTACAAACAGCGGAACTTGTAATTTAGATTTCAGACTTTGGAGTTTTTTTTCTATAGCTACCGAGCCTGGATTTGGAAAACCCATTTTGTTCCATACGGCTTGTGCTGAAGTATTGCGATCTAAAATTTTACCGGGGTTGGCTTTTTGTGGAAGGGGAGTCACAGTGCCAACTTCTAAAAAACCCACACCTAAATTTTGCCACGCTAAAAGACTTTGCCCTGTTTTATCAGCTCCACCAGCAAGGCCAACAGGATTTCGAAATGAAAGTTCGCGCCATTTGCGTTCGCGCCACTGCGGATTTTTTACTTTCCATAAGGTGGAAATCGCTGGTAAGGCCCATGGTCCGAGATCATGGGCTAACTGTGGCGGTAAAAGAAGCCAAGGTTTCATTCTCAACTAGCGCGGGTACAGACCGCGAAGAAGCATGGCTTTTTCGAGGTGACGGATGGCCGTTGCCATTGCAGCCGTGCGCATGTTGACCTTGGTTTCCTGCGAAAGTTTCCACGTGCGATCAAAACCACTGACGATAATTTTGCGCATGCTCTTATTGATTTGCTCTTCATCCCAAAAGTAGTTGGAAATATCTTGCACCCATTCAAAGTAGCTGACGATTACGCCGCCACCATTAGCGAGAATGTCGGGAACCATAAAAATTCCTTTCGAATTTAAAATGGCATCCGCTTCCGTCGTTGTTGGGCCGTTGGCACCTTCGACGATCACTTTTGCTTTAACGCTTTCAGCATTATCTTTTGTCAAAACACCGTTCAATGCGCAGGGAGCAAGTACATCTACATCGAGGGCGAGAAGCTCTTCGTTGGTGATCGGTTGTGCCTTTGGATATCCCGCGAGAGTTTTGTGCGCGTTCAGGTATTCGAGAACTTCAGGAATATTTAATCCATCACCATTAAAAATTCCACCAACCACATCACTCACTGCCACAACACGCATTCCCGACTCATAGCCAAGAAGACCGGCATACTGTCCCACGTTTCCAAAGCCTTGGATGGCAATGGAACTCTGGTTGAGAGTTTTATTCATTGTCGCCAGAGCTTTTTCAGAAGTGTAAATCACACCATATCCTGTAGAGCTCACGCGTCCGAGTGAGCCGCCAATTTCAATGGGCTTACCTGTCACAACTCCAGGAACGGCAAATCCTTTTTGCTGCGAGTAAGTATCCATCATCCATGCCATCGTCTGACCATTGGTGCCCATGTCGGGAGCAGGAATATCTTCTTGCGGGCCGATGAAGGGAGCAATTTCAGTTGTAAAGCGGCGAGTGAGACTTTGCAGTTCTGCTCGCGATAGTTTAGATGGATCCACTTCGACGCCGCCTTTGGCGCCGCCAAGGGGGAGCTGCAAAAGTGAGCACTTAAATGTCATAAGCGCTGCAAGACCGGCCACTTCGCTGATATCTACGTCTTGGTGATAACGAATTCCACCCTTGTACGGGCCCAATGTCGAACTGTACTGAACGCGGTGGCCAGTGAAAACACGAACATTTCCGTCGTCCATGCGCACCGGAATGCTCACAGTGATAGAGCGACGGGGTTGGCGCAGTCGAGCCATTACGTTGCGGTCAATGTTAATTGCCTTTCCCGCAGAATCCAGGGTTTGCATTACGTTCTTGAATAATTCGCCTTCAGTCACATGCTTCATATGCGTTCCTCCGTCAGAACAATCGTCGATAATGAAAAACCATCTTAGTAAAACTCCAAGTAAATGACCAAGTATTTGCAAATTTATTGTCTGCGTCAGAAGAGACTGGACCATAATATATGGGTAAGATGACTTATGCGTGGCTCTATTCGAAACGAATATTTTTAAAAATACGATCCAAACTCCGTTTTTCTCGTCGTGGGTACTTCAAGATTGGCACTGAGGGTGAAGAAGATACAATTATCGAACGGGAGCTTGTGGAGCAAATTTTTACCGGCGATTTTTTTTACGTGGTCGCAAAAATCAAAAGGTTTGGTTTGCTTTTTTCCATTTGTTACTGCGGCGCCGGCGTTGAGCCACCAGGGTTAAAAACCCTCTTGTGCATCACTTTATGTGCGTGATAATGGTACTGTATGATTCAAAAAAACGAGATTAAAAAACCAGCCGCTTGGGTTTGCGATCACTTGCAAGACCTAAAAAATAAAAAAGTACTAGTTGTCGGCGACGTGGGCCTGGATGTTTATTTGATGGGCGAGGTCAAACGTTTAAGTCCCGAAGCTCCGGTGCCAATCTTGGATGTGCAAAGCGAAGACACGCGCTTAGGTCTCGCCGCCAACGTGGCACAAAATATCCAAACTCTTGGTGGTCAGTGTCACTTGATCAGTGTGGTGGGAAAAGATCAGGCCGCCGCTGATTTGCAAGGTTTGTTAAAAAAACAAGGTGTTATGTCTTTGGACTTAATCACAGATTCCGAACGTCCAACCACGCGCAAAATGCGTTTGCTCACAGGGCAGCATCACTTGGCCCGGGTGGATTTTGAAAAACAACATCTGCTGTCCGAAAAAGTGAAAGCTGAAACTGTGCAAAAAATTTTGCAAGCTATCCCAGGCGCTGACATTGTGATTTTGCAGGATTACTCCAAGGGAATGATCGACGCAGAGCTGGCTCAGCAGTTGATTAAAAAATGCAACTCCCTCGGCAAAAAGGTACTGGTTGATCCCTATCGCTCCACTCCGTTAGCCACCTATAAAGGCGCCTACTTAATGACGCCCAATAAAGATGAGTCCGTGGCACTCGCGCGACAGATACAGTTCAACATTACAGACGCCGCAGCCTCGGTGGATGTGATTGGAAAAACTTTGATGGAAGCCATCGGCAGTCAGCAGATGGTAGTTACTCTTGGCGCCCAAGGCATGAAGCTTTTCGAAAAAGGGCAAAGCCAGCAATTGCCGACCTTTGCACAAAACGTGTTTGATGTCACCGGAGCGGGTGACACAGTCATTGCCGCCATGGCATTGGCGTTAGCCGCAGGCTGGGATCTCGAAAAAGCGGGCTATCTCGCCAACTTCGCAGCCGGCGTGGTCGTCGGGAAAGTGGGCTGCGTGCCCTGCGAAATCAGCGAGCTCGTGGCGTTTATTCAGAGGCATTAGCGTAAATCGACAAATGCTTCTTACAGCTTGATTTACGAATCCAGTGCAATTTTAAGCTAAATAGAGATCAAAAAAAGTCACTTTTCTTTTCAAAGCGCATATATTCTCCGTTAAGCTGGCTCAGTAATTGCTCCTTTTGCTACGAGAGTAACCACTCCGCAGTGAGTAGAGGGACGTTTTATGAAAAGAGTCATTTTTTTAATGATACTTATGATCTCCAATGCTTCTTTTGCCAAGTTTGCATCAGAACAAGAGCTTTTTAATGCCTTTCGCAATATAGGCATGGACACCGTCGTAGAGATTACAGATGTAAATTCAGCCAAAAATCTTATTGTACGTAGCACGTCGGATGATTCGGCAGAACCCATTTCTCAATTTGATCAAGCCGTTCCAGTAGATGCTTTGGAGTACAGTGTTGACGGGCTATTTGGAGCAACTCATTACAAAGCTTTTTCTATTGCTGAAATCATACTTTGTTACTCATCGAGCAATTCAGCTCCGAATCGCAGCGCTATCTCGATTCGACATAACTTTGAGAAATGTTATATGCTTCCCAGAAAAATTAAAGACGTGGTATCTCGACTTAATTTGTAATTGGCATCTCGTATCAGCTACATTGAAATCATTTCCGTAGCGGTAGTAAAAATAGGGAGAGAGGATAATTCCCTATGGGAATACTTTTTATTTCAACCGTTGTACATGCTTTGTTTTCCAACCCCAAAATTTGATTTCGTATCGACCATAATATGGAAAAAGCATGGTGCACAAAATAAATCTGATATTATAATTCCCTTATTTTAAAGAATTTACCTTACTCAAATTTCCTACACTTCACCTCGCGCATAAATTTATAGCGATTGTGCTGTCCGCAAAGAATCTGCAAATTATCTGGTTCGTTGCTGCCGCCGCGACTCACGCTGTGGATATGATCCACCTGTAAAAAATGCCGACTGCCGCAGACTTTTCCTGTTTGGTGATCGCGGAACGTGCAGTGTTGGTTGTTGCTAAGCAGTTGCTTTTTGAGAGGTTGAGAAATGGGTTTACGGTGAACCTTTCTGATTGGTGAGTTTATTACCGTAGCGGCACCGCTTTTGGATAAATAGGGCGGCACGAATATAACTTTCTTTTGTTTGTAAACTGCTGTCGAGTTATTGTCCGTGGATTCCATTTGTGAAATAGCTTTAGAGCTTGTTTCTAATCTGGGCAGATTTGGATCAACATTGATAGATGAGTTACTTTTGCTTTTTGGTGCTCGACGCGATAGTTCTTTCTTAGCCAAATATATAACCAAGCTCGCCCAGTTTTTTTCGGGAACGGCGTGGGACAAGGTTGCCTGCGCGTGCTGCAAAATCTGCATTTGTTCCCGTGTCAAAGTGACGGTGAGGGTGACCGATTCGTCTTTGTGGTGGGTGGTCTTATTTTTAGGTGAAAAATCAAGATTCAAAGCCCGTGAAATCATTTGCTCTGTTTTTAACTGTGTTTGATTTTCGATTTTTGCAAGTAAATCGCGTTTAATTTCCACAGGTATCGTTGCCCCCATTTCGCGCTTGAGTTCGCGATCGGCCCGTTGAAGCAAAGCGACCTGGCTCAAGTTGACCGAACCGTCTTTCAGTTTTTTGGCCACTTCGGGAATTTGCTGCAGCAATCGCGCGCCATCAATCCGGCGCATGGCCGCACTGGGGCTATAGCCATGGCTCTGAACTAAAAATTCAAACAGACTGGAATAAGCTTTTTCTAAATAAAGCTTTCTTCGGTCGATCTCGGCAATACACTGAAGAACAAGATGAGTGATCTTGCGCTCAGTTTTGACGAGTCTTTTTAAACGCGCTTCTAAAATTTCGTTGGAGAGATTATTTAAATTCATCGTCTGATCCTTTCAGTTTGCTACCGTAGTGGTAGTCAATTTTCGCATTTTTTGCAAAAATGCATTTCCTATTAGATATCATGGATTTTTATTTCATCGGTTTTGTGGTTTTTTGTTAAAGATGTCATTTTTTGAAAACACCGATAATCGCAGGTGTAACACGCACAAACTTTCTAGGTTCCCGGAACTTTTAAAGCGTACGGTAGGGGGCAGTTCAAAAATAAACTTCAAACACAACCCATTTAAATGATCCAAAAACCCGTCAACATTTTTTATGTCCGGATAAAAAAAATTGGGCTGGTTTTTATTAAAAATAGAACATATTCCATAGAGCGATGAGGTGTAGTTTTTAGGGGCTATTTCAGTTTTAGTCGGAAAATGTTTACAGAAATTTACCATTGGAGAATAGCAAGCCAAACCAAACTTTAGGGTTTGACCTGCACGCCAGGCAATCTTATCATAACTTTAAAGATGACCAGATAGATATGGAGACTTATAAGGTGAAGTGCACATCGTTCAAAAATTTATTACCTATTTTATTATTTTTATTTCTAGGCTGTGCAACCCCACTTTCTAAAAACGAAATCGACGAATTAACAAGATGTAATGCTACATTAACTGAAGTCAGAAAAAAGCTTTTGAGAGCTGGTTATTCACTCAAAGCGAATGAGGACGATTTTATAAATACGGATACAAAACGCGCTGGTTTTGATGGTAATGATTTGTTGGAAAGAAGTTTTTTTGTTGAGAAAATTAATGAAAATTCTGTGAGATTAAAAATTACGACTCGACTTACATATGATGGAACGTCATCAGAGTGGCAAACACCAGAAGGTGTTACTGATAAGACAAAGGAAGAGTATCTAAGAATAAAAACATATTTGTGTGATTAATTTGAGTATTCTCGCCTGAAGATAGGGATTGCTTAGATAGAATGCCAAAAATCCACTCAAAATCCTGTACGAAAGAATAAGCCATTCTTCGCCCCCCAAGCCTCCTCAACAAACACCCACCAAACATCAAACTACGCCAACCCCCATAAAACGCTCCCTATCCCTTAAAAACCAGGCACTTCGCCTTTGATTTGATGGCGAGCTGTGTTATACACAAGCCCCAATGGAAAAAGTGAACTTCTTTAACTGCAATCTCCACGATCTCGAACAGGTCCTTCAGGGCCAAGGCAAAGAGAAATATCGGGCCCAGCAGATTTTTAAATGGGCCTATGAGCGCCGAGTTTTTGACCCTGCGCAAATGAGCAATCTGGCCAAAGACTTCCGCGCCGAAGTTCCCAATATTTTTTCGTTTGAGCTTCCAGCCATTGTCGAACACCGAATCAGCCAAGATGGGACGCAGAAGTTTTTATTTGATGTGGGCGATGGGCTCAATGTGGAAGCCGTTTTGATTCCGGCTGATGACCGCAACACTTTGTGTGTTTCTTCGGAAGTAGGCTGCAACATGGCATGCCAGTTTTGTTTTACCGGTAAACAAAAACTCAAAAAGCGCCTCAGTGTTCAGCAAATTGTTGGACAATTTTTACAAGTAGCAGCCAAACTTGTGGCTCCCGTGCGAATTACAAATATTGTTTTTATGGGAATGGGTGAACCCCTCGACAATACAGACAATGTGTTTAAGGCCATCGAAATTTTACATGATCCTCGGGGCATTAATTTTTCACGCAAAAAAATCACAGTGTCCACATCGGGACTCGTACCGCAGATGCCGCTTGTGACAAAAGCGCGCGTGCGTTTGGCTGTGAGTTTAAATGCCCCCAACGATGCCATTCGCGATGTGATCATGCCGATTAATAAAAAGTATCCCCTCGCACAACTTATGAAAGCCTGCGTAGAGCACACCCAAGAGGCGCGCGATCGAGTGACCTTCGAGTACGTGTTACTTAAAGGTGTCAATGATCGCATCGAACATGCGCGCGAAGTGTATCAGTTGATTAAAAATGTGCCGTGCAAGATGAATCTGATTCCATTTAATGAGCACCCGGATTCGGGTTTTACGCGCCCGGCGTCGCAGGTGGCCTACGAGTTTCAAAAGTATTTGTTGGATAGAAATATTCATACCACGATTCGTCGAACAATGGGGCGTGACATTTTCGCGGCTTGCGGGCAATTAACTTCTTTGTATAAAGAAAAGCCCCAGTTCCAAGATGTCGCAACGGGAGTCCTGGGGTAATCGTTTTCTGCATTGGCAGATAAGGAGATCCCCATGAGTGAAATTTTAGTTGTTGGAAGTTTAGCATACGATTCTATTTCAAGCCCCGAAGGTACTGTTGAAAAAAGCCTGGGCGGTTCAGCCAATTTCTTCTCCATTGCTGCACACCATTACGCCAACGTGCGGGTGGTGGGTGTTGTGGGTGGCGATTACACCGACAGTGATCTTCAGGTTTTAAAAAGCCGAAAAAAAATCGACGTGCAAGGCATTCAGAAAGTGAACGAAGGCAAAACCTTTCACTGGAAGGGCAAATACGAAGGCGACCTCAGTGAGGCGCAAACTTTGCAAACCGATTTGAATGTTTTCGAGCACTTTAACCCCGAACTCCCTGGCGAATATAAAAGCAGCTCCCATGTTTTCTTAGCGAACATCGATCCCGTGTTGCAGTTGCAAGTGTTGGATCAAATTAAAAATCCTCAGCTGATTGCTGCGGACACCATGAATTTTTGGATCACCTCAAAACTCGACGTGCTTAAAGAATTGATTTCACGAATTCATCTTATTTTTATCAACGAGGGCGAAGCAAAACTATTAACAAAGACCACCAATGCCATCGCGGCCTCCGAGGAACTTTTAAAAATGGGCCTTAAAGGCGTGTTCATTAAACGCGGGGAGTACGGTTCGGTGGTTCGCACCGCCGATGGTCTGGGAATTTTGCCAGCGTACCCCGTGCCGCGAGTTTTTGATCCCACTGGGGCCGGCGACTCCTTTGCTGGCGCCTGCTTTGGTTACCTTTGCCAGCAAAACCGCTTCGACTTCAACACGCTCAAAACTGCGGTGGTTGAGGGAACGGTGATGGCCAGCTTTACAGTGGAAAAATTTGGTCTAGGTCGTCTTGTAGAGGTAACACCTCAGGATCTCGAGCAACGCCGCAAAAAGTTTTTGCAAACTGTGACGTTCGCCTAGGTTTTTGCAGAGATGATCAGTTTTGCTAAATAGAATGGAAGTTAATTCCGATATTTAGAGCTGATGAAGGGCCAAAAAACAAAACTCATGAAGAAGCTCGAAGGTCTCAAAAAAAGGGAGCAGACCACTATTCCCTTAAATGATGATCCCATGGAGCAAGAAATCCCTTTTGCTAGCGACGAAAAAGACGATAGAACAGAAGTGTCTGACGGTCAAAATTCGGCCAATAAGTCGAATGAAAAAAACCCATTGAATTTTGATATCGCCTCCGTTGCCAATGCACCTGTTCCATTTGCTTTCGATGAGGGTACGGCGGTTATCTCCCAGGTAAAACCGATGAAGGCCACGCGCATCGTTCAGCGCGGCAATGACGAATCAACTCACGTCGAAATCACAGCTGGCCGCGAAAATCGCGATAGAGAAAAAGTCAGTTACGGTGATGTTTACAAGCTCGATACTCCATCAGAGGAGCCAGCCGGCGGAATGCTGAACAACATGGAGCATTTGCGACTTGCACAGGAAAAAATCAACAACCTCGAAGACGAAGTTGAAGAGCTTCGTCGTGAGAACGATGAGATCATGTCTGTGGCAGATACTTTTAAGGCTTTAAGCGAAGAGTATTATGAGCAGATGGAAAAGCTAAAGTCAGGTTTAGTTGATTCTCGCGAGACGGCCACGCAAGAAAACCGTATCCTTAAAGACACATTGCAAGAAAAAGATAAACAAATCCACGAGCTAAAACAGACCAATTCTGATTTGAAATCAAAGGTAGAAGCTAATTTTAAACAAATCCGCAAACGCGAGCGGGACTTAGAGTATCGCCTGGAGCTGTTAAAAGCTGAGGAAGCGACACTATTAAAGACTAAAGACAAAACTATCATAGAACTTCGTCGAAAGGTCGATAAGCTCGATCAGGAGATGGAAGTTTATAGAGAGAAAAACAAAGAACATTACGAGAAGCTGCAACAGCAGCAGCAGACTGTACGAGCCGTTGTGCGCGCATTGCGTATTGCTTTAACTCGTCTAGAGGGTGATTTTGGAGTCGATTTCGAGATTCTCAAAAAAGCTGAATAACCTCTATGAAAAAAATTAAACTAATTATTAGCGATTTGCATCTGGGAAAAGGTCGAAAGACCGCCTCAGGCATGATCAATGCCCTGGAAGAGTTTTACTTTGAAGACAAGTTGGTTGAGTTTATCGACTTTTACTCCTCAGGTAAGTTTCGTGATTATGAAGTCGAGCTCATTATCAACGGCGACTTTTTAAATTTTTTACAAGTTGATTACCATGGTCATTTTTTAACCGTGATCACCGAGGGCGTGGCTCTCGAAAAATTAAAAGGCATTATCAAAGGGCAAGAAAAAGTTTTCCGCGCTCTTAAGGAGTTTGCCTCGGTACCGCATCGATCGATCACGTACATTGTTGGCAATCACGACCAAGCTATGCTCTGGCCGCAACTGCGTGCCTATTTTAATGAGTGCGTAGCAACCTCGGTAAAGTTTAAAAATATCGCCTACAACTTTGATGGAATCCACATCGAGCATGGGCACATGCACGAGGCAGCAAATCGCTTAGATCCCAAAAAGTTTTTTTTAAAAAAAGATCTTCCTGAACCCATTATGAACCTTCCCTTTGGCTCGCACTTTTTTATCGAATTTGTGATGAAGATTAAGCAAAAGCATCCGCATATTGATAAAGTACGTCCCTTTAATAAGCTCATTCGTTGGGCCTTAATCAACGAGACGTTGTTTACAATCACCACGTTCATAAAGCTTATTGGCTTTTTTGCTAAGTCGATGCTCACGTCCCATCCCACAAAGCACTTTCCTGTGAAGCGAATTATACAAACTCTCCTTGAGAGCGCCATCTTTCCAGACCTCAGCGACTCGGCCCATAAAATTTTAAAACATGAGGCTGTGAACACCGTGGTTTTTGGCCACACCCATGTTTATGAATACCGACAGTGGGAGGGTGGAAAAGAATATTTTAACACCGGCACGTGGACCGACATCACCTCTCTCGACATTAAATCCCTTGGGAAAATTACTAAGCTGACCTACGTGTTTATTGAATACGAAACAGGTCGCCCCTCTTGCCGTTTAAAAGAGTGGAAAGGTTACCACAAGGTCGAAGAAGACGTAGTGGTTGCATAAAAGCTAGAGTTCTTGATAAGCTTTTGTGCATGTGGAAAATTCAACATGCTTCTCATACAATGGATTCTTCGGCCCTGGCGCAAGCCCACGATCATCTGCAACGTTTGCTTGCCGAAAAACGAAGTGGTTTTTTTGACCTAGAGCTTCTTAAACAAGGCCATCTCGAAGCAGAAAAATTAGCTCTGCAAATGCGAAAAGATTTTGATACCTATTGCGTGTTGGGAATCGGCGGAAGCTCGTTGGGAGCACAAGCGGTCATCGAGGCCCTAGCTCCGCAGGAACTAGAAGACAAAAAAGTCATTTTTTTTGACAATGTCGACGCAAAAAGCTTTTTTCGTAAAATTCACGCACTAAAAAACGTTTCGCGAACATTGTGGGTGTTGGTTTCGAAAAGTGGTGGCACGGTCGAAACTTTGGCACAGGCTGATTTTTTAGAGCAGTTTTTATGGGAAAAACATCAAATTCATCTGCACCAAAAATCGGTGGTGGTGACAGAATTTAAAAATAGCCCCCTGCGCGACTGGGCACAGAAGCATAAAGTGGCACAGCTCGAAGTTCCGATGAGTGTGGGCGGAAGATTTTCGGTTTTGACTCCAGTGGGCACTTTTTTATTTCATCTGTTAGGGTTGAATGTAGCGAATATGCTGAAGGGTGCAGACCTGGCTTTGCAGCAAAAAGACCAATTGGCCACAACCATCAGTCAGTTTGCATCGAGTCTGTCTCGGGGAGAGACCACAACGTATTTTCTTTCCTATTGTGACGACCTTAAGTTTTGGGGTCAGTGGCTTCAGCAATTGTGGGCGGAATCCCTTGGCAAGAAGGTAACGCGCGATCTGTCGCCAGCGCCAGCGATGAGTGTGCCTTACGCCTGCCGAGGGGCCACTGATCAGCATTCGGTTTTGCAGCAGATTTCTGAAGGAACCCAGCAGAAGATGGTGTGTTTTTTAAGAGTTAAGGAATCGGAGAGCTTTGGACCGATGTTGAAAGAACAGGTCCTCCTCCTCAAGGAAGATCAACTGCAGGGGAAAAACTTAGGGCAGTTGCTCTCCGCTGAGGCTTCGGCCATTCAGCAGGCTTTAAACGAAGCGGGAGTTGCAACTCTCACCTTACAGACAGAAAAGTTAGATGAAGAAAGCTTGGGTTATCTTTTAATGACCTTCCAGCTCACTGTTGCGACTTTGGGCCTGATGAACAATATAGATCCATTTGATCAGCCTGGCGTTGAACGAGGTAAGGTTTTAACTCGACTTATTTTATCGAATTCCCTCAAGTTTTCTTAAAAAGACACCGTAATATCTCTTAAGGACTTTCGAGGGAGATCAGAATGTCTTCAGCCAAGAAAAAAGACTTTGACGACAACAGCACGGTGACCGAAGAAAAAACAAGCATCGTACAAACGTTGACGTTTGACCGTCGTTTGCAACAAATGTCTAAAATGCCACCGTCGATGGTTCTGTTGATGGGTCCTGCAGGTTACGTGGGACGCCATTGGAGCATTGATGGCGATGATATCATCATCGGTCGCTCGATGGGCGCTAACGTTTTTATCGACGATCGCAGTGTGAGTAAATCGCACGCAAAGCTCACTCACTCCTTTGGCGAAGTTTCTATCATCGATTTAGATTCCACCAATAAAACAATTGTGAATGGAACCGCCGTTCCACCTTTCGTACCTAAAAAACTTGAAAACAATGACCAAATAAAAGTGGGTAACGTTCTTTTTAAATATTTAGCACAAGGCAGTCTTGAGGCTGTTGCTGCTCAAAACCTTCAGCAGAAAAGCGAAAAGGATGCTCTGACAACAATTTGGAACAAAGGGGCCCTCAGCGTGAAGGGGCCAGAGCTTGTCAAAAGAGCAAAACTGCTTGGAGTTCCATTGAGTCTGTTGGTTTTTGATTTAGATCATTTTAAAAAAATCAATGATGGCTATAGTCACCAAGCGGGAGATTATGTTCTGAAAGAATTGGCCACGGTGATTCAATCCAAGCTCATTCGTGGAGATGATTATTTTGCACGTTTTGGTGGAGAAGAGTTTGTTATCGTTTTGATGGCAACCAACATCAAAATTGGCGAAGAGATTGGGGAGCGCATTCGTGCCACCATCGAAAAACATGAATTTGTCTTTGATAGCAAAAAGATCCCGGTGACTATATCTATTGGAATTTCCGAAATGGAACCCGAGATGAGCACGTTTGACGAATTATTTTCGAAATCAGACTCCGCCCTCTACGCTTCAAAAAACTCCGGCCGCAACAGAGTCACCTGCCTGTAACCGTTGCCAGGTCCTGTTTCTGGACTCAGTGCATAGCAAAAAAAAGCGTATCTTAGAAGATACGCTTTTTTTTGCTATGCACTGAGTCCAGAAACAGGACCTGGCACCGGTTACAGGCAGGTGACTCTGTTGCGGCCGGAGTTTTTTGAGGCGTAGAGGGCGGAGTCTGACTTTGAAAACAGTTCATCGAAAGTGCTCATCTCAGGTTCCATTTCTGAAATTCCAATAGAAATTGTTACTGGAATCTTTTTACTATCAAAGACAAATTCATGTTTTTCGATGGT
>JANOYW010000038.1:0-4579 GCA_031429075.1 Bdellovibrionales bacterium | reverse complement strand
AAGTTGACCTACACTTGTTTTTAAAAGAATTTGATCGCGGAACGAGCGCAGAACTTTTACATTTTTTTCTAGAGGCGAACCGTAAGCAGCTGTGGCTATAAAGCAGGAGTTTTCATCAAATAGCCCGACGACTGCGTCGGGCCTAACTTGTTGGCGGGAAGAATCAATATTTAGAAACAGTCCAATATTGCCAGCGATATCAACAGTGGCGGCACTGAAGACGTAATCTTTTCCGTTCCCTAAACCGTCGATAACGTCGTCGGCAAGGCCGTTACCACTGATGGCAACCCTGTCACCCACACAGATACTATTGATGGCGCTGAAGTCGGTTCCCTCAGCGCAAAAGAACCAAACATATTTGTAAGTTGTCCTTGAGCCTGTGCTGCTCACTTGAATATCAGAGAGGTAAGCTTTTTCGTCGCCTTTGTTAAGAGTGTAATTACAAAATCCACCGCTGGCACAAGCCGCATAGCTCGAATTGTCGTAAGGCGGAGCGACAAAGGCGGCATCAGGATCCACGACGTGGATCGTGAAAGTAATGGAGTCGTCATCGGTGCCGTCCAATTTTCCGTCTGGTGAACCGCCATCGAAACCAACTTTAAAGGTGCGATTGGCTACGAGCCCAGCGCAAGTAGGGAAACTGCTGTCGAGAGCTGCACAAATATTACCCCACGAAATTTGTAGTGTAGTGCCTTGGTTAGGAGCCGTAGTGGCGACGGGGGAGTTGGTAGTAACAGCCTGTTCAGTAGTCACTATTGTTGTTGTAAGAATGGGTGTGCCAAATTTATCAGTCGAAGAGAAACTTAAAACTAATTCGGTGTTGGGATTAATGCGCGTTCGGTTGCAAACCGTATTGTCGGAGATCCAGTTCCCTGTGCAGTTGTCACATGTTCCGCTTCCCGATGAGCACGATGTCCCAGCGAGGCCACCAGCTATAATAAAGCCAAGTTCGGGGGCGTTTTGATTGAAATTATAAATTTCGGAAAGCCCTGTGGGCTGTCCATTGAAAATAAGCTCTGCGTGTGCAGGAATTTGCCAGAATGCGAGGAGAAGAAGATATATTAGACGCATAGTATAAGGCTGACATGCTCTGGGGCTGTTGTCAAATTGAAGCCTCCCTGGAGGCTTCAATCAAAAACAAATTTATCCATGTTTATCCATGGAATTTGCCCTTGTTTATTGAAAAAGCTTTTGTGCGATAAACAGGCCGTTGGAGGCAGCGCCTCTGCGGATGTTGTCTGCCACCACCCACATTTGCCAGGTGTTTTCGAAATCTCGTACTTTTTTGAGACGGCTTACAAAAACATCATCTTTATCGGTGACCATTTGTAATGAAGAAAAATCTTTTTTGTCTTCCATCACCTGAATGCCTTTAAAGTTTTTCAGAAGTGAGTAGATCTCGTCTTGAGTAGCCGCTTTTTTAGTTTCAAACCAAATAGCTTCCGCATGGGAATTCAGCGTTGGAACGCGAACTGTAAAAGCCGAAACTTTTAAATTTGGTAAGGAGAGAATCTTTTTGGTTTCGGAGACAATTTTGTTTTCTTCGGAGCAAAAGCCATCTTCATCTAAGGAGCCAATAATGGGATGGCAATCAAAGGCAATGGAACGTTTAAAATTTTTGCCTGGCTGTGGAGTTTGATTGTTGAGAACAGCCTGTGACTGCACGCGAAGATCTTCGATGGCCTCTTTGCCGGCGCCACTCACAGATTGATAGGACGCCACGCGAACACTCACTAGCTCCAGGGGCTTTAGGGCCTCCAGTGCAAGCACCATTTGAATGGTTGAGCAGTTGGGGTTGGCAATAATTTGTGGTCGCGGGGGTTGTGCGATGTGATGAAAATTGATTTCTGGAACAACGAGGGCCGTCTTAGGGTCCATGCGAAACGCCGCCGAATTGTCGATGGCGTAGGCGCCGTCTTCAACTGCCTTCGGTGCCCACTCGGCGCTGATATTATCGCCCGACGAAAAAAACACCACATCGAGGCCTTTAAAACACTGAGGAGTGAGCGTGCGGACAGCGATGTCGTTGCCGCGAAAGGAAATCTTTTTGCCGAGAGATTGTTCGCTGGCGAAGAGTCGCAACTCGCTCACCGGTGTTTGGTGCTCTTCGAGAATTTTTAAAAAGGTTTCGCCGACGAGCCCTGTGGCGCCAACAATGCCTAAGTTAATCTTTTTCATAGCCGTCCTTTTCGCTGCGCTTGTGGAAGAAAATTCCAAATACGGCGCCCAGTGTAGCATAGGACAAAAAGAGTGCAAAGAGCATGACCTCCGGTCGCAGCGCTATTAAAATAAATACAAGAACGCCGACAACCAGGTAGCTAAACGGCTGCTTCTTACGAAAGTCTAAATCTTTAAAACTGCGATAGCGAAACTGGCTCACCATGGTGATGGAGAGTAAAAATGCGAGGCAGAGGATTGCGAACGAGTGATACGCGTCGATGCTAAGATCGTTAAAGCATAAAACCGAACTGGAAACGATGCCGGCAGCCATCGGAGTTGGCAGTCCCTGAAAGTAATTTTTTTCTTCGTTAGCTTGCACATTAAAGCGCGCAAGACGAAGTGCCGCACAGGCCACGATGCTAAAACTGGCTAGCCAACCCAGGCGACCAAACGGTTGCAGGGCCCACATGTACAATAAAAAGGAGGGAGCCACACCAAAGCTGATCACATCAGACAGAGAGTCGTATTGAGCTCCAAAGGGACTTTCGGTGTGGGTCATACGAGCCACACGACCGTCGAGCATATCAAAAACAGCGGCTGCGACGATGGCGTAAGCAGCGATGGTGAATTCGCCCCGCATGGCATAGATCACCGAAAAAAAGCCGCAAAACATATTTCCGGTAGTTAACAGGTTGGGCAGAACATAAATGTGCACGCCAACGCGCTCACGCAATTTTTTACGAGTTTTAAATTGTCTCACATCGGCAGAGGGTTTGTTGTTGTTCATGCGAAGCCCCCATAGAGCGAAAAGAGACCATAGAGTAAAAGAGAGTTTAAAACGGGTTGAGTAAAATTATCATCGATTTTAGCTAAAGGAATAAGCTCAGTAAGAGCGCCGATAAGCCCAGAAAACAAAGCGGCCACAAACCAATGATCCAGCATCAATTTGTTGTAATGGTAATAAATCAGAGAAATCCCGGTACATATCAAAAAAGCCGCCAGCGACCCTTCAAAAGTTTTTTTGCCAAGTATTTTCACCGACCCAAAACGGATCCCAAAATAGCTAGCCAGTGGATCCGCGGTCGCCAAAAAAAGAAGCGACAGAGTTACAATAGTTGGCGGAAAGAAAAAAAAGATAAGGATTGTACCTAAAAACAAATATGTCGTGCCGGTAATATGATGCAACTCTCGGCGGCGCATGATGAGCCCAAAAATCTTCGGCATCCATTGATTCAGTCTCTCGTTCCGAAGCCGTAAAAAATCCAAAGAGATTTGCGGAATGGCAATGCCAAGCAAAACAACCCACGCTAACCATGTGGGGCAAAGCACTTGAATCAAAACCATGCCCATCACACCGAGGAAGTGGGCTAATTTACGTTCTATATGAACATCTGCGGTTGCCTTAATCATGAAGGAAGACAGCTATCATAGAAGCCTAAAAGAGTCTCCGGCTAGCCACTTGCACCAACGCTATGCATAACGAGCTCCAGACTTTTTGAATCGAAGTCCTATTTTCAAAACTTTCTTTTTAGGACCTCTCGCCAACAGGATGTTGGCAGCTGCGAGTTGAGCCCAGGATGGGCGCGTCCTAAAAAGAAGGTTTTGAAAATATCGCCTTCGATTCAAAAAGTCTGCGCGGTTGTGCATAGCGTTGTTATGTGTGGCTAGCCGGAGACTCTTTGGGCCTTCTATGATAGCTCTCAACGTTCATGATTAAGGCAACCGCAGATGTTCATATAGAACGTAAATTGGCCCACTTCCTCGGTGTGATGGGCATGGTTTTAATTCAAGTGCTTTGTCCCGTTTGGTTGGCGTGGGTGATTTTGCTCGGGATTGCTATTCCGCAAATCTCCTTGGATTTTTTACGACTGCGCTACGAACCACTCAATCACTGGATGCCTAAGATTTTTGGTATGATTATGCGTCGCCGAGAGCTGCATCACATAACGGGCACCACCTATTTATTTTTGGGTACGATTCTTATCTTTTTTTTCTTTCCACCAACCATTGTTACCCTATCGCTTCTTTTTTTGGCTACCGCGGATCCTCTGGCTAGCTATTTTGGCATTCGATTTGGGTCGGTGAAGATTCTTGGCAAAAAAACTTTTGAAGGGACGCTTGCGGCTTTTTTAGTTTGTACGGGCATTTCTCTGATCTATTACCATTACAACAAATTGATGTTGGATCATTGGTTTGTGGCGGCTTTATTTTCGGGGCTGATCGGCGCGCTCACGGAGCTTATTCCTTTGGCTAAAATTGACGATAATTTTACGCAACCTGTGTTAAATTCTGTGCTGCTTTATGGTCTCTTTTCGCTCTATGGGGGCTTCGCATGAACAACAACAAACCCTCTGCCGATGTGAGACAATTTAAAACTCGTAAAAAATTGCGTGAGCGCGTTGGCGTGCACATTTATGTT
>JANOYW010000037.1:0-1540 GCA_031429075.1 Bdellovibrionales bacterium | reverse complement strand
CTTCTTTGCACTGAGTGAAAGAGCCATTAGACTGATAACCATGAATCCAACATCCCTAGAGCTCATCGCCACCGTCCTGTTCGGCATTGCCATCATGCACACTTTTTCGGTGGGACATTTTCAAAAATGGGCCCACAAATTCCCCAGTGGTTCTGTAGGCGAAAACCTCTGCCATTGGCTTGGCGAAGTGGAGGCCGTCTTTGGGATTTGGGCGGCGGTGTTTATAGCCTGTTACGGTTTGATCGACGGCTTTGCGGTTTACCACTCTTCAGGGACCGACGGAAATCATGCCGTCGGTGGCGCGCTTCACTATCTGGAATCGCAAAACTTCACTGAGCCGCTGTTTGTTTTTGTGATCATGTGCATGGCGGGAACCAGACCTATTGTGATGTTGGCAGAAACCTGCATCGAACTGGCTTCAAAAATTCTTCCGCTGCCACGAAAGATGGCGTTTTATATTTCGGCGCTAGTGCTGGGACCCATTCTCGGCTCCTTTATCACCGAGCCTGCCGCCATGACTGTGACGGCTTTAATTTTACTGAACCTCTTTTTTAAGCAGCCCATGTCGGAGCGATTTAAATATGCCACTATCGGTTTGCTTTTCGTCAACGTCTCGGTGGGCGGAACTCTCACTCATTTTGCTGCCCCTCCAGTTTTGATGGTGGCCTCCAAATACGGCTGGGGTGTGAGCCACATGTTTTTTAACTTCGGGTGGAAGGCCGTTATTGCCATTTTACTCTCCACAGCTCTTTATGCTGTGATTTTTCGCAAAGAGCTTACAAAACCCTTACCAAAATTTAAATCCACAAAGGGGTTAATGTCGCCGCCTTGGTGGTTGTACGTTTTGCATTTAATATTTTTAGGCGTGGTGGTTTTAACAGCTCACCATGCGGTATTTTTTATCGGCGTCTTTTTATTTTTTGTAGGCTTTGTGGCTGTGACCAAGGAATTTCAGGATGAGTTGAAACTCAAAGAGTCGTTGATGGTGGGATTTTTTCTCGCAGGCCTCGTTGTGTTGGGCTCCATGCAAAAATGGTGGCTGCAGGATTTACTCCTTAGCATGAGCGACTTGGTACTATTCTTCGGCGCCACGGGATTAACTGCTATCACCGACAACGCTGCATTAACGTATTTGGGCTCGCTGGTGAACTTGTCGGAAACCGCAAAGTACTATCTCGTCGCTGGAGCTGTATCGGGTGGTGGGCTCACGGTGATTGCCAACGCCCCTAACCCGGCAGGGTATGGTATTTTGAAAGAGGCATTCAAAGATGGTTCCATCAGCCCATTGTTGCTTTTTTTAGCAGCAGTACCACCCACAATTATAGTTTGTCTGTGCTATCTTTTTCTGCCATCGTTCTAGGTACGGACACACTTTTGGGACTTGTTGCGTAATAAAAATTCGTATTTTTTAAAGGGCTTCTTTTTAAGACACGTCCATCCATGGACTCGCTCGCAGCTCGAAACATCGTGTTTGCGAGAGGTCTTAAAAAGAAACATTCTAAACTTTGAAGAAAAAAATTATGCAATGAGTCCCAAAAGT
>JANOYW010000036.1:0-27792 GCA_031429075.1 Bdellovibrionales bacterium | reverse complement strand
TGAGTCCAGAAACAGGACCTGGCACCGTTAAGAATTCTCTTTCATGTGGATACCTGCGAAGCCCATGGCGACGGCGCACAAGCAGTGCCAAGCAACGTGCCCGTGCATGATGAGGTTTGTTGGCTCACAATAAATACGCTTAAGATCGATTTGCGCAAAAACCTGAGCAAGCACCAAGGTCACAAAGCTGAGGGCAAACCAATAGAATTTTTTGGTGCGCTTTAAGATGAACATACAATACAGCTCGGCCAACAAAATAGGAATACTGTTTAAAAGCAGCATCAATTGCACTGGAAGCTTTAGCAAACCCAAGAAAATTAAAATCGTCAGGTTGCAGCTCAGAAAAAACCAAAAATACTGGTCGAATGGTTTTTGTGCCACTGGAGTCTTTGCGCGGCTGAGCATACGCCGGAGAATGAATGCCAAGAAAAAACTAGTCATCAAAGCCATGCCAAAAAAATCAAAATACTGAGTGAGTAGGTTATTTGTCGCGTGATAAACCGCCGAAAGAACGCCCATAATAAACACGATCATTCCGAAGGATTTAACCAGCGAGTTGGAAGTTCGTTTCCACAACCACAAGCCAATTAATAAAAACGGCAGATTGCTCCAGGTATTTGCAGGTTCGTTAATCCACGAACACACAGTGGGTTCGCACCAGTCCACGTTGGGTGTTCCGTAAAATGTTTGCCCCTGGTGCCATGGACAGTGCTCTGGGATTGTGACTTCGACGGGTTTTGCTGAATATAACGACATTTTTATTGTATATCGGTTTTATCTTTTTGTGGCAAGCGCTGGTCGGCGTGCGAGGGCAAACGTTTTGGCGTTTTACTTTTGGTTTTTTCGGCAAGCTTGAGAATGGCTTCGGCGTAATCGCGACTATTATTGTACTTCATCAGCGCTGCCAGATGAGTCTTACTGTTTGTAACGCGCCAGCCATGCTTCTTTAAATAGGATCCTACACTGCAGATGGCGTCTGCGGGCACATAAAGATCTGCTACTTTTCCCGCCTTGCAAGACTTCGCGTACATCTCGTAACTTGAGGGCAGAAATTGGGGAAGACCGAAAGCTCCCGAAAACGACCCTCGCAGCTTCAGTGCCAACTTCGAATTCTTTTTATACAAAGCTTGCAAAGAGCGAAGCTCTTTTAAAGCCCAATCGGCTTTTGTTTTTGTACGTTTGGCGATTTCAGCGCGCTGTTTTTTGGTCACATTCTTCGTAAAATCAACGGCTTTAGTTTGTAAAAATTCTTTAACCGATGGCCGCTCTGACTGGAGAAGATGCAGATAAGCGCTCGCGACGTGAAACATTCCCTGATTTTGACCATGACGAGTTTCGATCCATAAAAGACTGGCAATGACATTTCGCGGAACTCCAAATTGCTTTTCTGCTTGCGCAAAAACCTTTTCGTTTTTTGTTAAAAACAAAAGAACATTTTTCTCGCCCTCGGCGGTGACTTGCACTTTGTGGTAATTCGCTTTGACTAAAAACAGAAGCAAATTCAGTTTTACGACAGTTTCAAAATGTTTTGGTTCGTAGTTCTTTTTAAGAGCTTTGATGTAACCGCGCTGGAAACCGGCCTTCGAGAGCTTCTTCTCGACATAGGACCAGTCGGCCTTAGGGCCTTGAGCACCAGCGGAGAAACAAAATAAGAAAACCAAGATAAACACGCGCACACTTTCTTTATCGGCATTTGCCAAAAATCCCCAAGCACGACACAATGAATTTATGAAGACACTCCTCGTTTTTTTTATTTTGACAGTGACACTCCGATCTTATGCTGGCCCGATCGAAAGTCTGATCAAGAAGGGCTACAATAAGACAGAGAAGGAACTTAAACATTGTGGCGAAGACTACAATGCGGCCGTATCAGTTTGGCCTCTCACCGACAGCAACAGGCTCCTTCTCTGTGTCTCACCTGATCAATCTGCAAAAGATGCACAGAAGCAAAAGGTCTTGCAAAAAGGGCGTAACTTTTTGCCTCTGATGTCGGAGTTTGTGCTTATTTCTAAAAACAAACCGGCTTCGGTGTGCACAAACGACGAAGTTCGCGAGGTCGACTGCGCAGCCTTTATCAGTGACACTAAAATAGAAGTGATGATCACCCATAAAAAAATGCCGGGCTTGCAGTCGGTGTCGTTGATCGAGTGCACAGAAGTTGACGGCGAGAAGAAGTGCGAAAAAAAACGTGGTTGCTCCAGTCAAATTCCCATCAGTAAAGCCTTTCGAGAGCATAAGTTAAAATCATTTTTGAAACAGGTCTCGGAAGATGCTAAGGGAATCGCAGCAGGTAAACCTCCCGAGCTCAAAAAATACACCGTCGATGAGCAAATTGTTCTCGTACGATTGGCGCTCAAAGAAGATAACGCGGAAGCGGAACAAATTTTAAATTGGTTCACCTTGGGGAAGAATTGCAAAGAAGACTGCATAAGCGCGGATGATTTTTTTGAAGATCGCGAATGTAAAAAGAAATAAAGTTAAAGCTTTAAGCAGTCTTCTTTTCTTTTTGGGTCACTTCGCGATCGGTGATTGCTTTGACGGCTGTAGATAATGTTTCATCGACAATTCCATTTCGACGCAAAACATCGTTGGTTTTGTCGAGCTTGTGAACAAGACCTCTCGTTAAGGCAACAAGCCAGCTTGGCAGCTGACGCATGTGTTCTTCAATGACGGAATTTGGAATTTTAAGACAAACCGTTTTTGTAAGCGCAACCGCGTTAGCAAAGTGGGGTCGATCTGTGATCAACGACATCTCCCCTAAGTATTCTCCAGATTGTACGATTCCCAAAGTGATGTGAGCGTTGTTTTTTCCAACTTTAAAAATCTCGATCTGTCCACTTTTGACGACGATTAAAGAATCGCACTGCGCACCCTCACGAATAATATAATCACCCGCTTGGTATTCAGTTTCGATCACTTTATCTTTAAGCATCATAGGGCCTCCAGAGACTTAAGATGGTATCGGTCTAAGTGATTTCTTTTTCAATTTTTTTCTGATCGAGTTTCTTAAGGAGATCTGCAAGCATTTGAGTCTTTTGACCTTCAGCCAATGGTCGAGCTCCAATTATTTCCGTATACAGCTTGCTATCCACCTCCAGCAAAAATCGCGAAGGAGCAACGTCTTGGAGCTTGCCGTAGCGTTTTCGTTGCTGCACTCGAGATAAAATCAAATGCTTCTGCGCACGCGTGATTCCCACGTAGAAGAGCCTTCGCTCCTCGTCTGTATTCTGGCCCAGTCGCGCGTGGGGCAGCAGATCCTCTTCCACACCTAACAAAAAAACCAGCGGAAACTCCAGGCCCTTGCACGAATGCAAGGTCATCATTTGGACTTCGTCTGGTGGATTGTCACCGTCATCATCGCCCACGTCGCGAAGCTCCATGGAGTCGACAAACATTTCTAATGTATCTTCGGTTCGACCATGCCTTTTAAACATGCCTTCCAAGATTCGACCCAAAATCACCACACTCAACCAGCGTCCTTCGGCCGCTTGTAGATCTTTGTAGGACTGATTTACCAATTGACGATAACCAAGCTTTGTCATTTCTCTGTCTAAAATCTCCTCGGCACCTTCGCTAGAGTAAACTAAGGCCTTTTTGAGGTTTTGCAAAAACTCAAAAAGCTCGATAATGCCTTGCCCGGCTTTTTCTTGTAGATTTTTTTGCGCCCACACGTTGGTTTTTTTAAAAAATTCTCCGTCTTCGATGAGCTCAATTTCGTCCAGGGTTTTTTCGCCAATCCCACGTGCAGGCACGTTGAGAATTCTGCGAAAGGCCACTTCCGATGGATAAAACATACAGCGTAGATAAGCCAAAACATCTTTTGCTTCTTTGCGATCAAAAAGCGCAGTTCCACCAGAGAGTTTGTAGGGAATTTGCATGCGGCGCAAACCACCCTCCATTAAGCCCCCTTGGGAGTTTGAGCGATAAAGAATGGCCATATCTCGCCAGGTGTAGCCCTGCTTGTAAAAGTTTTGCAGCTCGCGCAAAGTTTCGTCCACTTCATTCTCTTCGTTTTCAAAAACAAAAAGTTCGGGAAGTTGTCCAGGGTTGGGGCGACCGGGCTTTAGAACTTTTCCGTGACGCATTTTATTGTTAGCAATGACTTCGTTGGCTAATTTTAAGATGGTTTCCGATGAACGGTAATTTCGTTCGAGACGAATCACGCAGCATTGCTTATATCTTTTTGGAAATTGCAAAATATTTTGGATTTCAGCGCCACGCCACCCATAAATCGATTGATCATCGTCACCCACCACGGCCAAATTTCCGTGGGTTTGTGAAAGTAAATCAACGAGCTTCATTTGCGTGGAGTTCGTATCCTGAAATTCATCAACCATAATATAATCAAAACGTTTTTGAACCTTTTCCTTAAGCTCCGGTGATTCGTTCATCATCTTGAGGGGACGCAAAAGCAATTCTTCAAAATCCACCACACCCAGTTCGCGCAATCGTCGTTGATAGCGAGGAGCAAAAACAATAGCGGCCGCTGCCTCGGGGCTTCCATCGAGCACGGGTTCTTTGCCATGCTGACGAATCCAGGCAATTTTATTCGCGAGCAGCTCTAAATTCAGTTGGGCTTTCTCATAGTCTCGGATATTTTTGGCAAGGTCCTTAAGAATGGCTGTGGAATCTCCAGAATCAATAACACCAAACTTTTTTGGCAGTCCTGCTTCCTTCCAGTATTCCTTTAAAAATTTAAGACCAAAACTATGAAACGTTCCTGCCCACACTTTTTTTGCGCGCTCTCCAAGACGTCGTGCCACACGATGTTTTAATTCTGTTGCGGCTTTGTTGGTAAAGGTCAGTACGCATATTCTTTCGGGTGTGGTTTTTTTTTCGGATATGAGCCGACCGGTGCGAGCCACTAAAACCGTGGTCTTGCCAGAACCCGCCCCCGCAAGGATAAGCAAGGGGCCGTCGTTGTGCAACACAGCTTCAGCCTGTTCGGGATTGAGATCTTGCAACCAGTCTTTCATGAACGTTTAGTTGTCTCTTACAGATCTAAAACCCGTCAAGGCTTTTGCTGAACGATTTCATCTGCACAATAAGTGTCCATCGTGTCTACGGCAGAAAGCACAAATGTGGGAATGGGTCCAAATGACTGCGGATTATTGACAATTTCTGACACGCGCTGCACGGCTTTTTTATAAATCTTGCGAATTTCTTTGTAGGCCTCTTTGTTCACTGAGCTTGATTGTGAAACAAATAAGGGAGCTAGGTCGCTTTGCGCATTTGCATGTTTTTCTGGCTTAATGAAGTCCGACATCACTTTAAAATGCTCTACAAAAACGTCATACGATAAGGAAAAGTTCGGCGTTTTTACAAAATAAAGATCGTTTTCTTTGTACATCCATCCGCAGGTTACCAACGACTGCAATTGTCGTTCGCCGTGGGAACCGAACAGATCAAGCACTTTATCTGCACTGAGACCATGGCCACCGGCTGCAATTTTGTAAATCACATATTTAACCGGGTCGCGAAGAATTTCGGTGAGGTCTTCGGAGTACTCTATTTTATTAAAGCTTTTTAAATTGGCCGCTTTATCATTTAAAAATCCAGCGAGGGGCTCGCCCACCAAATTTACCAGACGTTCTACTTCGGTCTCTTGAAACACGTACGTTAAAAACGTAAAAATTGTAGAAACATTGGGGATGGTTTT
This sequence comes from Bdellovibrionales bacterium, assembly GCA_031429075.1. GTDB lineage: Bacteria > Bdellovibrionota > Bdellovibrionia > Bdellovibrionales > JAGQZY01 > JANPLN01. The sequence goes on along the minus strand of JANOYW010000036.1, from coordinate 22,133 downwards.
AACCTGTCCATGACGAATGCGACGAAGTGTTGGTTCGCTCACCCCACAACGTTTGCTCAAACCATTCAGGCTCAAATGCGGATGAGCTTCTAAGTAATCAAGGAGTACAGTTTGCAAGTGATCAAACACCGTGACCACTTCACGAGTCTCTGGGGAATTGCTCTGACCTAAACTTTGTTCAAATAACATACGTTAAGTTCCTCAATTTAATTAGTCTGCAACAGACCATTCAACCCACGGCAGATTTATAAATTCTTTAGTACAATAATTAATCATATAGTTATGGCTACCCAAATATTCAGCATCATTTTTGTTTGGTTTTTTAGTGTAGAAATCAACTCTGTACTCTAGATCCACGCGATCAACACCAGCGGCAAAAACCAGATTTCGTTCGTTTTCAGGAGAACAATACGGCTCGCCTCGTCCACTTTTATTGGAAAACTCTGCAGCGGCTTTGAAGGCTGTAAAAGTATAAACTTTTTCAAACTCGTAACTCTTAACAAACCAAACCTTACAATCGTTGCGAGGGGTCACCGAGCGAACGTAATTTTGCTCAACACAAAGTTCAAAAGCTGGATTATAGGTTGTGCTTGATTGAGGTAAATTGCGACGTTCGATGACCTTGGCAAATTTTTTGGAAATGAAGGCTTCCTCTGCAGACATCTGCTTAAATTTAACAATGGTCCCACCGCTCGACTCGCCGCCTGAATAGGCCTCACAAAAGGTCATAACAAAAAATATCGTAAAAGTTATTTGTCGAAGTTTCGTCATTTATTACCCCTGCCTTCCTTACCTATTGGAAGCCACTTTAAATTGCAGTAACATTCCCAACTCGTGGTAATATTTTCCCTCAATGTTGAAAGAAACGTCGTCATGGGCATGGTGACGAAACCATGAACGGTTTACCTGTGTCTCAATTTGAGATGGTAATACTGACCTTGCCCAGTTTTAAAATCGGACCTTCCTATGCCCAATAGAACCAATTACAATAAAATAATCGTTACCGGGGGAAATCCAATGAGTTTAAGAAATACCTTTACGTCTGGCTTGGGGCTTGTTGCTTTATTAGCTTTACCGCTTGGATTTATGAACTGCCAAGGAGCCACTTCCACCAATAACAGCACCAATCAGAACGCCAACGACAATAGCACCTCCGGGTGCTCGGCTAGCGAGCTTGCAAATCTGGAAACCCAAATGACTCAAGCATTAAAATCAGTAGCCATCGAGGAAAGCGTGTATCTAGAGCTTCGGCGAAATCTCGATGGACGAGTTTTTACTTTAACTCGCAACGATGTTACACCTCCGCCCCCGGCGCCCCCAAGACTCGATCCACCAGTCACCGCCACAACAACCCTTCGATCGGCCTCTACGGCTAAGATGGTCACCGCAACTGTGATTCTTGATGTGATCTCGAACCCTTCACTTTACCCTGGTAACGGGATGGTGAATGGCAAAGCGTTCTCGCTGGACTCTTTAGCTCGCGAGTTTTTGCCAAGACCCGGCGGTGGAACAATGTGGACAAATACAACCCGTGCCATTCCCACAAACAATCGCCTTTACAGTGTCAACCTTCGCCATCTTTTGAGCTTCACTTCGGGGCTTGAGAAGGACAACGTGAGTTGTATTGGCTCGATGACGACGACTCACAACGACTGCATTCCTTTTGTTGTGAACGCAAACGTGAATATCGCCGACAATACGAACAATGTTAGCCGTTCCTTTTTCTACAACGGGGCCCATCTTTTTGTTGCCGCTCAAATGGCGGTAAATGCTTCTGGGTTAGGTAGCTGGGCGGCACTGTTCAAACGATTTAAGGAAGTCCACGGTGTCTTTCAAAGCTCAATACCGTCTCCTGATGCAGATAATATGGGCGTTGGAGCCTTTTACCCCAACTCCTCCCCATCAACCACGACCAGTTCCTCGTCTCCGAACCCGGCGGGAGCTATGCAATATCAAGCCGGTGACTATGCTCCTTTTTTAGTGAAACTCGCGAACGCGCAAATTATTAGCCAAGCTCTATTAAATGAAATGATGAGTGATCAGATGGATACGCCCAATACATTCATAAAATATTCGCCGATGCAAGACGATGAAGAAGAATGGCCCTATGGCTTGGGACTCTGGAATGAGTGCCCCGTAGCTGATTTCACTTTAGCTTGTCTCGAAGATCGATATTCAAGCCCTGGAACTTTTGGCTCTTACCCGTTTGTCGATTTTAATCTTTGGGATGGAACTTCCTACTTGTTTGTGGGTTTTGTAGGGCGAGCGGGCGATACGAGTGCCCAAGCAATTAAAGGGATCAACTTTTACCGCGCCATGGGTGGCGGCAAGGTGGGCGTAAAGGATCTTGCGCAAAAATGGGCAGCAAATAAATGCCCGTAAATTTGAATTCACACCGAATTATTACTTTCCATTGTTTCAGGGCGTTCTCGAGCCAGAAATGGAAAACACCCCACCATCCATTAGCCTTGATGGAGATGATGTGAACAACAACGTGTTTCGCCTAGAAAAAGTCTCCATTGAAAAATGCGAAGACGCAATTTCTAAAGTGACCGAAGCTGACGGCGGCTGTTAATTAATATCCCGCCGCAAGCGGTATGCTGGCACTTATAGCCGCATTGACAGCGAGCTCAGCATCAACAGCCCCATTGCCAAATTCGTTATTCGGGTTTGGCAAAAGTGCATGGGCACTCGAATTGATCACTTCGCGAACTTTTTGTGGAGTGAGCGCTGGATTGATGGATTTGATCAAAGCGGCAATACCCGCAACGTGTGGCGTAGCCATTGAGGTTCCTGCAAACGCTGCGTAGTTAGTTGCCACAACGCCAATCTCAGTAGCGAGTGCCGACGCAGATTGCACGAGGGTTTGCACCATGGCCTGCCCCACACTTTGCTCGATCATAAGCACGGGAATATTTACCGGCGTTGCCAGCCCGCCAGTTATTAATCCAGCAGCGTTATTAAAAATCAGCACGCCCGCCGCATTGGCTTTGATGGCGTTAGCTACTTTGTCAGAAAAACTGATTTCGCCTCTTTCGATCAAGGCGATTTTTCCAGACAGATCTTTGCCAATAAAATCATCGGGTTTACCTAAACCGCAATACTCAATTCCACCCATCACTGTTTTTACATCCGTCGAGGCATTTTGAAAGACTGTATTTGTAAACTCCTCGGGACCCGATCCCAAATCCACGCGAACAAGGCCGTCGCGACCGGTTCCTTGAGGAACAGAAGAAATCACATTTACTCCTGGGGCCACCACATCCAGCTCAGGACCCCACTGCGAGAATGGAGCTTTGGTTAAGTCCTCATTCAGTGCGCCAACTGCTAAAACTGTACTGATGGCCGCTGGGTAAGAAACAGTGCCTGTACCATCGTTGCCCGAAGCTGCTACAACAAAAATTCCGGCTTGCTCGGCGCGCGCATAGGCTTGTTTTGCCGACGTTGAAAGAAATGGTCCACCGAGGGAAAGACTCATCACGTCTACTTTTTCTGAAATTCCCCAATCCACCCCTTGAACAATCCCCGCAGAGCTACAACCATTGGCTGCGCAAACTTTTGCCATTAAAAAACGAGCTTCTGGAGCCACTCCAAAAAGGCCCGAACCCATGCCGTCGGCGACCACAGTTCCAGATGTGTGCGTTCCATGTCCAACCTCATCGCTGATGGAGCCATCACCCATAAAGCCTCGGCCTTTTTCGAAACGCTGAACAAGATCAGGGTGAGTCGCATCCACACCGGTATCAAGCACCAGGACGCGCGCGCCGCTGCCTTTAGTTTGGCTCCACGCTTTTTCAGCGGCGATGGCTTTTAAGCCCCAAGTGATATCAAGACTTTTCGCTCGCGGAGTTTCGGAAATCTGTGCGCGTTTGAACATCGGATAATGAGGTTGTGGAATGATTTGATCCTCTTCCACCATGACAATCTGCTTATCGGCTTTGAGTTGTTCCAATTGCGCGGGAGAGAGTTGCGCCACAACCATTTTCACTTGATCTAAGTATTTGGTTTGCGAGGAGCGAAGCGCCAACACGTTGCCCGACCGCTGACTGGAGTTACGAAAGGCAGGGTAAGCGTCTGGCTGAATCGTTATAATGTATTTTTTTTGAAGTTCGCCAGACATCTGATGTCCGCCAAAAGACACTAGTGGCATGAAAGCTACGCTTAAAACTACAAACAAACGATTGAGAGATGTTTGCATATCCCCTCCTTGAGAAAAATTTTACTTAAAACCCAGGCGCATCCGAGCGCCTTGTACTATTAGACTTAATAGTACAGTAAAGATCAATATATTATATGAGGTCCTATTACCCATAATAATAGGAGGTGACGCCTGCATGTTCATTTTGCCTTTTTATTAGGCATAATTGGTGCTAGAAGCAAAAGTAACTTTGAGAGTCTGTGCGACGCTCATTAAAAAAGGAGAATTTATGAAATTAGTTTCGTTTCTAGTTGGCTGCATCTTTTTTGCTTCCGCTCAAGCAGATGTGATTAAGTGCACTTTTACCGAGCCGTTTATCAGCCTTGAATACAGTATGACTCAAAGCTCACTGAAAATATCGGGCGCCGATATATCTACCTACACAATTAAAAATGTTTCCTTTCAAATCTTTGGACCGGGATCATTTGAGCTTTGGGACAAGAATAAAAATGCAGTGGTCATTCTGCAGATGGACTTTAACGGTTCTGACGGTATGAGCGATTATACGTACCCATACTCAGCATCCTATGACGGCGTGCAAGGTGGTTGTACTTCCAACTTTGCGCCTAAAAAAATGGACTCCTTGAAGTAACCGCAAGTTCTGCCCGCGACTTGCCACGTCCTCGGTGAGTCGTTAAGCTAAAAAAATGTTAGATGCACACTCCTTTATTGATAATTCCATTTCAACCTTCGAAATGTATTTTGCCAAAGTGATTGAGCCACAAACGCTTTGCGACGCCATTGCAAAACATCTTTTTTTACGCCGCGAAAACATCGGAGTTGTTAAGCTTACGCAGATCGACAGCAAAGAAACAGCCGTCGTGCTGGAAGAGCTTGAGGGCGACTTCCCCTTTAGCGTGCATATTCATACGGAACTGGCGTGGCTGAATATGACAGAGCAAGAACTGGCGCAAAAGCTGTGTTCGACTTTGGAGACTCAATGCTTGATTGCCGTCGATGGAATGAACACCTACAGCTGGCTCCTGGTAACTCCCTCCGAAGTAAAAAATGTTTCCGTGGATCCAGAGCTATTTGATGGACAATGCCTCTTTAAAATTAAGGCGGATTGATCGATGCTGACTCCGCAAGATATTCTGCATTTTTGGTTTCAGGAGCTCACACCCGAAATGCATTTTTCAAAAAGTTCCGAACTCGATCAAACGATCCGCAACCGGTTTTTAGAAATCCATACGCAGATCCTTGAGGGCCGAGCCAAGGAGTGGCGCAAGACTCCCGAAGGGCGCCTTGCAGAAATCATTGTTCTGGATCAGTTTTCCCGCAACATGTTTCGTGACACGGCCTTGGCGTTTGCCTACGATGCTCTTGGTTTGGAAGCCGCAAAAGCGGCAGTGACAGCTGGCGAGGATCAAAAACTTCCCATAGAACAAAGGAAATTTCTTTACATGCCTTTCATGCACAGCGAGAGTCGTGAAGATCACCTACAGGCGGTAAAACTATTTTCGCAAAAAGGGCTTGAATTCAATTTAAAGTACGAGCTCAAGCACAAAGAAATCATTGATCGCTTTGGCAGATATCCCCACCGCAACGAAGCACTCAAAAGAACATCGACAAAAGAAGAACTTGAATTTTTAAAAAATGCAGACTCTTCTTTTTAGTGAGGAAACCATCTCGTGCCGTTTGATTTTAAGGTCCTCATCGCCGCCCGCTTTTTATTTACGTTCGCCGTGCAAATGCAAGCTGTCATATTGGGCTGGAGCATCTACGAACTCTTTAAAACTCCCCTATCTCTCGGCATGATTGGTCTGACCGAGGCCATTCCTGCGTTGGGTCTTGCGCTTTATGCTGGGGTCATTGTGGATCGCTCGCGCCCCCTTCATGTGTATCGCTGGGTGATCATCGTGAGTTTTATTTCGGGGCTATTGATGTGGCAGAGCAATGCGATGATCAGCGACTGGCCCGTGCTTTTGAAAGCGTCTCTGCTTTATGGCGCCGCTTTTTTAACAGGACTCGCCCGCTCCTTTTCTCAGCCCGCTATCTTCGCAGTGATTCCGCGAATGGTGGAACGCAAACAGCTGGTCAACGCCACTGCCATCTTTAGCACCAGCATGCAGGTGGCACGCATTGCCGGCCCCGCCGTTGGTGGGATCCTTTTTGGGTTTGCAGGAGCTCGTTTTGCTTCCGTGTTAGTCTGTTTGTTGTTAGTGATTTCGTTTGTCAGCCTTTTGTTTGTAAAAAAAGACGTTCCCGCAAGCCCCAAAAAACATCACGCGAGCATTAAAGACGAATTGTTTTCGGGGTTTCACTTTGTGATGCAACACCCGTTGCTTTTTCCTTGCATGGCTTTGGACATGGTTTCGGTGCTTTTTGGCGGAGTTACGGCGCTATTGCCAATTTTTGCCAACGAAATTTTAATGGTCGGCCCCAAAGGACTGGGTGCACTGCGGGCGGCTCCCGCCGTGGGCGCTGCACTGATTAGTTTTTTTCACTCGCGCGTTCCGTATCAACGCGATGCTGGCAACTGGCTCTTTGCATGCGTGACAGGCTTCGGTCTTTGCATTTTAAGTTTCGGATGGAGCACCTCATTTGGTCTGTCTTTATTTGTTCTTGTACTCAGTGGAGTCTTTGATGGGCTGAGCATGATCATCCGCTCGGTGGTTGTGCAATTTTCCTCCCCAGACTCCATGCGCGGAAAAATATCTGCAGTGAATTCTATTTTTATTGGGTCCTCAAACGAACTGGGAGAAGTGGAATCTGGCCTCGCCGCCCATGCCTTTGGAATTGTTCCCTCTGTCTATTTTGGAGGATGCCTGTGCTTGTTGACTGTGGGGGGCATGGCATACTTTTATCCTGCTCTTCGCAAAATGAATCTGATCGAAATGGAGAAAGACCTCTAATGGGAAATTCCTAATTGGGTAATCCATACAAAATTGTGACACAAACAACGGTTCGTATTTAGAAATATTTCAACTCAGCTTTATCAACTGTATTTATAGAATATTTGATTAGAATGTAGGCACCAAGGAGTATTTTTATGAATTTGCTGTTGATTTTTTTGCTTTTACTGATTGGCAATCAATCTTTTGCTGCTGATGTCGCTAACACCGACTCCACATCGGAGCTTGTTCGATTGCAATGTGATCAAAATAAATTCGCAACCATGTCCCTTGAACCGTCAACCGGAGACTATAGTGAGCTTGCCTACAAAGCTCACTGCTTGCCTTTGATTTGTATTTACCAAAGAACTGCTCCCATTTCGAGTCATTGGAATATTTTTCTGACTGGAAAAAATACGACGTCACTTCCTGAATCTTCGTTTCTTGTACGATTAAGTTATGTTCTTCGCGACGAAAATCTGACAGCCGCTGAGCGCGATCTAAAATTAAAAGAGTATCTCCAACAGGGATTGTGTATTGAAACCGAGAAGATTGGTAATTATCCTTTTCTGTAATCTACTCCGTTATCAGCAGCGATCTGGACTGCGCCCTTGCATCCGGTGGCAAAATAAATAATATTTGAAAGGCGATGCAGAATAAATCCTTAGATCCATTTCTTGTTTCCCTCGGCTGGAGTGATTTTTTTCAGACCAGCTTCAGTGAACATGCTGATCCCGGCAGTTTTCCAGGACGAGTTATCAGTCAAGGAAAAGGCCACTATCATGTGCAAATAGGGCCACAGGCTGTGATCGAGGCGGGCATTACCAGCGGACTCCGTCAAACAGCTGCAACTGCCATCGACTTACCAGGCGTGGGCGATTGGGTGGCTCTGACTGCCGAAAACGGCACCACGAAAGCCAACATCCAACGCGTTCTGCAACGAAAAAGTGTGCTGCAGAGAAAGCGCGCCGGAACCGCCCACGAGACACAACTCATCGTCACGAATGTCGATTTTGTATTTATAGTCACCTCGCTCAACGAAGACTTCGATCTTCAGCGCTTGGGACGCTACCTTGCTTTGTGCAAAGATTGCGGCGCAAAACCGATTTTTCTCCTCACAAAAACAGATCTCTGCCAAGATCCTGACCATTTTATCCATCAGCTACGAACGGATTTTGGCGACGTAGATACTTTTAAGATCTCCAAGAATAATATGACCTCCATGGAACAGTTGCACACATTTTTCGCACCGGGTATGACATCGGTTTTGTTAGGCTCATCTGGCGTTGGAAAATCCACTTTAACAAATTTTCTTTTGGGAAACGAATTTCAAAAAACACGGGATCTCAGCGGCGAAGCCAAAGGCCGTCATACAACCACCTCGCGCAATCTTTTTGTCACTCGGTGGGGTGGACTTGTGATCGACACGCCTGGGATGCAGGAAATTTCCATGTTGAATTCTGCGGAGGGAACGCACAAACAATTTCCCGACATTGAGGAACTTATGCTTCGCTGCAAATTTACCAACTGCCGCCACGGCAATGATCCGGGCTGTGCTATTTCTGCGAGTCTTAAAAAAGGCACCCTTCTTCAAAACCGTTGGAACGACTTTCTTCGACTTGGAACAAAAACAAAAAATTAAACACAAAGGATCAATGATGAAAAAGTTTAGTCTCGCGATCGTCTTAATATTCACTTTTCAGTTTGTTAAGGCAGCTTCGGAACTGGAGACAGAAAAAGCAGAGTCGCAGAAATTTATCGACAAAGAGGCAAAGATTGCAAAAACCGACCAAACGTTGTCCGGGGTTCTTTATCGTCCCATCAAGGCTGGAAAGGGCGCAAACCCCACCTCTACAGATACAGTGACCGTTGATTACAAAGGCACTCTGCGCTCCGGTAAAGTTTTTGATGCGTCTCCAAAGGGAAAGCCTGTTTCTTTTCCGCTCAATGGGGTTATTCCTTGCTGGACTGAAGCCATTAAAAGAATGCAGGTTGGTGGTTCTGCAATCATCGTATGCCCTTCTCACACCGCCTACGGAGACAGTGGCACGGGCAGTGACATTAAAGGGGGCGCAGCTTTAAAATTTGAGGTGACCCTCCACAAAATTGCTCCTTTTTAAAAAGAGAGTAAAAAAAATTCGATTTGTGTGCATATCTACACAATTTTTTGTTCAAACCAGCAAGAATCCATGGGCCTAAGTTGGTAAGACAGTGAGGACGAATTGAACAACCCCTCACAAAGGAAAGCCCCATGGAGCAAAAAAATAGCGAAGCAACAAGAGCAAACTACGAATCCAACCAGCGCAAAGAATTTGTTACAAGAGGCTTGTCACAGAAAAACTCCGACTCAACAAACGACATCACCGAAGGCACCACGACGAAAGCCATTGAACAGCAAACAGCAAAAATTCCTTCAGGTGTTTATTTATCGCTAGCTCTAGGGTCCATCGCCATTTCGGCATATCTTGCCGCCACATCTAAAGAAAAAGGCATGGCCAATTTTGTCGGCCAATGGGCTCCTACATTTTTGATGCTTGGAATTTACAATAAAATTGTTAAAACCCAAGGTTCCGACAGCGAAACACCAGCTTAACAAATCACTTCCTCCCCCCAGGAAGAACCCCAAGGGCATCAGATGTTAAAGTCTGGTGCCCCCCCCTCAAAAAAACAAACCAGCAAAAGAAAATAATAAGAAGGTCGATATCTCTGGAATTCTTGCCTACGGCGACGACTACTTTCTGCAATGTCTTGAGGGCGGACGCACAGCTGTGAATAACCTTTACCATAAGATTCTTACCGATCCGCGACATAAAAATGTCCTGCTTTTAGGATATGCGGCAGTGAGCGAACGTCAGTTTCCGCAGTGGTCAATGAATCATGTGCTTATTACTGAGGATAAAAGACAGCTAGTTATGAAATACTCAACAAGCTCCGAATTCAATCCATTTCGCATGAGCGGCAAAAGCGCCAATGGCTTTTTGGTGTCTTTGCTCTAAAAGAGAAAAACCTCGCGAAATAAGATTAAGTAGTTGTCTTAAATTGTGACAACATCACAAATACACGTGAGACACTCAAATTGTACAAATACTTTTCGGTGTCTTAAAGTTCTCCAGGACCTCAGTCAAATTCTTATTTTGAAGCAATGTAAACCGTTGAATACTCATGCACTATTTGTAAAAAAATGGAGCTTTTTTTGCATGCTATTAATATGTACCGTTCGGGGAGACACATGAGTAAATCATTTCGATACACACTTTTATTCTTCGCAACCAGCGCCGTTTTGATCTTTCAGGCCTGTGGCAAACCTTTGCATTCATCGTCGTCTTCGACCAGTGGTTCTCTGGGCACTCCAACGGCAACTGCTTTTTTTAAATGTTCGCCCAATACTATCGTTGGCGAATCACAGATAAAACGTCTCACAAAAAAAGAATATTTAAATACTCTGTCGGATCTTATGGCGCCCATCGCAGCTTCAGAAAAAACAGCTTTAACACAAGCGATTCAATCCTCTACAGCGCTGCTCCCCGAAGACAACGTTGGTCAGTACGAGCGCTATGATTCGCGCATTTCAATCAATCATATTAAAACCCAATACGATATTGCTTACGTGTTTGCTAAAAGAGTTATTCTCGGTGCCAACAGGAGCGCCTTTTTTGGCAGTTGCATGAATACAACTCCGCCAACAGCAACCTGTGTAAGAACTTTTATTTCACAGTTTGGTTTAAAAAATTTTAGACGACCTCTGCAACAAGCAGAAATCGACGAAATGTACACGTTCTATGTTGGACGCGGCACCACCGGCCTCACGGATCTCGTGGCGCGGTTTTTAGTTCATCCGCGCTTCTTGTACCATATCGAGACCGATGGCATTGAGTTCTCACCTCGAGAGCTCAGGCTCACACCCTACGAAATTGCCTCACGACTTTCTTACTTGTATTTACAAAGTATGCCGAACACTTTGCTTTTTTCAGCGGCAGCCAGCGGACAACTCAGTTCCATCAGTGGCGTGCAATCTGTTATCGATCAGTTATTTATTGCAGACGAAGCTCGTATTCGCACAACGATCGAGTCTTACACTTCAGAGTGGTTAGAATTTAAATTCAAACCGGGCTTTGCGAATAATGTTAAAGTTCAATCATTAGCAAATGTTGTCGGCCTTACTGGCACTCCAGATAATAATTTAAGAAGTGCCATGCTGAAGGAACTTCAGGAAATTGTTTCCCATTACACTTGGGATCAACCAGATGGAAACTTTTCCGACCTCATGAATGGTGATGTATCTATTGTGCAGGATGCTCGTCTTGCAGGAATCTACGGCGTTCCCACATGGACTCCGGGACAACCACCCAACAGACTTCCAAGTAGCGAACGATCGGGAATCTTTACCCGCGCCGGAAGTATCTACTCGGGGACCGAAAAAACATCTCCCATCCATTACGGTGTTAATATTATTCGCAAAGTCCTTTGCGACGACATCCCAAACCCCACACAAGCAATTATCGACGATGCCCTTCGCGATCCTACCATCGACTATGTGAATAAAACGCAAAGGGAAATCGTTCACGAAATGACGGCTTCGAGTAAATGTATGACGTGTCATAAAGTGATAAACCCTTATGGCTTTGCAGCTGAATCCTACGACTCGCTTGGTGGCTATCGAAAAAACTTTATGGAGTACAAGTTCGACACCAGTGGCAACGTCATAAATACTCTGACAACAAATTCGACGACGGATGTCTCTATCAATAATAGAGTGGTCACTGTTAACAACGCCGTGCAAATGAACGCGGAGATCAGCAATTCCGGTAAAGCTCACGCTTGCTTTGTTCGAAATTTTTACCGATTTGCCCAGCGCCGCGCAGAGGATGATTCCACTGACAGTTGTGGAATGCAGCGTATCTATACAGATCTTACACGTCCCGGCGGCAGCCTAAAGTCCATGTTTAAAGCCATGGGTTCAGATATGAGTTTTTTAAACCGAAAAGTTGGAGAGTAGGAAGTTTTATGAAATACAATCGCACGACACGACGACTTTTTCTCCAAGGCAGCGGGCACGCACTTTTAGCACTCCCCATTTTAACGTCACTGCTCCCCCGATATGCCAGAGCTCAAGCCACGCAAATTGCACCGCGCTACTATGGCCTTTTTATGCCCTACGGGCCCGTGCAGGACAATTGGCATCCTTCAGCAACAGGAATGACACGAACACAAATTTTCCCAGCCTACTCAACCCTACCCGTTTATGAAATTGCCTCTAAAAACTTAACAGCCACCACTAGCGGTGTTTCGTATTTATTTGATCAGAAGTTCAATGCATTTCTCAGCAAAATGACATTTCTCAAAGGCTTAGACACGCGTATTTCAGGCCATCATTATGGCGGCGCTGTCCTCGGAAATATTTGGGCCATTCGCCCTGGAGATTATCCAGAGTTTACATCCATGCCGACGATTGACCACATCATGGCCTATGCACCCAATTTTTATCCCAATGGAGGAGCAGGCTTTGTCCCGCAAATTGTTGCCGGAATCAATAGCGATATGAACCATGGCGAGGGATTTTCCTATGGATTTTCAAATTCAAAAGCCCGAAGTGGCCCAGTTGTGCACATGGACAGCATTTATCAACACAATCCAAAAACATTATTTGATTCCGTTTTTGCCGGCTTTCAGCCAAGGCCAACAACAGTCACCAGCACACCGATCATTGACTCTGTACTGAGTGATTTTAGAAAAATACGTGATGGTCGCGCCATCAGCAGCGAGGACAAACTCGCACTGCAAACCCATGTGGATTTGTTAGCACAGTTAGAACAATCATTAAGCACCACCACAACACTCAGTTGCACGCTGCCAAATGCACCCGCAAGTCTTCCAGGCACGCAACCCTATCAAGGTCCCACAAATGCGAAGCTGCAAGTTCAACTCATCAACGACGTGATTTTTGCGGCGTTCCGTTGCCAGATCACCCGTGTTGCAAGTTTTAATCTGCATGTTCAGCACTACTCTAAAACGCATATCCACGAAAAGGATGCAGAATTTAGTACTCTCAGAGGCAACCAAAAGTGGAATACAGACAATGCCATTTTTGATATCGTGCAAAAACTCGATTCGTTTGTCGAAGCCAATGGCAAAACGATGTTGGACAATTCGATTGTCCACTGCGCTGCAGCCTCAGGCCCCTATTCCCACGCTCAATACAGCCATCCAAGCCTGCTCTTTGGAAGTGGAAATGGACAAATAAAATCTGGGCAATTTATTGATTACCGCATGCAAAATGCGGCCGCTAACAAAAATTTAGGAGATACCTCAACGGGCCTATTGCAAAACCAACTTTGGGTCACCATCATGCAGGCCATGGGCTTGAGTCCCGCCGACTACAACATGGCGAGCCTTGGATTGCTCCGTAGTGTGTACAATGCTTCAACAGATACCTATGGCGAATTTATGCCTTCCGCTTCTGATATTTACGAAGCCAGAGACAATGTCAGATACGCACAACCACAATCTATTGCTGGAAGAAAACTACCGTTGCTTTAGATTCGGTGCATACAGCGCCGTAACCTAAGAAGATTTAATTTTTTTACTTCTTGCCCAACTGCAGAAATCTTGCAGCAATCCTTTCATAACAAGTTAGCAAAGGATTCTAACTTATGATTAAATCAAGTGACCGATAGCGGTCGGATTTGAAGTGGTGGAGGTGACAGGCGTTAAACCCGAAGCCTCATCAAATTGGTATGGATTTGAGTTATTTTTCTTTGGCCAAGGATTGAAATGCCTTTAATAATTTGAAAAGCGGTTTTGTTGTGTTACAGGTTATTTAATGCAAAGCGAGAGCCCTGTTAAAAAACATTGTAAGCTCCCGTTGCCCGAATTTATCATCCTGGTTGTATGGTTTTCCATTCTCTTGGCATTCAACGAGTTTCGCATATTTGCACGAGCCTTACCTCACCCCTATGTTTATGGCTTCGAAAAGTTCGGTCTCGTTATGCTCATTTCCACTTTAGCTTTTAACCTTCGGTACAGCGACCTTACACCTTCGGTTCGCTTGCTCACTCGCGGTCTAGTTTCACTGTTTTTATTTTACGGTATTTTGTATTTTAGCCCCGAATACCCAGAACTAGTAAATGACCTCAATCAAAAAATATATACCGATCTGTTTTTGGGGCGTATTTTGGCAATTAGCCTGGCCATCGTGGGCTTTTTTCGCCCCAGTTTTGCTTTGCTTATTTTTGTTTATCCCGTTTGGCAAAAAAATGCGCTGGGAAATTTAACTGGTATTCCCATTTCCCATACCGATTTTGAAACAGTAGCTCAGCTGGGCCAGTATCTCATTTTCTCGGTCTGCGGCTTTCATATTATTTCTCGCACCGCCACTAAGTTAAATTATAAATTTTCAAAAGAGGTTACAACGGGATTTTGCGAGTGGCTGCTTTGGACCTCCATTGCTTTCCATTTTTCGAATTACTACTATTCGGCCCTGAAAAAAGTATTAATTTCCGGCAGTCCTCTCACTTGGATTTCGGAAAATCCAAGTGAGATTCTTTTCATCAATTCTATTTGGACAAACCAGTTTTTCAATTTTTTATCGCCAACCGTGGTGAACACGGTTTATTATCTCATACACAGCTGCAGCTTCGCATTAAACTTTTTTGTGTTTATTATTCAAATTGTCACCTTAATAGCCGTTTTGCGGCGAGCATTTACAATCGCACTCCTCGGCTTACTAGATTGCATGCACATCGGTATTTTTCTGGCATCGGCGATATTTTTTTGGAAGTGGTTTGTATTAAACCTCGTTTTTATCTGGGCAATAAAGCGCGAGCTTCCCGGTTTCGGTCGAAGCAAAATAAAATGGTTTTTGCCAGCCGTTGTCGTGATGGGACCTCGATTTTTTTCTGTCGTCGAGCTCGGCTGGCTCGACACCCCGGCGATGAATGTGCTCGAAATGAAAGCTGTCACTGCAAGCGGTGGAGAATACACGGTGCCTTCGAATTATTTCCTCGCCATGTCCCTCCCTTTCGCGCAAATCGATTATGTGCCTGCCCACAAGGGTCAAATCACCACGGGCACCTACGGAGCGACTGTCGACTATGAAACGTTTATCAAAGCCAAGAAATGTAATGTAACGTATGTAGATACAAAGGACACCTTGCAAGCTGCTGTAGAAAAAACATCGCTGCGGTCCTTCATTACCGCCCATCACCGTTTCATCCTGAAAAACGCAGATGAAAGAGGTCGCTACAATTACAACTTCTTCCCGCACCATATTTGGTCGAATTTGACAAACGATCCTTTCTACGCTTTAGATAAAAAAGACATAGTTGGATATCGCATTGTGAGCCATTCGATCTGTACCGACCTTGAAACTCTCTCGCAAAAATCTCTGCGAAATAGAACCAGTTACGAAATCCCCGTCAGATAGCAAACCTATCAACGTGAATTCAGGTCTACCTGTTAACTTGTATACTTGAATTCTTGTACGAAATGGTGGACTTAAACCAACGCCAGGCAAAAGCTCCTACATTTCGTTTCAACCACACGATTAAATTAGACATTCCATCAAGTCAAAAGCAAAGAAATACGCCGAATTTAGAGTTCTTTACGAGTCAGGACTGTCTTTAAGACAGATTGGCAAGCGCACGGGACAATCAAGAACCAAAGTTTTAACCGAGCTTCGCAAAGCTGGCGTTACCATCCGAGATTTTTCTCGTGGCAGCAAACAAAAGCACGATCCAACACAAGTTATGAAATCAGGCACCAAGGAGAAATAACATGGTCCCAAATAAACTCATCGAAGCTGTCGTAGTCTTTGTCTTTATGGCAGCCGCCGCTGGTCAGCTACCAAGGCTAATCAAGACTGTGCAGATAGCGCAGTACAAGCTCCTCAAGGACTCCCATGCTTCGAAGTGGCCGAAGGCTATGCTGTTTGTTACCAATTCGGAAATAGCATTGAAGCCCCGTTACTGGGGCTTTCTTCTTTTACCTCTCCAAAATTGTTCCCGTGAGTGACGGTCGCTCCAATCCCGTCCTTGTTTCGTCCCTCACTCAAGGTCTCAAGGGTTCGGGTGATCAGTTTCAAGTTAATTTTTGAGTTCCTTTTCTGTCGGTAAAACTCAATGAAGATGTTTACCTTGCTCTTGACCGCGTCGGGGTCGAGTGGCTTGAGGAGAAAATCCACCGCGCCGACTTCATACCCCTTAAACCAGAAGCTCTGGCTATTGGCGGTCGCAGTCGCGGTCACAAAGATAATCGGGATGTCTTTGGTCTTGTTCGTCCCGCGCATGAGTTCAGCGAGTTCAAATCCGCTCATGCAGGGCATTTGGACATCGATGAGCGCTACGGCAATTTCATGGGAAAACATGAATTCCAATGCCTGGGTTCCGGAATTGGCTTTGAAAATCTCGAGGTCATCGCGCCTGATTAAGGCATCTAAGGCAAGAAGATTGTCCTTCCGATCATCGACGAGGAGAATCTTGATCTGATCGGCCCCGTTCAGGTTCTTGGGTTTCTTGAGATCTGGTTCATACTGGCTTGGGTTCATCATAGAGCGTTCGTTCCCGTCTTTTCTTGAGAGGCGAGCAGTATGCCGTCGCTGCCTTTAAGTCTCAAGAGCAAATGTGCAATTTCATCGAGCGATAGAATCTGTTCAACAGAGGGGGAAAGTAAAGCGCATGCCGCTTCGGGCATAGAGCGAACTTGAGCGGTAGCAGGGTCTTGGATTAATGCAAGCCCCCCCGCCTCTTGAATTCTCTTCAGTCCCTCGGCCCCGTCCTGGTTGGCTCCCGTGAGAAGCACCCCCACCAAGTTGCTACCAAAGGCGTCTGCGGCTGATTCAAACAAGACATCAATGGACGGGCGTGCGTACTGCACGGGGTCTTCCTGAGATAGAGAGAGGGTCAGGTCGCGCTCAACGAGAAGATGATAGCCGGGACATGCAAAGTAAATTGTCCCTGGCTGAATTGCCTCTTTCTCATCAGCGTCTTTGACTCGAAGTTTAGTTTTTGATCCAAAAAGTTCGGAAAGAAGGCTCGGCTGGTCGCCAGGTATGTGCAGCACGATGATAATGGGGAGAGGATAAGTCTTCGGCAAACGAGGTAGGATCTCTCCCAAAGCGTCAATGCCTCCTGCTGAAGCTCCAATGACAACTGCCTTGAATCGACTTAAGGAAGTAAGCTCATTTTTTCTTGGCTTTTTTATTTCTTTATTCATCTGAATTCTCCCCATCGATTATTTCTTTTGAAAAATTCGATCCACTTTCACGAAAGGATCAAAATATTTTGCGTGTTGTGAAAATTGAATTGTTTCTTTGGAGCCCAAACCTAAAAAACCTTTGCGGCAAAGCGAATCGTGAAAAAGGCCAAACGCTCTGTCCTGAAGCTCACGATCAAAATAGATGAGAACATTTCGGCAAGAAATTAGGTGCGTTTCTGAAAACACCGCATCGGTCACGAGGCTATGATTCGCGAAAGTAACATTTTTTTTCAAGGCACTATTGAATTTCACCGAATCAGAATCAGCCGTGTAGTAGTCCGAAAGCGAGCCATTCCCGCCGGACTTTTGATAGTTCCGAGTGAATTTCTGGATATCTTCCAAATCAAAAATGCCTTTTTCAGCCTTTTCAAGACTTCTTTGGTTGATATCGGTTGCGTACAGGATTGTACGCTCTAGCAGCTCTTCTTCTTGAAGTAGGATCGCCAGAGAATAGACCTCTTCTCCCGTGCTGCATCCGGCGACCCAAATCTTTAAAGAAGGATAGGTCTTTAAGGTCGGAATCACCTTTTCTCGAAGTGCGAGAAAATAAGAGGGATCGCGAAACATCTCGCTCACGGGGATCGTGAAAAATTGAAGCAGATCATAAAAGCACTCCGAATCCTGGAGGACTTTTTCTTGAAGCACCAAGAGGTTCGGGCACTTCATTCGATTCATCGCCTGAACTACCCTCCGCTTCATCGAAGCTTGCGAGTAGTGCCGAAAATCGTAGCTATACTTGAGGTTAATCGCTTCCAGTAGGAGCTTCAGTTCAACCTCAAATTCCCGAGTGAGAGTACGCTCCATGAACCTTAATCTCTTCCCAATTTTGGCATCCAAACTCGAATGAGCGAGAAGAGCTGATGAAGATCAATGGGCTTAGCGAGGTAATCATTCACGCCTGCTTCCATACAACGCGCTTGATCGTTCTTTGTGGCTTTAGCCGTCACTGCGATGATGGGAAGTCTTGCGAATCGTTTTTGTTTTCGAATCTCGCGGGTTGCTTGAAAGCCATCCATCTCGGGCATCATGATGTCCATGAGCACGAGATCAATGCGAGGATCTTCTTCCAGCTTCGCGAGTGCTTCCTTACCATTTCTCGCGACCACAACATTGGCACTTTTTTGTTCCAAGGCCGCAGTGAGCGCAAAGATATTCCTGATATCATCATCGACGACGAGAATCTTCCTGCCCTCGAAGTCATTTTCTCTATTGCGCACAGTTTTTAGCATCTGTCGCCTTTCGGGCGAAAGCTTAGACTCGACACGGTGAAGAAAAAGGCTGACTTCGTCGAGAAGTCTCTCGGGGGACTTGGCTCCTTTAATTATGATCGCGCGAGAATATTTTCTAAGCTGGTCTTCTTCGTCACGAGAAAGTGAGCGCCCGGTATAGACGATGACAGGCGGGAATGACGCCAGCTCTTCTTGCTCAGTCATTTTTTTGAGGAGCTGTTCGCCAGACATATCCGGGAGTTTTAGATCAATCACCATGCAGTCATAGATAGTTTTCTTGAGAGCATCGAGCGCCTCGCTCGCTAATGCCACAGCAGTGATCTCGACATCAGGATCATTGATAAGTTTGACCATACTTTCTCTTTGCAGCTTGTCGTCCTCGACGATCAAAACCCGCTTGATTTTCTGGGACAGCTTGGATTCGATCTTGGCAAAAGCATCTTTAAGTTCCTCGCGTTTGGCGGGTTTTATGACGTACCCAATCGCTCCCATCCGAAGGGCTTTTTCCATATAGTCATGAGCGGACGCGATATGGACCGGAATGTGCCGGGTCGTTGGATCTTCTTTAAGTTGATCGAGTACCGTCAGCCCCGAATGATCGGGAAGCTGCATATCGAGCAAAATCGCGTCCGGAAGAAGACGTTGAGCCAGCTCAAGCCCCTCTTCGGCGCTTTGTGCGACCACACATTTGTAATGAAACTCGTGCGCTAGCTCAAAAAGAATCTTAGCAAACTGAAGTTCATCTTCGATCACCAAAAGCGTGCGCCCAGGCGAGCGCCCAGAAGAGCTAAGATCGCCTCGATCATCTGAGAACGGCGCAGGTTTGGGGGCGCGCTCTACTCGTGGCTTCGCCGTGTCTGCCGAAGAAATGGAGGCTGTGGCGGCGGTTGATGATGAGTAGACCTTCGGAGAAGCTGACTCAATGCGAGACTCATCATAGGTCTCAGGCATGAAAAGGGTGAAATGGCTTCCTTCGTCGGGCACGCTTTCGACCTCAACAGTTCCACCGAGGAGCCTTGCTAGATCTCGTGAGATTGAAAGCCCAAGGCCCGTGCCCCCGTATTTTCGGTTAGTCGTTCCATCGGCTTGACGAAACGCCTCAAAGATCACTTCTTGCTGGGCCTTTGCGACGCCGATACCGGTATCGCTCACCGAAAACGCCAGGCTTTTTTCAGGGCTTTTTTCAGGGTTTCCGTCCGAGACCCGAGATATGTGAAGCGTGACCTCGCCTTTTTCCGTGAACTTAATCGCATTGGAAAGCAGGTTCTTTAGGATTTGCTCCAGTCGTTGACGATCCGTGAGCATCGTCTCAGGCATGCCTGGGTCGGTCTTCACTTGAAACTTGAGATTCTTTTCAAGCGCGAAAGGTCGGAAGGTGCTTTCCAGGTTTTTTAAAACCTTGGGGAGAAAAACGCTTTCGGGCCTGATCTCAAGCTTTCCAACCTCCACTTTCGAGAGATCAAGAATGTCGTTGATCAGGTTAAGGAGGTCATTGCCTGCGGAATAGATGGAATGCGCGTACTGGATCTGCTCCGGAGTCAAGTTTCCGCCCTTGTTGTCCGCGAGAAGCTTCGACAAGATCAGCGAACTATTAAGCGGGGTCCGGAGTTCGTGAGACATATTGGCCAGGAATTCGGATTTGTATTGGTTTGCCTTCTGAACTTCTTCGGATCTTTCTTCCAGAAGCTTTTGCGCGGCCTTAAGAGCGTCATTCTTTTCATTCAAAATATCCCGTTGCTGCTCGAGTGCTTGCGTTTGCTCTTCAAGTTGCTCATTGGATTGCTCGAGTTCCGATTGTTGGTTTTCGAGATTAGCCTGGGAATCCTGCAGCGCGAGCGACTGTACCTCAAGTTCCTCGTTCGCGGCCTTCAATTCCTCCTGCTGGGCCTGAAGCTCTTCGTTGAGCACTTGAGATTTCTCAAGAAGGTCTTGAACCCGGGCTCGGTATTGCCACGAACGAATGGTAAGTGCGACTCCGGTAGACGCACGCTCCAGCAGTTCGATGACTCGCGGATCGGGCACAGTCAGGAACCCAAGTTCTAGGACGGCCTTCACAGATCCTTCGGCAGAAGCGGGGGCAACGAGCAGTGCCTTGGGATGAGCCGCTCCCAAGGAGGAGTTAACCTGGATGTAGTTTTCCGGAAGATCGGTGACTTGAAGGAGCCGATTTTCTGCTGCGGCTTGGCCGACGAGACCTTCATTCAACTTAACCTCAGAAAGCTTGGCCTCGTTCTCGCTCGAAAACGCGTAGGTAGAAGCCCTGCGAAAGACTCCTTCCTTCTCCGAAACCGCGTAAAATGTGCCGACTTGGGCTCCGGTGTAGCGAGCCAGATGGCTGATGATCTTTGTACTGAACTCGATTAGTGAGGCTTCCCCGCGCGAAAGATCATCCAGCTCGGAAAGCCCCGCGCGAAGCCAATTCTCTTGGCTGAGCGCTTGGTTAAGTTCCGATTGTTTCTGGAGGGCAGTGCCAAAAGCCCCCGATAGTAATTTAAGCTGTCTTCGGCTATAGAGAGCCAGAAAAATTCCAGACAACACACTGAACGAAAAAATAACTAGAATCACAAGTCGGATGACTTCTTCAGTGGTTGCACTTCGATCGGCGTGAAGCTTTTCCTCAAAGTGAATGAATTCCGAAAACTGGCGACGGATTTCATCTGTTTGCCGCTTGCCAAAGCCGCTTGAAGCTCGCTTCAAATATTCGTTATTGCCCTGACGCTTGAACTCGATGTTTTTCTGCGCCCATGCCTTCCACTCCTGGTGAATCGAACTTATGCGCTCCAAGCGCTGAATCTGCTCAGGATAACTTTTCGCCAATTCCTTGAGGCTTCCGATCTCCCGCTCTACGGAAAGTGCAGAGCTATTATAGGGTTCAAGAAAATCTTCTTTACCGGTGAGTAAAAAGCCTCGCATCCCGGTTTCGGAATCAAGGACGGTGGTAAGGGTCTCATGACTTTGAGCAATGACGTGATTGACATGGTCAACTGAGCGGACAACGGACATGAGGTAGAAGATAAGACCAATGAAGATGACAGTTAGGATGCTCATGAGCGCTAAAGGCAGACTGACGCTAATCTTAAGTATCCGATTAAAGGCTTTAGGATCGACGACAGAAGAGGCGCCATGAGATGTTGGATCTTGGTTGAGACGTGGTGACGTCGATAGGTTCTTCATAGTACAAGTATCCTGATCGGCGAGGATTCAAGACGGCTCATAGCTTTATAGTTTTTTACGTTTCTAATCGGTTTTGATATTTTTTGACGTTGGACAGTTTTTCGATTGGCCATTTTTTACTCTTGATTCCTCGACGTCCGTGAAAGGAAGAGATCTTTGATCCACAGACATAGAAATTATTTGGTGGAACTTAATGAATCAGAGGAAAGGCCACAAATCTTTCAAGAGATGGATTTTTATCCATTTTTTAACCTATACTATTAAGTGGGCATTAGCTATTTAAACGGTTCTTTATAAGAATTTTTGGGTTCTTCCCATTTAACTGAATAAGGCAATGAGTCAAAATTAATAAGCATAAGTCCTTTTTTTCGATACGATTTGTTTTACGAGAACACATCTTAACGAAGGGAAAAGGACCATGCTCAGTGGTAGTTTAAAAACATTTTT
>JANOYW010000035.1:0-43440 GCA_031429075.1 Bdellovibrionales bacterium | reverse complement strand
TGGGGAGTGTTCCAAAAAATAATTTTTTAAAAATACCGCCTTCTATTCATAAATTCTGGTCTTCGTCTTGTAGTTTGTTTTGGAGGTCGGTCTAAATGATTAGTAGCGAATGATGAGGACTTTATAAACTTTGCCGGCCATTTTGATTTCGAAGGGGTTGTCGCCGTTGGATAGGTAGGCGTATTCGCTGGAAAATTGATTGTTTGGTAAGGGGAAGGTTTTTAGTTCCTGTTGAAAGCGCAAGTCGTAGAGGCCTGGTTTTTGTGAACAATTTTTTGTCGTTAAGCGAATTGTTTCGTGCTGGGTGCTGAGCTCTTGAAATTCATGGGGCTTTTTGCAATCGAATTCGAAAGTTTGCTGCAGCATATTTGCGGGCATTCTGCGTGTGTATTTACTTTTGGTCGTCGCTTGGAAGGAAGAGGCCGAAGTGAGCTGTGTGCTTTCTAAAAAATATGTCGCGAACAGCAGTGTGACAACACAACATCTGTGGATGATCTTTTCGCTGCGGGTCTTTGGCGGCCGATATCGCATATATAGACATCGGCTTTTTGACTGGTGACTTGAGACGGGTTTTTTGTGTCCGTCTCAATCTGATATGATAATTTGTGAAAAAAATCAGAGGTGTCTACTTATGAGACGTTTCCCCTAGTCACAGTTCACAGCGACGGGCGCGTTTTTTCCTTCGAGGACTTTTTTAGGTCCATACAAATCAAAACGTAAGTTTCCAGTTTTGCACTGAGTTTTTAAAATATCCAAAGCCTCTGCCGTATGTTGTACGATTTTAGCAATATCTTTTTCACTCAAGCGAAATTCGGAAGCTATAAATTTATAAATTTCGCCCCGTGCTTTTAAGTCCGCATCCAACAGCTTTAGTTTTTCGTAAACGTCGGCGCTGAAGTGGTAAAGCCCTATCAACCAATTATTTTTTTTTGCGCGATTGGTGTAGATATATCGCCCGCCGGCATCATTGTCGGTGAGGCGCGTGCGTTGTAAAAAATGGGTCGGAAAGCCTTTCATCTGCTGTGGATAATTTAAGTTAGCCATGTTCCTACGGGAAATGTCTGTGTCCTCCGAAGCAGGCTCCCACTTTTCTGATTGAGCTTTGCCCTTTGCATCCACCCAGTAAAGATACCATTTGTAATCAATATTTCCCACGCGATCTTGTTGCGAAAAGATGTAATCAAGAACAACTATTTCACTGAGCTCTTTCATCCAAACAGCCATTTGAAGGTCGCTGATTGCAGGGCCCAGGGCTTTTTTCATTTCGGAATTTTTCTTTGCCTTTTCGATACCTGCTTGAATGGCCGTCGCTAGATCTGCGTTTTCTCGAAGCGCGAAGTAGGCGGGTGTTTCTTGAAATTGTGTGTTTTGATCATTTGTACGAAGGCCGTTGATCTCGGCGCCGTAGCGTTCGCCTCCTGCATGCACTAGGACCCCAAAAATTTGCATCATATCCTCAGTAAAAAGGTCTGTTGCCGGTTGATAAACTTCGGGATTTTTTTCAGAATTGTACAACCACTCCCAACCCTTACGAATCATTTCGCCTTTACCCATTTTATCTTCGTGGGCTTTGCGCGTGACTCGGTCGAAATGCGCCTGACGATCCATGGTGCGGAAGACAGCAACCGGAACGTCAACAGTGGTGTCGAAAAAACGCGACAAATGATAATACAACAGCGAGCTTGGAGAGTAGGTTCCACTGGTTCCGCTTTGATTCATGGACTGTTTATATTTGGTCAGAGTTTCGTGACCTTTTTTTGCACCCCCACAGGACTCCTGTGCTTCGTAGGCAACTTGCGTAAGTCCTGATTCGTTGATGTCGTAAATCATTGTTCCTGGGCTGGTGCTCCACGTTTTAGGGCAAAGTGCGATCTTAGGAGTGGTGTAAAAATCCAGTGAACAGTATTCGATTTCTTCCGCTAAATCTTTACTAGAATATTTGCCGCCAGCGATCGGTGGCAAAGCGCGACAGTTTTCTTTGAGTCCGTTTGGCGAAGTAAATTCTGTTTGGATATTGGCAAAAGCAATCCCAATAAATCCATTTACTAAGAGAAAAAATAAAACTTTCATGTGGTCCCCTATTTTAGATTTGTAAACCCCGTTACGAGGGGGAATCTAGACGTAACTTCGCCGCAGCACAACAGGCAAAATTTGCAGGGTTCACGGTAATCTCTTCAGTGAGCTTCGTTGGGAGGATTTACCTCTTTACCGAGGCAAGTGACCCTGCTAGTGATTTCCTTTAAGGAGAATTTATGAAAACACTCGTTTTGTTTAGTTTTTTAATGGCAGTTGAGACTAGTTTTGGTTTTTCCTCCCTCTCACAGCAGGCAATTTACTATCAAGATCTTTATAACAATCCCTCGGATTCCACCCAAATCAGTAAGTCGCAAATGAACCAGGGCGAAACACGGCCCAAAGCTGTTCTGAAGGGCGTTTTTTACTTTGGGGGTTCAGATAGAAAGCGCGAAGCGCTGTCTTCAAACTATCAGGGACTTCTTTGTTCTGAAGGTTTTTCTCAAGCTTATTCCGTTTATACAAGTGTCGACAAGACCGCCTCGTGTTCAGAGGGGGAATTAAATTACAATCATATCGGGACGCCCAAAGCTGATGGAGCACGCCCTCGACTCGTTATGCAGAGTATTTACAATGTGATTAAAGCCGGCGGGTCATTAGGTCCCATTTATTTGCACTGTTACTACGGAGTTCATGCTTCAAACAGTTTTGCGCAGATGGCGCTAAAGCAGTTTTGCGGTATTAGTAACGATCAAGCCGTGGCCAACTGGAACAAGGTGAACCTTTATGATTCATTGGATGCTGCGAACAAAGCAAAGCAACTCGACATTATACGATCGTTTAAACCCTACGCAGAATTTGCAATTACAGCGGATGAACGTTCGACGGTTTGCTACTAGGAAATACCCTACTAATAACCTAAACAAGGGCGGAGCCAGCGTTCCGCCTCTTCGAATGTTAGTCCTTTGCGGAGAGCATAATGCTCCACTTGATCTCGAGTTATTTTACCGACATGAAAGTAAGAGGCTTCGGGGCGAATAAAATAATATCCACAAACCGAGCTCGCCGGATTCATGGCAAAATTTTCTGTCAGTTCCACTCCGAGAGTTTCCTGAGCGTTGAGAAGCCTCCAGATTTTTTCCTTTTCGGTGTGATCTGGGCACGCCGGGTAACCTGGTGCCGGACGAATACCTTGATATTTTTCCTGCAGAATCTCAGCGAAACTTAAGTACTCACGGAGTTGGTAGCCCCACTCTCCGCGAACTTTTCGATGCATAAACTCGGCGCTGGCCTCTGCCAGGCGATCGCCAAGAGCTTTGATAATGATGGCGGTGTAATCGTCGTTCTGAGCGATGTATTCGTTGGCAATCACATCGATTTCGGGACCCGCAGTGACAACAAAGGCGCCGATCGTGTCCATGTGCTCCGAGGTTTTGGGGGCCACATAATCAGCCAGGCACTTGTAGGGAGCGTTGCCTTCTTTTTTTGTTTGCTGCTGTCTTAAAAAACTAAAGCGCGTGATCTCTTCCTGGTTTTGGAAAGGATTGTAGACAATGACGTCGTTGCCATCACTTTGCGCCGGCCAAATTCCAAAAGTGCCGCGAAGAGTGACTCGCGGATCGGTGACGAGGTCGCGAAGGATTTTTTGTGCATCATCAAAAAGTTTTTGCGATTCCACGCCATATTTTTCGTTTTTTAAAATATCCGGAAAAATACCCTTCATCTGCCAGGCCCAAAAAAATGGGGACCAATCAATTAGCGAAACAACTTCGCTGGGCTTGATGGTCAAAATTCGTTTGGCATAAAACGAAGGAGTGTACTTTTTTGAAAAATCGATGTTGCGAGTGGATTTTTTTTGCGCTTCTGCGTAGGGAATTAAGTTTTCATCTTTGGCGTTAAAATTATCGCGAAGTTTTTGATACTGGGCGCTCACTTTTTCTTTGTAGGCTTCAGCATTGTCTCCACCAAGCTGCCTACAAGCATCTACGACAAGCGAAGCATCACTGATGTGAACTGTAGAGCCAGAGTAGTGTGGCGCAATCTTTACCGCTGTATGAATTTTACTGGTTGTAGCGCCGCCGATGAGCAGCGGGATCGTGCATTTTTTCTTGGTGAGCTCCTGAGCGTTAAATATCATTTCATCCAAAGACGGAGTGATCAGTCCGCTGAGACCAATAAACGAAGCTTTGTTTTCGATAGCGGCTTCGTAAATCTTTTGCAGAGAAACCATAACACCTAAGTCGATCACCTTGTAACCATTGCAGGCGAGAACGACGGAAACAATATTTTTACCAATGTCGTGCACGTCGCCTTTCACTGTGGCGATAACAAACACATCTTGCGCAAGAGCTTCGGCTGAATTTTTGAGAAGATAGGGCTCAAGAACCGCCACGGCTTTTTTCATCACTCGCGCGCTTTTTACCACCTGTGGTAAAAACATTTGGCCAGTACCAAAGAGTTCTCCGACCTTTTTCATGCCGTTCATCAGAGG
The DNA here is from genome assembly GCA_031429075.1 of Bdellovibrionales bacterium. Classification (GTDB taxonomy): domain Bacteria; phylum Bdellovibrionota; class Bdellovibrionia; order Bdellovibrionales; family JAGQZY01; genus JANPLN01. Next base: position 38,936 of record JANOYW010000035.1, on the reverse strand, counting down.
AATTTCGATGACCTTCAGTGGAATTCCATATTTTTTAAGAGCCTCGAGGGTGTCGGTTTCGATGAAATCAACGATCCCAGACACTAAGGAATGGGAGAGGCGTTCCTCCAAGGACCATTCGCGCCAGGAGAGGTTTTCTTTGTCCGCAGCACCTTTTTGGCCTTTGAACTGTTCGGCAAAGGTGAGGAGGCGCTCGGTGGAGTCTTTTCGACGATTGAGAATAACGTCTTCGATATGGTCCCGCAATGCGGGCTCAATGTTTTCGTAAACGGCCAGCATTCCGGCATTCACAATGCCCATGTCCAAACCGGCCTTAACTGCATGGAATAAAAATACACTGTGCATGGCTTCACGGACTACGTTGTTACCGCGAAACGAAAAGGAAATGTTGCTCACGCCACCGCTGGTGAGTGCGTCGGGGCACGTTTTTTTAATTTGTCGAACGGCTTCGATAAAATCGACGCCATAGTTATCGTGCTCCTCGATGCCAGTAGCTACAGTCAGAACATTGCAGTCAAAGATAATATCCTCTGGTGCAAAGCCAACGCGTTCGGTGAGAATTTTATAAGCTCGTTGACAAATTCGAACTTTGTCTTCGGTGTTGGCGGCTTGACCGTTTTCGTCAAAGGCCATAACCACAACAGCAGCTCCGTATCGCAAGATCTCCTGGGCCTGCTTGATAAAGCCGGCTTCACCTTCTTTAAGGCTGATAGAATTTACGATGCCTTTGCCCTGCAGACACTTAAGGCCCGCGTGGAGAACATCCCACTTGGAGCTATCGATCATGATCGGCACACGAGCGATGTCGGGGTCCGAAGCAATAAGGTTTAAAAATTCGCGCATCAAAGTGACGCTATCGAGGAGACCTTCGTCAAAGTTAACGTCGATGATATTGGCGCCGTTTTCGACCTGTTGCCGAGCCACTTTGAGGGCTTCATCAAAATTTTGTTCTTTGATTAACTTATAAAAACGGGGAGAGCCAGTAACGTTCGTACGCTCGCCCACCATTAAAAAAGTTTTGCTCTTTTCAATGGGAACAACATTGAGTGGTTCAAGTCCACTGAGTCGCATTTTGGGGTCCGGTGAAGGAATAGCGCGCACGGGATCGTTTTTTGTGATTTCGATAATTTTGCGAATGTGATCTGGAGTGGTTCCACAGCAACCACCGATAATATTAAGCAAACCCTCTGACGACATTTCGCGAATCGCTTCGGCCGTGATTTCGGGCGTTTCGTCGTAACCGGTGGGGGCGAGGGGATTTGGCAAGCCCGCATTTGGGTAACAACAAACATACGACGTGGAAATTTTTGCGAGCTCTTGAATGTATGGCTTTAAATCGCGGGCGCCCAAGGCGCAGTTAATCCCCACCGCCAAAGGCTTGGCATGCTGAATGGAATTCCAAGCGGCTTCGATGGTCTGTCCGGAAAGCGTACGACCAGATTTGTCCGTGATGGTGAGTGAAGCGATAACTGGAAGATCCACATTCTTTTCGCGCAGAACCGAATCGATGGCATAAAGTGCAGCCTTCAGATTGAGAGTGTCGAAAGTAGTTTCTGGCAACAGCAGATCCACTCCGCCTTCGACAAGAGCAATCACCTGTTCTCGATAAACTTCGACCAGGTCATCAAAGTGGGTGGCGCGATAGCCAGGGTTGTTTACATCCGGCGAAAGGGAGGCCGTTCGATTTGTTGGACCGATAGAGCCCGCAATCCACACCGGTCTTTGTTGAGAGTTTTGATAGATGGCTTTAGCTTCTTGCGCCACAAGAATAGATGAGATGTTAAGATCGCGCACTAAGCCTTCGGTGCCGTATTCGATCTGTCCATACTTCGTCGAATTAAAAGTGTTGGTGCAAATAACATCAACGCCCGCTTCGAGATATTGCAAGTGAATATCGCGAATGATCTTGGGCTGGGTGATGGAGAGGAGATCGTTATTTCCCTTGAGATCTTTAGGATGATTGATCAATCGCGTCCCGCGAAAGTCCTGCTCAGTGAGGGGATGCTGTTGAATCATGGTGCCCATGGCGCCGTCGAGATAAACAATTCGCTGTTTAATGAGATCTGCAATTTTCATAACAGGCGAAATTATATCGTCAAGAAAGAGAGAGAGTCAGGCATTATTTTTTGTGAAGTTTTCAAAAATTCATTATTCAGCCAACCGAAGTCGTTGATGACTTGTATGTCCTCGCCTCGCGCCAAAGCGCCGAGAGCAAATTCTTGACCCTGCTGAGCGCCAAGAAGGCACCAGCCTCCATGCATGCTGTCTCCACCCTGCGACAGCCAAATGGACAAACGCTCGCGACTTTGGACATCGTTGGGACTTTTGTTAAGATTCTGTGTGAGTTTGGCGCATTCGCGAAAAGCCCCGCGCCAGCTCTCAAGGGGTGTGGCATTAAAACAAGTGGTGGAAGCGAGGGTCATCACAGGAATATATTTTGGAGCAATCGTTGTGGCCACATCGGGGCCCGTGATTGTTTGCGATTGAAAGAGACTGCGATTGTAAAGTTTAATTCCACCAAAACCATACACCAGTTGATTGACGGCGTTTTGTGCGCGCCAAACATACAGCGAGTCTTTTTTTGGTGAAAAGGGCACAGTAAAATCAAAATCCTGTTTAACCAGGTTGTCCCCATCGACAATAAAATAAAAATCTGTTTCGCTGCAGTCTGCAATGATCGAGTGGGCTTTGTAAACTCCGCGAATGCCATGCAGGCGTTTAGCGTGGGGAAAACGCGTCGTCAGAGCCAGCCAATTGGTCTCGGCATTACTTTCGGAATAGGAAAGAAAGAATATATCAAACGTTGGCGTCATTGGAAGTAGAGGCGGACCCTTCGATAAACATGGGTCCCTGTCGCGGACGGTTGAAGTACACGGACTTAAAAAACTCACTGCTTTGCGGATCTAAAAGTTGAATGCCAAGGGCGATTTTTTTATTGAGAGCGATTCCGAGTTTTTCGATCTCTTTAGTTAAAAAGGCTTCGGTTGGAAGTTGTGATTTTTTGGCGAAAGTTTCTTGCCAGTAAGTTTCGAACCAGTCGTAGTCGCGAATTTTTTCGATAGGCAACTTGTTGAAATAAAATTCGTAGAGGCCAAGACGGGCACCAAAAATAGCCCAGAGACCGTTGGTGACATCTGCGCCCACAGAACACCAAATCTTAAGTCGCTCTAAATTTGCAGCTGGCAATAGTTGTAAAAAAGAGGCCGGATTTTTGCGATCGAAATCCAGCGGCAAGCCTCGATCCAGAGACATTTTGATACCCTCCCGGAAGCCGGCGCGAAATGCTTGGTAGGGCGTGTGGTGAATGTGGGATGTGGAAAGAGTTTCGGGCATTTGGAAATAGTTAAGGTCGAAACAAAAATCCACTGCGCCCTGAGGACTTGTGCTGTCTTCGTGGGATTCGAGTTTGATGACGATTTCGCGGGGCCAATTTTTAATGCCACCATTTCCGTAGGCGAGGCCGTTAATTGAATTTTTAGCAGACCAAGATAAAACTTGAGTCGTGATGATCAACTTCATGGGAATCTTAAGACTCGAAAAATTGCTATGCAGAACGTTGTCGCCATCGATGGTAAAAAAACGCAAGGTACGTGCCCGCTCGGCGCACTCGCGGTGCGCGCGATTAAAACCTTTAATGCCGTCCACACGCTGGGCGAAGGGAATCTGTGCTTTTACGGCCTCCCAAAAAAGATCCTTCTGGGGCTCGTCGTAAGTAATGAAAAATACGTCCATATTCTGCATGGGCACAGAATACTCACGGCGGGGGTAGAGATCAAGCCTGGAACATGGTAATAGTAAGAGTGTGATTAAGTTCCCTGCAAAGGAGGAAGCTATGCAAAAAGGATATTTCGCCGCTGGATGTTTTTGGGGTGTGGAAGGACGTTTTAAAGAAATTGAAGGCGTTGTCGATACCACGAGTGGTTATGGCGGAGGGCATATGGAAAATCCCACCTACGAACAGGTCTGTGATGGCGTTACCGGTCATGCAGAAATCGTAGAGGTGGTGTTTGATCCGAAGATTGTTTCTTTTGAAGCGCTTGTTCGGGAGTTTTTTGCACTTCACGACCCCACCACTAAAAATCGTCAAGGCCCCGATGTGGGAACCCAGTACCGATCAGGCGTGTTTGTGGTCGACGATGAGCAAAAGCGAATTTCTGAAAGTGTTATCCGTGAACTGACTGAGAAAAAAGTTTTCTCAAAGCCCATCGTCAGCGAAGTGACGCCGTTTACAAATTTTTATGCGGCCGAGGAATATCATCAAGACTACCTCGATAAGCATCCCGGCATGTGTCACATTTGACTTATTGCTGCCAGGGTTGGAGTTCAATTTCGATAACCAGGCCGGCCTCACTGATTTCGCAAGTCGGCAGGGAACGCTTCTGAAGTTCCTCGTCGGTCTCGGCAGTGATTTTAACAGGGGCTTGAAGAAGTACAAAAGCGCTTTCGCTTTGAATACCTTGTCCTAACAGAGCACAGCCGTCGGCATCTACATCTAGATTGTATTTTTTGTTGAATTCTGTGGCATCGCAAAGAGCCTGGATAGTGACTTTGTCGTTAAAGTTTTTAATGGGCAAACACATGGTCTTCGAGCTCTTGGCATTTGCAAAAGCACCAAAGCTGTAAACGATTAATGCTATAGTGAGTTTTAAAACATTCATGGGATTCTCCGAGGACTGTTATTAGTGGCGCTTTTCTTCGCCTTCAAGACTATAAACAATTTTTTCCACGCTCTTCAGTTCTGTTTTTTTGCTGCCGAGAATAGATTGATAATGGGTTTTTGCATCGGCGGGGACATTGGCGTCGTACACCTTTGTTGTGAGATCATTGATTTCTGCTTCAAGCGTTGTGGCTTTTTGTCGAGATTCCGTTAATTTTTTTCCACGAGAATGGGCGGCAAGGAGTGAGCCACGAACTGCTGGCGCGCAACCTTTTGGTTCAAACGATTTGTTTTCTAGTCCGTTTTTAAAAGCCACTGCCGATGAGCAAAGTTCTTTCAAACCAAGGCCGTAGCCATTTTGGTAAGGAGTGACTTTGGTGCAAACCTCTGCGCGAGCTGTGCCAGCTAAAGCATGTTGTTTACCCGCATCTGGAGTACAAAACTCATGGAGGCCAACGTCGTAACCTTCTTCAAAACGAGTGGTATCTCTTTTTTCAGAACACTGGGAGGCCACATCGATGGGTGAGCCTTTTTTTCCAGCTTCGAAACCTTTTGTGTGACAAAACTTGCTGAGTCCTTTGACATAGCCCTTCTCGTACTTCGCTGTGTCAGGATTTGTGCTGAATTGTTGGCAACGAGTAGACCACGCAGCCACGTCTTTATTGGCGCGTTCCCCATCTTTTTCACCGACAGCTTCCCAATTATTACTTGTGCAGGAGCTCTTGTACAAAAGGGCATTCATCGAGGAACAGTGGGTAAGAGATAAAAATAAACAGGCCAATAAAAGACGATTAGAAAGCATGGAGTCTCCTTAAAATGTATGCGCCCATAATAGGAGCAGTCTATTGTGAGTCAATGGAATTTTGCTGGTTTTTCGTCGCGAAAGAACGGTCTTTGAGTTTGCGAATCGTTTGTTGCAAAACAGTTTCCAGCATATGCAGCTCTTTGCTGGTGGGAAACCCCTTAAGAAGCAGTTTGCGTAAAACGGTGTAGGAATTCACTTTCTCGTGGCTCGACAAATCAATATTGAGGGATTCGAGCCAGCGCTTCAAGGTTTGGTCTGGAAAAAAGAATTTTTCGCGCTCCTGTTTATCTATAGGCATATGTTGAGCGGCGTCCGTCGCTTGATGAAGAATTGTTAAAGCACACTGAACGGCATGAGATAAGTTAAGACTCGTATTTTCACCGGGCAATTTTATTTGAAAAACTCGATGAACAAAGTCTAGATCGCTTTCGGCCAGACCATGATCTTCGGGCCCAAAGATCAGATACGTATTTTTATTAAAAAGCACAGATTTCATTTCTAAATCGTGTTTCAGGCTGGACGCAAAATCAAAAGCGTCGCGGCGTTTTCCATCGCGGGCCGAAAAAGCAATTCGAATGCCTTCATGCTCCCAATCATAAAAACGCTGCCAATGAGGGTAGATCTGACACTTTTCCAATTGGAGCTGCGCATGCGCCGCCCCTTCGCGCGCCTCTTGATCAATCTCGCAGCGAGGCTCGATCAAGATTAATTTTTCTAGGCCATAATTGGACATGGCTCTTGCAACCATGCCGACATTTCTTGAATATTTTGGGCGAACGAGAACGACACTCAGATGTTTCATATTTTAATTCGATCCGAAAGTTGCAATCCCAAAGAGATGTACTCTTGGTTGGCAGGATATTTTATTTGCAGGTCTAACAAGTGGGTTTCAATAAGAGTGCAGAGATCACTGTCGACAACGGTGTCACACAGCTCCAGAAGTTCGATAAATGCCAACCACTGCTCTGGCAAGTTTTTGTGAGCATCGTGGAAGAGGGCTGCAATTTGTTTGGACGATAGATTTTGAGATACACTTTGAGATTCACGCAAAGTACGAATTTTTTGGTAAAGCTCATTTTTTTGTCGAGACTCTCCGGAGTGCTCTCTAGCGGGAATCATTTTCTTTACAAAAGAGTCCGTCATACCATAGCTTGCTCGATCCGCCGGGCCGGCAAAAACGGAAACTACGTTGGTACCAACGGCCATGTCAAACATGCCCCAATCAGGTTGAAATAAAATTTGCTCTTGGTTTTTCACGGTGCAATCGACAAAAGAAATAATCATCGGCGTTTTATTTTTTGAAAGAAGAATCGATTGAACTCGTCCCTCGACATTCACTCCGGAGTTAAACTCCAAGCGGGCGATCTGACCAATCTCGAGGTTCACCGGTTTGTATTCGCCAAGAGGTGAGCTAAAGCCACTGGCGTGATAACTTTTATCGTGCCCCTCTAATTGCACATCTACTTCGCAGAGCTGAGTGGGGCCAGAAAGTTTATAATAAAGAACGTTGTTAGCGGAGTCGGTGATCACTTCGTTCACCACACCCGAAATTTGCAAACCAGAGTCGAGAACAACGGTATTGACGGTTTTTGCCTTGATGGCTGTTTGTAAGCCGTAAAGACCGCCGCGACAAAAGGAAAGTCGCTCTTCAAGTTGGCGCAAAACTTGCGAAAGATCGGCAAAGCTTTTTGCCACAAACAATTGGGGTTGTTGCTCGGTGATATCGTAGCTTGTTTCGATGCAATCCACGGTGAGAGGGAGCTTTTTAACAGTCTCTTGCAGACACTGGCGAGATTCTCCAACCGATGAAAGTAAACCCGCACCAAAGATTTTAGGATTTTGTAAATCGCCGATGAGGCCGTATTCGGCCGTCCACCAATTCATTCGACCGAGAAGGGAAGCTTCGGAAACGTGACTGATGGAGGCGTTGATTTTGGTGAGACGCTCTTCAGCTGCGAGAATTTGCTCTGGTGTTGACTGAGGATCCTCCTTGATATCGGAAAGATCGCGAATGGCCTCGTACTGCGAAAGATCTTCAGAGGAGATAATGGCTTTTTTGGCGACCCGTGCATACTCTTTCAAGTAGGAGGCAAACTGCTCATCCACTAAAATAGGAGCGTGCCCCGCAGCTTCGTGCACAATATCAGGCGCCGGAGTGTAAAGGATGTGATCGATGCTGCGCATGTCGCACGCGATGGGCAAGATATTGAGGCTTTGCAATTCCATAAATGCCGCCGGCGGAATAAAGCCGCTCACGGGAACGGCGGTCCACCCAAATTCTTGCAGCTTTTCGCACATCACTTCGATGCGTGGAATAGATTCGGTATCTATGCCCGTTTTGGAAAGACCGGCGATATAACATTCGTGGGCATTTTTGGACAAATAGCTTTTGAGTTGACGAAGTGTAAAGCGCCACGTGGCCTGCTCGAGGGGAGTGTAGCGCGAGTAATCTTGTTCGATAATATACTGCCTAAGATGAGGAGGAATTTGTTCAATAATCTGTTTGAACTTTTTCATCCATTCGTCCTTGTTAAAAGAAAGGGTCGGGCTGGTTGAGGTAGTTGTGAACATAATCCTTTATGCCTTTCTCTAACGACCATTCCGGTCGAGAAAATCCTTGGCTTAAAAATCGATCCATTTTTGCTTGCGTAAAATATTGGTAGCGCGGGCGAAGATTTTCGGGAACATCCATCCATTCCACCTGCATCGGCTTACCGATCTCTTTAAAAACGGCTGCGGCTAAATCCAGCCAGGTGCGGGCTTCGCCAAAACCCATATTGAAAATTCCTGAATAGCCTTTGTTTTCGAAAAGAATTTCGGCGATCCAGCGAGTGACGTCTTTTACATAAATAAAATCGCGCAACTGTTTGCCGTCCGCATATTGTGGATTGTGCGAGCGGAAAAGTTTAAGCTCATTGTTCACGTGAATTTGTCGGTACGCCTTAAAAACCACACTGGACATATCCTGCTTGTAGTACTCATTAGGCCCGTAAACGTTAAAAAAGCGCAAGCCCATCCAAAGCGGAGGAGTTTTAGTTTGCTGTATGGCCCAAACGTCAAAGTTGAGTTTGGATTCTCCGTAGGGATTTAAGGGTTGAAAAAAACGCGGGTCTGTTTGATCGTCGAATCCCTGAGCGCCGTCGCCGTAAACGGCACCGCTACTTGCGTAAATCAGACGAGTTTTATTTTCGCTACACCACTCAAAAAGTCGTTGTGTGTATTCGGTGTTGATTGTGCGTAAATAGGTGCGGTTGAGTTCGGTGGTCGAAGAGCAGGCGCCCATGTGTAGGATGGCTTCAACTTTAGGTTTGGTATTTAAAAAATCCCAAAGTTCGGTGTGGGTCAAAAATTTTTCGTATTTTCTTTTTGCTAAAATTCCCGTGCGCAAATCAGGTCGAATCACGTCCACAGCAACGATGTCTTCTCGACCGCGTTGGTTGAGTTCCCAAACAAGGGCACTTCCGATAAATCCTGTGGCACCGGTTACAATAATCATTGATTCATTTCGCTTTCCTACGGAAAGACATTTTTTATCACTGAACTTCGGTGGAGTCACCGCGAGAGTTCCAGATCAGATTGAGCTCTTCGATGGTTTTATGTTCGCAAAGTCCCATATAAACGAGATAAACCAACGGGAAGGTCAAAGGCATAAAATAAAGGAAGAAAGGAACGACACAGAGGGCCATGGAGACGAGGCCTAGAGCCAAAAGAAAGATCGTCAGACAGAGCAGATTGCCAATGTTTTTCCAGGTTTGAGAGAGCACAAAATCCATAGCTTGTCTGTCGGTAGTGATGCCGGGATTTCTAAATTGGTAGTAAGCCATAAAAGGAATGAGGTAAATCCCTAAAGTCGTGAGAGCTGTGAGCCAATAAAAGTGGGGAATGTTGGCACGAAGACCAATCTCCACAACCAAACCGATTCCCGCACAGGCGAGCAGATAATTTTTAAACGGCTTCAGAAGACTTTCGTCAAAACAGAGCTTGAAATAGGACTCGATGGTATGGGTTTGCTTTTGCATGAGAGCATCCATCAGTCTTAAGCCACCAAAAGCATAAATAAAACGAAGCACTGGATTGGCTAGAGAGCCCAAGTATGGAATCACGCTGACCATAGCTTCGGTGATAAAAACGATGACGCCCAATAAAGCAAAAAGCGAAAAGTGTTTCTCCACCATATTAAATGCGGCTCGAATCCAACGATGGCAATAATCAAAGGGCAATAAAACGTTTTGCGGTGTTTCCATAGGTGCTGAAACTGACATGTTTCTTACACTATTTCAAGCGGAGTTAGGCCCCCTAAGGGGGTTTGCAGGTTGGTGAGTTGTCCCTGGTAAAGTCGAGCCACGGCGAGGTGGATTTGGCCGGCAAAAAAATAAAAGCGCAAATCGTACTTAAAAGTGTGGGACTGATTTTCGTAATTGAAGGTCACCTCAGGAGCGGGCACAATTTGCTGAGCCAGGTAGTCGGGGTCGTAAATGCGATTGAAAACAGTACGGCTGATGGATTTTCCGCGATACACCGAACGACTACCATAGGCATTGGGAGGTTTGAAAAAAAACTGGGCGCGTTTCGCCCAAAGGTCTTCGGCGTCTTTAAAATCGGCAAATCGGAAAGTTTTAAGTAGAGCTTTTTGCAAATGGGGATACGGTAAATCTTTTTGCGACCATTCGACGAGGCGATTTTTATCGGCAAGGGCTTGATAGGTCCAAGGATTGGGTGAAATCAAAGTCTTGTCGAAACGGAAGGCCTCTGCAAGTACAGGAATGTTGTGGAAATAAAAATCCGTATGACGGTTGTAAATGCCATGAACTTTTTTATTCCGCCAAACCACTTGGTGCTCAGAATCGATCGTTAATTCTTGCGGAGAACTGATTTCACATTCGATAGAAAATTCATTTTTTAAAAACTCGCGAAACATCAAAAATTCAAAATACATATTTTGTTGTTCGGGATTTTCGTCGACGATTAAAAACAAATTCCCTGCTTGCAGGTTTGCGCCAAAGGCCACCTGAAAGCTCTCTTTAAAATTTATCTTTGCGTCTTTAAAGTCAGGGAGATTTTTTACCTGGTATTGCTCGGCATTTACTAAAAAGGAAGAGGCGTTGGTATTGATTTCGATAATTTTGAGCTGGTCATCGCTGTCGATGTGCACATCGAGGCTGTTAAGTATGGAAGGATTTTTTGGCTCAGGAGTTTGCTGAAGGATTTTATCAAGATCGCGAACAATATTTTGTGCGTCTTCATAGTGCTTGCGTTTGAGTTTAAATAGAAATGGCGACGCCAGTTGCGGCGACAGTGATTGGACTAAGGTGTCCGAAAGTGTCGAATAGTTTTTGCGCAAGTGCGCTTGATACTGCGAAAAGAAAGCGTGCATTGAATTCAATTCCAGAGTGAAAAAGCCCGCCCAGCGGCAGGCCTTTGATGTGGCCTTCTCGAAAGAAGGCACCAACCATTACGCTTTGATAAACTTAGAACCTGGCTTCCAACCGGCAGCGCAAAGCTCTCCTGATTGTAGACCACTGAGAACGCGAAGGATTTCGTTGCAATCACGACCCACGCTCAGGTTATGAATGCCCATGTACTGAACCATACCTTCTGGATCGATAATATAAGTGCCGCGTGTTGCGATTCCTTTATCTTCCAAAAGAACGCCGTAGTCGCGAGAAACTCTTTTTGTGAGATCGCCAATCAGCGGATAGCCGAGATCTTTAAGATCGTCTTTGATCCAGCGCTTGTGCGAATGAACGGAGTCGACACTGCAGCCCAAAACTTGCGCGTTCACTTCTTTAAACTTTGGAAGGTAATCGCGAAATTGCGTAATTTCGGTGGGGCATACAAATGTGAAATCAAGCGGGTAGAAGTAAAGTACAACCCATTTACCTTTGTAATCGCTAAGATTGATGTCTTTAACTTCGCCGCCATCCACAACAGCAGGTGCTGTAAATTGTGGGGCCGGTTGACCGATCATAGGCATGAGAAACTCCTTTGCGTATAAAATTGAAAGGCCATATTGCGCGGCAAACGCACCGCAGTCAAGTTAGGCCATTTCGGCAAGCCAAAAGGTACGGCAAGGGGACATTAGCGCCTCCGGCGCTCGTTCACGAGCAAGCTCGTTCCGGTCCCCGTACCGCAAGCGGTACGCCGTACCTTTTGGTTGAGATCTGCGTCAAGTTGGAACCCTGCGTACCCAAAATCACCATGAATTGATAGCTTGCTGCCATGAAAATCATTTCGTGGAACGTTAACGGCATTCGCTCGGTACAAAAAAAGGGACTTCTGGAATTTATTAAGCAGGAAGACCCCGATTTGTTCTGTTTGCAGGAAACCAAGGCCCACAAAGATCAGCTGGAGCCTATCCTCTTTAGCCCAACACCTGATTATTCAAGTTATTGGTCCTCGGCGTCTCGGAAGGGTTATTCCGGTGTTGTGACCTATTCAAAAAAAGAGCCCCTTTTGGTGGAGCACGGAATCGGTCTGGAAAAGTTTGATTCTGAGGGGCGCTTTATTATAACGCACTTTAAAGATTTTGTTCTTTATAACGTCTATTTTCCCAACGGAGCCGCACGCCTGGAGCGCCATAATTTTAAGCAAGAGTTTTTAGAACTGTTCCATTTGCACCTAAGAAAACAGATGGAAGGCGGCAAAAAAATAATTTTGGTTGGGGACTACAATATCGCTCATAAAGAGATTGATATCTACGATCCTGTTCGACTTAAAAACACCAGCGGTTTCTTACCCGAAGAGCGCAAGTGGTTTGATGGCTTTATACAATCGGGATTCACCGACACCTTTCGCCACAAACATCCCACCGAAAAAGAAAAATACACATGGTGGTCTTATCAAGAATTAGCACGACCCGCGAATCGCGGCTGGAGAATCGACTACATTTGCGTGAGTCACACGTTGCAGGCGCATATTCAAAGAGCTGAAATTTTGGATCAACAGCACGGTTCGGATCATTGCCCCGTGCTATTGAAGATGTAAATTACTGAAGGTTGCAGAGCTTGAGATCAAGTTTTTTATTTTGGTCAAAACACGCATTTAGATCAACGATGGGTATGGCGTAGATCGCGCCGTTGTAACTGGTGGAGTTCCCGCTGTCGCGTTCGCGCTCGCAGGGATTCATGATTGTGCACTTTTGACCACCCTCATACATCGTGTTCATAAGAGCCACGAGACTTCCAGCTTTGTCGAGGACTGGAGAGCCTGAGGCTCCGCCCTGAGCGTGGCAGTTTTCGCCCGTTAAACGCATCACATTGTTCCAAACCCAAAAGCCTTCAATCACCATGTCTGCATAAGCTTCGAGTTGGCAACTCACTTGAGTTCCCCAAGCACTGGAGTGGTAAACGACTTGTGAATCAATTGGTGGAGTCGACGATGCTAAAATTAACGGATAATATCCACCCTCTTCAAGGAGCGCGTAGGAGTGTTCGATTTCGTAGATGGCGAGATCTTTTTTGTACATTGTTGCAACAAGCAGCCGAGCTGTGCTGTTATAATTGATATCAATGTCACCGTCCGCCGTGTTCTTTTTAAAAAGTACAAGGTAGGTGTTCGGGGCTTCAACGTAATTCAATTGCTCCGTGGCCGCTAGGTAAGTGCCACCAAAGATGTTCGCGCTGCCCATTCCTGTGCAGTGACCATTGGTAATGACCAGGGCTTTTTGATTTTTGTCGTAACCCTTGGGGGCGAAAATGCTCCCCGAGCAAAAGGAACCGGGATTTTCTATATAAACAAGTCCATCGACAACTGCTGCTTCGGCCCACACGCTTGTTGAGAAGTAGCAGGCGGAGATTGCGATCAATAAGTGCGTGAATTTCATTTTAACTCCACAAACAGACGAGGATTGATCATTAGAATACCGTCGTCGACCCGTAGATGTTTATTTGCTGACCAAGAATACACAGAAATCAATTTTACATTTGGCGACTGGTCGAGAGTTTTTTTGAAATTCGCATTCATCAGGCGCCGTAACTCGCCTTCATTCAACTCGTCCGAATAGTTTACTGAAACTTCTTTGTTGAAATATATGGAAAGGAGGTATTCATATTTGAGAGCGAGTAGAAGTCCATCGACTTGCGTTTCGAACGAATCAGAGGAATGCCTGCTGGCATCTAGAGTAATGCTACCAAGGCTCGAGCCTGTGTTGTTTGAAAGTCTAAAACTTTCCAAATCGAAAATGTTGCTGTAAACGCCGTTGAGGAGTGTTGCCCACAGAGCCAATTTACGCCCTTTCTCAGTGGAAGAAAGCTGTGATATTTTTCGATTAAATTCAGAAGCGAGGTTGATGTCGACGTAGCCTAGCGCTATTTCTGCAGCAAATGTAAATTCATTTATGTCTGCCACTGTTTCCACTGATAAATACCATTCGACGGAGCCGTAATCGTCGGCAGAGTTACAGTAGTTGACCGTATTATCCTTTTGCGAGGTAAAGATAACATTTGTTGTCGGGTTATCAACGAGCTCGCTGATCGAAGTTGTGCAATCGGCCTGGGCCAATGCGCACCCTAAGACTATCGATAAGAATAAGAAAGAAATTTTTAACATGAAGACCTCGTTAATAAAATAGTTCGTAAGACTCATAGCAACCGGTGTGCCGACGTATGAGCGGGTTTAAACAACCCTCAAGCAGTTTTTTGAATTGCACCCTGTCTATGCAAAACACAAGGATGACTTTTTTACAGGCAACTCAACTGGACTATAAGTTGGATTTTTCGGCTAGTGTGGGCAGTGGCGGTTGAGTTTGATATTCTCACTGTTATGAAAACTCTCCTCGTTAGCATCCTCTTTTTTATGCAGTTGTCGTCCCATGCCGCGTGCATTGCTCAAAACAAAGTTAAAATGCACGCGAAGCCCGATCCTAAGGCCAAAGTGAGTTGGGTGGTGGGCGAAAATATGCCGGTGCTTGAGATCAACAAAAAAGGCGCGTGGTATGAGGTGCAGGATTTTGAAGGCGAAAAGCATTGGGTGCATGCGCGCCACCTCACGTGGAAAGGCAGCTGTGTTGTTGTGAAGTCGCTTGTGGCAAAACTACGGCTGGGGCCAGGACAAAAATTTGCCTCCACGGATTTGGGAAGCGTTAAACGTTACGCCGTTTTCAAAAAAGTGGGCCGGGACGACGACTGGTTAAAATTGCAAGACAGCTATGGGCAAATTCACTGGGCCCATGAGAACAACTTTTGGGAACCTCGCGAGTATTCCCGGGTGAATTTTTAAGTAAAAATGCGACTATTTTTCGCATCACATCACAACCCAAAGTAATGGGTGCCTATTAAGAAATCATTCGTCGTGGAAGCCAGTTCAGGTGCGGATTTCACGCCAGACGTTGGTCTAGGTATAAGCAAGACTTTGATCAAGTATCGAATATTTTTAAGATATTTTAAGTAAATTGACTTGCCTTTTTTCTTCGTCACGTGTCTTAATAGTCCCCAGTTCCAAAACGGGACTTGGAGCTGGGAAAGAATTCAAAACCTCAGGGGTGGGGTTTCGAGTCTTAAAACATGGAGGGGGAAAATATGCCTATGATTACGAGGGCCTTAGTGGAAGAGTGCCGCGGCAAATTGTTAGAAACGAAGGAAGATATCCTGAACCGCGTTCAGGAAGTCCGCAAGGACCTTTACTTCGAAGATAAGGGTGGGGACGAAGCTGATCAAACAGCACGCATTCTCAACGAGAAAGAGATCCTGACACTGCACGATCGCTTACGTCAGCAGTTGTTTGAGATCGAACAAGCTCTATCGCGCATCGAAATCGGTACGTTTGGAGTTTGTGAAGAGACTGAGGAGCAGATCGAGCCAGAGCGCCTTAGAGCGATTCCCTGGACACGCCTTAGTATCGAAGGTGCTGAAATTCGAGAAAGCATGAAAAAGCGCTACGCCCAAGGCGGCGAGTAAGTCTCAAGTTTGAAAATCGTTAAATATCCGAGGATGTAAAATCCTCGGTGAGTGATTACCGGCTGGCTTCTTCAGCGACGGTTTGTTCCCACTGAATTTGCTGATCGAGGGCTGTTTGAATTTCTTTAGCAGTTCGCACCGGACCTTTGTTTACACCAGGGCAAAATCCCATAACATCTTTTTTCCAAGATTTGGCCGACATGGTTTCGGGCCAAAAAGGCCAAGTTCGACACTGCATGGGGCGAGCCGCGTAAATAGTGCAGCGTTTGTTTTTTAAAAAAGAGCAATCTTCGCCGTTATCTTTAAGGTGAAAAAAATCGTCGGTCTTGTTGCAATGTTTTTTTGTGAAGGCAGCAGTGCTCATGCCGAGAAGTTTAGCCATGGCCTGTCGATCGCTTTTGGTCACGTAAACAAAGCCGTACTCGCCATGGGAGACACAACAGTTGCCAGAACCCTGGCACTGAAATTGAACTCCGTTGGACCACCATTTTTCTGGTTTTTTTTCTGGCGACGTTTCTAAAGCCATTAAAATTTCGCGATCAAAGCCGTTACGTGGCGAAAATCGAAGCGAATGGTGTTTGGTGCCACAGGCAGATTTCGATAATAGCCTTCGTAGCCAAATTTGAGGGAGAAGGTGTCCGACAAAATGGCCATCATGTAAGGGCTAAAATTGACTCGGTAGTTTTCCTCTTCTTTAAGGTCAGGAAGGTATTCCACCCATAAACCAAACTTGATGGAGGGGGTGTAAATATAGTCGGCTTGGGTATAAAGACGAATAAAGTGCGATTCGCGATACGGTGGTGTGGCCGGGTTTGCGTCATCTTTAAATTCTTCCTTTAAAAACTGGTAGCCACCTTCCGTAAACCATTCGAAAGATTCACTTGAGATCAAAAAATACTTTGCACCCACATCATAGAGTTGACCAAAATCAACACCGATAAAACGATCGCCGCGCATACCAGCTTGAGTAAATAAATTAAAGGTGTTTGGGATGACGATGTGTTCGTAACGAAGATTGGCAGACCAGTTTTCTGCCACACCTTCGAGTTGACGGGTGGCTTGGTTTTGCGCTTGAGAGCTGAGATAATGTCCAGAGAGCTTTAAAAGATCACTATCAAACTGGTACCAGGTGGACTGTTTGCCGCTGAAGGATTGAGACTTAGCGTTACCACCGACAACAATATAACCCAGTTCACTTTCGCTGTGCAGACCCATGGTTGCCGCTTTAGCAGCCGCGGCCGCTTTGTCTGCTGCTTCATCTGCCTGTGCGAAAGAAGAAATAAATACAAGCAGCAGAACAATTGAGCGCAACACAGAACCTCCGATAAAGGAGGTAATTAATCATTGGAAGCTAAAGTGTAGCAACATAAATTATATAAAACGCGGCTTCCCACATTGCCATCCCACCCATCGAGTTCTTCGGGCGCAGGTGGTGACACCTCGCAGAGATCAAAGCCAACAATTCGTTTTTTATTCGCATAAATAAAATTAAAGAGTTCAAGAGCTTGATCGTAATCAAGGCCCCCCGGGACTGGGGTTCCTGTGTGCGGGCACAAAGCGGGATTCAAGCCGTCGATATCAAAGGAAAAGTAAACATTTTGCGTAGGGATTTGCTTAAGAACATCCTCGCAAATCGAAATCCAACTTTCGCCTTTCGCAAGGCGACGTTTTGTGGCGCGGTCGTAGTAGGTCGTGATGTCTTTTCGAGATTCGATAAATTCGGCTTCTTCGGGACAATAGTCGCGAATGCCCAGCTGAATTAGTTTTTTTGCCAGTCCGTGCTCCATTACATTGCGCATGATAGACGCATGGGAAAACTCGTACCCTTGATAGGATTTACGCAGGTCCGCGTGGGCGTCCACATGGATGACTGTAAAATCACCGTTGTATTTTTCGGAAATGGCGCGAAGGGCCCCAAAGGGCGACGAGTGATCACCGCCAACAATTCCCAAAAGTTTGTTTTGCGCTAAAATTTCTTTGCATGTTTGATAAACGTCGTCGTGAAAATCAGCACCTTGAAGATTGATTTGCTCCTGCATTTGCAAAAAGCCACCGACAAGTTCACTGCCGGTTTCCAGATGGTTTTTGATTTTGACAGCCATGGGTTTTAGTTTGTCGTTGAGCGCCTTCCATTCAAGCTGTTTGCTATTTGACCAGAACATTCCTTTTTCGTAGGCACGCCCAGTATCGGCGTGGGTGACGTCGATCTGTCGACTGCATTCGTAAACGGCGTCGGGCCCCAGGGAGGTGCCATTTCCGTAGGACGTGGTGACTTCCCAGGGAATGGGAAGCAGTACAAGTTTTGCTTCTTCGAAGGTAAAAGGCAGACCGAAAATTCCGGCCGATGCCACACCTGTGGCGTTGGGATCAAATTTCATCGCTGACTCCAATAATAGTACAATCCAAAAAATAGAACGACCACGGCTGTGACACCAAGAACAATTCGCTCTAAATACTTATCAATATATAATTTAACCGGCTCGCCCCAAATATAGAGAGGGATACCAACTGCGAAAAATCGCAAGCTTCGGCCTAATAAGGATCCGATAATAAAAGTTGTGAGTGGTGCGTGCGTTGCGCCGCCAATAACAGCCATCACTTTAAATGGCATGGGTGTAACTGATGCGGTGATCAAGGCGGCAATGGCGTTGTTGTTATAAAGTTCGACAACGCTCTGATAAAGTTTTTCGGAAAAAATATAGCGAAAGAAAAACTCCTGACTCCATTGCCAAAAAAAATACCCGATGGCGTACCCAAGTAAGCCCCCGGCGACAGAAGCGATTGTATTTAAAAATGCAATCCACAACGAGCGCTTTGTATTTTGCATAGAGATCGCAATTTGCAATGGGTAGGGCGGGATCATAAAGAAAGAAGCTTCGATGAATGTAAAAAACATCATAAACTTTATGGCTTGAGGATGGGATGCAAATTGTAAAACCCAATTGTAGATCTTGCGCATTCCTACTTATAGTCTTCGCATAGATCGATGTCAAAAGGGAGACGCTAGATCAGTGAAACACAAGTCCTAGGCTGAATCCTAAAGCATCCAATACAAAACTCTCATTGTCTATGATGCCATCTACGCGAGTGATTTGATAATCCAATGCGGGACGAAGCGACATTGTTTTTGAAACGGGGATGTCCACCCCAAGAAGCAATTTACCGCCATAGGAAGGCTTTAGGTTTTTCTCTTCGATCCCCACAGGTGGATTTGTAAATTCAATGGACTTAAGGCCACCGATAAGATCGATTTCAAAAACGGGTTTTATATACGTATCATGGTAAGGTTTGATCGAAATCCCAAAAATAAGATCCGCCGACATAACGGTGGTTGAAATGGCGCTGCTGTTGTTGATGTAACTGTCGCCCGCAGAAAACAAAAGTTGTCCACCAAACAAAAAGCGAACCGTTTCTTTACTTTTTACCGTGGTAATGAGCAACCCTTGCCCAGTGCTATCCACCATGCTTCCGTTTCGATTACCATAGTAGGAGTTATATTGGCCGGCCACAAGGGACTCGCGGCGAGCGCCATTTCTCTGGCAATAGTCCCGATTGCTATGAACGTCGTAACAAAGCTTGTCGGTGTCGTCGCTAAACCAACCGGCGTGGGCCGAAGTGGGACTGCAACTTACAAGGCAAATAGAAAAGATCGCCACTCCAAAAGCTAAACACAGAAATGTAAAATTACTTCGCAGAATCATGTACCTTTATCGGGTTTTATTAAGGAAATTTTAATAGATTGAAAGCCGTTTATTATGATTTGTGGTAGGGTCTTAGTCCTACGTCAGAGGGGCTTTGGTCAAGTTTGGCCCTCAATTTGCTGAACGAAAGATATAATGTCTATTTTAATTGCCATATTCACTCTACTTTTTCACAGTATCGGTCGACGATTTCACTGGGAATGACTGGATTTTATTTTGCTCGTGGAATGACGTTTGAACTTATCTACAAGAACCTCACTGAGGAGCAGTGGAATTTAATTTACGTGTCGATGCTTCGCGCACGCACCCAGACGTGGTTGGAAACCCATTTCGGAAGTAAAGACTCAGCGGACGCTCTTGCCTGCATCCAACGTTATTCCGACACAATTTTGGTAGCATTGCGCTCGACCGAGGCCCGCGAACTTTCCTGTCTCTTTCGCGAGGATCTAAAACCTCTTGAGGGCAAAGCTCCTTCATCAAGATTTACGCGGGAACAAATTTCTGATGAGATGCGCGACCTCGTGATTCAAAAACTTCAAGACGCCCATTCCGAGCTGACGGAAGACATGGCGCGAGCATTGTACGAATTAATGACCTGAGCTCTTAGTGAGCGCTGGAATACTGTACTGATATCTGCTTTAAGCGCCGAAAATGTGATCCGGTTCTTCGAGGTATGTGTAGCCCGAGAGACCTTCTTGATACAACTGAATCAACATCTTGGCTTCTTGCTTCGACATGGTGTTGTTCACGATACTGCTCTCGCTGGCTTTGCGGATGCGATTGATCAGCTCTTCGCGGTTGTACTGAACATAGCTTAGAACTTCGGCCACAGTGTCGCCTTCGACCACATGTTCAATCTGATATCCATCTTGCGAAATCGAAACGTGAACGGCATCGGTGTCGCCAAAAAGATTATGCAAATCGCCCAAAATTTCTTGATAAGCGCCCACAAGGAAGGCTCCCATATAGTAAGGAGCATCGGGCTTAAGTTCATGCACAGGAAGTGTTGTTTTAGGCACACCGTCTTCGAGGCACAGATATTTTGCGATCTTGCCATCAGAATCGCAGGTTAAATCCACAAGCATGGTTTGTTTGTTGGGAGTTTCGGTATGGCGATGAATTGGCATCACAGGAAAAATTTGATCAACAGCCCAAGAGTCGGGAAGGGATTGAAACACCGAGAAGTTACAGAAATACGTATCCGAAAGAACTTCTGTGAGATGACTTTTGATTTCTTCGTGATCCACATCATGTTCTACAAGTTTTGCCATTTTTGTTGAGATGGACCAAAACAGGGTTTCCACGGTGGCTTTTTCGGCAAGCGATAAAAGACCAAAGGTGAAAAGCTGAAGAGTGTTGTCTTTGAGATCGTTCAGATCATTGTAGTTTTCACGAAGATTGGTAATTGTTAGATTGTTATAAATATCACGAAGTTCATGCACAACTTTGTGATCGGTTTCTTTGACATCAGGGATTGGTCCTGGCTGTGCCACTTTGTTAAGGCCAAGAACATCAAAAACAAGAACAGAGTGATGGGCCACAGTAGCGCGCCCAGATTCGGTAACGATGATGGGCATCGGCGCATTTTTTTCTTCGCAAGTGGTTTGCACAAGGGAGATCACGTCGTTGGCATACTCTTGTTCCGTGTAGTTCACGGAAGAGTCGGAAAGCCCCGTACCATCGTAGTCAATTCCAAGACCACCGCCCACATCGAGATAGCTTGGGTAAGCGCCCATTTTATGAAGTTCGGCATAAATCTGTACACCCTCTTTAAGGGCATTTTTAATTTGCTTGATTGATGGAATTTGTGAGCCCACGTGGAAATGAACAAGATCCAAGCAATTCAACATGTCTTCTTTTTTGAGAGTTTCGAAGGCTGTGAAGATTTCGGATGTGGTTAAACCAAATTTTGAGCGATCGCCGCCAGAGTCAATCCAGCGACCCGAGCCTTTGGATTGAAGTTTTGCACGGAGACCAATTTTAGGACGTGTGTTGAACTTGCGAGCCGCCCGCAGGATCAAAGTGAGTTCCTCGAGGCGCTCCACAACGATAATGGTATTGCGGCCGAGTTTTCGCGAAAGTATAGCGGTTTCGATGTACTCGGCATCTTTAAAGCCGTTACAAATGACGATGGATTTTGGATTGTTCAACATAGCCAGCACAACCAGGAGCTCTGGTTTACTGCCGCACTCAAGGCCCAGAGAGTGGGTCTCACCAAAGCGAATGATCTCTTCAACAAGGTGACGCTGTTGGTTTACCTTGATGGGATACACGCCCTGATAGCGGCCCTTGTAGTTGTATTCGTTGATCGCTTTTGCGAAGCATTCGTTTAAAAGTTTAATGCGCTCTTTGGTGATGTCGGGAAAGCGCAGAAGCATCGGCGAACGAATGCCGCGCTCTTTAAGATCGTTCGTAAGTTCCATCAAATCCACTTTGGGACCATTTTCGCCGCGTGGGCAAATGATCACATTGCCGCGTTCGTTGATATCAAAGTATCCACGACCCCAAGTTTCGATGCCATAAAGTTCTTTTGATTTTTTAGGAGTCCATGGTGTTGAGGTCGTCGGTGTTGCAGTCGTCATCGTGTCATCCGCGGTTGTTGTCGTTGTTGTTGCGCTATCACCTTGCGATGATGTTGAGAATTTTTCCTGGTACATAAATAACCTTCCCCACCCCTAAGTTGCCAATGGCATTTTTTACGGCCTCGATTTCAAGAGCTTTAACCATAACTGAGTCTTGGCTTTCGTCCACTTGGATTTCAATCGCGCCGCGTTTTTTTCCGTTAACCTGAATTCCAATACTGACAGTGTTATCAATAGTCAAATGAGAATTGTAAGTCGGCCATGTCGACAGGGAGGCGAGGCCGGTTTCGCCAATTTTTTCCCACAAATCTTCTGCAAGATGGGGCGCAAAGGGTGCGAGCAGGCTGAGGAGAGGCTTGAGGACCTTTCGCGAGTGGGAGCCGTGCTTATAGATTTCGTTCACCAGAATCATCAGCGAGCTGATGGCTGTGTTAAAGTTGAAGCTCTCAATGTCCTCACCGATTTTTTTGATGGTCTTGTGAAGGACGCGCTCGAGCTCTGCAGGAAGGGCTTCCTCAGTGATCAAGGATTTCTGACTCTCGTCTACGCACAGTCTCCAAACGCGTTCCAAGAACTTGCGAACGCCAATAATGCCAGTGGAGCTCCAAGGTTTGTCGCGATCTAGGGGGCCCAAAAATAAAATAAAACAGCGCAGGGCATCGGCCCCGTACTCTTCGCGCACGTCATCGGGGTTGATCACGTTGCCGCGGGATTTAGACATTTTTTCGCCGTCTGTGCCGAGAATCATCCCCTGGTGGGCCAGTTTTTGAAAGGGCTCCGGATGGCTTACAAGCCCTTCATCAAACAGCACCTTGTGCCAAAACCGAGAGTACAGCAAATGCCCCACGGTGTGTTCGGGGCCGCCCATGTAAAGATCCACGGGCATCCAGTATTTTTGCTTTTCGAAATCAGCAAGAGCCGTTTCGTTGTGGGGATCTGTGTAACGCAAAAAATACCATGAGGACCCGGCGGACCCAGGCATCGTGTCGGTTTCGCGCCGACCTTGGGACGTGTTTACCCAGCTTTGATTTCGCGAAAGGGGCGCTTGGCCGTCTTCCGAAGGTTCGTAGTTGGGCACCGAGGGAAGAATCACTGGCAGATCTGACTGGGCCACGGTTTTGGGTTGGTTTTGGGCATCAAAAACAATTGGAAACGGTTCACCCCAGTAGCGTTGGCGGCTAAAAAGCCAGTCGCGCAGTTTGTACTGAAAAGTTTTTTTTCCCAGTTTCTTTTCTTCGAGGTAGGTAATGGTTTTTTCGATGGCTGCTTCTTTACCGAGGCCGTTTAAGAATTCCGAATTTACCAATTTGCCATCGCCTTCGAAGGGAAGGGGCTCTTCGCTTTCGAGCACGCGCACGACGGGTAGAGAAAAAGTTTGGGCAAATTCAAAATCGCGAACATCGTGCCCTGGCACTGCCATAATGGCGCCCGTTCCATAATCCATCAGCACGTAATCCGACGTCCAAATGGGAATTTCTTTGCCGGTGAGAGGGTGGAGAGTAAAGGCCCCAGTAAACACACCTGTTTTTTCGGTATTGGCTTTGCGATCTTTTTCTGACTTGCTGGCGGCAAGCTCGATGTATTTTTCCACCGCCGGCTTTTGCGCCGTGGGAGTGATTTGCAGGGTGAGGGGGTGCTCGGGAGAAATCACACAGAAAGTAACTCCAAAGAGCGTATCAGGGCGAGTTGTGAACACACTTAACGACTCGGAGTGATCCTTGATTTTGAAATCCACGTAGGCGCCGGTGGATTTTCCAATCCAATTTTTTTGCCCTTCGCGAGTGCGTTCGGGCCAATCGATGGTATCGAGGTCGCTGAGCAGGCGTTCGGCGTAGTCGGTGATCTTGAGCATCCATTGTTTCATGGGTTTACGAATTACGGGATGGCCGCCGCGCTCGCTCTTGCCGTCGATCACTTCCTCGTTGGCGAGAACCGTTTTGAGCGCGGGACACCAGTTGACCGGGGCCTCTTTTTGGTAAGCCAAGCCGCGATCGAAGAGAATTTTAAAAATAGATTGAGTCCACTTGTAAAAAGAAGAGTCGCAAGTAGAGATCTCCCGCGACCAGTCAAAACTAAAGCCAAAACTTTTAAGCTGTCGACGAAAGTTTTCGATGGCCGATTGAGTGGTTTTTTCGGGATGAACACCTGTTTGAATGGCATACTGCTCGGCAGGCAAACCAAAGGCATCGTAGCCGATGGGATGTAAAACATTGAACCCCCTTTGTCGTTTGTAGCGAGCCACCACGTCGTTGGGCGTGAGCGCAGCCATGTGCCCTACGTGCAAGCCGGCACCGGAAGGATAGGGGAACATATCGAGAGCATAGAACTTAGGTTTTGGAGAAAAATCAATGGCCTTAAAAGCCTCTTGCTCTTCCCATTTTTTTTGCCATTTGGAATCAATCACGTTGTGTGGATACGACATGGTTTTGGTATAACAACCTGGTGCGGCGGAGTCATGGAAAAACATGGCGACTTTTCTGCAAAATGGTTCAAATTGGATCGTTGTGTCTGAAAAATGCGTTGGGGTGGGAGGAGCGTGGTAAGCTGGGGAATCGGGTCAGTCAGTCTGCTGGCCTTGGGGGCTGTTAACTATGGGACTGTTAAGTTCGAGACTGTGGTCTAGTATCAATGCGCCGATCTTTAAAAATTCAGGTGAAAAACCGATAGAAACTTTAATGAACAATAAAGTTTTGTTGATTGATGATGACAGAGACAATCTCAAGCTTGTCACGCGGCTTTTAGAGCACGAGCAATTGCTCGTGAAGCAGGCCACATCAGGCGTTGAGGGATTGCAATTACTATCGGAGTACCGACCGGATCTCGTGATTTTAGACATCAATATGCAAGGCCTCAATGGCTTTCAGACATTAAAGCTGATTCGTCAACGCAACGAGCAAGTGTCGGTGATGTTTTTGACGAGCAATCGCGACACCGAAGACATCATCCGTGGACTCGAAGCCGGCGCTCTGGATTACATTTGCAAACCCTTCCAGCCGCTCGAACTTATTGCACGAGTGAAAAGCCAGTTGAAGTTCAAGGGCATCCAAGACGATCTGCGCATCGCCAACGAAAAGCTGCAAAATCTTGTGGATATTGATGATTTAACCGGCTTGTACAACATGCGGTCGGTGTACGAAAGACTCAATCAGGAAATCGATAGAGCTCGTCGGTATAAACACAGCATCGCCGTATTTATGATGGACATGGACGACTTTAAACGTGTTAACGATAACCACGATCACCTTTTTGGAAGTTATGTGCTCTCCGAAGTAGGCAAAATTATAAAAGCCAATATCAGATCTGTGGATTTTGCCGCTCGTTACGGTGGCGATGAATTTTTGATCTGTCTCACACAAACCCAGCCTGTGGGAGCCGTGCGTTTTGCCGACCGTTTGCGCAAAAAGATCGACGAGCACGAATTTGTAAATGGACCCGATCGTATCAATTTATCGGCCAGTTTTGGTGCGGCGATTTTAGAAAACGGGAAAAGCCAGCTGGATGCTCACTCTATTGTGCGTTTAGCTGATGCGAAACTTTACGAAGCCAAAGCTGAAGGCAAAAATCGTGTCATCAGCGCCATGGTTAACGACGAAACGGAATTTGATATTCGTCGCTTGCGCAAAGCTAGCTAGACATCACCTTAAAGCTTAGCTATACGAAGAGGTATGAGTTCTGAACCTATTTCTTCATTCGATCCTCTTTATTCAGCAATGGCTCAAGCGCTGCAAAAGGCGTTGCTTGAATTAGGTGTTGCGGATGCGTCTGTTGAAAAAATTGCTGCTGAATTTACGACGCCGCCCAAGGTTGAGATGGGGCATTTTGCTTTTCCGTGTTTTCAGTATGCGAAAGCTTTGCAGAAAAAGCCACCGGAGTTGGCGCAGGAATTAGCTCAGAAGTTACAGGCTCCGTTTGCCAAGGCGCAGGTTGCTGGGCCTTATTTGAATTTATTTTTATCTCCGCTGGAATTAGGCAAGAGTGTGATTGCGCCTTTGCAAAAGGGGCAACTGCTTCGGCGTGCTCCACAAAAAATCGATCCTATTCTGATTGAGTATTCGCAACCCAATACCCACAAGGAGCTGCATGTGGGGCATATGCGCAATATGTGTTTGGGTAACGCCCTCGTTCGCATTTTGCGCTACACCGGGCGACCGGTGGTGGCAAACACCTATCCTGGGGATGTGGGCACACATGTAGCCAAATGTTTGTGGTACATGAAATATCACAATCAACAGGCTGCTCCAGCTCAGGGTAAAGGAGAATGGTTAGGGAAGATGTATTCCCTGGCGCACAACAAACTCGAAGACGAGCGCGGCACCCCGCAAGAAGAAATCAACCGGCAACAGTTAACGGCCATCCTTAAGCAACTCGAACAGAAAAATGGAGAATTTTACGAACTTTGGCAGCAGACACGGCAGTGGTCCATCGATTTGATGAAGGCCCTGTATGCGTGGGCCGACGTGCAGTTTGACATTTGGTATTGGGAATCCGAAGTGGATTCCGCCTCTGTAAAAGCGGCCGAAGCGCTGTATCAACAAGGCAAGCTGACAAAATCAGAAGGCGCCATTGGCTTGGATCTCGAGACTGAAGGTTTAGGATTTTGTCTTCTGTTAAAAACCGACGGCAATGGCTTGTATGCTACAAAAGATATCGAGCTTGCTCGCCGTAAATTTGCAACTTACAAACCGTCGCGCTCCATCTACGTGGTGGACATGCGCCAGGAGCTGCACTTTAAACAAGTATTTGCTGTGCTTAAAAATATTGGCTTTGCCGAAGCCGAAAAGTGTTTTCATCTAAAATACAACTTCGTAGAATTACCCGACGGAGCCATGAGCTCGCGCAAAGGCAACATCGTTCCGATTATGGAACTCATTCACAAAATGCGCGACCATGTGAGGACTCATTATCTCGCTCGCTACAAAGAGGAATGGTCGCAGCAAGAAATCGATCAGACGGCCGACATGGTCACCCATGGAGCCATCAAGTACGGTATGAATGCTATGGACCCTAACAAAAAAATTATTTTTAAGATGGAAGAATGGCTGAAGTTGGATGGCGAATCTGGACCCTACATTCAGTATTCCTACGCCCGAATTCAATCATTGCTACAAAAAATTCCTCAAACATCATCCACCGTGAACTTTGCAAAACTCGAAATGCCCATTGAGCTTGAGTTGTCGTTGAAGCTGGCCCAGTTTAATAAGACCGTAGAAAACTGCGCACAAAACTTACGAACATCCACGCTGTGCACTTACCTTTACGAAACTGCAAAATTGTTTAATAGTTTTTATCACGACTGTCCTATTGGAAAAATCGAAGACGTCGAGCTTCAGCAAGCACGTTTGGCCTTGGCGCAAGCCACAGGAGATCTATTGAAAAAAGGCTTGGAGCTTTTGGGAATTCCCGCGCCTAATAAAATGTAATTTGATTTTAATTAATTTTGGCCGATTTCTTGGTATTCAGAAACAAACGAAATAAACTTATCAGTCTTCATGTTGCACATGATGACCATTCCACCATAAGTGCTACCGCGAATTTCGATGTTCACTTGAACTTCTCCGTTTTCGTTGGGGAAGCCCGAAGTTGGCGTGTAGGACACAGAGTATTGATCTAAGTTGGAGCATTTGAAGGCATTGGCAATGCAAGATAACGTTTCATCCAGTTCGCAGGAAGAAGACGTCGAAGTTCCGTTGGCACTGGCGATGTTTGCAGAGAGTATGAATAAGGCGAAAAAGAGAACTCTTAACATGTGCAAAAGATACAGGCAATGCGCGCAAAATGGCAGGTATTTACTGAGCGTGTGAAAATATTGCAGGAATGAGAAGTTTTTGGTCATGGGCTGGCTGGTCTTGGAGTTGAGCAAAGGGCCTGTGCAGTATCCTTAAAGGTAAACATACCTTTTCGTAAATATGCGATCAAAACCTGCGTCGATTGCTGACTGAGTTCCGAGACCACGTTGTCGGGTTGTTGCAGAGATGCCATCCCCAAAGTGAGATGGTTTTTGACCTGTCCTTCACCTTCACCACGGAGGTAATCCTCGGTGTATTTTTTTGCTTCAGCCCGAATGGTTCGAAAGTTCAAGGTGGAGCCTAAATTATTTCGGTGCCATCTCCAATCAAACAATAGACGGTGATTGGTCGAGCGCAACACTGTACTTCCGGCATAAAGGTTAAAAGCAAATAAAACGTAGTCGATCACGAGCTGTCGGTTTGCAAGCTCAATATCTTGAAACGAACTGATGCCCGAGAGCCAAGAATTGCGTGTGCTGCGGATACGCACGTAATCGGCGCGCACGTTGTTAACAGCAATGTACAAGTTGAGTGCGGAACAGGCGATAGCAAGAACAGGGTTGGCTGTCGCAATGGCGGCGATGGTGCAAGCGAGTGGGGCGAGAGCGGGGAGAATCCCTTTGATATAGGCGACGGCTTTTTGAAAAAGACCTTGCGGTTCAATTTTCAGACGAAGGCTTTCGGAAAAATTTGTAAGACGGGGGTTTTCTTCTACAAGCTCTTGGGCGATGCCCTGATAGGCCCATAACCCCTCGGCTTCATCATCGTTATTGAGATTATGATTTTGAAACGACTGGAGTGTTTCGCCCATGTTTGCGAGCAGTTCCTGATAGCCTTCAATGACTTCTTGGTCAGTAGGAATTGCACCTACAGCATTGATTTGCAGAACCACAGGAGCGAGGGCTAAAATTTCGCCAAGTTGTTTTTTATAGTGATTCGTCATGCTTCTTACGTGCAGTCGGCAGCGCTCGTAGTTCTTAACAAGAAAGGCACGATCTTCTAAGGCCATTTGACGATGGCGTTCTCGATCTTGCGAAGTGAGATAAAATTGATAGGGTGAATAGTCGTTGTCGTTAAAAGGAAAAGTATGCTCTCGCAGATATGCGGGTTCTGGTTGTGCTGCTGTGCCAAATCGATCTTCGGACATGAATAAATAGGTTTTGTACTGGGCGTAGGCGCTTTTAACCGCATTGAGTGTCATCGCTTTGTATTCGCCATTGCTTTGAATAAATTCAAGTTGCTCACGGGTTGTGGTGATACTTTCATTGACGATCTCTTGAGCGCGCCCCGAGATAAGTCTTAAAAAGTTTTTTTCGTTTTCGGTAAAACGCGAAGCTCGGGGCTGAGAAGCGCGTCCGGGGTAGGCACCTGGGCCGGCAAAGGCGAGAGAACTTCCTAGCAAGGAAAGTGAAAAAATAAAAATAAAGAAAACGCTGCTACTACGAACCACACGTGACATTGAGCAATTTTAAAACCACAAATGCTCGAAAGGAGAGGGGTTTGAGGGCGAACGGTGCCCCTAAAGCGTCACCTTTTTTGGGTATGAGCCAAAAGTTGTCACACTGTTAAAGTTGTAGTCAGTGCTGAAAATTAATCAAAGATATCAGAGTAGGAGCCCGTGGTGGTAAAGCCCGATGCGTTTAAAAAATCGAGGGCCCACAAAAAATGGGCTCGCGACGGACGATAGTGTCCGCTATCACGAGAAAAGTGTGAGATCACTCCGTTGGGTTGGATTTCTACATGGCCAGCAAACAGCACGGGCTCGCCGGCAAAAAAGCTGCTATGGCGAAAAAATCTAGGACGAGATGTGGAGTTGTGAGCGATATAAATTTGTTGATCGAGACCAATGACAAAATCCCCCGAAATGGGCGAAAGAATTTTTTCACCCGAAGTGTCGTGCACAACTCCCTCTGGTGTCCAAATAAATCGGAGGTCGTCTCTTTGCGACTGGGTTAAAAACGGAGCTCTAGTTTGCAAACCTCCTGAGCGAATGGAGACGGTGGTTTGCCAATAAAACTCTGGCGAAAAATAGCTTTGCACAAAAAGTGCTCCTGGATGAAAGGAGGGTGGGGGAAGGTGTGCGAGCATTTTTTTATGTACTTTTCTAAGTTCTCGACGGAGAAGCAGTTCTTTGAGAGAAAAGAAAGAAGAGGGCGTACTTGCCATTTTTTCGGATACTGTCAGTGCCGTCTGTGCCAGAATCTGCAGTGCGCTTTCGTGGTGGAGTGTTACATGAAAAATATTTTTACACTGCAAACCCTCAGCCCGCGCCTGCGAAAAAAGTAGTAAAAAACAAACCAGAAAAAAATTTGACATTGATTAGAGTTTAACAAAAAAATGGAAATTCCACTGAAAATCAATCGACGGCTGTAATTTATTCAGTGGCAAAAAGCTATGCAGGTTTGAGCTCGATAACCAGAACTTGTTCTTTATGAATATGAAACCCAACATCCCATTTTCCGTAATGCAACCAGTAGGTGTGCGACACTTTTTCGAGATATGCGAGGGGACGAGGATCCTCGCACAGAATTTCTCGCAGTTGTTTTTTAAAAAGCGGGCGCTGGGTGGGATCGATGGGTTCAAGGCTTCGCAAAGCAAACCGAACCTTGAGTTTTTCGAAGGGCGCCTCTTTGGTCCACAGTACTTGTTTGCCCCGGGGTCGATCGTAAGCGGGCAAGTAGGGTTTTATATCGTAAAACGGTGTTCCGTGGACAACGTCGAGACCCGTCACTGTAATTTTATTTTTGTAAATCGCTTCGATTCGAGCCAAAGAAAGTCCGATGGGGTTGGGGCGATGGGGGGAGCGAGTTGCAAGCACGCCCATTTTTTTTCCTCGCAATCGGGGAGGATGTACTTTTACCAACGGTTTTTTTTGCCGGTTGAGGTGGAACCCAAAGAGCACCCAAATGAAGGTTCCTTTTTGCAAGCCGTCGAGAGTTTCTACGGGAATTTTTTTATCGAGAATCAGTTCCGAAACTGAGTTTTTGGCAATCTGAGACTGTCGAGGAGTACCAAATTTATCGATAAACGGAGAATGGACAAAGCCGAGTGTTATTAAATTCATAGGATTTCTGTTGTATAGTCCTTGGGGCTCCATTAGTCTAGAAATTGATGAAACATTCGGCGACGAAACCACCCGGGCAGACCGGAAGAAATCAAACGAAAACTATTTTTGGAACAGTTAAACGTCACCCCGATGGGTTTGGCTTTGTGCTCCCTGTTGAAGAGGGCGTGCCCGACGTTTTTGTTTCCCGGGAAGACATGACCGGGGTTATGTCTAATGACAAAGTTGAAGTGGAAGTATTTAAATCCGCTAAAGGCGATAAATATTATGGCAAGATTGTGCGCATTACCGAGCGTGCGGCGAGCCGTATCGTGGGCCGTTTTGAAAAGCTAGAGAACGGCGATGGGCGCATTGTTGATGGAATCAATCAATGGGGCCAAAGCATAAAAATTCCTTTCCGCTCTAGCCGAGGCGCCATTCACGGCGATCTGGTCGCGGCTGAAATTGTACAGTATCCAACGAACGGGCAGGAGTTTACTGGCCGAGTGATTGAGATCATCGGCGACGTGGACGATCCGCTCAATGATATCAAGCGAGTTCTCCATCTGCAGAAAATTCCGAAGGAATTTCCACCTCCAGCTTTGCGAGAAGCGGATCTTTTACCGAGTCATGTGCTAGATAAAGAGATTGCAGGGCGCAAAGACCTTCGAGATCTGCCCCTCATCACTATCGACGGGGTTACAGCAAAAGATTTTGATGATGCTGTTTACGTCAACACCAACTCTAAGGGCTTTCACTTGTGGGTGGCTATCGCCGATGTCAGCCATTATGTGCGCACGGGGACAGCCCTGGATGACTCCGCCTATGAGCGCGGAACTAGCGTTTACTTTCCAAATTTTGTGGTTCCCATGCTACCCGAAAAAATATCCAATGAGTTGTGTTCGTTAAAACCAAACGTGGA
The DNA here is from genome assembly GCA_031429075.1 of Bdellovibrionales bacterium. Classification (GTDB taxonomy): domain Bacteria; phylum Bdellovibrionota; class Bdellovibrionia; order Bdellovibrionales; family JAGQZY01; genus JANPLN01. Next base: position 7,547 of record JANOYW010000035.1, on the reverse strand, counting down.
TCGTTTGTGTTTTGTGTGCGAAATGCAAATCTCTTTCCAGGGTGAAGTGGAGACGTCGGAGGTTTACGAGGCTGTGATGCATAGTCAGGCTCGGGTCACCTACGGTGAGGCGCAAGATATTCTCGATGAAAACATCGAACATGATAAACCAGAAGTTTCGAAAAATATTCGGGCCGCAGCAGATTTGGCAAAGGTTTTGATGGCCCGACGCTTTCGCGAAGGATCTCTGGAAATCAATGTTGGTGAGACTCAAGTGATAGTCGACGAGGCGGGAAATCCCACGGACATCATTCGCTCCCAGCGCGTTTTTTCGCACCGCTTGATTGAAGAACTCATGCTCATTGCCAATGTAAGTGTGGCAAAAATTCTTCATAAAGCGCAAATACCATCCCTTTACAGAATTCACGAAACACCAGACCAAGAGGACATCGAACGACTGCAAAGATTTTTGCACGGTTTTGGGTCGACAAAAAAGATTCAAATTAAAGATTTGCAAAAAAAGTTGACCAAAAGTTTACAAGATTTTGAGAATAAGCCCGAAGGAATTGTTCTCAACATCATGACCTTGCGAAGTATGAAGCAAGCCAAATACAGCCACGACAACATCGGCCATTTTGGTTTAGGCTTTGAATATTATACGCATTTTACCTCGCCCATTCGTCGGTACCCTGATTTGATTGTGCACCGCCTGCTTAAGAGTTTGAAAATCAACTCCTACAAAAAAGAGCAGATGAGCCCAGAGCGCGTGACCTCGGCGGGAACATTCTTAAGTGCCTGTGAACAAAGAGCCGTGAAATCGGAACGAATGCTTGTATCGATTAAGAAGGCGCGCTTTATGCATCAACATCTGGGCGAAGTTTTTGAAGGTGTCGTAAGCAGTGTTGTTCGCTTTGGAATTTTTGTACTTTTGAAGCAATTTGATGTGGACGGCCTTGTGAAGGTGGAGAACCTGGGCAAAGATCAATTTGAGTTTGATGAGGAGAACCTCCTTTTGCGTGGCAAAAAGTCGGGTCTCATGTTTCGAATCGGTGATACGATAAAAGTGCAAGTAGCAGCAGCGAACACCATCGAAGGGCAAATTGATTTTGTGTTAGAGGGGGGATCGCTTGCAAAAAATAATGAGACCTCAAAGCCGTTTCAAAAGAACAATCAAAAACGCTTCGAGATTAAAAAACATATTAAAAGTTCTAGTAGCGCACGGCTTTCAGGATCTCGTAAGAAAAAGCCATCTCGCTGATTTTCTACCGGGCCCCTGGGTTACGGAAGCCACATCAGTTTTTAGCACACCCCAACGCTTTCGCATGTGCCTTGAGGAACTTGGCCCAACGTTTATAAAACTGGGGCAAATCCTTTCAACAAGAACCGATTTGTTGTCACAGGATTTTTTGTTTGAGCTTAAAAAGCTGCAAGACGAAGTCCCCCCAGTTCCTTTTGAGCAAATTCAAAGGATTCTAAAAGCGCAGTATCCACAGGGTGTGGAAAGTATTTTTGAATGGATTGAATCCAAGCCAGTAGGCTCAGCGAGCATTGCACAGGTTCATCGAGCTCGACTCCGGTCAGGAGCCTCGGTGGTCATAAAGATTCAAAAACCAGGGGTTCAGCAAACCTTGGCTGAGGATGTCGAAGTTTTACGGTTTTTGGCAGAGTCTCTAGACACCTGGATAGTCGATTTTAAAAAATACAATCTTGTCGCCATGGTTGAGGAGTTTGCTCAAACGATTCAGCAAGAAATCAATTTTTTGTTGGAGGCACAAAACACCCAGAGGTTTTACGAAAATTTTAAAAATCGAGAAAGCATTGTAGTTCCTAGACCCTACGTGGCGCTCTCTGGGGCCCAGGTTTTTGTGATGGAATACATCGAAGGTACATCCCTCAACGACTTTGCGGCTACGGCAACACTTGCCCAGAAAAAGAACCTTGCCGAACGCAGTCTCACCGCTTACGTCTCCATGGTTTTTACAGATGGACTTTTTCATGCGGATTTACACTCTGGCAATCTACTCGTTGTGGAGGGTAAGCACTTAGCCCTCGTGGATTTTGGGATGGTTGGTCGCCTTTCAAAACGATTGCAAAGGGGAATTATCAATGTCTTTTTGTCACTGTCTCAGGAAGACTATGAGAAAATGGCCATTGAATATATCGAGCTTGCGGCGGTATATCAGTCGATTGATCGCGACAAACTGACGGAAGATCTCAGGAAAATTTTTGCGCCGTATAACATGGGTTTGGGTGTGTCGGGTGCTCATGTTGCTCAACTTATGATGGAAGCTGCCGCCGTCGCCTTTAAGCACGATCTCAAGCTTCCATCAGAATTATTACTGCTGTTTAGATCGCTTTTGGTTTTGGAAGGAGTCGCGAAATCACTGTACGTTGATCTAGATTGGCTTTCTTTTATCACAAAAAAAGCTGCCGAAACTCAGGCGCCGCAAGATCCAATAAAAATGATGGGTGAGTTTGCAATGATGACTCGCGAGTTCAATAGCTTGACGAGAACGTTACCCCTGGAATTGCGTTCATACTGGCGAAAAAAAAATCATCCAAGCTACGCAGAGCAAGTAGAAATCAAAAATTTAGATGAATTGGTAAAAGCACAAATAAAAAGTGCAAAGATAATTTTCTTTGCACTGATAGTGTCTAGTTTGATTATTTCGCTAACCCTTATACTGATCAACCAATCAGTTTAAGAGCTAAGTTCGTAATATTATTCGCCTGTGCTAGTGAAGCGGTTGAAGCCTGCAACATAACGTTGTTACGCGTAAGCTCTGCCGTTTCTTCAGCGATATCTGCATCGCGAATTCGCGAGTTAGCTGCTGATAAGTTTTCATGCGCAATATTTAAGTTATTGATAGTGGAAACCAATCGGTTTTGGAAGGCACCCATATCTGCTCTGATGGAGTTCACTTTTACAAGAGACTCATCAATAACAGACAATGTATTTCGCGCACCCTCTTTGTTAGAAAGAGTTTCGGCAGTCAATCCCATGGCTTCAAGGGTAGCGTCTGCGTTTGTAGCATCAAAAGAAATTCGATCTTGGAATGGATCGTTATGCACACCTACTTGAATTTCGTAGACGCCCCCGAGTCCATTAAGAAGCTCTTGCCCATTGTACTCTGTCACCTCGGCAACACGTTGAATCTCTTTTTTGAGACCCTGGAATTCCATGTCAACGAATCCACGTTCAACATCGCTGACTGTATCAGAAGCACTCTGAATCGCAAGTTCTCGCATGCGAATAAGCATGTTTGATACTTCGTTCAGTCCACCCTCTGCAACTTGTGCGAGAGAGATACCATCGTTCGCATTTCGGTTGGCTTGTTTAAGGCCGCGAATTTGCGCTCTTAGGTTTTCCGAGATGGCGAGGCCTGCGGCATCGTCAGCAGCTTTGTTAATTCGATACCCAGAGCTCATTCGCTCTAGATTGGTTTGCATGCTTCGGTTTGTATTAAACAGCTGTCTTTGGCTGTTAATAGAAGCGAGATTGGTAGAAATACGCAACGACATATGGTTCTCCTCTTGCGCGACCAATCTTCCATGAGGTCTTTGTCGACACGGGTTATTGTTGTTAATTGTGTCAACAGCTTGTTCAACGAATAATAGATCGGAACATCATGATACAATTTAAGTCTAGAATTGAGAAATTGGACCATCGTATAGCTAAAATTTGTTTCACGTAGACACATATAGTATACAAAAACGAGACAGGATCTTTTCAGGACTCAAGCCATAGAACATATTTTCTGTGCAAACCCTCTCCTTAAGTCCGTCCACAAATTGAAAAAAAATACCGAAGATAGAATGCATGCAAAAAGTGATGAAATTGTTTATTAGTATATTAATTCTTTTTCAGGGACTACAATTGTGGGCCAAAGAGAAGAAAACTATAGATTACAGGATCTATACGGCGTCTCTTTGGATCGATAATTTAAAAATACCAATCACTAGTGGTAAAGCCGTATGGATTGATTCCATGTTTGTTATATTTAAAGCGAGCAAGGAACTAAGCCTTAATGATGTGCATTCAAATGTGATTCTACAAATCAACGATTCCAAAGTGACCGGAACACGGGCTGTTGTTGTAGATTATGATCTGTTGTCTGGTTGGATGCTAGCGGAAGTAAAAAAACAAGCTGTTTCAGCTCCACGCCAAAAATTGGGGGATCAGCAAGTCGTCAATTTACTGGTGCAAAATGATTTGATCGATCATCGAGATAAAAGAGTTATATTGTCAGCCTTGGTTAAATTTGATCAAAATCGTCACTCCCGCGGAATAGCCGGGGACAAAGATTTTTACGAAATGCTGGGACTGCAAATCAAAGACTATGCACAAAAAATGACAAATGCCATGGTCAAGAGTCAGCGTAAAATTTTTTGGAAAAACAATATATCCATGCCTCTTCCGCTTGTAGATTCCTGTTCAGTGGATTCAGACTTGCTTGTCCGAACAAAAAACCATACTCAGCTCAAATTAGAACAAGCTTTTGAGTGTCATGTACAAGGTTCATTACCGTCACGGGAAATTTCTTCAACCTTGAGACCTGAGTACACTGTTCTCACGGGAGTGCTTAAAACAGATGAGCCCTTTTTAAAGATACCGGCAGTGACGTCCCAATTGTCTTTATTGGGCTCGCAAATGGATGCGGATACGGTTAGCGGAATGGCATTGGGACGCTGTATTTCTCATTGGATCGCCGAAAAGCAATTGTACATGAAATCTTGTGTTACTAAAAATGGAACCTTTAATGACCTGTATAATGGGTATCATTTGATTGGTTTTTACCACAACCAAAAGATAATTTACAAATTTTTGAAAGTTAAAGGGTTTACAAAAGATAATCAAACTGAAATCGTCGAGAAAATGTTAAATTCTACCCGAGGAAGCGTTCTGTGACTAAAATAAGCGTATTCATTGAGTCGAAAACGGGGGAAGTGCTTGGGGAAGTTTTTTCTTTTAAAGATCGAATATCCATTGGGTCTAGCGACGAATGCTCAATCTGTCTTAAAAATATCAAACTTGCAGAATTAGAACATGAAATTTATTTTTTGAATGGTGAGTGTTGGCTGCAAGTGGGGAAAGACGGTGCTCCAGTTACCTCTATAGGGAAACAGCACAGATCTATCAAGATTACACAAAGTTCGCAATTTCAATTCCGAGATCTGGTCCTAAAAATTATACTTGATTCCATCCCAGAGTTTGAGAGTGAAGCTACTAAAATTGTTAATGAAGCCATGCTTGAAAATTCAGATAAAACACGCATCGTCAGTCAAAGTGAGCCGACCCTAGAAGTAGTTCTATCTGTAGCAGATTTAACAGATTCCGAAGCGACAAGAGTTGTTTCTGACTTTGAACAAACAAAAATTATTTCCGCGCAAGATGCCACGCGTGCGTTAACAGTGAATGAAAGCGTACCGCCCGCTCTAGATGAAAGTACATTAACGAATACAAAAATCCAGGTCAAAAAAAACAAACCTAATTTTGAAATTCGAGCGGCTGAGAAAAGTATTCCTAGTCGAATTCAGCACTTTTTAGATGGTCAGGATTTTGGTCGTGTAAAGCTGCACGTGCAGGAACTTTTAAATCAGTTTCGGATCAAAGAACGAATTTTCCCGATTTTGAGTGTTATTTTTATAGCGATAGCTGGTTTGATGATTGCCACGCGGGAAAACACAGCCTCAAGTACAGAAATACTACCTATTTCCCAGAAAAAAGCAGACAAATTGCCAGCTTCGTTAAATTCAGCACCCGGGTCTAGTGGCGCAGCTGTTACCGAAGTTCCTACGTCCCAGACAAAAGACGGGTATTTAACTGAAATGTCCCGTCTTTTCGAATAAGTCTAAGTATAAAGATTTTTTCATCAAATTCCGATCTACACATTGGAGAAATACATATGCCATTTGATAGAAAAAAAATTGGAAAAGAATCCCAAGATTCAATGTGGACATCGACATCCGACTTATTTTTAGGTTTGTCTGTCGTCTTCTTGCTCCTTTATGTTTCAGCGAGTTTGAAGCAGGGTACTGAGGGCTTTCAAAAACAGCAAGAATACAAAGAGCTTACGAAAATAAATCAAGATCTAAAAGAACAGATCAAAGTTTATGATTCTTTAAAGAAAAATTATCTCGAGACACAGGCCTCCGAAGGTGAAAAAGAGACCTATGAAAAGCTCATGGGACAGTTGGATCTCCTACAAGATGAATCACAAAAAGAAAAAAAAGATCTTATGAAACAAGCTAAACAACTTCAGGATAAAGAAGTTGCTTTAAATCAGTATCAACAGATTGTACGAAATATTATTAACTCCAGCATGCTTTCAAAATCACGTATTAAGCAGCGCGATACGCTGATCGAGAAAAAAGAAGTCGTGATTGATCAGAAAAATACTGAAATTGACTCTTTAGCCCAACAAATTGATGAAAAGAAGAAAGCTCTTAATGAAGGGCGTGCCTACGCAGAAAAATTGGAAAACAATTTGAGCAGTAGTTTAAGCGACTTGCAAAAAGCTTATAAAAAGCAAAAAATGACTCAAAAGAAGTTCTTAGCCCAAAAACAGAAATTACAATCCGAATACGAGCAAAGAATGGGTTCATTAAAAGAGTCGAATGCGCAAACAGAGGTTCAGCTCAACGCTCTAAGCAGTGATCTTCAGCAAACCAAAGGCCAACTCGGAAAAGCAAATCAAGAGCTTGAACAAGCTGGACAAAATATTTCTGACCTCAAAGGTAAGTATGCTGGCGCGTTAGGACAGGCACAGGAGTTGTCAGGAAAATATGCTCAGGCCAATCAAAAAGTTTCTCAATTAAGTGGTGATCTCGCAAAGGCACAGGAAAATCTCAATGCAAAGCGGAAGCTTGCCGAGGGTATTAAAGGAGCATTTGCAGCCAAGGGTATCAAAGCAGAAGTGGATCAAAAGAGCGGAGATGTACTGCTTTCTTTTGGAGAAGAATATTTTGATACGGGACGTTCTGTTTTAAAGCCCGGCATGAAAAAGGTGTTGGAGCAGACGGTGCCGGAATACTCTAAGAGTTTGTTTCAAAACAGAGCCATTGCCGCAAAGATATCTAACATCGAAATCATCGGTTTCGCATCGCCAACCTACAAGGGTAAGTATATAGATCCCACAAAGCTGAGCGGAGAAGATCGCGGAGCCGTTAATTATAATTTAGATTTAAGTTATCAGCGCGCACGGTCCATTTTTGATCACGTGTATAGCAACATGACCTTCGAGCACAAAAAAGAAATGCTGCCACTAATTAAGGTCGCGGGACGTAGTTTTTTGGCAAATAAAGAACGAAACATTGCAACTTCGGGAGCAGAAGATTTTTGTCTGAAAAATGATTGCTCAAAGTTACAAAAAGTTATCATTAAATTTAATTTGAAAGACTAGGAGAGAAAAATGAACGGTTTAGACCATGGTTTAAATGAATTATTTAGTCAGTTTGTAACAGTCGCCAAGGCAGTGCATTTTCCAGCAATGCTATTGATGTTTGCAGCTGGCGCCTCTCTCCGTTGGTTGACTTACAAAATGGTGTACAAATACTACTGTTTTGCG
>JANOYW010000034.1:0-58646 GCA_031429075.1 Bdellovibrionales bacterium | reverse complement strand
GGTGCCAGGTCCTGTTTCTGGACACAATATGTTAAAACAAATTTTGTTTTAACATATTGTGTCCAGAAACAGGACCTGGCACCGATTAAAACGTGCCCATGGAGAAGTGGATGGTGAAGGCGTTTTCGTTGGGATAGCGGGCGGATTCTTTTTTCTTATCAAGTTTAAAGCCAATCTCTCCGGTGAAGGCTCCGATCGGCGTCATGTAACGGAGCCCGAAGCCGGCAGTATCGCGGTAATGATCTTGAATATCTACACCGTTAATAAACACAGCGCCGCCATCGTAAAACACAAGGCCACCAAAATTATCGCCACTCATAGGGAAACGAATTTCGTTCTTTGTGATGTAGTAATGCGAAGCTGTTTGAACTTTAAAGTCAGAGATAGATTTGCCTTTGCAAGCAGCTCCGCAAACTTCAAGGAGACTTGGGACCCGTTCGTTATCGCGCAAATCATATCCACGTAGCGTCGCGCGACCGCCAAGAAAAAAGAGACGGGCCCCGGGAATACCTGACTCTGGCCGATGACTTAAATTATCAACATAGCCTCCCCGCACTTCGTTGACGAGGACCCATCGTTTTGTTGAGGAAAGGGGAGTGTAGCTGATATGCCCCGCAGTGAGCTTTACAAAATCGATGTAATTGTTGGCATCTTGCGTGCTTCCAAGGACTGGATTTGAGTACTCCATTTGTGCCACCGAAAACGAACCGTCCCTAGGAACAAAAATATCGTCGCGCCGATCCCACTCGATGGCCGGTCCAATGTTTGCTATCTTGACTTTGGACGTATCTTTTCCGGAATCTTTTTGAAAAAAACGAAGATATGAGAGATCCCAAAAGTGCCAAATGAGCCTCAAACGACGATTGATTTGTTTTTCCACTAAGAAATTGATTTCGTTTCTTTCCTGGACGTCAGCTTCACCGCCGACCAGGCGAAAAAAGATTTGTTGTTCTCGTTCAACGGAAATTCGAGCACGCAGCCGATTGAAAAACAAATAAGGTTCATAGTAGCCGAGTACGATTCGATTTTGTGGGTAGCTCACTTTGGGGTCAACGGAGTACTTCACATCGGCGCGAGCACTGACTCCGCGTCCGGTTCCGCCGAGGTTTTGATAGCTAATACCTAAATAAGAACGAACGGTAAGACCCCACTCGTTAGAAAGTCCAAGTCCGGAAGCGAGGAGGCCTGGATTTTTTTCCTGCACATCTACAAAAACTGTGCGATCGGATATATCGGTGTTGGGGTCGCTCGTATTGATCTGGGCACGTGAAAAAAGCTGTGTGCGCTCAAGAAAAATAACGGAATCGTTGACCCGGTCTGAGGTGAGAACATCACCCTGAGTTAAATCCAATTCGCGAATCGCGACTTTATCCTTCGTGAAAGTATTGCCTCGCACTTGCACGTCTTTAATGCGAATTTGCGGGCCTTCTCTGAATTCGTAGGCGATATCGGCAAATTCGAAATTATCCATATACTTAACCAGTTTTTCTGGTGTAGCTAGGTTTTCGAATTCCAGGTAGCCATTCTTTTGATAAAAAGATTTGAGTTCCGAGTAACTGTTAAAAAGCTTCACCAGATTAAGGGGAGTGTTCGGCTTCAGTTCGATGACGTCGTAAAGTTGTGAGGCCGTAAAGTTTTTTAATCCCGTAAAAGTGATGTTGCGAATTTGCGTTAAAATGTTTTCGTTGATTTGCAGTTGGACAATCACTGAATCTTTGCCTAAAAATTTAAATTCTAAAGAAATTTTTTCAGCGCGTAAATAGCCTTCGTCTTTGAGTTGTAAAATGAGTCTGTCGGAGGCTTTTACGAGGTTTTCCTGGATAAAGAAATGCGCATTCTTGTAATCCGAAAGTAGATTGTAGAAAGCCGAGCGATAGTGACTTGGGCTGCGAGAAATTTTTCCGGTAATTTCGATATCTTTGATATGTATTTGCGTTCCCTCTTTAATGTTGAACTGCAACACATACTTGTTCATCTTTTCAAAGAAATGGATTTTATTGGTGACGACAGTGTTCGCGAAGCCCGCAGCATGGTAGTAATCCTCGATGTTCTTCACAAGGAGTTTTTGATTTTTGATGTAATTGAGAAAGTTCTTGTCTAGATCGAGATGAGTGAGAAGGTTTCCCGCAGAAAAGTACTTATTGCCGTAAAACAGGAATTCATAGGTAGCCGTGGTTTCGATGGTCAGGACGAGGCGCGACTCTGTACGATCTAAGTTGTAGACCGGAGAAATTTTTGTGACTTTAGCATCCAAGTATCTATTTTGAATAAGGACTTCGGTGACGATCTGCTCGATACTTTTAATCATTGATTTATCAATTTTTTTATCAATAAACGACCTGAGCTTGTAGCGAATATAATTGTTAAGATACGGGTTGTTTGAAAGGACGCTCACTTCTTTGAGGGTGGCCGTTGTGCCTTCGTTAATATCCAGAGAAAAAATCACATTTTTTCCGTCTACCTTTTCTTTAAGTTGGATGGAAACTTTTTTTAATCCGATGGACTCATATTTTTCTTTGAGTTTATTGAGATTTCTTTCGATCAATTCTTTGTCGACCATTTGCTGGTTGTTGACTTCGAGAATGCTCAAAACTTCACTGGAAGTCAGCGCTTGATTGCCGTGGATTTCCAAACTTTGCTGACTGGCGACTTCCTTTAAGTCCAAGGTCAAAAAACCCTTTTCAAAGTTCACTTTTGCCACAGTAAAATCTTTTTTGACGGCAATTTCCTTGATGAGGTCATTGAGTTGCTCTTGATTGAAGCTATTTTTTTTAAATTTTGATATTTTTTTGATCTCTGCAAAGTCTGCATCTCGAAAGCGGAGCGAGTCCTCAGCCAAAAGCCATGAGTTTGTTAGAATGAGGAAACAGAATAAAAAATAGCTCATTTAAATTCTTTTCTAAATTCGAGATCGATACCTAGAATATCGCTAATCGTATTGCCGTTCGTCAGATTATCTTGCCCGATGGACTGAACGCTCATTGTGGCGGCAAATCCTCTATCTAGCTCGTAGCGAAGTTTACCTTCCTTAGTATCCACTTTGCCGGTTTGCACGCTGCCCACGAAGGAGGTTCTTTCGGAGATCTTCTTCGAAAAACCAATGGTAGGTACAGCCACACTGGAATTGGTATCAAACCGCGAAGAAAATTGAACATCCACCCCAAAGCGGTTCTTAAACTCTTTCCCTAAAGGGTTTTGTCCGAAAACATTTGTTCCAACCTGCATACCTTGGGAATCACTGCTTATGTTACTCGTTGTGTTGGTGATGCCGCCAGTGGCGTTGGCGTTACTTAGCGAAGCTTCATTGGTTGTGTAGCCCAGGGCTAAAAGCGATATAATTTCGGGCTGAGTCAAGGACGGCTGGCTGGTGAGCGTGAATTTTGGTTTGTCAGCAGAACCCTGAACAAGCATTTCGATATCATAGCCCTTGTAGCGAGCATCTGCCAAGATATACAAAGCCGGATTTGGAGGATTGGTGTTGTTCAAGATGATATTTGAGTCGCGCACCCGAAAAACAATATCACGAAAGAGAATCTGCGAAAATTTGGTAAATTGAATCTGTCCACCAAGTATTGGCGACTTAGGTGTCCCAGAAACACTGATCTGCCCCTGTATTTTTCCATCGATGAGACTATTTTTAATATTGAGCGGAACCGAAGGGATGATCTCCAGCTTTAACACCACGGGAGATTGGTCTTCGTTACGCAGTGCTTGGGGAAGAAAAATTTCGTGAGCGCTTTTAGTTTCGCCATCTCCGGATGTAAACTCTTTTGTTATGAGTCCGTCGATGACGTGATATGTACCCGTGAGCTGAAATGGGAGCCACTGTCCAGATAATTTTAAATCAGCACTTCCCACCGTGTTCACTTGGGGCGGGATGTTTAAATCCATATTGTCGATGTGAAGATTGAGATCGATAGGTATATTTTTTGCCCCAATAAGCCGGATCGACCCATCGCCTAAAACCTGTCCTGAGGCGAACTTTGCCTTGAGAGAGTTAAGATTGATGCGATCCTGGTTGAAAAGTAAGTCCACTTTTAGATTCTCAACAGCATGTTGAACATCGGGAATTTTTAAATAACCATTATCGATAAAAGCAGAGCCGAAAAACTCAAGCCGTTGGGAACTTCTCTGCAGGCGCACATTGATCGTCGTTTGACCTTCGATGGTTTCTAAAAATGGCGTGAGGAGGTGGGCAAACGACAAACTAAATAAGCCAGAAACATGAATATCTAGAGGGACATTCGTCGAATTAGATTTAAATTTAATATCTCCTCCGGTGCCCACCATTTCGAAGGGGGAGAAGTTAATTTTCCCTTGAGTAAAAAAGAGTGAGATTTCCTTGGAGGATGCGAGTTTATTTTTTTCCGTATCAACAGTTAAAGCCGGTACATGCAAGTAGCCGCTCATGGTCTCCGGGTGACTGCGTGGTAACTTAATATTGAAGTTACTTGTGACATCGATTTTAAAATCATCGGTATGTTCTATACCCAAGAGGCTTGTTACAAGCGGAGCGATATCGAACTGCTCAGTCATACCCTCGATTTGGTAGTCAGGAAGATGGTGGATATCGCGGAAGATAAATTTAAAATTATTTGGTCCAGTGATTTGTGCAACGGTTTTGGTACTGAATATTTCAGCGTGCCCTTTTATTGGCGCAATCTTTTTGCCGGCAAGTTGGAAGTTTTCAGAGATAAAATCCACGTCGACGTTGGGGGCTCGAAAGGGACCGCGAATATTCCCCTTGACCGAAAACAGTCCCCTCGTGGGAGTGGAATATTTAGTGGCGTAAATAATATCGTCCAGATAAATTTTTTGCGACTGAAAACCGAGCTCAAATTCTTTGCGATCGAGATGAATAAAGCCGGTGAGTTGTGCCTGTGAGTTTTTTTCTTCAAAAACTGCATTTACGATGGAAATTTTGCCATTCTCCGAAGACAAGTCGATATCAGCCATTTCGATGTGTTGTTGATCTACGGTACAATTGTACAGGCGCGCTTTGGCTTTAAACGATAGCTTTTCTGGGTCCAAAAGACTGTCGACCGTTATGATCGCTGCGCCGGAACCTGTTAGTTCCACTGGAAGCGAGAGGTTTTCTTTAATGGAATTTTGCATGACAGATAGGTCTACAAATGGAAACTGAATTTTTCCGTTGATTCGATTTTTATCCAACAGAATTTGTAAATTACCTAGATAACGAGAGCTGGAGGCAGCCCCCTGAATTTTAGGCACTAAAAGTACGCCTTCTTTATATTTTAATTGATGGGAGATATCGCCAAGAAAATACTTTTCGAGCATCATTTCTTTTCCATCCAGAGAAAGCTCAAAAATAGCAGCTCGGCTGTTGCCTCTGGTGAAACCTTGTATTTTTGCTTTTCCGCCGACGTCTAAGCCTGCAAGTTTTTTTACGACGTTAAAATCGAGTTGGGGAGTGGAGTAATTTATTAAAAATCCTGTTTTATAATTGATTTCCCCGTCACTTTCGCCAGTGCTGTGCCCGGCATTTATCGAAGCTTTGTAAGTGAAATCTTTGGCAGTTACTGTAAAGGTGCCCACCGCTTTTAGGGGTTCGGGTAAACTGAGAAGCGGTCTTTCCGGTTTAGGGTTTACAAGTATGTTTTTCCCTTCGATTTCCCCGCGACAATCAATTCGTAAAGGCTGAATTCCTCCAGAGCATACAGTCTTTCCATGGCCTTCAACATGGGCGGGAATATCTTTGTTGATGGCATACTTGAGAAACGGATTGAGACTAAAGGACTTGATATAAACCTCTGTCTCGGCCAACGAAAAATCCTTCATGGAAACTTTAGTAGAACCCAACTCTCCCTCAAAACCAGAGTTTTCGACTTTTAACTTTTCAACGTTAATTTGCTGATTTGCATGCTGGTACGTACCGCTAATGTCGACGTCGCCAATCTTAAATTTATCATATTCCAATTTGTAAACATAGGTTCGCGTTTCGAGATTAAAGTCGGCAATGCTTTTAATATCAAATCGCAGATCAGTTTTAACCGCACCATCGAGCGGCTGCAGCTGTGAGAGGTCCGTATGGGGGGCCACAAGACGGGCAAGGTCTTTGCCGTGACTCGCTTTCATGTAGGCTCGAATATTCAACTTTCCTGATTTGATATTTTTCTTCGAAAGAATGTGTTGAGTTGAACCTGATGCAACCAAAAAAGAATCTTGTTCCTTAATTTTAAAATCTGAAAGCACAAAGGTTTTCTCTGTCAGAAAAAAATGGGTTTCAAAAAAAGTATTTTTGAGAACGCTATCTCTATCGATCAGTAATTTAATTTTTTCCGCGCGCAGTTTTATGAGGAGATTGTTGAGATCGTTTGTAATTGTTGCGCTAAGTGGTGAAATCGAAGCGAAAAAAACCTGGCTTCGGTTTGTAATTTCGACGTCTGCCCGAATATCACTCAATTGAATTTGGGTGATGGGAATTTGATGAAGGATCTTTTCCAGTTCGATTTTCACGTCCTCGGACGATTCGGTGATTTTGTAATGAACCTTGACGCGCGAACTGTCCAACTCAATTTTTGCCAAGTGCAGTCGTCCGATGAGAAGGTGAGGAATGCTGGGCTGAAGAATGATGCGACCAATTTCGAAGGGTTCAACAAGAGATTTAATCTTTTGTTCTTGGGGAGTCACTACAGTGGAGTAAAGTGAAAGCGTTGGCGGAAGAATTTTAAATTCCACATGCGAAACTGTTAAGCCCACCGGAAGAAATTTGTTAGAATAGAATGAAAGTTTTTTATTAACCCACTCATCCAAATCCTTATTCTGCCATGGGATCGTACACACGATTCCCAGTGCTGCCACGAAAACTAAAAAGAAAATCCGTGAGCGTGAAATCCTCATGAGTCCGATTCCCATTCCAACAAAAGCGAGTTGGCTGACTTGAATTGCGGACGAATCTTCAGAATATTTTTTATGATTTTGATGGCATCGGACCTGTGACCCAACCCATGCAGGGCCAGTGCTTGATAATAGAGCAGCGAAAAGGAGTGCTCAGTGCCGACTTTGCCTTTTTGTATTCGTGAAATTAAACTGAGGGCTCGAGCATACTGTCGACCCTCCAGGCACAGTTGGAGTTCATGCCACACCAAACGGTTGGACTTTTTCTTTAACAGATCGATGACTTTGAGTCCCATGAGGGGGAGATCCATTTCCATAAACATCACACTAAAATCATAGACGTAATCTGCGTTTTGTTTAAGATACTTTTTGATGGTTTTAAACATTGCGGCTTCGTCGTCCTTCGTAAAAGCCACCGTCTGTTTTTTTACATACATTTTTTTGGCGCGCTGACTGACGAGTTTATTGTATGTGTGACGCGCGTGAAATTCTTTTTCTGATTGAAAGACACTTTCAATGGATTTGTCATTGGGAAATAGTTTTTTAAGTTGATTCAAAGCTTCAATGCGCTTTTCTTTTAAGCCTTGATTTTTAGCAAACTCCAGTTCTTTAAGCAGACTGCTTCGGCGCTCTTCGTAGTCCTGGAGGACCTTTTTCTTTTTCTGATTCCACAATTGAACCATTTCCGGAGTATCGATGCAAAAACTCATAAAATCCAAGGTCTCTGCCTCGGATATTCCAAGGGAGGTGAGAACCTGAGGGGAAAGTTTTTGATATTTTTTGAGCAATGCGAAGAGTTGAGTCCAAGGAACCGTTGGGTCGCTCAATAGCAGCTCTTGTCTGAGGACGTTGATAAAAGTTTTGTCCTGTTTCGCAAGAAATAAAAAATGGAAGATTTGCATTTTCTGTTCGGGGAGAAGTTGGTCCCAGCAGATTCGCAAGAAGTCTGTATGGTCTGAGTTTGTGTGCAGAAGTTGAAGGATCATCAAATTTGCTGTTGGCGTTAGTTTGTCGTTCAAAATGGGCCCTTCCTGGTTGTCTATATAGTAGTATCTATTGGACACTTTTAGGAGGGGAGCAGCGATTGCAAAACACAACTTTTCGACGAGGCAAATAGGTACCAAGTACCTTTTCCGGCGATATATTCGATTTGGCAGCTAGACTAACGGTTGGTTATTTGTTGGAGCGTTCGATGTACTCGCCCGTGCGCGAATCGATTTTGAGAACATCGCCTTCGGTAATATGCAAGGGCACGTTAACCACATAGCCCGATTCGAGCGTGGCCTGTTTTGTGGCTCCTGTAACACGGTCCCCTTTAACGCCAGGGTCTGTTTGTGCCACTTTTAAATACACAGAATTTGGAACATCCACACCGATGGCGCGACCATTAAAAAACAAAATCGTCACTTCAAGATTTTCTGTGAGAAAATTTGCCGATTCACCCGTGTTGTCCGGAGACATGATGTACTGTTCGTAGTTTTCTTTATCCATAAAAACAAAGCCAGTTTCTTCTTTGTACAAAAAAGTGCAATCACGAGTCATCACATCAGGCACTTCAAATTTTTCGCCAGATTTGTAAGTTTTTTCGAGGTTTGCACCGCTGATCATATTTTTTAGTTTGGTGCGCGTGAACTGGTTGCCCTTGCCTGGTTTCACGTGCTGAAAATCAACAACGCTAAATGGCTGTCCATCGATGAGTACTTTTAAACCTTTTTTAAAATCAGACGTAGTGTACATAGGAACCTCGTTTGGGCCCTATTAAAAGGATTTAGCTGTTATTGGTCAACTCCCTTAACCAATTCAATGCGTCGTAGCAGTCTTTTGAGAAATTGTTTTTTTATCAGGTTGGATTCAAGGGCCAGACGGTGTTCGAAGGCATTTTCCTCGTTGGCGAACTCATTGATGAGTTCGAGTTGTTTGAGGAGATGGGGGTCGTCGGGCCAGATATCCAAACTGGTTTGAGTGATGTTTTTAGCGCGATCAATCTCGTTGCGGGCAATAAGAGCTTCGATAAAATGGGCCACGTGTGAAGGGCTTGAATCGGCAATCAGATCGGGTGTGGTTTCGTGTTTGGTTTTAAAGGTGTCTGCGGTGTACTGAGTGGCTTCGATGTACTCCCAGTTTTGAATAAACTTTTGCGCCTGCTCATCGCTGGGGTTTAAAAACTGCACGTACTTGTAGGACTCTAGGGCGTCTGCGAAGCGATTCAGCTTAATCGCGCAAAGTGCCTTGAGTTTATGCGCGAGCATATTGTCCATTTTCATTTTTGTGGCGCGATCAAAAATGCTTTTTGCATCTTCGTACTTTTTAAGTTCGAAAAGAATTTTTCCGTAGGCAACAAGTCCCGAAGGGTATTCTGGATTGTATTTTACACCGCGCTCACAGATTTCCAAAGCCTGCTGAAGAAGTCCCATTTTTCGATAAGCTTCGGCCAGCGGCGCAAAAACTTTTGCGTTTGGATTTCGCATCAGAATAATTTGATACTCTTCAATGGTTTTGTCTGAAAACATACACCCCCAAAATACTCCCTCAAATTGATGATGACATCGGAGTGAGGTCGTAGCAAGTTCATAGTCAGAAGGGGAGGGGTAATATGCTGATTCTTGGGATCGATCCTGGAACGCAAATTTTGGGTTTCGGAATCGTGAAAAAAACTCCCCATGGCATCGAATATGTGGAACACGATCACTTAAAAATTTCCGAACGAATGGATTTCGTGCCTCGCATGGGCATTATGTCGCAGAGGGTTGAAGCTCTGATCTCCCGCGTTCGCCCCGATATTTGTGTCATCGAAAAAATCTTTTTAGGGCGCAATGTGGATAGTGCCTTTAAATTGGGCCATATCCGCGGAGTTTGCATGCACGAAGCTTTAAAGGTGGGTGCCGAAGTCGTGGAATACACCCCGCGCGTCGTGAAACAGGGAATCACTGGCTCCGGAAATGCAACAAAAGAGCAGGTGCAAGTGTTGCTCTACTCGCAGTTGAATATTCGCCCCAAACAGAATAGTTTTGATGCCTCGGACGCGCTGTCATTGGCGTTCTATCACGCACTGCAAGTGGACGTGATAAAGCGATTTAAGGGAACAGGAATCGATTTATGATTTGGAAAAATAAATTATGATTGGCTATTTACAGGGAACAGTGAAGCTGTGCGAACCACCCTCCGTTATTTTAGATGTGCAAGGTGTCGGCTACGAAGTGGCGTGTTCCACGAACACCATTTCTGAATTGCCCGAGGGCAAAACTACCGCCCTCTGGATCTATACTCATGTTCGCGAAGATCTCATTCAGCTATTTGGTTTTACCTCGCAGGTGGAGAAAAAATTATTTGAAAGCCTTCTTAAAGTAAATGGAATCGGACCTAAGATGGCCATTCAGATTCTTTCAGGAGCAACGCTCGATCACATTATCGACGCCATCGAACAACAAGATGTGAAGGCGCTCACTCTCCTGCCCAAAGTTGGTAAGAAGATCGCCGAACAAATGATTCTCACACTCAAAGGGAAGCTCGTTCTGGAAGCCGGAAAAACTGTAAGCCAAGATGACCTTTATTCAGCGCTTACAAATCTGGGTTTTAAACCCTTGGATGTGCAAGAGATCGTTAAAAAAGTGGATCGTAAAAAACCTTTCGAAGAGCAATTGCGTTCGGCCTTGGGCTCACTAGGAGGCGGACGATGATCGAAAACGAAAGAGATGTGTTGGGCGAAACCCGCGAAGACGGTGAGCGCCTGTGGGAAAACACCCTGCGGCCCAGCCGCTTTGACGAGTTCCCAGGACAAAAAAGTATTGTTGAAAAACTACAAATTTACATCGAGGCTGCAAAGCGCCGCCAAGAGCCCATGGATCACGTGCTGTTTAGTGGTCCTCCAGGTTTAGGCAAAACCACGTTGGCCCATTTGATTGCCAACGAAATGGGAGCCAATCTTAAAACCACAAGCGGCCCTGCGCTGGATAAAAAAGGCGATCTCGCTGCGATATTAACCAGCCTGACTCCGAACTCTGTTTTGTTTATTGATGAGATCCATCGTCTGCAACGTGTTGTCGAAGAGTATCTATACAGCGCCATGGAAGACTTTTATGTGGATATCATCACCGGCGATGGGCTTGGCGCCCGCACGATGAAATTCAAGCTGGCCCCATTCACTTTGATTGGTGCAACAACACGCGCTGGGCTTTTAAATGCTCCCTTTCGCGATCGTTTCGGAATTGTAGAGCGCTTAAACTTTTACGACAAAACGCAGCTGGTACAAATCATTCGTCGATCTGCAGCTCTTGTAAACGTGACCATCGAAGATGATGGCGCCATGGAACTGGCACGACGAAGCCGGGGCACACCGCGAATTGCCAATCGTTTATTGCGCCGAGTGCGCGATTTTGCCGAAATTCAAAACAACGGTGTGATCAGTATGGAGTTGGCCGCCCATGCGCTTAACAAGATGGAAGTGGATAATTTAGGTTTGGACGAAATGGATCGAAAAATCCTATTGGTAATTATCGAAAAATTTGCTTGCGGGCCCGTGGGATTGGAAACTCTCTCTGCAGCGCTTTCGGAAGACAAAGGCACCTTAGAAGAAGTGTATGAGCCGTTTTTGATTCAAGAAGGGCTTTTGCAAAAAACTCCTCGCGGTCGCGTGGCCACAGATTTGGCCAAAAAGCATTTTGAAGGTTTAAGTTTTTAGACGGATTAATTACGACGGATTAATTAAAAGGTTGATATATGTTGTTGCAGCAAACGTTGAGACGGAAAGTGACTATCGAGGGCATCGGGCTTCACACAGGAGCCAGCGCAGAAATTTCGTTCTGCCCAGCGCCGCCCAATACCGGCGTTTACTTTGTGCGCAGTGATTTGCCAGAACGTCCATCAGTGCCAGTGCTTGCAAAATATGTCAAAGCCACGGCCTATGCCACCACTCTCGGAAATGAAAACTTCTCTGTCTCCACAGTGGAGCATTGTTTGTCGTCGCTGACGGCGTTGGGAATTGACAACGTCTTCATCGAGCTCAACGGACCAGAAATCCCGATCTGTGATGGCAGCGCCATGGTTTTTTACAATGAGCTCAAAAAAGCGGGAGTGTCGGAGCAGGGCGAACTGCGAAAATATATCTTCGTCAACCGCCCAGTGTATGTAGGCAATGAAGAAAAACATGCCTACGTCATTCCCTACAACGGATTGAGAATCACGTGCACAGTGGACTTTCCCCATCCCTCCATTGGGCGACAGAAAATGGACATCGACATCAACGTATCGACTTTTGAAAAAGACATCGCTCAAGCACGCACTTTTGGCTTTTTAAAAGACGTGGAGGCGCTCCGTGCGCGGGGTTTGGCGCGTGGGGGAAGCCTGGCGAATGCCATTGTTCTTGATGACAAAGGAATTTTAAACCCCGAGGGTTTACGCTTTGCCGACGAGTTTGTTCGGCATAAAATTTTAGACGCTTTGGGCGATTTGATGACCTTGGGGCGCCCCCTCATGGGACATCTTGTTTTGTACCGGGCCGGGCATGATTTGATGAATCAATTGGCACTGCATTTGCTCGAGTCCGATGGTTATAAACTGATTGATTTGGGAGGGGAAATGCCTCCCATGGCGCCCTTCCAGATTCCTTTTGCCCATTGACTGCCCATTGACGTCGTTACTGCCTGTTGACTTCGTTACTGGGAGTGTCATAAAACCTCTGGCATAACATACTAAAGGGGTTGCTATGATTATCGGTGTACCTAAAGAAATCAAAATTAGTGAAAATCGTGTGGGATTAACTGAAGCCAATGTAAAACAGTTGGTGGCAGAAGGGCACGAAGTCTACGTTCAAAAAGACGCGGGCTTAGGATCCATGATCAGCAACGAAAATTACATCAAAGCCGGCGCAAAAACTTTGGCAACAGCCGAAGAAATTTATCAAAAAGCCGAAATGATTGTGAAAGTGAAAGAGCCGCTTCCTCCAGAGTACAATCTGATGAAGCCCAATCAAATTCTCTACACATATTTACACTTAGCTGCAGAGCCAGAGCTCACCAAAGTTCTTTGCGAAAAGAAAGTCAAAGCTGTGGCCTACGAAACCATTCAGGACGAAAACGGGCAACTCCCGCTTTTAACTCCCATGAGTGAAGTTGCAGGTCGTATGGCAACTCAGGTGGGTGCTTACTACTTGCAAAAAGACAAAGGTGGAAAAGGAATTCTACTCGGCGGAGTGACGGGCGTTAAGCGCGGTCGCGTAACAATCATCGGCGGCGGAGTTGTTGGTATCAATGCTGCAAAAATGGCCGTGGGCCTAGGAGCCGAAGTTTTCATTATGGATGTGAACCACTCACGTCTAGAATATCTTGATGATATTTTCCAAGGTCGCGTAACGACAATGTTCTCCAACATGCAAAACATCGAAGAGTGCGTAACAACGTCAGATCTCGTGATCGGTGCTGTGTTAATTACAGGTCGCAAAGCTCCAATGCTTGTATCCCGCAAAATGGTTTCGCAAATGAGTCCAGGCAGCGTGATAGTGGACGTTGCTGTTGATCAAGGTGGCTGTATCGAAACCTGCAAACCAACCAGCCACGTAAATCCAACCTTCGAAGTGGACGGCGTGATTCATTACTGTGTTCCAAATATGCCAGGTGTGGTTGCACGTACTTCTACGTATGCGTTGAACAACGCCACTTTCAAGTATGCATCCATGATTGCCCAAATGGGCCTCGAAGATGCGGTTGCTAAAAACCCGCCGCTCTACAAAGGCGTGAACGTTTACAACGGCACTGTTGTGTACGAACCAGTAGCTAAAGATCTTGGAATGCCTTACAAAGCACTTCAGTTTTAATTTTGTATTTTTAAATTAGATTATTCATGAATGCCCTGTCTTAAATTGATAGGGCATTTTTTTTGGCAATTTTCACTGTCGCTACGACAGTACGCGCGCGTCAATCCGGTGTTCGCAAGGCAACGGGTGTTTGCTGTTTGTCAAAATTAGATAACGACCCTAAAAGAATGGCACTTGTTGAATAGGCGGGCGAGGTCTGGCTGGCCGTAGTTATTTCAGGCAGAGTCTGGTCATGTCTTTTGAGCTTTTGTAGTCATTTAGCGCGCCGCAAACCTTTGGTTTTGGACACGGGAACTAGTAACCACTACCATTTAAGAATGATAAACTGGCTCCCAGTTGCCGCTTTAGTTGCGACTCTAATTTCTGTAGGAGAGGTTTCCCTGGCCAAGTCTGAAGTGATTGAAACTAAGGAGCTTACTAGCTGGTATCTTATCGGTGACAGTACTCTCTGCTTTTATGATCTTGATGGAGGCGCAAGAACCACCTTTTTGATGAAGTTAGATGACAACAAAATAGCGGTTGCCTCATTCTCTTGGGGCCTCAGACCTGGCGCGAAACCTACTTTACAAGAAGCAATTTTAATTGTTGGCGGAAAACTTACGGTATCAAAGTCAAATCTTGAATACGACTTTCAGTCCATCAACGGAACGATCTCTACAGACAAGTCTGCATATGCTGTGAGCGTTGCAAAGTCAGACATTCAGAGGCTCGATGTCTGGTCGAGCAAAAATCAAAAATTTATTTTTTCGGAATTTGATGAGTTGATGGCGCCCCTACCGTTAAAAATCGTAAAGCCTAAATAGTGGCCGCCAATGACTGGTTAGATGCACAGTTTGCGTTTATGTACTTGTAGACATCATGACCTAGCAGTTCCCGGAAATAACGCCGGGAACTGCACTTAAAATCCAATATGAAAGAATAAGCCATTATTTAAATAAAAATATAATTTACTGGTACTAAAAACAGGGTAAAGGTCACTTTCATTTCCGCAGCGGTAGTAAGCTTGCGGCATTGCGGAGTTCAGGAAGAATTCCACAACTCAAACGCAACACTCCCAAAATCCTCCGTCTTTATCATCGGCACGCGTGCTCGTAAAAGTTTTTCCACGGTTTCCTTGTGCGGATGGCCGTACTTCTTTTTTTCGGCGCTGACGATGACCATTCGCAGGTGAGATAATTTTTTGAGCAACTGTGGCGAGAGACTCGTCCGACTGCCGTGGTGGCCTGCGAGCAGCACATGTACATTTTTCCATGGAATTTTGTGCAGCCACTTTTTTTCCATCTTTTGAGTTGCGTCGCCAGTAATGAGGACTCGTTTTGCCAAAATAAAAGCAGAGCTGTCGTTGTTTTCTATGAAATTTGATTGGTAGATGACCTTCACTCCGGGCAGAGTCTCTTTGCAGAGCGGAACAATTCCGAGAAATTTTCTTTTGAAGGCTTTTATTTGCGGAGGAACCGTTTGCATTAAACACGTGTCGGGTGCCGTCATAAAAATCTTGCGCGCCAGACTGATGTGGTCCCAGTCGTAATGAGTAAACCACAGCAAGTTTTTTCGCGACTGACACAGTTTTACAAGCGGCCGCCACCGGCCACCGACGTCTACATGCACGCACGCTTTGCTGGTGATCAACGTTGTCCATGAGCCTTGTCCTACATTCCAAAACACAATTAAATTTCTTTGTTCGAGAGCAATTGCAGTTGGAATTAAAATAACAATAAAAAAAATCAACACTGCTCTATGCATGCCGAGCCTTTTGATAAATCATATGCGCACAGTGAATGCCCAAAATATAAACCCAGCACAGCATGGGCGAAGGAAGATTCAAAGGATTGTGATCCTTCGGCAGATACTGGCAGCACAAAATCACAAACTCCCACATGGAGTTTCCAATCAACGTCCATGGTGCCAAAGCAAAAAATAAAATCGAAAGTGGAAACAACACCACCGAAAACAGCGGCGTTAAAACGATATTGTAGAGCAAATGCAAAAACGACCATTGAAAGCTGAGCGGAATCAGCAGCACCGAAACCCACAGCGACTGCACAGTGTGTTTGGAGCTCCATGGTAGCGCCAAAGCCACTAGCCAGCTCAATTGAAACGAAAACGACGTGTACCACTGCGGAAAAACCAGTAACGAAGCAAGGCCCGCAAGCAGGGTTATTTGATGGGGCCTTAAAAACAAAGCCCAACGTAGAGAGAGCCGCACAAGTAAAATCCCCATGAACGCTCGAACAATGGGAGGTTGCAGACCACAGGTCATACTGAACGCTAAAAGCAGCGTCATGGTGAGCACAAAGTGACGGATATGGAGCCGTTGTAGGAAGGCTTGTAGGAACACCAAGTGGCCGCCTGAGGCCACAAACCAATGGAACACACCGAGCTGAAGGAAGAGGGATTTGAGCGCGGCAGGAAGATCAGATCCACACAAAAGTCCTGAAAAAATCGGGTGAAGCTTATGGATAAAAGTCCAGTTGCCACAGGCATCGTGAAATGTCGATGGAAACAATTGGGCCACATCAATTCTGTCAAAAAATAAAATGCGCAAAAATAAAGCAACGTAAATAATCCAAAGCATATCCGCATTAGCAAATTGAATTTCACGTCGCTAGCAGATGGATTCTATTTGGCTTTCAGACATCCGAAGATCGATTTAAGAACTTAAATTATGAAATAAAAAACGGAGGAAAATTCAATATTTATGATAAAATTCATATGTTTAGCGATGAGTGTTTTTTGCGCAATCCGCTTAAGCTCAATATTATCAAGGTTTTAATGTTAAGACTTCACCAAAGTTCCACAATTTGTGTGGATAAGTCCTGAAACTCAAAAAAAATGAATGTTTTTAATGCAATATGCTCGCTGTAGGTTGAGGTTTTTGCCGATATTAATGGCACTTTTCCACATCTAATTTAGACTAAATTTAAGCTAAAAGTGTAGGTGTTCATGAAAAGTCTGTTAACTGGCGTGCATGGTTTGATTTTTTTATTGATGAGTATTTCTGCGTTTGCGCAGGATTCATCCTTCGAAGCCAGGATGCACCGCATCTACGAGCAACACTATCAGCAACCCATTTTAGATGATGATTGGTTTAAAATTGTCGAAGGCATCCAAGAACAAACCTATAAAGTAAATGTCGGCGACACTCTTTGGGATATCAGTGAAATTTATTTTGGCGACGGTCATTATTGGTCAAAGCTTTGGTCGATTAACAAAGGCATCACAAACCCCCATCTTATTTTCCCGGGGGATACTATTATATTTTCTCTGGGTACCTTTAAAGAGGCTCCATCAATGACGGTGGAGAAGCTCGAGCAGACCCTTGCGCAAACTTCGGATCCAACGATCATGCTCGAAACAGATCCTGTCGTGAGCTCTAATAGCAAATTCTATAGCAAGCCACCCAATTTTTTTATTGAAAGCCCTCTGCTCAACCTGAATGAGGGGTCATCGATCTCGGTAATTCCTCGGCCGCAAATGAAATACAAAAACGAATTCTACCTCACGCGGGAAATATTTTCAGTCGAACCACAAATTGTAGCCACCGTTAAATCTATTGGCGGCGAACGGATGGTGTCTGGTGAGTTCAATCGGATCATTCTTGAACGCGATGAAAAGATAATCAATGCTGGTGATACGTTGAGCATCATCGATGAGAACCCGGAGTACCTTAAGGGCGGTTACGGAGTTCGCATCTTGGGCATTGTAAAAGTGATCCAAAATATTGGTGAAAATCTCTATGAAGCCGAGGTATTACGTCAGTTCGACGGAATCCTTACCGGCTCGGCGGCGATCACGCATATTCCTGCGTACGTTAATATGAATACCCAAGGGGCGCCTCGGGAATTGGACATTTCTATTTTGAGTAAAGACAAAGAAATTTGGTACACAGGCGATGTGGTGTTTTTAAAATCTGAAACTGGAAATATAACCATCGGTGATGTTTTAAAAATTCAAAACCCCTTTGATAAGAAAATTGATTTTTATACTTCCAATGGTGTGGTGAAAGTTGTTTCGACAAATGCGCCTTTTGCTACGGCCGTGGTTGTTCACACGCGCACGGCCATGGACCGAAGTTCCGTTTCAACGCCTAAAAAATCCGGTTTTAGTTTTTGGTAGTTACTGAGGTCATTGCATAATCGAGGGTTAGCGCTAACTCTTGCAATGGCGCAGTCCATGCAACCAAACTTTGAGTGGCCAGTCCTTTGCAATTTTTTTTCAGTCCCGTTCCCGGTCTTCCTACAACATCGAGAGGTTAGCAGTTCGCAAGCTTGGACATTGCTTCGGGAATTAAAAAAATGGACCAACGAAGAATACGACCGGCAAAAAATAATTTTCAAGAGCGATTATGCTTCCTTTGATAAATCTCGTTGCCTGATTTGGGGCGACCCAAGGTATCCAGCCTGTTTCTCGCGCCTACAGGTGCCACCAGCCTGTTTCTATTACTGGGGAGATTTGGGTGTCCTCGCCGAGCCCGCTCTTTCGATCATTGGCAGCCGCCAAGCAGCGCCGTGTTTTTTAAATTGGATGGATGCTGAATTGGGCGGGTTTTTAAACCGTAACAGCAAACTGGTCGTCAGCGGTGGAGCTCGAGGAATCGATCAAAAAGCAACCCAGGTGGCCCTCCGACATCGACAAAAGTGTGTCATTGTTTTGCCCTGCGGATTCGAAGAACTTTATCCCGCAGAGTTAGCGCATTGGACTCACCAGGCAAACATTTTATTTCTATCGGAATACTTGCCCAGGCAAAGGATGAATCGCCATCACTTCATAAAAAGAAATCGACTTGTTTCAGCGCTGTCCAACCATTTGCTGGTCGTTCAATGTGCGATCAAGAGCGGAAGTATGATCACGGTGAGATACGCTCTCGAGCAGGGGGCTCATATAGCAACTGTGCCAGATTTTCCGGGCTCCTACGAATCCTCGGGAAATTTAAAACTTTTAAGCGAAGGGGCCACTGTGGTGAGTGACGCTCAAGACTTGCAGGACTTTATGAGCTGGTGAGATGTCTGCGCCAGGCATAAATAGTGATCAGCGAAAATAGCACGTTGGGAGTCCAAATCAGCACAAATGGTGGGGCGTACATTTTTTTCGATAAGGTATTGGCCACTACAAATAATATCCAATAGGAAATAATACAGATCACACTTAAAATAAAACCAGACGACGCGTTGGAGCGACGATTTGTACTGGACCCCACCGAAGACCCCAAGAAACCAAAAAGCAAACACGACATGGCAATGGCCCAGCGACCATGATACTCGGAGGAAAACTCAATCTGTTGGGCGGGGCTTAAGGACGAGTCAGAAAGCAACGTTGAGATTTGTTGCAAAGTGAAAGAGTCGGCATCTTTTTCGTTTTTACGGGTCACTACGGGAGATGAGATAACCAGACTGTAGGTGTCGAATTTGACTTTCGTGTGAGAGGCGTCTCCCAACTTATAGATGTTTCCCTGCTTCAGGACAATGGCGGCGGACTGATTTGTCGTATTTGAAGTCGTCGTGATTTCGCCGGTTTTTGCAACGATGGCTATAGGGTTGTTGGAGTTTCGTTTGTCATAAATAAATAGATCGCGAAGAATTTTTTCCTCTTTGTCGATCTGATTTGTGTACAAAACCAGGTTAAAAAAGCTTTCAGAAAACGTTCCTTCTTGAATGGTACTAATAATCTTTTGATTGCCAATTCGTCCCAGGAGGGTGTCGACTTTAAGTCGAGCTCGTGGACCCAGTTCAAACAAGGTTTGCGAAGAAATCACACAAATAAAAATCGAAAAGAAAATTGCTGGCGAGGCGAGATAGTAAGGTGAGTAACCGAGAGCCTTAAAGGCCACGATTTCGGAGTCGGTACTGAGGCGCGAATAGGTGAGAAGCACCGAAAAGAGCAAACTCATCGGTAAAATGATGGGTAAAAAGCCGATGGAAATATTCATGAGAAGCTCTAAAATGCTGCCTATGGCCACATTGTGAACCAAAATGAACTCAGTGAGTTTTAAAAACTGGAACATCAGAATGATAAAAATAAAAACCACGATGCCTATTAAAAATGTAGGGAGAATTTGGCCAAATATATAAAGAAACGTGATCTTTTTTTTCATTCGAGCCCTAGCAGATTATCATTGCCATCGAGGCGCGTCAAATGACACAATCAAAAGAATGAGAAATATTCTTTTGATTCTAGAAAACAATTTAGAGTTTAATCTCACGCGAACAGTTCTGCAAAAGCTCGGGTTTAATATCCTTTCGATCCAAAAGGGCGCTGACATGCACGAACGGTTAGCAAAGAGCTTTCCAGATCTCGTCATAACCTCGGTGCTTGGTTCACAGGATGAGTTTTTAAATAAATTTATTCAAGTGCGGCAAAAAAGAGGAACACCTAAGTTTATCTGGGTGGGGTCTACTTCGCGCTTAGATAAGTTGAAGACGGCACAGCGACAGTTGATCGACGCAAATCTATCGACGCCGATTCAACCAGATGTCTTGATTCAAAACGTCTGTCAGTTGTTTGAGTTAGATGTGGCGGAGTATTTACAAAAATACCGCTCTATGATGAGTGGAAGCATGAATGCTGTAGGGCAAGAGTTTATTCGCGTTTCAGGAGGTGTTGCTATTCCCACCTCTGCGAGTGATCCAATTCGTGCCGAAAAATATAAAGATTTTTTAAAGAATGTCCCCAAATTAGATAAAGTCTTTTCGGCAAAAGATCTCGACAAGCATTCTCACAAAGAAGAAGTCACCGGAAACACTGTTGATCTTCTCGAAAAAAAGAAAAAATTTGTGAAGGCGCTTATTAAATAGCCGATTCCATGCACAACATGGTGCCGCATTATTTTTTGCGGAAAAATAGGCCCACGACGTCTTTAAGGTCGGCATTTAAAATGCTCGAGGACCCTTTCTTTTCACTTTTCGAAAGACTCATCATATCTCTGCGCGCCGGCATAAAATTTGGATCTTTAGCTAAGGTATTTTTAAATGAGCTCTGTGCGCGATCCATTTCGTTGGAGGCCATGTGCATGAGGCCTTTTACGTACATATACACAGTGCTTTCTTTTTCTTCGGGTGGAAGGCTGCTTAAGGTGCGCGAGATTTGCGGCAGAGGCACTTGTTTGTTTTTTAAATGTGCCCAGCTTTGCAAAAGCTTCAAGCGTGGGGAGTAGGGTGCCAAGGTTTGTGCGTCCGAAAGTACTCTCTCGGCCTCGCTGGTATCTCCACGAGACAGCAAGGTAATCGCCTTATCAAAAAACAGATCGGCTTTTTGCAGGTTTTCCTTTTTTTGTTGTTCAAAGCGCTTAAGATAAAGCTCGCGTTTTTCGGGGTTCTTAATCTGGTTGTAAGCTTCTTGAATTTTTTCGTACACCATCAAAGAAAGCGTTCTGACTTCTTGCGGGGCATTGATCAATTTATCAGGATGCATACTCTGCGACATTTCTTGATAGGACTTTTTAATATCTTGCTCACTGGCTCTATCCGTTAATCCTAGACGCTCAAAAGCATTCTGAGTTTCAAGGCTGTCCTGCAATTTTTTGAGACGTTCTTTGTGGGATTGGTAATTGATCTCGAGCTGAGTGTCGCCCAAGTAAAATTCACGAAACACAAGCATCGTATGTAAGAGTTGCGTGGCAGTGGCATCATCCACTTTTGATTCGTTAAAATAATCGATCACCGAAATATTTTTCATCATGATGGGTAAAATATTTTTATTGGCAGCCACGATGGGAAAAAATTGTGTCTTATTTTGATTCAGATTCATTTTTCGGATTTGGGAATTCATATGCGGGAGGTAAAAAGCCTTGAGCCAGTGAATGTCGGAATTCATTGTCCAGTGATAAAGGTGGGATTCCATTTCGGAGTGTTCAAAAACAACTCGACGTGGTTCCACTCTCATCGCAGTGTATTTAACATTGATATTATCGTTTACAAAAAACTGTGCCAAAGTTTGCAGTGTGTTTTCTTTTTCGATTTGCATGCAGGCATGGGGGCTGATCATGTTCATCTGCAGCAGTCTGAGAGCACCCAGATCACTGGGGTGCAAAGTGTCTATATCTTCTTGCAGAACCCATCCTTTGTTCATGATGGCAGATTTAAATTTGTTAGGTGCCATCTTCGCACTGTCCACAGAGACTTGAAAATTGTGTAGGTGTAATTCGATTTGCTGTTGGGGAGTTCCAATTCGCAAAGAACCAGTACATTTATAAGTAATCAGCGCGTTGAGGATAAAAGGCAGTTCGTTTCCGTTGATTATAGGGTTGTAACCAATGATTCCAAGAATTAGGTTTTGACTCAAGTTTTCCTGAAGAAATAATCCTTTTACGGACTTGCTCTTGAGGCTGAGCTCGCGCGTGACTTCTTTAAAAGAATCATTCACCATCTGCACCAGGTCAGAAAGGTTGAACGGCTTTATCAAAAAGGACTGGGCACCGGTTTTTTTAATCGCGTTGACCGAGAAATTTTTATCTTTGTAAATTCCACTCATTAAATAAAGTTGCAGAGAATCTCCTGCCACTTCTTTGATCTTTAGTGCAAGATCAATTCCATTCATCTGCGGCAACATGCAATCAATCAAAGCAACGTCGAAGGAGTGAACTTTAATTAAGGAAAGTGCCGTTTGCGGCTTTTCGGCCACATGGCATTCGTAGCCTTCTTCAGTGAACACTCTGAGGAGGGTTTCGGCGAATTTTTTGTCGTCCTCAACGACGAGGACCTTGAACTTCTTTTCCATGCACCTACATCGGCTAAATAAGTAAATTCTTTTAAATATTCTGGGAGGTGACAGACCTTGGTCGAATGGACTATAATAAGGATTATTAAGGAGGTCCTATGGCCCAAAATATTATGAATTCCAGTGACGCAAGTTTCGATTCTGACGTTCTAAAGTCCAGCACTCCGGTGTTAGTCGACTTTTGGGCAGAGTGGTGTGGACCTTGTCGGGCCCTGGCGCCAAAACTCGAAGAGCTGGCTCTTGAGTTTGATACAAAAATGAAAGTTTGCAAAGTGGACATCGATAGCAATCAGGAAACACCCGTAACTTATAGTGTACGTGGGGTTCCCACCCTGATGCTTTTTAAAGATGGAAAAATGGTGGACCAACTTGTTGGCAACCATCCAAAAGACAGCATCAAAGCAATGCTGACCAAGCACATCTAAAGGTACGGACACACTTTTTGGGACTCAATGCATAAAGGCCTTTCTAAATAGCCAAGTTCTATTTAGAAAGGCCTTTATGCATTGAGTCCCAAAAAGTGTGTCGCTCCGTACCTTTAGAACATATCTTTGCGGTAAAAGACGCTGGATATCCAGCCGAGCCCCACCATTATGGTCATGCTGCTGGTTCCTCCATAGGAGATGAGTGGCAACGGCACGCCCACAATCGGCAACAAACCTGTCACCATTCCTATATTCACGAAGACGTGCCAGATGACGAGGGAAAACACTCCTATGGATAAGAGTGCCCCGTAAAGATCTTTCGCCGTCATCGCACACTGTAAGATGGCGAGCAGCAAGATGGCGTAAATTCCTAACGTTGCGATGCAACCCAAGAAACCATACTCCTCACTGAGAACACAAAAAATAAAATCAGTTTGTTTTTCGGGGAGGAACTCAAGTTGGCTCTGGGAGCCATTTCTAAACCCTTTTCCCCAAAGTTGTCCGCTGCCCACGGCAATTTTTGCTTGAATGCTATTGTAACCAGCACCCCGTGGATCTTTGTTCGGATACAAGAACGTAAGAACGCGATTTTTTTGATAGGGTTTAAGGCCATATTGCCAGGCCAGTGGGCCTGCGACCAGTGCTACGCACAAACCAGTGACCAGCACATGCATACGAACTCGCATCATCAAAATCATAGATGATGAGATCGCGAGAATTAACAGCGCCGTTCCCAAATCTGGTTGTTTCGCAGTGAGCGCAAAGGGAATTCCCGCAAGCAGCATGGGCACAAACAGATTTCTAAAACCGATGCCATCCGAAGGGTTAAAGCGGGATAGGTACTTCGCTAGCACTAATATCATTGCAAGCTTCATTGTCTCCGACGGTTGGTAGCTAAAAAAACCAAGATTTAACCAGCGCTGAGCTCCGTATGAGGTTTTGCCGATAAACATCACCGCAATGAGCGCGCCGATGTTTACAATATAAAAGACATAAGCAAAGCGAACGAAGAAGCGGTAACTCACAAAAGTGAGAAGCCAATAAAGCGCCCAGCCGATGACGATCCACATAATTTGCGAATAAAAAATGCCCTTTAAATGTTTAGCGATATTTGTTGTGGCACTCAAAAGATTGATCAAGGAAATAGCGTTAAGCATCAGCACGCTGAGGATCATGTAAAAGCTAAATCGTTTAAGGAGGGTGTTTTGCCCAATGCCTACAGAAAGCCCTGGATGCCTCATCATTGTTTGCCCTTCTTGGTGTCTAACTCAGAATTTTGCGAAATGGCCTGAGGATGGTATTTCTTAACATAAGATTCGTAAAACTCTTTTACTAATGGAACAGCTTCTTTCGAGGAGCATGAGCCTTCAGTTAAAACAGCAACGGTGATTTCGGGATCATCAAAGGGTCCGTAAGCAATATACAGTCCGTTGTGACGTTGTTTTTTGGGGCGATTATAGCAATTGGCATAAACCTGATCAGCCGAGAATCCCCGAACCTGCGCGGTTCCCGTTTTTCCAGCGATAATAAATCCCGGAATTTTTGCACCGCGAGCTGTTCCTCGATCGCCGTTGGCCACAAGGAACAATCCTTTTTGTACAATTCTAAAATTATCAGGCGAAACAAAATAGGGTTTGGTAGGGTCCGTAAGATCGTTTACAAGTGTCGGCGAAAACTCTTGAAGCACGCGGTTTTCTGTATCCATTATTTTTTTAACCACCATGGGTTTGTACACTTTGCCACTGTTGGCAATTGCCATGTAAGCCGTGGCGAGTTGCAGTGTTGTTACAGAAATAAAACCCTGTCCGATGGCGATACTGATGTTTTCTCCCTCTTGCCACGGCTCGCCGCGATTTTTTTGTTTCCATTCAGACGTAGGAATTAGTCCTGGCACTTCGTTTTTAAGATCAATCTCTGTTCGCGCGCCAAGCCCCAAAGCTTTGGTGTAAAGCGCGATTTTATCAACCCCGGTAGCCAAGCCTTGTTTGTAAAAAAACACGTTGCTCGACATCTCTATGGCTTGGGTAACGGTGATATAGCCTTGCCCGGTTTTTGTGTGATCGTGATAGGGACGATTTCCAAACATAAAAACGGGAGGGGCGTTAACTAAGGTGTTCTCTTTGATATTTCCATCTTGTAAACTTGCTAAAGCAATAAACGGTTTAAAGGTGGAGCCTGGCGAATGGTGATCTTGAATGGCTTTGTTGCGCAAAGGTTTATCGGGGTTATTGATAAGCTTCGACCACACGTCGCTCGTGATCCCTTTTGAAAAGAGTCCGGGATCAAACGACGGGTTATTATAAAGCGCCAACACTTCGCCTTGTTTGTTGATCGCCACGAGTGCGCCGGTTTGCTTGTGTTTTAAAAAAGTTTCTTGGGCGGCCAGTTGGAGATCCAGATCCAAAGTTGTTTCGATATTTTGACCGGCTTTAGGTGGTAGATCTTCGATAGTGCCTAAAAACTTAAGGGACTCACCGAGAGCTTCACGGCCTTTGGCATCCACCTTTACATAGGAAATGCCCGTCACACCGCGAACAAAATCGTCATAGCGATCCTCGAGGCCACTTTTTCCAATCACATCGCCTTGTTGAACTATGCGATTGCCTTTTTCGCGCAAGCGCGGAAGTTCCGTGTCGGAGATTTCGCTAATGTAACCAATGGCATGGGCGAAAGCATCGCGATACGGATATTCGCGAAAGATAAGTTCTTCGATATCGATTCCCGGAAAATCGATTTTTAAAAGCTCCAATCGATTGATCTCGGTTCTGTTTAAAAAGTTCTTAATCGTCACAGGACGGTAGGAGCCGTTGATGCGTGAGTTTTTTTTAAACTTGTTGATGATTTCTTCTTTGGGAATACCAACGATTTGACCGATCTCTTGGGCGAGAGGGGGGAGATCTTTAATATACTGAGGCGAAAGTGTTAAAGCGAAGTTTGGTAAATTTTCGGCAATGATGCGATGATTGCGGTCGTAAATAATGCCACGGGGTGGCTGCACGCGAATCTCTTTGAGTAAGTTTTTTTCAGAGAAGGCATACAACGCACTTCCTTGAATCATCTGTAAGTAAATAAGCCGCAAAATAAGAAAAGAAAAAAGTGAGCCTAAGGCAATATAAAGAAGACTGCCTCTATTTTGCAGCTCTCGGAGGGCAGGTTCTTCGTAGCTGATGTGAATATTCATAATTCAAGTACCAAATTATTGTATGTGTGAGGTGAAAATGACGTGTCAATTTTTCGGCACAATAGCAGTACTCCCGGAATCAGCGGGAATGAGATAAGCAGCGAAAGAAAGTGAAACAAAAAATCGAAATGAAATTCAGAGGTGATCATAAAATCAACGGCGCTGTAAAGCACTGGAAACGTAAACATGGCTCCAGAGCTAAACAGCACAAGGTCAAAGATGCTCAAGGTGGAAAAATTTGTTTGCACAAATCGCAAGATAATTAGAGTGGCGCATAGCGCGAGCAGCGTTTGCAGAGGTAAAGCCACGGTGCAGGTAAGAAGAAGGACGTAAAACGTGGCCAGCCAGCCCAAGCGTTTTGGGTTTTCACGATTAATGATAAGGTAAACCAAAACCGGCGTCCAAAGGTTGGGAGAGGGAATGTAACCCACCCACGAAAACCACACAGTGGTTTCAAATAAAAAACACGAGATAATAAGGAGCACAAACAAAAAAACTCGCTGAGCGCGCATCATTTTTTCACCCGGAGCACAATCACTTCGTCGAGTTTTCGCAAATCAACAATAGGATGTACCAGCGCCGTATGGCCCACGCCAAAGGGGCTTACTCTCACCGAGACCACATTGCCTATGGGGTAGCCAATGGGAAACATTTTTTGATCATCACTTGTCACAATAAGGTCGCCCGGAGCGATGTCCTGGGGACGATCAATAAATTTGAGAACGGATTCATTTCGCGAGTGCCCAGAGATAATTCCTCGGCCACGAGTTCGTTGCACGGTGGAATCAATGCTTATTAAACGATCACTTACTAGCAAAAGTCGCGACGAGTGGGCTTGAACGTCCACGACGTAACCAATCACGCCGTCTCCTGTGATCACGCCACTCAGTTTTTCGATGCCATCTTCGGAGCCTTTTGAGATGGTGAGGGAGTAGTGATCGGTAAAAAGATCTTTTGCCGTCACTTTTGCTATCACAAAATCGTATTTAGGGTGGGTGTCGCGCAAGTTGAAGATGCTTTTGAGGCGTTCGCTCTCAGCTCGAATCTCCTCGAGAACTTGCAGCTGAGCCTGCAACGCTTGATTTTCTGCCTTGAGAGTCTGCAGCTGCTCCTTGATTGAAAGAAGATCCACGTACTGGCGAACAGTTTTGCCAATAGATTCAGCAGCTGCGTTGTAATAAGGTTGAATCTGCGCAGTTAAAAAATTGGGTGCCATGGCATTGTCGGCCGGCCCAAAAGACTGTTGCAGTGTATAAATTAGGACGCAAACGCTTAAAAAAGCGGCGATAGAGACTAATTTTCGAAAATCGAGTCGAAGAAATTCCATTCCTCATTACAATAACAAAAACTTCTTTGATATCAACAATTCTCCTTGAAAAAAAAGCGGAAAAATTTTGTAATGGGCGGTTTGATTCCTAGGAGGACTCGTGTTCGAAGGTATTTATAAGAAAAGAAAAAATCCGATCTTCAACATCGCAGGTTGGCTGCTGCTAATTTTGGTGTGTTTCATCTTTTTGTTTGTTGGCTATTCGCCAGATGTAGACTTCATGGGATCGGGCTCGTCGGTGGCTCAGGTCAACGGCGAAACCATCAGCTACACAGAATTTTCACGTTACTTGGATCGCGTGCAAGAAAGCCGTGGAGCGGCCAAAATGTCAGATGAAGAACGCAAACGACTCAATCGCGAGGTTGTGGACAGTCTGGTGAACCGCAAGTTAATTATTCAAGCCGCTAAAAATCAGGGCATCGTGGTGGGCAACGAAGAGATTCGCGAGTTTTTACGACAAATTCCGCAGTTTCAAGACAAAGGTGTTTTTTCGGTACTTCGCTACAAAGAGCTGCTGCGTGCTCAGGGTCTCAACGAAGGGCGTTTTGAGGAGCAAATCATCGAAGACATGCTTGTGCAAAAAATGAATGAATTCTATCAAAAGAGCTCCACCGACAGCGATCTCATCGAAAAGCAAGAAGACGTGGTTTCGAAAGTTAAGCTCAACGTGCAGTTTATCAAAAAAGCACCGCAAGACTTGGTTTCTGATTCCGATATCAGCGACAAAGAGGTTACTGACTATCTCAGTTCGCAAGCGAAAAAGGTCAGTGAGTATTACGAAAACAACAAGGCGACTTTTCAGCAAAAAGAAGGTGTTCGCGCTCAACATATTTTAATTAAAACTTCGCCACAAATGACCGACGAAAAGGCATTGGCCAAGCTCACCGAAATCGCTGCCCAGGTGAAAAAAGAAAACTTCACTGAAATGGCAAAAAAATGGACGGAAGATGCTGGTTCAAAAGCAACTGGTGGGGACTTAGGTTTTTTCGAGCGCGGTCGTATGGTGCCAGAGTTCGATCAAGTTGCATTTACATCACCCGTTGGCGTTATTTCGAAGCCTTTCAAATCGTCTTTTGGCTATCATATCTTAATGGTTAACGAAAAGCGTGATGCAACGGCACCATCGCTTGAAGCTGTTAAAAAACAAGTAGCGTTGACTCTGATCAAACAAAACAAAAAACAAGACGCGGTTAAAAACATCAACGAGAAGTTAACTTCTGGAAACGTCGACGCCTTTCTTGCACAAAAAGGCTGGACATGGGAAGAAACGGGCGCCTTTGGTTTGGGCGATATGATGGTGCCCAAACTCGGCGACAATAACGAAGTGTTAAGCGCAGCCCTCACGCTCACTCCACAAAATCCCGTTTACAAAAACGTGGTGGAAAAAGATGGAAGTTACTATCTTGTGAAGTTAAAGAGCATCGATGCTTCACCGACGGCCACAGCAAAAAAAGATCAACCCATGGATTATTTCAAACAAATCATGGAACGACAAAAATCCTATGAGTCATTTCAGGGTTGGATGGATCAATTGCGCAAAACCGCATCCATCACAATCAACGAAAAAGTAATTTCCCAATAGATAAACTCAGCAGGCACACGAGAGTGTGCCGCGCGAGATTTATAAAGCTTAATTTTTACTTCTGGTCAAATTTTCGAAATCTCACTAAATGGGACGCGGGCATCGTGCCCTCAACTGCAGAGTCGTACGCCATCCTGGCGCTGCAGAGGTCCCATTTAGTAAGATTCTCGAAAATTTGACCAGAAGTAAAAATTAAACTTTATAAATCTCGCACTCGATACCCGCACATGAACTGCAACATCAAAAAGTCATCGCAAGATAACTTTTAGCATTTTGGGCACACGTGGGCCATTTTTGCTTTTTTATATATTTTTCCTTTTTTCAGAATGTTGAAAATAGGACCTCCGCAGCGCCAGGATGGCGTAAGACTCTGCGGTTGAGGACACGATGTCCGCGTCCTATTTTTAACATTCTGAAAAAAGGGAAAATATATAAAAAAGTAAAAATGGTTTCATCATGAGATGCCGCAATTGTCTCAAGTTGAGAATCGGTCATGAAGGGGGCAAAGATTCCCTTAGTTACTTTATTTTTTTTTCGTTCGTCCGATAGGATCTAAGTACAGCAAGGGGTGTATTTTGCCTATATTTTGTAGTTACATTACAACGATTTGGTGCGCGCTTTTGTTGACTTCAAGCTTGGCACAGGCTCAAGAATATGTTCCTGGCGAAGTGATTGTTAAGTTTAAAAAAGAACAGGCGGGCAGCGCCAGTTTTAGTAGCAAGGCTATCGGCCTTAGCGTGAATCTTAAAAAATCCTGGAATCTTTTAAACACCCACCATTTTCAGGCAAAAGCGGGACAACAAAACGTCGAGCAGCTTGTGCAGCAACTACGTGCTGATCCAAATGTGGAATACGCGGAGCCAAACTATATATTTAGGAAACAAAGCGCGGGCCTCGAGAGCAATAAATTTTCGAAATCCGAAGCCATGAATTCAATCAGTGCTTCGGGAGTGACCTCTTTTGCCGTCCCCACCTACTATCAATCAGACGCTGCGATTCAAGTGGAAGAAGCTTGGGCTATTTTAGCACCAACCTCAACTGTCGTTCCCGTAGTGGCAGTGATCGATACGGGCTTGGATTACAATCACGAAATTTTTGTTGATGCCAATGCCGTTTGGCGAAACACCGACGAAATCGCGAGCAATGGAATCGACGATGATCATAATGGTTATATAGACGACATTCGCGGCTGGAACTTTGTCGCGAACAACAACAACCCCATGGACGACGAAGACCATGGAACCCATGTTTCGGGAATTATTCTCGGTGTGACTCAAGATATTTTCGCTTTGACGCTCACTCCAGCCAAAATCAAAATCATGCCGCTGAAGTTTTTGGACAGCACCGGTAGTGGTGCCACCTCCGACGCCATCGAAGCCATCTATTACGCCATCGAAAACGGAGCTTCCGTCATCAATGCCTCTTGGGGCGGCGGAAGTTACAGTGCGGCTTTATTAGATGCGATCGTTGAGGCTTATGCCAACGGTCTTACTTTCGTTGCGGCAGCTGGAAACGCCAGTAACAATAACGACAACAGTCCGACCTATCCTTCAAACTACACCGTAGGAAATTTAATCTCCATCGCAGCGACCAGCGATACCGACACCATGGCGAGTTTTTCAAACTTTGGACGCTCGACGGTCGACATCGCCAGCCCGGGGGTTGGAATTTTAAGTACCTTGCCCAACGACAGTTACGCATATTCCTCTGGAACCAGCATGGCGGCACCATTGGTGGCCGGAATAATTGCCCTTATGGAGCGCGAAGCGGGTCAAGAAATCAACGGCTATCAAGCGGGGCAAATTCTTTACGGCCAAAATGATTCGAATGTGGGAAATGTGAATGGCAAAGTGACCACAAACGCTCGAGTGAATGTTTATAAAGCTGTTTACTATGCAAAAAACAATGCCATCAGTACCACTCAGCCAGATTACACAGCCAGCCGCAGCGTGGCCTCTGACTCCGGTGCCAGCGGCGGTTGCGGTCTTGTTAAGCAAATTTCTGGCGAGTCTTCAGCGGATCTTGCTGGTCGCGGACTATTAATGCTCATTGTGTTGAGTCCATTTGCGGTAGCGTTTGTGCTTAAAATGCGTCGCAAAGAAGAAGACGATCGCCGCGCTTATCAACGTTATAATATTAAATCAGAAGTGCGCATCAGCGTTGGCGACAAAGAGCTTGTTGGCTCTGTGAGTTCCATCTCTTTAGGTGGCGTGAAGATTGATACGGAAGCATTGCTCGAGCAGGGTGGAATTGTGGAAATGAACATCATGAGTCCAGATGGCAAAGAGCGAGTTCAAGTGCTTGGCAAAGTGGTTTGGAGTCAGGAACGTAAATCCTACGGGGTGCAGTTCTGCGACATCGCCGAAACTCAGTGCTCTTCTATCTCATCCTGGACGAAAAAGCTCGTTAGGTCTTCATAACCAGTTGCTAACAAACTGAGTTTTTAATACCATGACCTTCATTGTAATAATGGAGGTCCTCAGTGTTCATAGCAGTTCTATTCTCTGCCCTTACAGTCTTAGCCCAGTCGCCAGCCGGTTCATGCACCTATTCCTATAAGCCTGATGCTCTTAAAATCGAGTGGACAGCCTATAAATTCACCGAAAAGAAGGGTGTGCTTGCGAGCTTTCCTGTGTTAACTCTTGATGCACCGCCAACGGCGAGCAGTGCACAAGAACTGTTCGAAAAAACGTCCATTGAAATCGATCCGCAAGGCTTAGAGTCGGGCGACCCAGGACGCAATGACAACCTCAAAAAATTCTTTTTCAAAAAAGTCATCGGTACAAAAATCAAAGGGCAGATCGTTTCCTACAGTCCTGCCATTAGCAAAATCAAAATCGATATGAATGGCGTGAGTAAAGTTGTTCCCTTTCGCATGAAAATCGACGGCACAAAATATGTAGCCGAAACCGACATCGACATCATGGACTTTAAAATGAAAAAGCCCCTCGAGTCGATCAACAAAGTTTGCTATGACCTCCATAAAGGTTCTGACGGAAAATCAAAAACCTGGTCGGCAGTTTCACTGAGTCTGAGTACTGAAATCGTCGAAAACTGTAGCAAATAATTGCACAAAATAATTCCAGCAAAGGGATTCCATGTCTTTAAAACAACTCAATGAAGAGCAAGTTAAAACCTGGACACTTCAGCAAAAAGACGAGTGGTGGTTAAAAAACGTTTACAAAGGGGACATGCCCCAGCTCACATTGCGCTCGGCAATCACCGGTGCGGTGCTTGGTATGATTTTAAGTCTTACAAACCTTTATATAGGTATTCGCACGGGTTGGACGCTGGGAGTTGGAATTACTTCGGTTATAGTTTCTTTTGCAGTTTTTAAACTTTTATCCAAAGCAAATATTGCCAAAGATATGACGATTCTTGAGAACAATGCGATGCAATCCATTGCAACGAGTGCCGGGTATATGACAGCGCCTCTCATGGCGTCGATATCGGGTTATATGATGGTTTCTGGAAACATACCTCCGATGTGGCAGGTCTATTTGTGGATCATAGCACTAGGCTTACTCGGAGTTTTCTTTGCTTTTCCGTTAAAGAAACGCGCAATCAATGAAGAGCAACTTCCATTTCCAGAGGGATATGCCGCCGGCGTAGTTATGTCCAACTTACACACATCGGATGCAAAAGTTGGTATGTTAAGAGCTAAATTTTTAGCTGCTGGAGCTGGAGTCTCTGCGTTGATTGAATTTTTGAGAAACGAAGCTGTACTCACAAAAATTGGAGCACCTTTTTTGGCGATTCCGCATTATTGGGATGAATTTATTTATAAGTTCTACACGCCAACGATTTTAGGTACGCCAATGAAGGATCTGCTTTTGCGTTTTGACACGTCCATTGTGATGATGGGAACAGGTATGTTGATGTCTATGCGAGTTGCAATGTCCATGTTGTTGGGTGGAATTATTAATTACGCCATTTTGGCTCCGATCATGATACAAAAGGGGATTATCGTCGGTGGTGGTTTCAAAAATATATCACTTTGGTCTTTGTGGGGTGGTGCTGCACTGATGACGACGTCATCGCTCTATTCTTTCATTGCCTCAGATTCTACGAAGCAAAGTATAAGGGACCTTTTTCAAAAAAAATCACTAAAGAAAGAAAAGAAAAAAGATATTTTGGCCGACATTGAATTGCCGTCCAGAGTATCTATGGTGGGAATTCCCGTGACTGGTATTGCTCTTGCAATTATGGGAAATGCTTTTTTTGGTATTGATTACTGGTTGATCTTGATTGCAGTGCCACTTGTATTTGTATTGAGTATCATGGCTGTAAAATCAACGGGTCTCACCGCAGTGACTCCGGGGGGTGCTCTTGCAAAAATCACGCAGGTTATCTTTAGCTTTTTAGCTCCTGGAAATATGAATGTGAGTTTACTCACTGCTGGTGTGACTTCGGAAGTTTGCCTAAATGCTAGTAATTTACTGATGGATATTAAGCCGGGTTATATGCTTGGAGCAAAACCACGGCAGCAGGCGGTGGGACATGTTATTGGTATGTGCGCTGGTGGGTTGGTTGCAGTCCCTGTGTTCTACATGCTATTCCATGGTGATATTAGTGTTTTTGGCACCGAACAATTCCCAATGCCGGGAGCTTTAGTTTGGAAAGCTGTTGCAGAAGTCCTTTCTAAAGGGATTTCAGCACTTCATGTTACAGCACAATTTGCTATTTTAGTTGGCGCAGTTTTGGGTGTTGTCATGGAGATTTTTATCAAAAAAACGGACGGCAAATTTCCTATTTCACCAGTCGGTTTTGGTCTACCATTTGTTTTATCATTCACGGATGTGTTCTTAATGTTTATGGGCGCATTTATTTTTTGGATATTAGAAAACAAGCCAAAAGCTAAACGTTCTGGTTTTTATGAAAGTATTGTAGATAATAAAGAATCCATCGGCGCAGGAATCATTGCCGGTGGTTCCATCATCGGAATTATTTTGCTCATCATTGAAACAGCGGGGTAGTTGTGAAAGTGGCCTTGTTCTGCGGGAGTCTGCGAAAAGACTCTCTCAATAAAAAACTACTTCTAGCGACCAAAGATCTTTTACCAGAAGGCACGCAAGCTGACTTCATCGATCTCAAGCCTCTCAATCTTCCCGTATACGACGGTGATATCGAAACCGAAAAGTTTCCCGAAGCAGTTAACTTACTTGGCGAAAAATTAAAATCTGCAAATGCTTGGATTGTTGTTTCCCCAGAATACAATGGTTCAATTTCAAGTCCGCTCAAAAATACCATCGACTGGCTTTCGCGTTTAAAGCCCCATCCATTTAATAAAAAACCCGTACTTTTGATGGCGGCATCACCAGGAGCCATGGCGGGAGTCCGAACACTTGTACATTCGCGCCAACCCTTCGAATCTTTGGGTGCCTTCCTCTATCCCCAGGGCTTCGGCCTCGCAAAAGCCCACGAAGCTTTTGATGCACAAGGAAAACTTCTAGATATAAAAAATCAAGATCGTCTCCGTGAGGTTTTAAAAGATTACATCGATTTTGCAAACAAACTGGGTTGACAGCTATAACCTATTTTGATTTCCTTCCTTCATAAACAAAATGGGGGAATCAATGACAAAGCAAATCTTTTTTATTTCTTTTTTAATTCTTACAGTGAGCTGCAGTGACAGCAAAAACTCGGGTGGCGGAATTCCAGGCGCAGGCCTTGCGGAATTAACGGACACACAAAAACAAAGCGTCCTCCGATTGAACCAATCCATCGAAGATGTTTCGCTGGTGACTCAAAATCCCGCAGAAAATAACACAGACGATTTTGGTGGATTTGTTATCGAAAAAAATCCCGGAACCCTTGCGCTGACAAAACCGCAACAAGAACTGGTCGAAAAAATGGACCAAGCAAAACAAACCAATCAATGCCAGGTTTATTCCAGCGGATCGCCAGATACGTCGATTGATGGCCTGATTAATGGGCCGGTCAATGGGCCGACAAATATTGACATGAAACAGCCGCAGTCACTTTTTTCGATCAGTGGATCGCAATGTCCGCTTTCCTATTCTCAAAGTGTAACGTCGTCGCCAAAACAAACGGGCAATGGCTATTCTGTCGTCGTAAAAACTGAAGAGTCTTTTAAAGCCAACGTAAATAGTCCAACGGCCCTGGGATTAGACATCACGTCTTCCAGGACGACCAGTGGAACAGCAATGAGTTTTGCCTTGGTGAGTGCGGAGCGAGTGAATCTTTCGATGAATATGAGCGCGTTGATGATCGCTGAGAGTCAAACATTTGGCCAAGTTATTTCGGAAGTGTCCGCTAAAATGACCGGAAGTCTGCAGCTCAACACGCAAACAGGAGAAACTATTTCACAACAGATGTCGGTCTCAATGACACTCACTCAGAAATATATCGACTTCAAAGTGGTAGGTTATATTACGGCAACTTTACCAAACTTCGCTGCAGGGGTTAACCCCGAAACGGCTCTGCTAACAGCCAAATATCATATCAATGGCAAATCCGTTACTGAACAGGAGTTTACGAGTGTTTTCGGTAACTTTGAAATGGACTTAAACTAACTCACTGTAAAATAACCAGTCACTTCTGTATTTTTAACATCGGAGTCTGAAAATCATCCCGGTTTCAGACTCAATCATTGTATATCTGTGGCAATGAAAAATGGTCATTTTATCTTTTTTATTTTCTCAGTTTTTTGTTTAGTTCCTTGTGCGAAAGTTCATGCCCAAGTGCAGGACGCCCCCGTTGTTTTAGTTACATTTTTTAAACCTTACCTTGGGGGTACGGTAAATAACTCAAAGTCAGTGGCCGGAGATCTGGTAGGTCGATTACAAAAACAAGGTGCCGTGGTTTATTTGTGCGAACTCGATACGGTTTATAATACTGCCTTTAAACAATCCACCGCCTGCGAACGCAAAGTGAAGCCTGATTTGAAAATTTCGCTGGGCATGGGAGATGGTTGTGGCACGCAGATCGAGCTAGTTG
Organism: Bdellovibrionales bacterium; assembly: GCA_031429075.1. Classification (GTDB taxonomy): domain Bacteria; phylum Bdellovibrionota; class Bdellovibrionia; order Bdellovibrionales; family JAGQZY01; genus JANPLN01. The sequence goes on along the minus strand of JANOYW010000034.1, from coordinate 22,793 downwards.
CGCATAACATTAATTCCTACCCCTACGCCGACAACAAGGGAACCGTTCTTGAAAATGAATGGATCAAGGTGGGAGCCCCAGAAAAGCTCTTTGCAAACACTGAAACCATCTCAACTTACTGCGCCCTTTCGCGAACCACCCGTCAACAGCTTAAAGTGTCGAAAAATGCCGGAACATTTGTTTGCAATAATACTCTCTACCACGAGTTTTTGAAAAATAATGAGCAAAAATTCTTTTTTGCTCATGTACCGAGTAACAGCTGCCAGGGGAACCAGGAGAGTTTGGTGCGTAAGCCCGCTAAACTTTTAGCAGAACTCGTAAAGGCAGCGCTTAATTCTCATGCGGGTCGTCAACAAGAGTGCATCGAAAACATCCAAGGAAATCTCAATTGAAAGTAAAATTGATTTATTTCACCATTCTACTTTCGGCACTCAGCGCCTTCGCCGAAGACTGCTATCCTATAAAATCATTGCGAGCGATTTACGGGGCCTATGTCTTCGACTCTCCTAAAACAGTGGTGGGTGTGATCGGTTCCGGTGTAGATTACAATCATCCCGGTCTGGCTAAATTCCTTTCTATCCGTTCGGAATTAGAAAAACGATTGCAAAAACTCGAAGCACAGCCCGAGGCAAAAAGTTTAAACGCCTGCGAATACCAGTTGTTCCAAGCAAACAACGGAGTTGGATTTCCCCGCTGGATGGACCAAGCGCTTGGGAGTCCGTGGCCCATGGATCAAGTGATTAAAGATGGAATTCTACAGCCCAATTTAGATCATGAAACTCGGGTCACAAGTCGAATCATTCATGGACGGGATGATATTGCGATCCATTTTGTGCGCAGAATGTATGGCAATCAACAAGATATTTTTAACGTCTCCGAAGTGCTCAAAAATTTTTCTGCGCGGGGAGTGAAGATCGTGAATATGAGCTTTGGCTCCGACTGTGGAATTTTACCACTGGAAGAACACGCGTGGTCACAAATTTTTAAACGCTATCCGCGAATTATTTTTGTTATTGCCGCTGGCAACTCCGGCCGTAATCTTGACTACTTTGATTATTGCCCCGCCAAATTTTCCCGGGAGAACGCCAACGTGATATCCGTGACATCAGTCACATCGGATGGAGTTATTTCAGTCAATGTTGATCCGGAATCGGGCAGAAATATTCTAACAAATTACGGGGCAGCGGTGGATCTAGCGATGAGAGCCGATAATCTTCCTGTCCTCGCAGCCTATCACTACGACGACAACGTGGGTAATCAATGGATCAATCACAGCACGGGATGGACGTCCCACGCTGCAGCCGAAGTCTCGCGCGTGATAGCCCATGCTTTTGCCGACGGTTATAATGTCGACGCGCAAACTGTGAAGGAGCAACTCATTAAAACAAGTCGTAAAAGTAGATTTTTAAAAGACTTTGTAAAAAGTGGCGGCCAAGTGGATGAAGACGCCTTCAGAGCAACTTTAACTCGCCCTCCGCAACGACCCTATTGATTCTACTGAGTCTTTATTGAACTGCTATTGAACGACGGCTGGCTGACGGTTGGGCTGTGGAATTACTTCTCCTTGAGTCCCAGTAAATGTTCGCGACACACACCACTTCATGATGTCTGGATCGCTCGTTAAGCCCGAAAGAATTTGCTGATCGACGCCATCAAGAGCTAAGTTTTGACTGCGTTGATAGTTGACTCTGGAAACCTCTGCCATCAATTGACTTCGTCGAACCTGGCGAGGGTTTACGATTGGCTCGAACTCTTGGGAGCCGCGTTCCAGGTCTTCCAACGTTGAATATGTTTTTGCAACCTCACTGCACAGTCCATTCAAATAGGCGAGATGATCAAACTCTCCCCCTGCGGGCGCTGCGCAGGCAATGTCACATCCACCTTTGCAAACTTGGTTGCGAGCATCACGAATTATTTCGGTGATGGCGCGTTCTGCGGCCGTATTGCCCAAACTGATAGTTTTCGCTCCCGAAATCTTGATATTGGGGGCTGAGCAAACAACGCCGCCAAGAATGACGATTAGTGCACCGACGACCAGAATCGCCAATGGAGCCACTGCCTCTGCGGACTCAATCAATACAGGCAAACCAAACAGCGGAAGTATCTGAAGGCTTACATCCGTCGGCCACTCTTTGGAATTAAGATCGATAAGTTGTCCGTCCAAACGAAAGCGATTGCCGGCCTCGCGACTAAAAATATGATTTTTATTTTGCAGTTGAAATTGCACAGTTCCATCAGTCATGGGTTTAAATTCAGAGAGAGCGAGACTTTTCTTGGCCAATTGCGCGGTCATAGCCGCAGCCAGACGAGGAGGAGTGTCGGTCCCCGAAAGAGCCGACGAAAATAGTTGGTGAGTGTTTCTAAATCCATTCAGTTTTGCCACATCCTGTGCCTTAAAACCGGCTCCCACGGCGTTTGCAGCAGGGGCGGAAAAAGAGAGTTGAAAGATGAAAACTGGACAAAGAGCCAAGGATAAAAAGCCAAGGATAAAAAGCGATAGATGTTCATTCACACCCCCTACGTTATTAGTGTGCTTTTTTATAAAACAAATTTCAAGAAGATGCTAAAAGAGGCTATGAAACCTAATCCTTATACAAAAGCTTCTCTGAAACAAGATCTTCCAACGCGCAATAAAACCGACAGCAAGGTGCAAGGCGGTAAAGTGTGTGTCGTTGCCGGCAGCCCAGGTATGTGGGGGGCCGCTCTAATGGCGGCCCAGGCAGCCAGTCTCTGCGGTGCAGGCTATGTCTATTTATTAGCATCCACAAAACAGAATCTTTTGCAGAATCCCGACTTTCTTGCGTCCACCGAAGTCCAATTAAAAAAGCTGAAGTTTTCATCGGCCGTGTTGGGACCTGGTTATCGTAAACCCAAGTCCATCGGACAGTGGGTACGTCACTGGCAAAAAACGGGACAAAAAAACGTGATCCTTGATGCGGAAGCACTCAATTGGTTGGCTCTCCAGCCAACACAAATGCTCCCATCTGACTGGATATTAACTCCCCATGAAGGAGAGATGGGTCGTCTGCTCAACAAATCCAGAACTTGGGTGCATGCCCATCGCAGCGACGCGGTCATCGCAGCACAAAAAAAATGGCAGTGCATTGTTGTGCTCAAAGGAGCGGCCACTCTCATCGCCGACGGAAAAAAAATCTACAGCGTGACTTCGGGAAATCCAGCTCTTGGAAAGGCAGGAAGTGGCGATGTGCTCGCGGGAATAATCGCTGCATTTTTAGCCCAAAAAACTCCAAAAGTCACTGGTCTCAGAGCGGTTTGTGCCGCCACCTTCGTCCATGGCTGGATTGCAGACAATTGGATAAAATCTAAAAAAGATGTTCTTTCTCTTCGCCCCACTGATTTGCTTGCGGAAATACCATTTGCCCTTACAGTTTTACGAAAATAATCTTGTTTTTTTTAAAACAAAGAATAGTGTTGGTAGCGCTATGAGATACATAAAAGTCGTCTTCTTCCTTCTTGCTTTTTTACTCTGTCAATATTCGCTGTTTGCAAATCAAACTGTAGAGATGACCTTTTTAAAAAACGGTGTCCTGCAAAAGTCAGCGAGTACGGAAGTATTAAAGAGTTTACAAAAAGACGAAGTTTTAAAAGTGTTTGAACCCCATGAAAATTCGCAAAAAAAATACCGAGGATTTGCAGTGCTGCCACTCATTGAGACGGTTTATGGTAAAAACCAAATGGGCTCCCTGGATACTTTGGTTTTTTATTGTACAGATGGTTATCGTTCCGACATTCCGTTGGGCGAGTTCAAAACAAAAAAAGCCACGCTGTCCTTTGCCATGGCCGATGGCAGCCCTTTTGTATTAAAAAACGAAACACCCATTCCACTGGGTCCTTTTTATTTAACTTGGGATCATCCCGATGCGGCTTCGGCGAAGAAGAACTTTTTTCGCTGGCCCTATGCAGTTCATAAAATTGATTTTATCGACGGCAAAAAAGCCTATCAACCACTAGTTCCGATGGCAAATAGCCCAGAAAACATTAAGTCGGGGCACCGAGAGTTTTTAAAGCACTGTTTTTCATGCCATGCACTCAACGACGTTGGTGGGTTGCGTGGCCCTCCCCTCAATTATTTTGTGCAATCCAAAACGTCCGCGGAGCTTACGAGTTACATTTTAAATCCTAAAGCGGTGAATAAAAATTCACAAATGTCGGGACTTCCCGTGGATTTGACTGAGAGAGAAAAAGTTGCCGCCGATATCGTGAGCTATTTAAAAAAACAGAGCCAAAATGTAAAGGCCGGTGAGTGATGGCTTTTCGTCTTTTGCAAATATCGGATTTGCATTTTGGCACTGAGGTCGAAGCTGTTTTGCAATCGTTAAAACAAAAGATTAAGGAGTTATGCCCATCTCTTGTTTTGGTTACCGGAGACATTACTCAGCGGGCGACAAAGGCTCAGTTTTTAAAAGCCAAAACATTTTTTAACGACTTATCCCCTGCACCTTTAATTTGTTGCCCAGGTAATCACGATATCTCTTTGTTTAATATTTTTTCTCGTTTGCTCACCCCCTACAGAAGCTATCAAACCATTTTAAAATCGAAGCCCGAGGGTTTTTATACCCATGCAGAGTTGGAAGTTTTAGTTCTCAATTCCACTTCACGATTTCGCCATATCGATGGAAAATTAGACATAAACTATCTGGCAAAGCAGTTAGAACAATTTTCTTCCACAGAAAAGTGGAAAGTTGTGGCCCTCCATCACCCCTTGGACTGCAAACAAAAGGTCGATGAAAAAAACCTACTTTTGAATGCGCCCCAAGTGATGCAATTATTTGCCCAACAGGATGTGGACTTGGTGATGAGTGGGCACATCCATGATCCTTTTATCGCTACATCGGAAATAAGATATCCCACACTTCCCAAAAAAATTATAATTAGCGTCTGCGGTACCGGCATTTCTCATCGCACGCGCCGAAACGCTCCAAATTCCTTTATGGTCTACGAATTTGAAAAGATCCCATTTGCTGCGATCACTCATCAACGATTTGATTTTGATTCCGCCATCAGTGATTTTAAGTTGATTACACAAAGAGTGTTTTAAGAATTAGCTATCTCAATCGCATCATTTTGATCAGACGTGCATCCTTATAGTCGTTAAACCAGAGAATATGATCTGAGCTGCGGTCGACGACGATCCCATTTCCGCCGGTATGATTTGTGAGTCCTGGAAGTCGGTTGAATCCTGGTAGCATATACATCTCGCTCATATCTGCGGGCATAACACCAAGAGTAGGAGGGATTAAAGGATCCGGTGGCACAAAAATATTTCCGGAGTGAGTAAACCATATGCGTCCCGAATTTTCTTTGGTCATCGAGTGAGGGCTGTGTTTTTCGAAATTTGCACTTGGAATGTCCCATTCTTCCAAACAAGGATTTTTTTGTTGAGCGTTTAAGGCCAAACATAAAGGATCATCTTTGCGACTGAGGCGAAGACGCACAATGGTGTTATCAAAATATTCGTTAACCACTATATTGCCATCATCATCTTGTAAAATATCCCAAGGACCAGATTGAACAATGGCCGCCGTGGCCGTGGGACTGCGCGTGGGAGGGAGTGGGTAAATAAATACTTTATTTAACGATACAGAAAAACGACCAATAAAATTTCCAACCCAGAAGCCCGTAAACCAAGCATCTCCCACACCATCCACGTGGATTTGACCGCTCATCGATCCAGGAACAAAAGCTTCTCGGTAACAGCGAGTCGAAGTAGAGGATGCACAAAGTCGATCCGCATTCAAACAATCAAGGTTGATAAAACACTGTATTGCAGAGTTGTTGGAGCATGTGCCAATCTTCGTCGTGCTTCCCCCTGTGCAGGTGGCAGTTGTCGATGGGTTTTGCAAAAGATCATTGGCCACCTGACTTGGATCAAAATAGCCTATGGCGGCCTTGCGTGCAGTTAGACCAGGTCGTACGGAAGCTCCCACATTGTACCAGACACGCTTGCGCGAATCATCGAGGGCGATTCCATACACCCCGCGATTGTTGCCTGGAATGTTGTAGACTGAGAACATCTTGTTGACGGGATTAAACTTAAGAATCCGCGCAAGATTGAGTAGGTCTCCTGAACTGTAGGGGAAAGATCCGCCTTGCGAAAACCAATAATTTCCCTGTGCATCAAGAGCTTCGCCTTCTGCATTGGTAGAAATGGTGGACGGAATTTCAACTCCGGCTGAATTCTTATAAGCAAACGGTGGAATTCCGTAGGCAACTGGAAAATCGAATTTTGTCCATGTGTTAGTAGTAGGATTGAATGTGCGAAATGACAAAGAGAATTCATTGTGGATGACTAAAAGACCTTCGGCGGTTTGTCGAAGGAGGAGCGGCCAATTATTACTAACACTGGAATCCGGTTTGTAAACTGTGGCAGTGTAAAAATCCACTGGGATTTCAGGTGAAGAGTTTCCGTCGGCGTAATCCAGGGTAATTCCAGTTGCAGTTTTTGAAAAGAGATTTACGCTTATCAAAAACTCCAAACGATCGCTGCGCGAATAAAGTATTTTCGAAGTTTGGCCAACGATTAGAGTTTGCGAAGTAGAACCCATTGCAATACGAACCGCTTTGACCAGACTTGGGTATTTGAGGTACTGGCCCGAATAGGCAACGTTAAGTTCCGACAATGTCGAGTTGTAAAGTCCGATGGCTAAGGTTTCGCTCTTAAAGTCAAAGTCATTACCTCCCGAAGTTGTTCCTCCCGAGTCGTTGCCGCCGGAATCTGCAAGAGTATTATCATCGACGGGAGAAGCTCCCACGGAAACACTCTCCTTCGAGGCACAGTTCTGAAAAAGCACAAGCGATGACGGCACCATGATAAGACAAAATAGAGTAACCTTGAAAAATTGGTTTTTCATTCAACTACGTATCGGAAAAATCCATTTTAAAGGTTACCCTTAAGTGGCGATTATTCTCAAAATGAGACATCGCATTAAATTATTGTAAACGGCACGCGCTATTTTTAACATCCAGCTTAATCTTCGTTAGAAACGTGTCCCTACAGTTTAACTGAAAGCAGTCAGAGTTTTTGCGAATGCCATGAAACAAAAGCCAAGTGTCCGTGCCTCGCATGAAGGCGGCAGGTCGACCTGGCCCCCAGGTGAGCTGCAGCTTTTTTCGCAAAGCTCCGCCAAAATCACACAGGTCATCGGATTTGTTTTTATATATTTTTGCCACCTCTTGGAGAGATTCTAAAACACCTAAATGAATCCCATAGTCGTTGGCATCAAAAGAACCGGCGCTAAAAAATAAATAATAAACATTTTTATGTTTCAGGATTCGCGCCCCCTCCACAAGGTGATTGCCACCAAAAGTTTCCGTGCTGAGAAAGCTTTTCTCTTCAGAATCTATAATCAAATGTTCCTTGCCTATTTCAAAATCATGGTAGAGTGGAGCTGAGTAAATATTAGTAATGGTTGGCGAAAAGTCCTTGGTGCGCGCGACTCGCTCATAAAAAATCCAAGGAGTCCCCACCTTATCAAAAATGATATCGTGACCGTAGGAATGATTAAGCCAACCGAAGGAGTCTGTGGGGTCGCCCAAAAGCCGATCGGGCAGGCGAGTCCAACGACCCTGTTTTTGCACAAAAACCGAAATCCGCCGACGCCAGTTATCCTCGGGCCAATTTAAAAGTATGCCAGCCTCTGCGGGAACCATCACTCCCGCAATCAGAACTCGCTGACTCCAAAGAGTGTGAATATTCACATCCCACGGACCATCTAAATAATCTCCCGTGGCATCGTACAACTCAACCAGGCCCTCTTCAGGAGTTTTTCCAGCAATCGCTTTATCAAAAGCCTTTTCCGTGGAACTCGCCCGCCAAGTCACTTTGTGGCCATGGGTAAAGTAAATAGTAACCTCCCCATCGCGGCTGAAATCAGGGGTTGATGGGTCGGCGTAATCATACTCGGAAGGGCGCAGTCCACAGGTCAGACAAACCGGTTCACCAACAAGTTCGAACGCATAAGCACAAACAACAGAAAGAAAAAGAGGAATTAAGAAAGACAAATGAACCCCACCGGATATCAGATATCTTGATACCAGGATATCTGATATCTGGCGAGCCAACGGCTCGCTTTGGTGGCCCTTCCCAGAATCGAACTGGGATGGAGTTACCCCCACACGATTTTGAATCGTGCGCGTCTACCAGTTCCGCCAAAAGGCCACATTGAGAACTAATTAGGAAGCTGAAGCTAAATGATCTGAGTTTTTCAGACAAGTATTATTTTCAGTGTCGTCAAAACGTTAGAGAGCAAATCGCTCCAAAAATTTTGCTTATACCTTCCATCAACGGTTCCAATAGGGAACCAGTGCCAATAATAAGCTAATAATATTATGTACTTGCGCGACATCTCTGCGAAGTGCCATTTTTTGGAACGACCCTTGCTATTACAGAGTCCTAAGAGGCTAAGGAAAAACGCTAAGGAGGAATGTATGGGACAAAAATTATTAGTAACAATTCTAATGTTGGTGACAACGGTTTCGTTTGCACAACATGAAAGATATCAGCAGCAAGCGCCACAGTATGGTCGCCCTGCACACGTAGAACAAAACGAGCCACAAGCTGGGAACGACGGTTACGAAGAGATCGAGACTGTTGAAAACACTTTGGCTCAAGGCTCTGAAAATACAGATGGCGAAACTTCGCAAACTGATAATTTCAAGGGCAGTAATTCTGCGACGAATACAGATGGCAGTCCGCAAATCAATATTTACAATGCCAACTCAAATGCCAATAAACAAAAAGCATCGGCTGCCGCCGAGGGCGAAGCTGAAGCAAAAGTAGACACCTACTCGCAAACCAATGTCGGAGAGAACAACGGAAATTACGGCAGCGACATAAAGAATTCACGTAAGAATTTAGAATATCGTACGGATGAAAAAGTGATCGAGAAATTAGAGTGGTCGCGCATCGAAGACGAAAAAGACCGTGCCGATCGTTTGTTTGGTAACCGCTTAGATAAGAAGTATGACAATGATTATAAAAAAGACGATTACGAGCAAAAAGAGGAATACAGCAAGCCGCCTGTGGTTGTTGTAGAAAAGCCCGTTTACGTTGAGCCAAAAACAGAAGTTCCCTACGCTTATAAAGAGGAAGTGAAAACTGAAACTTCGTATGCTCTTTGGGATCAACAGTCCTACATCGCTCCACTTCTTGGTTCCATGAACTCAAGTGCTGGTCATGTAACTTCTGACCTCGCTACAGGGATTGCTTTTGGAACTCAATTCGCGACGAATTTCAGCGTTGAAGCTTCGTTTATTTACTCTGATATTACGATGGACGGAAACGTCAACGAGTTGATCGATGGAAAAACTTACGAAAGTTTTAGATCGGGCGAACAGTACTCGTTCGGAATGGGTGTAGCTTACCACTTCCACCAGATGGGCAGATTGACTCCAAAAATCAGTGGTCTTTTGGCCTATACGTACCGCGACATGGATCAAACTCGCAGCTACCAAGCCTCTGCAACGTCGACTGCGGTTGATGCAGGTGTAGGTGTAGGAGCTGATCTTCAGGTGTCAAAAAACTTTAGCATCGGCGCAGAACTTCGCTGGATGAGCAACCTGTCTTTCGATCGCGACAACAGCGAGCTTGATGCTGCCTACCGCGGACGAAACCTCAGAGGTCGCTCAACAGGTGGAACAGTAAATCCATTCGAAGAAGCCAGCTATCAGATGTTTTTAGTCAACGGTCGTTTTAACTTTTAATTACAGTTTTAAGAAGTAGTAGTTAGTCCTCTTTAGCACAGCCCGGTCAGTCCTGACCGGGCATTTTTGTTTAAACCGGTCAGTCCTGAGCGCAGCGAAGGATCTCGCCTCAAAAAATACTAGACGTTGGTCCTCTTGGTCCTCTCACCCACCGCATATACCATTTAGACATGGTGGTACTTCTGCTTTCCCTATTTCTGTATGCCGAACCCGAAGTGATCGTCGCGGCGCTAGCGAAGGTGGGAGATCAAATCGTCACCTCTCGGGATTTGCAGATCAATCTCTTCCTGAGCGAGATCCACAATCCCTTGGCTGAGTTCGTCGATCGAAAAGAACCACTCAAAGATCTTGTGTCCGAACATCTAATGGTCAAAGAAGCGTCCTCGTTGCTGGTGGTAAAGCTCGACGATAGCGAAGTGCAACGGGCCGAAGAGAAAATTCTCCAAAAACTAAAAAATGATCGCCTCTGGCAAAGCCTTTCGGTTTCGGCCAGAGAGCTTCGCGAGCACACTCAGCGCAAAGTTCTGGTTAAGAATATTCTCAATTTAAAGATGCCGAAAGATTTGTTGTCGGTGAATGACGACGCTATTCAGAGCTATTACATGCAAAATAAAAATCAGTTGGGACAGAGACCGCTCGATGAAGTGCGGGAAAAAGTTGTGCAAATATTAAAATTGCAAAAAAACCAAGAGCGTTTTCGCGATTGGATGGCTGCGGTTTTTAGAACTCACAATGTGGTGTATTATTCGGGATACAAAATTAAGTAAGACGGACCTTACAATAGGGGAACTCAATGATTGGGTGCACGCATTTTCAGCAGAACAGCTGGAAATACAGGGGTGGACTCATCAATTGCTTGTGGCCAACTGCCAACGCTACGAAAACATGGTTTTGTATAAAAACTCCCAAATTGCTGCCCTGATTCATTTTCATATACCCAGCCACGAGATCCTCGAGATTCTCTTTTTAGGGACTTCGCCGTTTTGCCAAAGCCAGGGCATGATGTCCCTACTTTTGAGCGAATTTTTGGCAGCTCGGAACGGCAAAACCATTTGGCTGGAATGCCGGGAAGACAATGTAAGGGCTCGACATCTTTACGCAAAAAAGGGTTTTCAAGAAGTAGGGCGCCGCCGCGCTTACTACAAAGACGGTAGTGCTGCGATTTTATTCAATTATTAGCTATTATTAGCAATCCACATCTTGCCTTTTACCGGGCGCTTTGCTACAACACCAACATTCGCAGGCCCCTCGTGGGCCTTTGTTTTTTGAGAAAGATTATGAATCCAACGGTTACTAAATTAATGGAGTTGGCTGAGCGTATTGCCGGTCACAAAGCACTAAGAATCTACGATCTGGAACTTTTCGGTTCTGGTCGAGGCAAAACTTTGCGCATTTTCATTGATCGAACAGGTGAGGAAAAAGTCTCTCTTGAAGATTGCTCGGAGTTTTCTAAAGCTTTGAGTTTAGTGTTAGATGTAGAAGATCTAATCGACGGCGCTTACAGCCTTGAGGTTTCAAGTCCGGGCATCGAGAGAGATCTTAAAAAGCCATGGCACTACGAGCAGAGTGTTGGCAAACTGGTGGCATTGAGTTTGTTTCGCCCCCTCGGACAGATAATTCCTGAGATTGAACAACAGTTTGCAAGTCGCAAAAAGATGACGGGTACGATCACTTCGTATCAAGATCAGACATTGGGTTTTGAGTTTGAAGGTAAAATGTTAACAGTTCCACTGGATACAGTGGCAAAAGCCCATTGGGTTTTTGATTTTGGAAAAAAGTAAATAAGGAGTGCCTATGGCAGCTGATGGAATGTTTTCCGATTTAAATCGAATGATTGATCAACTTGGTAAAGACAAGGGGATTGAAAAAAAATTAATTATCGATGCCGTCGTTCAAGGAATGCTCGTCGCCGCTAAAAAAGTTTATGGCACCTACAGAGATATCGAAGCCACGTACAATGAAGAAACCGGAGAGGTTGAACTTTTCCAATTTAACGAAGTTGTGCCCGACGAAGACTTCGAAGACGAAGAAATCGAAATCACCATGGAAAACGCCCTGAAGCTTGATCCTGAGGCGCAAATGCACGACCAGATCGGTATTAAACTCGATACTTCAGATTTGGGCCGCATTGCTGCGCAGACAGCTAAGCAAATCATTCTACAAAAAGTGCGCGATGCCGAACGCGAAATTATCTTTAACGAATTCGAAGCCCGCAAAGGCGAAGTGGCCTCTGGTATCATTCGTCGCATTGAACGCAATCACATCATTGTGGATCTTGGAAAAACCGAAGCACTAATGCCTCCGCGAGAACAAATCCCGGGTGAATCCTTTAAACCAGGTGATCGCATTCAAGGTCACTTATTGGATGTTCGTCAAACCACAAAGGGCCCACAAATTATCATGTCGCGTGCCCATCCTGATTATCTTGTAAAACTTTTCGAAGCAGAAGTTCCGGAAATTTACGACGGCATCGTGCAAATCATGGCCGCGGCTCGTGAGCCAGGTCAGCGCGCGAAGATCGCCGTTTACAGCAAAGATTCCGCCGTGGATCCTGTGGGCGCCTGCGTGGGAATGAAGGGTTCGCGAGTACAAACAATTGTGCAAGAACTCAAAGGTGAAAAGATTGATATCGTTGAGTGGGACGAAGATATCACACGTTTTGCGTGCAATGCTTTGGCTCCTGCAGAAATTTCGCGAGTGTTTCTTGACGAAAATTCCAAAGAAATGGAAATCGTTGTTGCCGATACACAATTGAGTCTAGCGATAGGTAAAAAAGGACAAAACGTTCGTCTTGCCTCAAAACTGACAGGTTGGAAAATTGATATTATGTCTGAGGCCAACGCATCTGCAAGAACGGCCGAATCTATTTTCAATCTTATGTTGCTACCAGGCATGTCTGATACAATGGCGCAAAATATTTTCCAAAGTGGTTTTGGTTCGTTTCAGTCTTTAGCCGAAGCCAACGTCAAAGAAGTGATGGCGATTGCTGGATACGACACAGAAGAAAAAGCTCGCGCCCTGATTGATGAAGCCCTCAAGCTTATTAAAAAGTATCAAGATGATGGTGTCGAAGTTCCTAAGGCTCCCGTGACTGTCGAAGCCCATGAAGTTAAAGGGGACGCGAAACAGCAGGCAGAACAGCAGCTCCGTGAGCAGCTGGCACAGCTAAAAGTAAAAGAAGATTCTGCTGAAGCCGAAAAAAGTATTTCTAACACCGGAAACGAGGCCTAATGTCGACAACCAAAGTCTATGAATTTGCAAAAGAGATTGGTGTTGAGACCATCACTTTGATGGACAAGATTCGCAAGTGGGGCCTCCCAATTAAGAGCCACATGGCAGATTTATCAACAGATCTGATAGAACAAATTCGCGTCAAGCTCGATGAAGAGTCTGGTTCTCGAAAAGACGACAAAAAGAAGGTTGCCAAAAAGGTGACTAAAAAAGCCGTCACCGAAGTAGCTGATGAAGAAGCTGCTATTGCAAGAACTGCACATAAAAAAACAGCTACGAAAACCGCCACAACAAAAACGACTGTTGTGAAAGCGGCGACAAAGTCTGCAGGCAAAGGCATAGCTGCTGCAAAAGCAGAAGGTGTTGCCGCGGCAGAGGCAGCCGCTAAATCCGCAGCCTCAAAGACTGTCATTCGAAGAAAGAAAACAGAAGAAGTCGAGGTCGTTGAAGAAAAAGCAGCTCCGGAAGCTGAAGCTGTGGTTGAAGAAAAAATCGAAGCAACCCCAGAATCTCAAAGCCCAACTGAAGTTGTTGTAACACCATCCGTGACTGCTACTGTGGAAGCCCCTGAGACAACAGCGGCAGTGAGTGCAGCTCCAGTGGCGGCAACGCCAGCGCCAGCGGTTGATGAGAAGACCACTGTCACAGGGCCTCGTAAGCGTGAAGTTTTGATGACAGAAGACGGACCGATCAGTGGCGTTCGATCGACACGAAGAAATATTGTTGGACGTATGGATCTCAATCGCGTCTCGCCTCCGCAAGCTCGACAAGTTAAAACTGTGAATCGCTCTTTGCGCACAGGATTTATTTCGCAAGATGCACCGCCAGAATTTCCTCCAGCAACGACAGAGGACGATCGCAAAAAGGATAAGGGACGTCGCGTGATGGGCGGACCAGCTGTTCCTCCGGCGGCTCCTGCAAAAGAAAAAGAGCAGGCACCACCTTCGTTTGTATCTGCCGATTTCATGAAGCGCGAGATCGTTTTTCAGCCGAAAAAGAAAAAGATTTCCGAAGGTCACAATAAAAAAACTCAGATCACATTGCCAGCCGCTCACAAGCGGGTTGTGCGAGTGCATGGCAGTATGTCCGTGACCGAGCTTGCGCAAAACTTAGGTATCAAAGCTCCGGCCTTGATCAAAGCTCTTATGAACAACGGTGTCGTGGCAAACATGAACATGACTTTGGATTTTGATACTATCGCACTGGTTGTGCCCGAATTTAAATTCGAAGCGCAGAATATTAAAAAAACCGATCTCGAGCTGGTTGAACAAGCCTCCACGCTCAACGTCGATGTTGAGCGAGTTTACCGATCGCCAGTGGTAACAGTTATGGGTCACGTGGATCACGGAAAGACAACGCTTCTCGATTCGATTCGCAAGGCCCGAGTGGCGGCGAAGGAAGCCGGCGGGATCACTCAGCACATTGGTGCCTATCGCGTAAAAACCACACTTGGCGAAGTAACGTTTATCGATACTCCCGGTCACGAAGCTTTCACGGCAATGCGGGCTCGCGGTGCTAACGTTACAGATATCGTGATTCTTGTTGTGGCAGCGGACGATGGTGTGATGCCGCAAACGATCGAAGCTATCAGCCATGCCAAAGCGGCGAAGGTGCCTATCATCGTAGCAGTTAACAAAATGGACAAGCCCGACGCGTCTCCGGATCGCATCAAACAACAAATGACTGAATATGAACTCATACCCGAAGAGTGGGGCGGATCCACTCAGTTTTGTCCAATTTCTGCACTCAAAGGTGATGGAATCCCAGAACTATTAGAGCAAATCTCTGTTCTTGCCGAAGTTCTCGAGCTCACAGCGAGCCCGACCCGGTCAGCAACGGGAGTTGTTATTGAAAGCCGAGTCGAAAAAGGTCGTGGCAACGTTGCCACTTTGCTCGTGCAAGATGGAACTCTTAAAACAGGGCAATCCATTGTTATAGGCTCCGTTGCGACACGTGTGCGCACGATTCATGATGACGCTGGAAAACCGCTGAAAGAGGCGGGACCAAGCATGCCAGTGGAGATCATTGGTCTTCCCGACAGTCCCAATGCTGGTGACCGTTTTGACGTTTGTAAAGACGACAAGGGTGCGGAAGAGATCGCTCGCGTCCGCAAAGAAGAAATCGCCAAAGCCAACGAAGCGAAGCCGCCAACGATGGAAGATTTAATGTCCAAGCTCAAATCGGGCGATGTTAAAGAACTTCCGGTGATTTTAAAATGTGACGTTGCGGGTTCTCTCGAGGCTGTAAAGGGTCTTTTTGATAAACTTTCGACGAGCGAAGTGAAGCTCAAGCTGATTCATACTGGTATCGGTGGAATTAGTGAGTCCGATGTGCTTTTAGCAAGTACCACCAAAGGGATGGTTGTTGGTTTTAACGTTCGACCAGATACGAGCGCACAAGCTGCTGCAAAAAATAAAGGTGTGGAAATTAAAACCTACTCCATTGTTTACGAACTGGTTGATGAAATGAAGCGAGCTCTTGGCGGACTTCTTGATCCTATCGTTAAGGAAAAAATTCTTGGTCGCGTTCAGGTTCGAAATATCTTTACTGTGCCAAAAATTGGAACGATTGCAGGTTGCTTTGTAACGGATGGTTCGGTCACACGAAACAGCATGTTGCGTTTGCTTCGTGATGGAAAAGTGGTCTATCAAGGTAAAATCAGCAGTCTGAAGCGCTTTAAAGACGACGCCCGCGAAGTTCAAACGGGCTTTGAGTGCGGTATCAGCATCGAAAACTACAATGATCTAAAAGTCGGAGATGAAATCGAAGCCTACACGCAAGAGTCTGTGGTGCGCGAACTATGAGTGACGGTCAACAAGGTGACAACAGACGAGCGCAGAGAGTTGAAAAAGAACTGCGTGAAATCGTTGCCAGTTTTGTCATTCGCCATTTTACCGGCGACCTTTTAAACGTGACCCAAGTGAAAGTGGCCAAAGATTTAAAAGGCGCCAAGGTTTTTGTAAGTGCCCTGGGAAAACCAGCCGTTCCCGAGGAAACTCTCGAGCGGCTGCAAGACCAAGCGGGCGAAATGCAACGAGAAGTGATGAAGCACTTGCGAATGAAGTACTGCCCACGCCTAGAGTTTTTAAACGATGAGGGCGTAGCGACCTCGCAAAAAATTAATGAGCTTCTCATTAAGATCAAACAGTAAATTAAGATAATAAAATGAAAAATGGACTCTTACTTGTTGATAAACCAAAAGGAATGACCAGCCACGACGTTGTGAGCTCGGTTCGTCGTTTGGCTGCACAAAAACAAGTTGGACACGCCGGAACCTTAGATCCTTTGGCCACAGGCCTCATGGTTGTGCTGATGGGCGAAGCGACGAAGCTCTCCGATTTTATTCTCTCAGGGGATAAAACGTATGTTGTTGAGGCCCTGTTGGGTGTTCGCTATGACACCGGGGACACTGATGGAGCTGTGATCGAAACAAAAATCGTCGACGTCACAGAGCAAAAAATCAAAGCGACCATTGAAGAGCTGCAAGGCACCTTTCACTGGCCTGTTCCAATCTATTCCGCCATGAAGGTGCAAGGGCAGAAACTCTACGAGAAGGCCCGTGCTCAAGAAGTATTTACGCCCCCGTCAAAACCCATGACCTTCTACAAAGCCGAATTCATAGGGGCTACGGTGGATCGGGTGCAAGTTCGCCTTCATTGCAGCAAAGGCAGCTTTGTGCGGACCTGGGTTGAAAAACTGGGTGAAAAACTGGGGTGTGGGGCGGCAGTGGCTGTTTTGCGCCGGGAGAGCTCTTTTCCCTATGATCTGCAAAATGCGGTACCCCTGGCGGATGGGCGCTTGATGATCGACGATAGCCCCCATTGGATTCCCTTTGGACAAGCCCTGCCTACCTGGCCGGTAGTAAAGGTGGAGGGACTCGAGGAGAAACTTTTAAAAAACGGCCAAATTTCCCACAGGTTAGGCCGATTTCTCGAAATCGAATATATGCATTTGTCGGCCGAAGGGGTCAAAGTTATCAGCGGTAAAACCAAGGATTTACTGGCCATCCTCACTCGAGGAGAGACCGGGTATTCAATTCGCCGAGTTTTTAATTGTTAGAATGCGGCTCCTTGCGGAGCCTCGTTGTTACAATACGGCTCTTAAGGAGCCTTAAATGTCTTGACCTCCCAACCACTTAGAAATACTTTGGCCATTCAATTTTTAACTTCTGTGGTCGAAGGCCATGACGCCATAAGAGGTTTGTTGTTCTAGGAGGACAGATGGCATTAAATACCGCTCAAAAGTCGCAAATCGTAAAAAAATTCCAACGCAAAGATCTCGATACTGGAAGTTCTGAAGTGCAGGTTGCTCTTCTTACATTTCAAATCAAAGAACTTACCGGACATTTCAAAAAACATCCCAAAGACAATCACGGAACTGTTGGTCTTGTAAAACTGGTGAATCGTCGTCGCAGTCTTTTGGATTATTTGAAAAAAACAAATTTCAAAAAATACCAAGAAGTGATCGCAGAACTAGAGTTACGTAAGTAATTTCTAACTTTCACAAGAGCTTCTCTGGGGAATTCCCTTCGAAGCTCTTTTTTTATGAGAGTTTCCCAAGGAAACTCTCGATTACAGACGCGCATAAACTGCCACAAGGAGACCCATGGTACAGACAGTGACTACAACATTAGCCGGCCAACAGATCACAATCGAAACGGGCCGACTGGCAAAACAAGCAGATGGATCAGTTTTAGTAACTTGCGGGAACAACATGGTTCTCGTAACTGCTGTATCAAGTCGCAAAGAATCCGACTTAGACTTTTTTCCACTCACAGTGGAGTATGTTGAAAAATTCTATTCTTCTGGAAAAATCCCCGGTGGTTTTTTTAAGCGCGAAGGCAAACCTACAACCAACGCAACTTTAACCTCGCGTTTGATTGATCGCCCCATTCGTCCATGTTTTCCAGAAGGCTATCGCTACGAAACACAAGTTGTTGCTACTGTATTAAGTTACGATGGTCAGTACTCAACTGAAATGTTGGCAAGTCTTGGTGCTTCGGCAGCTCTCCATATCAGTGACATTCCTTTTAACGGCCCTACGGCTGCCCTTCAAATCGGACGCATCGATGGCCAGTGGGTCGTCAATCCAAGTGCTGAAGCTTTAGAAAAATCAGATATGGACATCACCATTGCAGGAACTCGTAATGGGGTTTTGATGGTGGAAGGCGAAGCTCAACTCATCAGCGAAGAAGATTTCCTTAAAGCACTCAAGTTTGGCCACGAACAATTAAAGTCTCTTCTTGATATGCAAGATGAACTTCGCGAGAAGTCCAAGGCGCCAGCAAAACGTGAGTTCACTCCGTACACGATTGATGCAGACTTCAAACAAAAAGCCGAAGCTCTCCTTACTAGTAAAATCACTGAGGCTCTCAATATTCGCACGAAGAATGAGCGTTACGCTAAATATTATGAGATCGCAAAGCTTGCGAGCACTGAGCTTATTAAGAGTCAAAAATTTCCAGAGTCTGTTGAAAAACTACGTAAAAAAGATCTCGGTATGATCCTTGAGGATCTAAAATATCGTATCTCTCGCGCCACGATTCTCGACAAGGGTTCGCGTATTGATGGTCGCGACCTCACAACAGTTCGTCCAATCGCTTGCGAAATTAACATCCTTCCTCGTGTTCACGGGTCTGGTTTATTTACTCGCGGTGAAACGCAAGTTTTGGGCACTGTGACTCTTGGTACAGGCGATGATGAGCAAATGATCGATGGTCTGAATAAGACCTACAAAAAAAGATTTCTTCTGCATTACAACTTTCCTCCGTTCAGCGTTGGTGAGACAGGCCGCATGGGTGGACAGAGCCGTCGTGAGATTGGTCATGGAAACTTGGCCGAGCGCGCGCTGCAAAAAATGCTTCCTACGCAAGAAAAATTCCCCTACACCATTCGTATTGTGAGCGAAGTGTTGGAATCCAATGGTTCAAGCTCCATGGGCACGGTGTGCTCGGGCACGTTGGCTCTTTTGGATGCCGGTGTTCCAATGACAGCTCCTGTAGCAGGAATCGCCATGGGCCTTATTAGTGATGGTGAGCGCACAGCGGTGCTTACAGATATTTTGGGTGATGAAGATCACTTGGGTGACATGGACTTTAAAGTAGCTGGAACCCGGGAAGGTGTGACAGCTGTACAAATGGATATCAAAATCGACAGCATTAGCTTTGATGTGATGGAGCAAGCTCTTAAGCAAGCAAAAGCAGGACGCCTCCACATTCTCGATAAAATGGATGCTGTGATCAAGCAACCTAAGGGTGAACTGTCGCCATTTGCTCCGCGTATCGTGACGATTAAAATTAAGCCAGAAAAAGTTCGCGAAGTGATCGGTGCCGGCGGTAAAGTGATCAAGGCCATCATCGAAGAGACGGGTGTTAAAATCGACATCCAAGACGATGGGTCCATCAACATTGCTTCTTCTGATCCAGAAATGACCAACAAAGCCATTTCAATTATCGAGTCTATTTGTGCAGAAGCCGAAGTTGGCAGAAAGTACGAAGGCAAAGTTGTAAAGATCGTTGATTTTGGAGCTTTTGTTGAAATTCTTCCTGGAACTCAAGGATTGTTGCATATTTCTGAAATTTCTAACGACAGAATTCGCAACGTGACTGACGTCCTTAAAGAAGGCGATAAAATCGACGTTAAAGTGGTCGAAGTGGATCGCTCGGGACGTGTGAAGTTATCGCGTAAAGCATTACTAGCTGATGGGGCGACATAAGATTCTGTCTTATGTCCAAACCACTCTTTAAAAAAACCGTATTAAAAAATGGAATTCGGATTCTGACAGAATCCCACAAGGGCACTCGCTGTGCGGTGGTGGGATTTTGGCTAGATCGCGGAACGCGTGATGAAGATCCTAAGTATGTGGGTGTTTCTCATCTAATTGAGCATTTGGTATTTAAGGGAACAAAAAAGTTTTCGGCGTTACAAATTGCGCAAAAATTAGAAGCCGTCGGCGGCGAACTCAATGCCTTTACCGCCAAAGAACACACCTGTTTTCATGCGACGACTCTCAAAGAAGATCTCGAGCTCAGTATACAAATCCTCTCTCAGCTATTTCATTTTGCCACTCTTGATGAGTCCGAGTTCGAAAAAGAAAAGAATGTGGTTTTACAAGAACTCTATATGGCTCGTGATGATATCGAAGACTCTGTCTTTGACGAATACTTTGCCAAAGCATTTCCCAAAGACAGTATTGGATGGCCTATTCTTGGAACAGAGGAGTCATTAAATAATATCACGCAAAAAGATGTGCGTGAGTGGTACAAAAAAAATTATCTCTCTGGAAATCTCATCGTGGCTGTTACCGGAAGTGTGGATCATGCCAAAGTGGTGAAACTTGTCGAAAAATACCTGGGTTCTATGCCCGAGCAAAAACATGTGGTGACTCGCCAATCTCAAGGATTGCAGCCCCTGTTGGATGTTAAAAAACGCGAAAGCGAACAGGTGCACATAGTTCTTGGCGCGCCGTCACTGTCCTATGGTTCAGAGCGCCGTTTTGAAGGTTTTATGGTCAATGCGTGTTTGGGGGGCGGAATGACTTCGCGTTTGTATCAAAAGATTCGCGAGGAAAAAGGCTGGGCCTATTCAATTTTTAGTATGCTCAATACGTACACTGATTTTGGCATTCAGATTTTTTACGCAGCTACAGATAAAAAACAATACCACGGTCTTGTAGAGGAGTTGCTTCAGGAAATTCGTAAATTTCATACCTCTAAGATGAAGCAGAAAGAATTGGATTTTTATCGCCGACAAGTGGAGGGGCAGTTGCTGATTGCTTCTGAAGATATTGAAAGTCGCATGATCTCGTTAGCTACGAACGAAATGGTATTTGGCAAATACCGATCCGTGGAGTCTGTGATTAAAGAAATGGAATCCATCAAACTTCGAAACGTAAATAATTACATCGACGAATTTTTAAATTTAAAAACGAAGAGTCTCTATTTAATGGGGGCGGTGAATGAAGCCAAAGATCGTCAATGGATGGAGGGATTATGACTACGATTTCTATGAAGGTAAAAAAGTGGGCACACTTTAAAGGGGATCTCCCAAAGTACGAAACCACTTTTGCCAGCGGCTTTGATGTCCGTGCACAGATTGATAGTCCCATGGCCGTGGCGCCCGGGGCATCGGTGATGGTTCCAACAGGTTTGAGTTTTGAAATTCCTGTGGGCTATGAAATCCAGGTGCGCCCACGCAGCGGCTTAGCTGCTAAAAAATCGGTGACTGTTTTAAACACCCCCGGAACCATCGATGCTGACTACCGCGGCGAAGTGAAAGTCATTTTAATTAACTTAGGAAGAGAGCCCTTTGTGATTCAAGATCAAGATCGCATTGCTCAGTGTGTGCTGTGTCCGGTTCTTCAGGCGCAAATGGAACTGGTTTCTGAACTCTCAGACACTCAGCGTGGCGCCGGCGGTTTTGGTAGTACGGGTGTCGCAGTAACGTCGTGAAAAAACAATCCAGTCCGTTTCAATTTAACGAGAATGTTCTCGAGAAAATGCGCGAAGCCGGACTGCGATTGACGCAATCTCGTCTAAAAATATTAGAACTCCTCGAAGGGACAAAAAAATCCCTCTCACCATCGGAAATTTTCCTAACGCTGCAAAAAAAATTTAAAGACCAAGATTTTGATCGAGTGACGGTGTACCGAATCCTCGAAAAATTTGAAGAGTTGGAAATCGTGCATGCGGTGGGCGACGGTAAATACATTTATTGCACTCACCAGGCCTGCGGCCACGACAAACATTTTATTGCGATTTGCACGCGCTGTGGGAATGTGACTGATGTGGGGGGCACAACAAAAACTCTGCAGGTCCTCGCGGACTTTCTCGAAAAAGAGGCCAAGTTCAAAATGACCAACGATTCCGTAGTCATTCGCGGCCTCTGCCAGAAATGCTAAAGGTGTGGGGGCACGGAGCGAGCTCTGCTCGCGAACGAACGCCGTAGGCGCCTTGCCCCTTGCCGTACCTTTTAGATAGCTAAGAATAGAGTTTGTCGAAGGTCTTTGAGATAGGCGGCTTCGCATTCGGAGACCGTATCTGGTTCATTTATTGGCGATACTTGGGTTATCGATTGTAGACCACAGATTCCCAAGAACGAGGCGTAGAGACTTTTTCCGTCACCGCCGTAGATTTTAAGCACTTCAGCCATTAAAGTTTTAATAGCCGCATTGTTTGGGTAGTAGTTTCTATTTTTTTCAGCAAGGTCTAATAATAAGTCATTAACAAAAACATCGAATTTTTTTTGTTCTTCAGATGGTATGGATGCATTGTGCACCGTTGTTACAACAATATCCTTCTGTAGGACTCCGATAGTGAATTTCATTTTTGCGAATTGGTTATAGATACAGCCAGAGATTAAACCTGGAGTTTGCAAGATCAAACGTCCTTTCAGGTAACAGATATCCGCTATTTTTTGAACAGAGTAACGCTCAATGGATGAGAGATAGTCTTTTACCATGTGGTAGAAATTTGTTTTCTCTGGAGACAGAGCGGTGTTTGCAAGAAGTGAATCGAGAGTTTTTTGTTCGGTGATCAAAAGCGCTAGTAAATTCGTTTTGAGTTGATCCGTCATTACAAAGTCACAGAGTGGCAGCTGGGTTTGTTTCATCGTATCAAAGTCCCGGCAAGCCAACATGGGGGTCGTCGCGACTGAAGGTAATGAGACCTGTGAGTGATGGGGTCGCGTCTGCGCAGAAGCTGTAAGCGAGAAACCACAAGAGATGAGTGCCAGGAGTAATGTCTTCATAGAGGGTCAGCCTATGCGAAAGAATCCGCTTTGTCTAGCCGACCGGATGAAACTATTACAATCCTAACTGCATTAAATTCCTTATGTTTTGTT
>JANOYW010000033.1:0-26160 GCA_031429075.1 Bdellovibrionales bacterium | reverse complement strand
ATTTACTTACGGAAGAAAGAATTAGAGAGCTCGAAAGAAAGTTAAACTACAGACCTCGAAAGGTGCTTGCTTTTAAAACACCCTATGAGGTACTAAAATCAACAACTGTTGCACTGGCAAATTGAACTCGGCTCCGTACCTAAACCTCGTCGAGGCCGGGGATGCGTTGGAAGGCGATGCGAGTGGGTGCGGCTTCCATTTTTTCGTGCAGTGAGCCTACGTAGATGGTGTTTTTGCCGTAGCGAGCGTTGATCTCGTCCACGGCTTTAAAAGTTTTTTGCGCTTTGTTGTTATTGCCAAACAATGAGAGCTGATGTTCGTACTCCGAAATAAAATCCGACAATACGATAGATGCTTTGATGGGCTTTTTTTTGTGATAGGCATTTTTGTACATGGCATTGATCTGCTTTAAAAAGAAGCTGGAGTCTTGAGTTCCCTCGAAACGAAGTTCTTGAAAAAAACGCTCGCCATCAAGGTAGCGCAGCGAAAGACTGAGCTTGCGTGCCAGCATTTTTTTTGCCCGCAAACGCACTGCCGCTTTCCAGATCAATTTGTGGGCCACCGAGAGAACACCTTCGGTGGATCTATCTTTGGGTGCAAGCACATGGGAGTGGCCGATGGATTTTGGCGGAGACGTTTTTTGTAAATCAATCCAGCCGCCGTTTAATAAAAGGTGTAAGCGTGCGCCGTGTACGCTTCCCCATAGTCCGCGCATGGTTTGCTCGCTGCTGGAAAGTAAATCAATCATCGTAAAAATTCCTTGGTTCTTAAGGCGCTCGTCCATGCGTTTGCCGATGCCGGGAATATCTTGCAGTTTCAAATCAAACAAGCGGTGAGGCAATTCATAGTCTTCGATCACGGTGAGTCCGTCGGGTTTTTGCATATCGCAGGCAATCTTTGCCACTAAAAAATTCGGCGCAATCCCAATAGAGGCTTTGATAAATTCGCCAACATCTTTTGCAAGAATTTTTTTAACTTCGCCAGCCAATACCATGGCTTTTTCTTTTTGCTGTTGAGTGCCGGTGAGTTCACAGGCGATTTCGTCGATGGAGCAAACCGCTGCCACCGGTAAAATTTTATCAATTGCTTGGATGATACTGTGGTGATATTTCACATAGCGACCATGGCTTGCTGGAATAAAAATAATTCCTGGGCACATTTTTTTAGCATCACCCACACGAGTTCCCGTTTTAACTGCGAAGGCCTTGGCCTCGTAACTGGCGGCAATGACTGCGGTAGAGTCGGCCAGCATGGGCACCACCGCCACGGGTTTGTTGCGCAGCTCGGGGTTGTCCTGCTGCTCGCAGGAGGCAAAAAAGGAGTTTAAATCGACGTAAAGAGAACGCAGAGGATTGGACATGTCGTTGCCAATGAGAATAAAAAGAGTTAGATCAAAAGTACATTTTTTTAAAAGGAGCCTCAATGTTTAACGCTATCCTCACGGTATTGTTCGTTTTTTGTATCAACGCACACGCGAATATAGATGGCGAGCACCAGCTTGGATCTGTGGGCGGTGTTTCTGAGGAATATTTAAGCTCTCCCATCGAAATTTTACCAGGCGTTGGTCTTTATGAAGAGCTCGTTATGGTGTCTTCACTTCCACAAGGAACTGAGCAAGAGTTGGTTTTAAAATACACAAAACAAGGCATTGCCCTGAACCACGCGTTCCAGTGGGAAGATGCTGTGCGCTCCTTTTACGCAGCCATCAAGCGCGATCCAAAAATGGCACGAGCGTATTTAGGGTTGGCGCAAGCTTTTACCATGTTAAATCGCGACCAAACAAAGTTACCCACTGTGCTTAACGACCTGGTTGGCAAAGCGCAAGAAGTAGCCATCGAAGTGAGCAATAACGAACAGGATCGCCTTTGGGTGGATTCGTTTCACTTGCTTTATCAAGCGCAATTTGGAATCGCCGCAAAACCACTGATTTCTGTAACGGCAAAAAGTTTTCAGGGCGACGTGATGAAACAGTTGGGGCAAGCGCTAAACATCTTAGCTAGTCAGTATAACGATCCAGAGGCCTTTGCTCTTTTGGGTTGGGATTTAGGTGACTCCGACATGCTAACTTTTGGTGTGCAACGATTTCCTAAACATTCAGGAATCATTCACTACCTTGTGCACAACAACGAAAACTCGGGTCAGTATCAACAAGCTGTGGATTATGCTCGCCGCCTGGTGGCCATCACTCCCAATGCGCCTCACAATGTTCACATGTTGGGGCACGTGCTTCCCATGGTTGGAAAATGGGATGAGGCGAGCACTTACTTTTTAAAAGCCCATTGTATTCATCAAGCGGTGTTTCGTGTGCAAGATCCAATGTGCGCAGGTGTAAAGGTTGAGGGAGCGCCACTTTCTAGTTACACGCCAGATCCTACAGAGATGTGGCACTACGCTCACAATTTGGAACTTTTTGGATTTAGTTTGATGCGCGAGCGTCGCATTCAGGATGCAGAAGTGATTTTTTCCGAAATGTGTCGAGTGGCCAATTGCCAAAGCTTGTTGCAATTTTATCAAGGCGAAAAAATGCACAGCAAAGTTGTGGATATCGTGATGCAAATGCCGTCAGCTCCAGCGGCTTACAAATACATGCAGGCACAGAGCTTGGTGCTTTTAGGCGAAACGCAAAAAGCGCAAAGCCTCTTAGCTACACTCACCAATGATGGAAGCTTAGAGCCCTTTGCTGCGGGTTTGGCACTGGCATGGAGCCAGGGTGGGTTAAGTCAGATGCAAAAACAAACATTGGCTCAGCTTATCGAGCGCGCCACCACGAACCCTAATTTCGATGCCTGGTCGCACTTACTGCCGGTTTTGCGAAAGCTCCACGGCTATGCAAAAAACTTTAACGCCGCCGAAACGCAAAGCATTTACGACGCTGTCCAGAAGATCGATGCCGGGCATCCTTTGTAAGTTGTCTTAAAATCAGCTAGATTGTGGAGATATGCCTGTATCTCCACTGCCATCTCCATTGGCAATTCAAAATCTGCATAAAAAATACGGCGAATTTTCGGCGGTGAACGACGTTTCCTTCGAAATGAAAGCCGGCGAAATCTACGGGCTTCTTGGTCCCAATGGCGCCGGAAAAACCTCTATCATTTCCTGCATTGTCACTTTGCAAGAGCCAACGTCGGGCGAAATTTTAATTTTTGGAAAAAGTCCCCATCGTCATCCTCTCGATGTTAAAAAATATATTGGCTTTGTTCCGCAGGAAGTGATCAACCACGGTTATTTTGATGTGTATGAAATTTTGGAATTCCAATCCGGTTATTTTGGAAAAAGTAAAAACAAAGAAAAAATTGATTTTCTGCTCAATCGTTTGGGGTTGTGGGAACATAGAAATAAAAAAGTAAAAGCGCTCAGCGGCGGGATGAAGCGCCGACTGTTGATTGCAAAAGCCTTAGTGCACGATCCAAAAATATTATTGCTCGACGAACCCACGGCCGGTGTGGATATCGAACTCCGTCTGTCGCTTTGGGATTTTGTTTTGGAATTAAAAAAACAAGGCATTTCCATTTTATTAACCACCCATTATTTGGAAGAGGCCGAAGAGCTTTGCGACCGCGTGGGAATTTTGCAAAAAGGAAAACTTCTCACCGAAGGTCCAACCAAGCAGTTGGTGCACAAGATGACCAAACGAAAAATTTTTTTAAAGTTACGTGCAGACGAAAAAACAATTGCAAAACTGCAACACCCACAAATGGTGGGTGTGATCGATAACACTTGGGAGTTTTTAGTTTCTCCCGAAAAAGGCATTGGCGAATTACTTGATGAGTTGGGTTTGAGCACGTCGGCAGTGCTGGATGTAAAAATCGAAGAAGGATCTCTGGAAGATGCCTTCAGACATGTATTGGGGACGCTATGACCGTGAACAGTCGTTGGACGCCGTTTATGACGTTGTATGTGCGCGAGCTGAAGCGCTTCATGAAAGTCTCTGTGCAAACGGTGTTTTCGCCGCTTGTGAGCTCTGGGCTGTATTTATTGATTTTTGGCGTGTCGCTCGGTGGTAGTATCGAGCTTGGGCATCCGGTGTCCTACTTGGCGTTTTTGATTCCAGGGCTTGTAATGATGGCAGTGCTGAACAATGCCTTTCAAAATTCATCAAGCTCCATTGTTTCGGGAAAGTTTAGCGGCGATTTGGAAGACTGGAAAATTTCACCGCTCAGAGAGTCCGAAATTTTAGCTGCTCTGGCTTTGGGTGGACTTACTCGTGGTTTGGTTGTCGGCATTGTAACGTTTTTCACTGGCGAGGCGTTTTATTATTTTATCAACGGCGAGTGGCTGGCCATTGCCGCGCCCTTTTGGCTGTTGTTGTTTTTATTTATCGGCGGCGCAAGTTTTTCGCTTTTTGGAGTGACCATCGCCTTTTGGGCCCGCACCTTCGATCAATTGAGTGCGGTGAATTCGTTTATTTTGCTGCCGTTGATTTATTTGGGCGGCGTGTTTTTTTCCATCGAAGGCCTGCATCCGTTTTGGAAACTTGTTTCTCGCCTCAATCCATTGAGCTACTTTATTAACGGGGTTCGCTACGGCATGCTCGGCATTAGCGACGTGGATGTAATGACTGCCATGTGGGTGTCGGTGGTGTCGCTGGTTTTCTTTTATCTCATCGCCCATCGCACGCTATCGCGCGCGAGCTACGCTCGCTGGTAGCGGACCAACGTCCTAACGCAGCTCAACGTGAGTCGCTGTTAGGCTCCTCGTAGAATAACAGAGTGAAAATATATGGTTTGGTTGTGTTATTGGGGATCACCTGCTGTTTGGTTGGCCTGTTTGGCTGCTCGTCGGCCTCATCATCGTCGGGCGGAGATAAACATCCTCGCGAAGGTGTGCGGTACACCATCGTTTGCAAATACTTTATGCAGCAATGTTACTTTCGCGCCAACGACCGCTGCGAAAGGCGCGGGTATAAACTTTTAAGCACCAACGAAACCATGAAGACTGGTGGACCCCAAGGGCGCTACCGCGAATTTTCTTTATTGATTCAATGTGATTGATCCTAATAAGTAAGCGAAAGGCTGAATATGCGAATTGGTTTATTAACGGGCGGAGGCGATGCTCCTGGTCTCAACGGTATCATCGAAGCCACCAGTCGAGCGTTGCTCAAGAACAACTGCGAGGTGGTGGGGATTTGTGATGGGTTCGAGGGAGTTTTTGGAAAAAATACCATTCAGATCAATTCGCAAAATATTTTAGGCATCCACTCCCAGGCGGGAACGTTTATTGGAACGTCCAATCGCTCGGGTATTCAAGGTCGCGAAAAGGAATTTTTAAAAAAATACAAAGAGCTCAAACTGGACGGTTTGATTGTTGCTGGCGGGGATGGCACGTTTCGTTGTTTAGAGCCGGTGAAGGATCAGGTGAAAATTATTGGTGTGCCAAAAACCATCGACAATGATCTGTCGGGCACCGAGGCGACCTTTGGTTATGATACCGCCTGCTCCGTGATTTGTGATGCTGTGGACTCTCTGCGCGCCACGGCGCTGGCGCACCGACGTGTGATCGTGGTTGAGGCCATGGGTCGAACTGCGGGTTGGCTTGCCATCGGTGGCGGAATTGCCTCCTATGCCGATGCGATTTTTATTCCCGAAATCCCTTTTCATAGCAAAAAGTTTACGGCCTTTTTAAAAGAACGACAAAAAGAAGTTCGCGGCATGGTGATTGTGGCCTCCGAAGGCGTATTGATCGAGCAGGCTCCTGTAAAACGCAAAAAAGATAAAAGCGGTGTTTCAGAAGTTGTGCAAGATTATGGCATTGGTCATAAGCTCAGTCGCTGGATTGAAAAAACCGTGCAGTGGGAATCGCGCTGTGTGGTGCTTGGTCATTTGCAGCGCAGTCGCATGCCCACGCCCACCGATCGATTTTTAACAACGTCCATGGGATTAAAGGCTGCAGAGTTGGCCTTGAAACGAGGCTGGGGATCGGCCGTGGTGTATCGTGAGGGACGTGTGACCAGTGCGCCTTTGCAAGTGGTGATGGGACCACCGCGTTTGGTGGACAAAGATCACCGCTGGGTCAATATGGCCAGGGGCCTGGGTATATTTATCTAGGGCTCTGTCCGATGATCAATTGTAACGTTTAATAAACTAGATGCGAGTTCGCTTGCGCGAGATGAGGAGAAAAAATGAAAAAGGTATTGGGTTTTATGTTGCTGCTTTCGGGCTGTTCCAGTGTGACAGAGGAGAGCTTGTACAGCGCCATGAAAAAAAATCCACAAAAGTTTATGCAAGCTTTGCGCGAAACCGCAGAGGCTGCGCAAAAGTCCGAAATGCAATCCATGGTGAGCGAGCGCGATGCGCAGATGGAAAAGGATCTTAAAAATCCTCGCCCGGTGATTGTGGATCACGCGCGTTTGATTTTTGGCAATGCCAATGCGCCAGTGACCATCGTAAAATACGCGGACTTTCAGTGCCCGGCGTGTCGCATGGGATATATGACTCTCGAAGAGATTAAAAAGAAATACGCCGATAAAATCAAAGTGATTCATAAAAACATTCCACTGCCGATGCACCCACAGGCGCCTCTGGCTGCCGATATCTACGAAGCTATGCTGATTGTCGACAAGAACTTAGCGAAAAAATTCTACAACACCGCCTATGAAACCTTAGGGCAATGGGGCAGTGACGATAAAGTGTGGAAAATGGCTCAAGGCCTTGGAATTAAAAAATCCGTGGTGCAAAAAGAAATCGCCAAAGGTGTTGTGGCAAAACGCCTCCAAGAAGATATGGATGAGCACCAAAGACTGGGCTTTCAAGGCACACCCATGTACATGGTTAACGGTGTGGCTATGGAAGGCGCGCCCAACTTTCAGCAGATGGCGGCCGTGATTGAGAAAGTTCTTAAAAAGTAGTCGTTTGGCAGTTGGAAAGTAAGAGGTCGTTTTTGGCAAAACGGCCGCAGATAAAATAGCCATTGCCGTCGGCTGAGAGATTGATTTCGAGGTAGCCATTGGCGTCGGTCATTTCGATGCCGCCGATTTTGCAATTGTATTTGGCGATCATGGTGTCGTGGGGTTTGCTAGCGTTATCAAAATTGTGGGTGATCGCCGCTTGGCAATTGACGGCTTTCATCTTTAACCCACAGTAGATTCCTGTGGTGTAAAGCGCGAGCCATTCATTTCCGTAATTAATGCTTACATCACCACTATCGGCGTTTACTTTAAGAGTGGAAGCTTCGCCATCGACGGTTTTGGATGTGCAAAGAAAGCCTCTGGTGGTTGGTGAGCCAACATTTTGGCCTGCGGCCAAGTTTAAACTCAATAACATCGTCAGAAGTAGGGACATCATTTTTTTAACTCGGCCAGTTTGCTTCGAGCGTCTTCAACTTTACCGAAGTGAAAAAGCTGAAGCACAATGTCCATATCCGTAATTAACTTTTTGCTATTTTGTTTTAAGCAGCTTTCAAGCTCGGGAACCAGTACCTTTTTTGCCTGTACTTTTAAAGCATCATTCGCGGTCTCGCCTTTTGTCATTTCGGCAAACTTAACCATAAAAGTCCCATGACAACGTTTGTCCTGTTCAACCTTAATAGCGGAGCAGGAGTCGGCGATTTCGGTTTTGTAGGGTGCAAGTTTTTTAGAAGCGTCGGTTTTTTTATTGAGCGATTCATATTTATAATGAAAAGCATTGCAGATGATTTTTGAACTGTTCTGCATCGCTATTTGGAATTTTTCTGGATTTGCAAACACTGCAGTAGACATAAACAGCATGAGTGAAACAAAAGCGATCAAATGCATCGAAAATTCTCCCCGGTGAAATAATTAATGAAGCTGATTGAGTTGATCCAGAGTCCAACTGCGGGTGGATTCAATGTCCATCACGGGATGAAACTGAATGCGGTCGATCATCGCACTGAACTTTTTGCGCTGAAGAGGTGTAATTGAGGCCGCCGTGGTTTCTTGAAAACGAAAGATATAAAGGACGAGTTTGCGTTTGAAATCCCCATAGTCTTTTACCATGATGGATTGAATTGCGACTTTAAGATCATCTAGATTTTGTATACGTTCTACCATGTAGGGAGAATAGGAGATCTCGCCAGCTCTGTCAAAAAGAAGCTGGCGTTATTTAACGGGAATTACAACGTGTTAATTCCCGGGGGATTACAACGTGTTAATTCCAAGGAATTACAAAGTACTAATAAGATCGTTGTGAAGACTGTTTTCTTCATCATCTTTAATGTTAACGACGTGTCTTTTGATTTTTTTGCCGTTTTTTTGATCAACGACTTTGATATATTGGCACTCAGATACACTCACAACACCGTCTGCTTTTGCAGAGCACTGCGAATAGATTGAGTTTCTAGCCGCTTGGTCTGATTTAAAAGACTTCGCGCTGGTAAAGCGTCCTAAGGCGCGCTCTCCATCCACAGTGCTTTCTGTGCAACTGCAGCGGGCGATCATGCCCATAACTTCACTGGTTTTTGCGTGGACAGTGCTGGTGACAGCAACCAATCCAATAAATATTAAAATTTTCATACGTCCTCCAAGGTTCCAAACCCTTATGCAAAGGAGGGTGCAAGTTGAGAGCAAATATATGAGGTTTGACGATGGAAAGAGCGCAAAAATGTCACTGAAACGAGTTTAAAAGTCCTGAATTTGTTCCACCCACGCAGGATTGTCGATAAATGGATTGCGATTGTTCTGAATTAAAAACACCTGATCATTGTGGGTCTCTTCGTCCACATCTATGGGATCTTGTGTATGCCACTGGCGAAGATTGTCTTCCTGCTCGGTGTCGATGGCGTGTTTGTAGCGCACCGAAAAATAAAACAAGGCTCGCGCCACGTTACCTTTAACAAAATCGTGGGGTTCAAACACCGTTCTGCCCGTGACGCTCTTGCCGAGGGCGGCCCCTGGGCAAGGGCTGTTAGCTCCGCTGACAACAATGCCGTAAGGATGGTTTTTTCGCAGAGAATTCACTTTGGAGAGTTCGGGAAACAGATTATGCAGATCGCCCTTTTGCAGGGAGTCGGAAAAATCGGGGCTAAACTTACTCTGCGGCCAAGAATGTTCGGTATTTACGATTTGATAATCAGGAATTTGCATTGGAGCCAGGGGGCTGCCTGCGGAAAGATCGTTGTTGGTGATGGGGAGTTGGCAGTAGGTGGTGGTGATTGAGTAGGTTTCGAAAGAAAGGCCTTTAAGAAAAAGATAACCGAAAAGTTGTTGGCGGGCGGTTTTGTAGCCGACGGAAAGGTGTCGGAGTTCGATGCTGGTAAATAAATCGTCGCGAAGAGTGTTTTGCGGAGAGAAGTTGTAGTAGTCAGGAGGAGGACGTGCAGAAGTGAACGAAATGAATAGTGAGATGACTGTAAGAACAGTTGATCCGCCCATAGACCTCCGTATCCGTTACACACCGTCCAGTGGTGTTAATAAAAGTATGAACTAACTTTTAATATTTATCCATAATTTCTTTGAGCATCGAAAATCGCCCCTCAAAACTGTAATCTTGGCGAGTTTTTTGCGCGGCGATTTTAGCTTTTTCGCTTCGCTGAGGATCGCTCAGGCTCTGCACCATTTTATTGGCCAAGTCTTGATAGTCACCGGGTGTATGAAGCAAGCCATAGGAGTCATCGCGAATGATCTCGAGAGCGCCGCCAGCACCTGCTGCGACCAATGGAACTTCGCAAAAAAGCCCCTCTACGATCACTCTCCCGAAGGGTTCAGGTTCGATGGAACAATGGACCAATAAATCCAAAGAATTATAGACCTTTTGCGGGCTGCTTTGAAACGGCACAAAATGAATGTGATCGATGCGCCCCAACGCATCAATCAGCTTGTGCAGATTTTCGGTAAATCCCCGTTCTCCGAGGGTGTCGTAAATCTGCCCGCCAATAAGTAAAAAATGGCAATTTTGCAAATGCGGAAGTGCGCGGTGAGCCGCCAAGATAAATTCCTTTTGCCCCTTCCAGCGGGCAAACACACCCACCAGTCCGATCAACTTTTGATCGTGGGGGATTTTTAAAAGATCGTGCAGGTATTTATTTTTAGCAGGGAAGTACTGCGTTTCGCAAAAGCCACAGTACACAACGTCCATGGGCAGACTCGGAAATGTT
This sequence comes from Bdellovibrionales bacterium, assembly GCA_031429075.1. Taxonomy (GTDB): domain Bacteria; phylum Bdellovibrionota; class Bdellovibrionia; order Bdellovibrionales; family JAGQZY01; genus JANPLN01. The sequence goes on along the minus strand of JANOYW010000033.1, from coordinate 16,113 downwards.
TTGGCAATGGCCGCAGATGCCGAAATCCATTTGATATTGGGTTTGTCTTTATAGCACAGAAAAAACTTTTGCAGTGAGGGAGCCCCCAGCAAATCGCGAAAGTGAATCACGATCTGCGCAGGGATGAGAGAATTTAAGAGGCATAGGGAGACATGGCATTTAATTCCGGTGGAATGAATGGCGGATGGGGCTTCTTTTTTTAAAAAAGCGTGGAGGCGAAATAAGTATAGAAAATAAGTCGGCAGGCCCAAGAGTAAAAACGCCAGTTTTGATGAGGGGGATTGACGGGAGAGCTTGGTCCATAGAGTTGGAAAGGGCATGATTTTGTACTTGATGGAGAATTCTTTTAACTTATCCACTAGAGGGCCTTGCTCTTTTGGCAACAGAACGAAAAAGTCCTCAGATTTTTTGTCTTTCTTGTAAAAAATTAAAAAATCAAGAAGCGATCTTTCAGCCCCGCCGAGATGGGAGGAGACGCCATAAAATATAACCTTTTTAGACACGCATTTCTCCCGCGATGATTTGCGCTGTTTGTGACCAACTTCGTCGCATCACCATTTGCAAACAGTAGGCTGAGACGACAGCGAGTTTTTGCGGATCAGAGAGAATAGTAAAAAGTTGTTTTTCGATTTGAGCAATCTCGGTAGGCTTTACAAGCCATCCAGACTGTTGATCATCAATGGCATCGGGAATTCCTCCACTGGCACCACCAAGGCTTGGTAGTCCGCAGGCGGCTGCCTCAAGGAAAACCAAGCCAAAGCCCTCCACATCAGGAAGCTCTTCGCGAGACAAAAGCACAAACAGATCGGCCGCATTGTAATGATGGATGATCTGCTCTTGAGAAAGGGCGCCCAGAAATTCCACATGGTTATTCAGCGAGAGATCGGCTGTGATTTTTTTTAAGCGTGTAAGATCTGAGCCGGTGCCGACAACTCTGTATTTGATATCGAGGCCTTGCTTAAGGAGCGAAGGCAGCGAGCGCAAAACCATGTCGACGCCTTTGTAGGCGTTTAACCTGGTAACGGTGAGCAGGTTTTTTGTGGGCTTTAAAAATCGATCTTTAGTTGGTGTGGAAAGAGGTTTGTAGATGTTGGTATTAATGCCATTGTTCGCCACACAGAGTTTGCTCTCTGGGGTTTGAGTGATTTGCAAAATTAAGTCCTTGGTGTATCGACTCACAGGAAATATTTTTTCGGCGTTGAGCAAAGTTTGCTGTTTGAGATGCGAAATTAGCTTTTTTCGCAAAAAGTGTTTGATGGTTTTTTCGCTTTCGACCACTTCCATGGCATGGGCGGCAATAAAGTAGGGTGTTTGCGGCGCTCCCCACTTTTGTGCAAGGTAAACGGCACTGGCATCAGGAAACCACAGGGGGCAAAAAATCGAGTCAGGTCTGAGCTGTTTTTGCAGTCGCCAAAGCGCTTGCGTCCACTGCGGTAAAGCGAGCGCCGCCATGCTGGGTGTTTTGATGCGGGTTATTTTAAAGGGGGAAGCTTGATCGTAAGCGGCGGCACCCTCCGCGTGTCGCGCAAGTATGTGGATGTCGCAGTGATATTCGTGGTGCATCACGGTCATCAGCTCGTGCACGTAGTGGGCGACACCGCCCAGTTGCGGTTTAAAATCAAAACTGGGAACTAATATTTTTTTTGACGGAATTTTTGACGTCTTTTTAGCTGTCATGAATTTGCAGTGTTGAGGGATTGGTAAAACTGAAAATACTCTTCGGAAACAATATCCCAGGGGCGCTGCTGCGCTGTCGCAATGGCGTTTGCTGAAAAACGTTTTTGCTGGGCAGGATTTTTAATTAACGTAGCCAATTGTTGTGCCATAGAGACTGGGTCGAGGATGTTTTCGATCAAAATACCATTTTGCTCGTGCTCGATCAGCTCCGAGCCACCGGCGCTGGGGGATACCACACAAGGAAGGCCCGATGCCATGGCCTCTAGGATAACCAATCCAAAGGGCTCATACACAGTGGGAAAAAAGAATACGTCACTGGCCCAATAATAATCGCGAATATTTTTGCTGTGTTGAATAAAATGCACGTACTCGCTAATTTCTTCCTCAGTGGCAATTTTTTTAAGTGGTTTAATATCGCCCGCGCCGACGGCGATATAATGAATATTGGAAAAGCCTTCGGCTTTTAAAACGCCAATGGTTTCGAGCGCCAGCGGAACACCTTTGCGCTGATTCAGGGCGCCGGTGTGCAGAAGCACCAATGCGTCTTTTGGAATGCGCAGTTCATTGCGTACGCGCTCGCGGGCAGCAATGGCTTCATCTGTTGTGGGTGGGCAAAAATACTGACTATCCACGCCGTGATAGATGGTGCGGATATTTTTTTCGGAAATCTGAAAGTTTTGAATAAGCTCTTTTTTTATGGAGTGCGAAATGGCGATGTATTTTTTATTTTTTTTGTAAACACGATGTTCAAGCCAAACATTAAACAACTGCAAAATTTGGTGATAAATGCTTTTAAAAAACGGAGCATCGTCTTCTAAGTTAAAATCAGCCTGCAAGTTTTGCCAGGTTTTATGCAAAAATTGAATTTGGAAAACATCGGGATCCCAGGTGGCCGTCCCCGTGCTTTGCACCCAAACTTTTTCAGTTTTTCTTAAGTGGGAAAAGCGAAAAAACGAACGAAACCCGTAGGACAGAACTTTTAAAATCAGGGGGCGACGCAATCCCGCGTACTTGGTAAAAGTGACTGAGGGCCACGGGCGGTGGTCGGTAAACTGATAAGCGTGAATTTCCAGGGGCATTTTTTTGCTCAACCCAAAAAGAATCTCCAGATTGGATTTGTCCTGTCCACCCCAGGGGTGAAGATCGTGAATAGCAATAATCAGTTTACGCACACTTTGCATCCTTCCAGTGTAGAGAGTCTTTTTTCTTTTTCAACGAGCTTGTAACATAATATTTGTTTTACGTTTCACCTTCTCCTTCCGTCCGAACACAGTCATACTTTAAAAGATGAAAAAAAAGATCCAGCTTTTGAGTGTGGGGCACTCCTATGTTGTTGCCTTAAATCGATCGTTGATGAGAGAGCTTAACAAAAGTGATCGCGTCCAGGTCACAGTGGGGGCTCCGCGGTTTTTTGCAGGCGACCTTCGGCCCATCCACGTCGAGGACGAACCCATCGGAAGTGATTTGCAAGTTGTGGATCTGCCATGCACTTTAACGTCGTCCATTCACTTGTTTTGGTACAACTCATCTGAGCTGCGCAGGCTCGTGCAGTCAAAGCCGTGGGACTATGGCTACCTCTGGGAGGAGCCTTACATTTTTTCGGGTTTCCAACTTGCTTGGGCGTTGCAAAAAAAATATATCCCGTATTCGTTGTTTACAAATCAAAACATTTTTAAAAAATATCCCTGGCCTTTTTCGCAATTTGAAAAACGCACCTTGCAGCACTGTGACTCGCTTTGGGGCTGTGGACCTCAGGTTTTAGAGACGTTTCGACAAAAACAATACACAGGGCCATCGGAAGTTGTGCCTTATTTTGTAAATACGGAACGTTTTATGCCCCTCACGCCTCAGCAAAAATCGCAAAATCGCAAAAAGTGGGGACTTCGCGACGTGAAAACCGTTGGGTTTATGGGTCGGTTGACCAAAGAAAAAGGCCTTGAGCATTTTTGTTATGCGGTCGAAAAGCTGCCACGAGAAACGCTTTGGCAGGTTTTGATTTTAGGTGATGGGCCGATGAAGGCCGAATTGCAGGCGTGGATTTTAAAAAATAATTTCCAAGAGCGGGTTTTTTTAAAACTGGTGAAACACGAAGAGGTTCCACAAGTTTTGCCCACCATGGACGTGCTTTTGTGCCCGAGCCAAACGACCCAGTTTTGGCGCGAGCAGTTTGGGCGAATGATCATTGAGGCGCTTGCCTGTGGTGTAGTGGTAATAGCCAGTGATTCTGGCGAAATTCCCTTTGTGGTAGATGATGCAGGCCTTATTGTTTCCGAGCATGATAAAGAGGCATGGGCTCAAACTTTGGGTCAAACACTGGCAAACGACGATTTGTTACACAAAATGCGCGAGCGTGGGTTCCAGCGAGCGAGAACTTTTTCCATAAAAACCGTGGCCGAACAGATCGAAAAGATCATTGTTGCTCGATTGAGTAAGTCCAAGTAGAACCGGCACATGACAGAACCTTTAAAAAACCAACACGTTCGCAATATTCCTTTGGACATCGTCCTTACTTTAATTACATGTTTTTTGTATAACATTTACGTGCAATACAAACAGTGCGCTGCCGTGAATGACATGCTCAAAGAATACAAATACAGCTTCGTTCAGTGGCTTATCTTTACCATCCTCACTTGTGGCCTGTACCATATTTACCATGAGTATCGAAAAAGCTCCGACGTGGCTGTGTTGTTAAAAAAAGATCCAAGCTCTGCGGGCTTGATCGCAGTGGTCTTAACAGCCTTTGGATTAAGTATTGTTAACGATGCAATCCAGCAGTCAGAGATCAACGGCTTTTATGGTAGCCCGGGTCTTTAAAAGATTTTTTCAAATCAGTTTTTTAACTGGATGCCTCATAGCTGTTGTGGCTCGACTCAACGGCTGGCAACCGACAATTGTGTCCATCGAAGCACTCACTGCCCACTCACCCTTGGCTTGTCTCTTTCATAAATTCACAGGCTGGGACTGCCCAGGTTGTGGGCTCACACGGGCAGTGTTCAGCTTTTTTGCTGGAGATTGGACGTTGTCTTTTTATTTTCATCCACTAGGTCCGCTGGTAGGGCTTTTTATTTGTTATCTTTTTGTGCTTACGCTTAAAAAAGTGAACACATGGGCTCCCGAAAAATGGCTCAATCCACGCAGGAGCTGGAGCTTTTTGCTAATTCTTATAGCATGGGGAATATTACGTAATTAAATTCTGGACCTTCATCTTGCTGCGGGTGGTGGTTTTTTGGAAACCCGATTAAACTCAAAAATCATAGGGGGATCCTAATGACATACCGACGAGTGCAAGGTTTGCCGTGGCAGATTATCGACGAAAAAGCAGTGATCTTAGATCCTCGCAATCAAAGAGTGCACGAGCTCAACGAAGTGGGCTCGTTTATTTGGGAAAAGTTAGACGGTGAAAAAGATGCCGACATTATTTCCAACCTATTAATTGAAGACTTCGATTGCGAGCTGGCTGTTGTTGCCAGTGACATTCAGGAGTTCTGCGAGGGACTTGTGGCTGAGGGCATTGTTGAAGCACTTAAGCCCACATCGCCGTTTTAGTTCAGCGCCAAACAAAAGTTTTTTGTTTTAGATTTCCCCGCCATAACTGAAAAATTGTAATCCATGGCGTGATTATATAATACATCCACATTTTAAAAGCTTCGTTGATCGAAAATGAACATCCTCGCAATTGCTTGGCTGTATAAACGGCACTGAGCACACAGGCAAATCCTACCACGGTAAAAGCTCGCTCCCATGTTGGCGAAATGAGTAGCCATAATAGGAGTGCGGTGTGAATCACGAGGAAAGCCCATTGAAAGCGTTGAAGTGCTTTCCAACCCTGACTTTTAAAAAGCAGTAAATGTTTTTTATAAAGATACGGAATAAGACGAGCGCGGTAAGCATTATATAAAAGCCGATTGACGTCGGCGGCGGGGACAGGGTGCTCTACGATACAGGTTTCATCAAACACAATTTTATAACCACGATCGAGCAACGTCCAAGCCAAGTCGGTGTCTTCCAAATAAAACGGAAAGTTTAAGTCAAAGCCGCCACAGTCTAAGAAGACGTCTTTTTTATAAAACATATTACACGTTTGGTAGCCGCCAGCTTTGGAAAGTCTTTGCAGCCCTTTGTAAGTGTAAGTCATTTTTTCAGGACTTGGAATTTTTGTGAGTCCTTCGATGGCCTGGCATTCGTTGGATTGCAAACGTTTTTGCGCATGTCGTAACCAGTTTTTATCGGCCACGCAATCGTCGTCGATAAATGCCAGCCATGGAGCCTTTGCAGCGCGTGCACCAGCGTTTCTTTTATAAGAGGCGCTGCTTCCCCTAAAGGGGTCGTTGTCTGCCGACAAAATTTGCAGTCGGAGTTTTGTTGGCGGAAGATTTTTTAGTCCCGCATCGTTTGGAGATGGCACTAAAATCACTTCAAACTGATCCATCGGCAGCGATTGTTGTTCAAGAGATGCGAGGAGCAATCGTAACTTTTCGGGCCGAAAGTGGGTGGGGGTCACAACAGAAAAAATCATGCTCTGATATTAGCTCGGAAAAACGCAAAATACACCTAGACCAAAGATTGATTCATGGATGATACGTAAACAACTCCAGAGTAGAATCGGTTTATGAAGCAAATTCTCATTTCTATTTTGGTGCCTACTCACAATCGCTGTCGTCTGCTACAAGAAACACTGGAAACAGTTTTTCAGCAAGAGGTGGGACTGGATCAAATAGAACTCATTATTTCGAACGATGGCTCAACGGACGGTACCAAAAAATATTTGGATCAATTAAAACTCAATTTTGAAAAATTTCCGCTGCAAGTTTTTCATCACGAAAAAAACTTAGGGGGCCCGGGAAACTGGAAGTTTTTATTGGATCAAGCAAAAGGCGAGTTTGTATATTTGCTAAGTGATGACGACGCTATCAAACTCGATTTTTTAAAGCACTACTTGCAAATAATCTCCGAAAACCCAACCGTGGATTTGGTTTATAGTGGGATTGAATACTGTGATGATTCCATGCGGACGTTAAATCAAAGTCAAATTTCGTCAGTCTCAGGGCTAGTTAGTGGAACTGAACGATTGAAAAATTATTTGGTGGCAAACCATATGGTGATGAGCTCTGTGTATCGTAGATCCACTTTCTTAAAAGCGGGCGGCTGGCAAGCAAAGTACGGTACATGTATAGATGGCGGCGGCTTTGCTATGATGTGCACTCAAAGTAGACAAACTTATTTTATTCCAAAAGCATTATTTTGTTTCCGCATCGGCTCGCAAACATGGTCTTCGTTTAGCCCACAGAAGCAAAAAAAAATGTACCAATGTTTCCGTTTGATTATAGACGATGTCGTGGCATGGGCATTATCCAATGATCAAGAAAACATTTCTTTTTACAGAACATGTTATGCGGCCCATGCGCAAGGGGCGCTGAATATGTTGGATTTAAAAATAGTCCATGAACAGATTAATAAAACCAATCTCAAAGAACTTCTTCAAGATTTGCGATACGTTTTTCCAGAAGTTGTAACTCTTCCTAGCTTTTATAAAATGCAGTTGGTTTCTTACTTCGGTGTCCGCTGGCTTGAAGTTTTGCGAGAGTGGTTGGGTAAAGGGATTCGTGGGAAGAGTGTTTTTGAAAAAGAGTATACACCTCAAGGAGTTAAGTGATGAGTTTAATTGGTTTAATTCCAGCAGCTGGCAAAGGAACGCGTCTGCATCCGTTGCCGTTTTCGAAAGAGCTTTACCCTATTGGTTACCATGAGGTGCAAATCGACGGAGAAAGTAAACTTCGCCCTAAAGTTGTAAGTCAGTATTTAGTGAATCATATGACTCGCATGGGTGTGGAAAAAATTATTATCACCTTGGGTCCCGGAAAATCAGACATTATGGATTACTACGGTTCTGGCAGAACCACGGGTGTGCCCATCGTTTATAATTTTCAAAGCGTTGCGAAAGGCATGCCCTATGCGCTGGATCTTTCATTCCCATGGCTCCGGCCTGACGACGTAATCGTATTCGGGATGTCAGATACAATTATCGAACCGGTAAATGCCTTTGTAGATCTTAAAGCCACTTTTGAAAAATTAAAACCCGACTTAATGTTAGGATTGTTTCCTACACAAAATCCTAAAAAATTTGGAATGGTCGATTACAACTTACAGACCAACTTGGTTGCGGCAACGATTGATAAACCCAATGATACTCAGCTGACGCACATGTGGGGTTGTTGCTTTTGGAACTATACGTTCTCCAAATTTATGCATGAATTTTTGAAAACCTGTAAAGTGAGCGACGGTAAAGAGGTGGTCTTTGGCGATGTGATTAATCACGCTATCAAACAAGGTTTACGAGTCTGTGCTCAGTCTGTCAACGAAGGGCGTTATATCGATATCGGAACCATCGAAGACCTCGACCAGGCCATTAAGCAGTTTCACTTATAAATCAGACCCTGTCCGGTGGGGAGCGACAATACTTGCTTGCCGTGCTTCAGACAAAATTCGTCGAAGCCGCGCTTTTGGCGTTCATGGCCAATGTTGTTGTAATCATCCAAAACGACGATACCGCCGGAACTCAATTTTGCCCAAAAGTACTCAATAGCTGCAATTTCTGGTGCAAGGGCGTTCATGTCTAATGATAAAAAGCAGATTTGCTCGCTTGTGACCTTCGGCAGTGTGGCGGGAACTTCGCCCTTAACAATAACAACGTTTTTGAATTCGCTAAAGTTAGCTACAACTTGATCGTAGCATTCTTCATACTTATTACGACTCGTTTCGTCTTCCGCCAGACAATGCGTGGGTGTTCCTTGGTAGGTATCAAGAAGAAAGAACTTTTTAGGAGTGGCGCTTGTAAAGCCCGTGTAGTGAATTGCAGCCCGCGCCATTCCACCTTTATTAACACCGCACTCAACATAATCACCAGGTATAGTTTTACAGTGAAAGGCGCTCCAGCAATAAATATACGCCCGGTACTCTGGATCTACTTGTCCCCAGGCCCCTTGAAAGGATCCCGTGGCTTTGGCAAGCTTGTACGCTTCGACAAATAAAGGGTTTTGCAAGGTATCTGAATTGTGTTTAGTGTACAGACCATCTTTTTTAAAAGTGAGAGGCGCTCCGACGACATCAAAAAATTGTGGATATTTATAATAGCGATAGGCCCAAGTTAAGCGCGGATTTGCTATTTTTTTTAGAAACTGTTTCATATTTTTAATACCTTTTTTTTGAGGGACAAGACAACATTTTTGAGTAAAGTTTTGTTTTCAGTGCTGAGTAACGTAAAATAGCAAACCAAGGAAAGCACGGAGGTGCTGAGTATAGCCATAGTAAAAAGCGTTAACCACGAATCTAGATGAGGAGAACCGTACATACTTAGATATACAAGCATTGCTCCAAGAGGCGGGACGAGCGGTTTAAACCATGACAGCGTTAACTTAAAAAAGTTTATTTTAAATGTTTTGCAAAGCACTGTGGACTTCCAAAAGAGACTGACTCCGACGTAGCCGATAAGAGTGCCATAGAGGGGGCCGGTAATACCGAGGTAACTGGTGAGCATCACCGAAGCGATAATGTTGACCACGCCTTGCGCGATGGACATGGTCACCATTTTTTGCGTGAGGTTTGTGGCAGCAAAGCACCAGGACCATAAACTTAAAATCGAAAATAAAGCGGCGTTGATCGCTGTTAAATTGGTCACGGTGGAGCCCGAAAATGTATCGGCTCCCGTCCACAGGGTTACGAAGGAAAAGTTAAGCAAGCAGACAATGGAAAGAATAACTCCCGAACTAAAAGCGATGAGCTCGGTTAGATCTAAAACACGTTTGTTAAATTGTTCGTGTTTCCCCTGATAATGCAGCTCACTGAGTGCCGCCCAGGAAGAGTTGCTCAGATGTTGCAGTTGCTGCTGCATCATATTGCCAACTTTTTGCGTGATGAAAAAGGCGGTCACCGGGCCTGCGCCCATAAAAAACGATATAATAATATTGTCAGACATCAATGAAATGCGACTGCAGAGTTCGTTGATAAAATGACTAAAGCGCTGATTTTTTAAAAGCTGGCGCGGAACCGTGGTCTTGAGTGGCGAGACGAGATATTTAATCACTTCTGGAGCCAGAGCGACCAGGGCAATAAACGAAATGAGTAAGCTGCTCACATAGGCAATCACTTGACCCCAAAGTCCCCACTTCCAATAGGCAAAAAGCGTACACTGAAGCAAAAAGATAATATTAAATAAAACCAGGGTGAGGCTCACCAAATAGCCTTTTTGAATGGCCTCGAGGTACGCCTTAAAAATTTGACTCACTAAAAACAAAAGTGAGATAGACATGATCAAGGCCGAAATTCGCAGTTCGTTTTGTAACTGAAAGCTCACGGGAATCAGTCGATCCACAAAAAAGAAGAACACGATAAAAAAACCAACCTGAGCAATAAAAACATAACCGTAGTTTTTAAAGATCAGTTTGAGTGTGCCCCTCAGGCTTTCAGCGCCTTCGGTGGCAGACTTTGATAGGATCGTGAGACTTGCCGAGTAAAGCCCAAACTCAAGGACTCCCAAATGCGATAGCCAGTCCAAAAGCAGCCGATAGGCACCGAAACGCTCATCGCCAAGGGAATTTAAAATCAACGGCGTTGTGGCCAAACTGAGAAGAGTGGCTACAATGGTTCTGGAAAAACTGGAAATGAAGTTTAAAATCGCACGGTTTGATCGCATGGGTACTTTGATTGTAGGGTGCAATCTGTTGATAGAGAAGCAGAGGACTCGAGCCTAGACATTCGTCACAACTTCGATTACATCCAAAGCCTGTGATGCTACCATTTTACTCACTCACATATGCCGAACTGTATGCACTCCTCGAGGGCAACAACTTACCCCTGGAAGGGGCACGGCAGCTGTATAACTGGTTTTATAAAAAACTTCAGAGCGCTCCCTGTTTGTTACATAATTTTTCTAATAAAAATCAAAACTTCGTTAACGATCATCTCAGTTTTGACTTACCACCCATTGCCGACATTCAAAAAAGCGACGACAAAACCGTAAAGTTTTTGTTTGCTCTCTCACCAACAGAGCAAGTGGAATCCGTGCTGATTCCGTTTCAGAATAAATACACGGTGTGCTTATCCTCGCAGGTCGGCTGCGCCATGAAATGCTCATTTTGTTATACAGGGGCTCAAGGATTCACGAGGCACCTCAGAACCGACGAAATTGTTGGACAGTTTGTGCAAATTCAAAAATGGCTCACAAAAAACCGTCCCGAGGATGACCGAATTTTAAATATTGTGTTTATGGGCCAGGGAGAGCCGTTGCATAACTTCGATGCGGTTCGAAAAGCTTGCGATATTTTTTTGTCACAGCACGGACTGAGTATTGGTTTTCATAAAATTACGGTTTCCACAGCGGGCTACTTACCGGGGCTTGAGCGCTGGAAAGCCGAAATGCCAAACGTGAACGTGGCGTTGTCGCTGCATTCTGTGATCCCTGAAAAACGCAATCAGCTCATACCACTCAATAAAAGTTATCCCCTAGAAAAACTACTGCCGCTGCTGGATAAAATTCCACAAGAAAAAAAACGATTTGTTACCTATGAGTATTTAGTTTTGGATGGGTACAACGACAGCGACGAAGAAATTCACCAAGTAGGGGAGCTTTTAAAAGACCGTCGGGCGTTTATTAATCTGATCCCCTTTAATCCCTATCCAGGTTCCGTGTATCTACGGCCCTCCGATGAAAAGGTACTTCACCTGCAGAGAATTTTAGAGACGTATAAAATTCCAGTGACTGTGCGAACAACTAAAGGCGAGCGCGTTTTGGCAGCTTGCGGGCAGCTTAATACAAGAAGTTAATTGTGCTTATTTATTTGCGATATCTTTGCAAAGTTTTTCAACTATTTTGAGATTCAAAACTTCGCCAGAATCTGAATAGCAGGGGCGGGTAAAACCCAGGGTTGCGTCGTCCACCATGCCGCAGGTAATGGCGACGGAGGCGGTGTCGTTGATTTTGAGGCTGCTTTCCAGAGAATTTTGCGCGTTTTTAATAAAATTTTGAATTCGCCCACGATAGACGAGAAGTTGCGACTCTTCATTGGTTTCAGATTGGTTTCGTAGGTGCACTTCGGCAGAGGCTAAAGGGTCACAAACAATGATCGAAAAGTCACTGGCCCAAGAGTTGTTGAACAGAAAAAACAGAATCGCGACCAAAGTAGCACGCATTTGTGGGCTCCAAAACTATTCAACCGGGCCGATTAATTGGGCTGATTGTGTGGGCTGATTTATAGAGGAAGTTCAGTCGCTAGCAAATGAATATCGCAGGTGATTGAAAAGGCTACAGAAGTGTCGTGATTTTCAACAACCTAACCGTGAACTTTGCTCACGGAATCTGCTTTAAACCTACTGCGCTGTTGTTGGAGTGGTCTCAGGCTGGTATTTCCATGCCGACTCGGGAAATGGATTGATCAGCGTATGGTGAAGCATCAGTGTTCCATCGGAAAAAACAGCATTAATGGCGGCTCCAACAAAGTTTCTGCTGTTGCCGCAATTCACCTTGAGGGTAGGGGTGGCTAGGTTGTTGCGAAGGGCGTAGGCTTCACAGATGGGAATATTATTGATCCGCTCAAGAGTTTGACCTTTGCAATACTGACGAAGAAAGCAGCTTTGCTCAACAGCAAGAATATCGGTGGTGGACACAATTTGCACATTTTGCCTTTGGATCGGGGTGAAATTCGAATTTTGCTCCAGCCGTTGACGACTATTGGGGTTCACTTCGAGGGGCGAGAGAACCACTTTATTGTCGGGAAAAACCGCATCCACCAAATAGGGTTTTTTATCCTTACCGAGCACGATCACGCCTTTTTTAAGCACATGGGCTTGATCTTGAAAGGTGGCTCGCAACTCTGGTAGCTCAAAGCTCAAATTCTGCCTGGCAATGTTTTCTGCGCCTGCAGAAAGATTGAACGAGCTAATGTAATGTTGGCGGGAAACGCTGAGATTTGTGTTAGCAGAGTCACTGGCTTTTTGCGCATCGACAACTCCGTAGGTGAGGGCTCCCTCTCGTTGATACAGAACATGAACGGGAGCCATCGCGGGCTCAATGGCGTTGGCTGAAAAGCTGGAAAATAGCAAAATCAATATGTTTAAAAGCCGCATTTTTATTCCTTTGGTTTGAGCATTTCACGGTAGAGCTGTTCGATCTCGTTAACTGTTTTGTCTTCGCCACAGTGACTTTCAAGTAATTGCCGACCTTGTCGTCGCAAGGTTTCTTGCAACCCTGGATCTCGCAAAATTTTTACGGTGCGCGCGATCAGCCCAGCGTTGTCTTCGCACAAACCCATGTGCACCATGTCTTCGGCGGGTAAGCCCTCAGCGCCCTCGCTGGTGGTGACCACGGGAATACCAAATGCCAGGGATTCGAGAACTTTAATTTTCATGCCGCTGCCGCGCACAGGGGCGTAAAGCATCACCGAAGCTTCTTCGAAGTAAGGTTGAATATCTGCCACGTTTTCTAAAATCTCCACATCTGGTAAGTGGAGATAGTCTTTGAGGGCCGTTTTTGCAGACCAACCGACAATTCTTAAAAGAGCCTCAGGTACTTGCTTTTTAATTTCCGGCCAGAGTTCGCTGAGAACCCGCTCTGCCGCCGACACAGAGGGATACCAGGTCATTCCGCCAATCAAGGTGATAATGGGACGCCGATTTTGGCGTTTTTCGGAAGCGATCCATGGGTACAACGAAAGATCCAAAGAAAAGGGGACAGTTGTGACCATGGGGCGGGCAGCGTCCCACTCTTGGATGGCGGCAGTGAGGCGCGGCGAGCAGGTGCGAATAAACGGGTACTGTTTTAAAATAAATTTTTCGGCACAAAACCAACTTTTTGTAAGCAACCACAGCTTCCAACTTTTTGCACGTGTAGCACCAAGATCGATGGCTTGTAAAAAATGAACGTTGATCAATGTTTTATTTCTGTATTTGAAGCCGATCCAGCCTGCCCACGTTTGCTCGATGTGGATAATATCGTAGGACTGTGGTTGTAGTTCTTCAAATTTCTTTCGAGCCTCGACATTAAAGATATAGCGATGTGGAAGGAACAGCGTTTTTAATTTATCCAAATAATTTTTATTTTTGCCAAAAGGAAATATAAAAAAGTTTTTTCGTGCAGCAAATATCTTTTTTGCTTTCTCAATGTCCGTCGACACGCCGCTCACCACAAATACGTCAACCTTATGTCCGCGACGATCGAGGCCTTTGATAAGAACATGAAACCATCGGCTTCCGGCATTGCCAAAGGGCAGTGGCGGCTCAATAAGAATCATTAAAATTTTGAGTTCTTTCAGAGACATAGATCTATTTTTGAGGAAGCCCATTTCCAGGTCAACCAAGAAGACCTTTGTCTAGTTACTCCACTAGGCGTTCGCGAAAGACAGTGCTAGTGTTAGGGATAGTGAAAACATTAAAAGTTGGCATCACAGCCCGAATTCTTGATACAAAACAGGTACGTGGCTGGAGTCGCTACACCATGGAGCTGATCCGTGGGTTGGTGCAAAAGAACATCCAAGTGGTCTTGCTTTCCGACAAACCGATCAATGAATCACTGTATGAATCCGAAAAAGTGAATCTTGTTTGTCAACCTGGTCGGAGTTATTTTGATTGGGAACAAAGAATCTTACCTAAAATGGCAGAGATGCAGCAGCTGGATATCTTGCACTGTCCAATCAATTATGGATTGCCAGTGCTTGGGAAAACCAAAAAAATCCTTACGATTCATGATGCGATTTCTAAATCGTTCCATGGCCCGAAAAAAAGTTTTTTTGAAAAATGGACACCGACGGATAGAAAAATTCGTTTTTACCACTGGCTGTCACAAAAAGCGGCGGACGCCGTAATAACAGTGAGCGAGCACGCTAAAGCAGATTTAATAAAGCACTACGGGATACCTCAAGAAAAAATTAAAGTGATTTACGAAGGAGCTGATCAGCACTTTTCAGAAAAATTCGTAAAGCCCTTCGACGAAATTAAAAAGAAATATCCAACTTTTGTTAAGGATGCATTGTTTTATGTGGGCGGTTTTGAAGAGCGAAAAAACATAGATGGCCTCGTGGCGGCCTATGCTCAGTCTAAAAAAAACAAACCTCTTGTATTGGCCGGGCAAGGAAGCCAGCTCGTAAAAGGGGATAATATTTTGAGTATTGGCTACGTGGACGACGAAGATCTTCCGAGTTTATATTATTACTGCTTTGCCTTTATTTACCCGAGTTATTACGAGGGTTTTGGATTGCAGGCTGTAGAGGCCATGCAAATGAAGAAACCGGTTCTTGTTTCTGCAAATACCAGTCTTAAAGAAGTGGTGGCGCAAGACGAGTGCACGTTTGATCCTTACAGTCAGCAGAGTATTGTTGAAAAAATAAACTGGCTCTTTACTGAAGCGAATACTGCCGAACTCTCCGAAGCTAGCTTTCAGCGCGCAAAAAGATTTTCCTGGGAACAGTGTATCAACGAAACGCTCACTCTTTACGAAAAGGTACTATCGAGATGAAAAACACTTTGATATTCATATTTAGACTCTGGGCAAGAACCGGCGTGGCCTTGGGTTGGCTTTATGAATATGTGGACAAATACGCCTACCTGTTTAGAAACAAAAAACGATTTACGCAAATTCTTGGAGATACCCAATTGGAGTGTGATCTCCATGATCATATTCAACGCCAAATTTACTTTTTTGGTGCCTATGAGCCCATCGAGTCGTTTCTATTGCACAATCTTCTCGAAGAAAACGATGTGGTAGTGGACGCCGGTGCAAACATCGGTTTCTATACCTTACTGATGGCGCAGAAAGTGAAATCCGGGAAAGTTTTTGGCTTCGAACCTGTGCCTAAAAACTTCGCGACTTTGAAACATAATATTTCTTTGTCTCCGCACATTCATAAAATTCAACTGCAAAACAACGGCTTGTGGCACGAGAAAGATCTCCTGCAGTTTTCGTTGGATGAAAGCATGGAGGACAATGTGGGGTCATTCACAGCAGGCAAGGTGGAGCACGCACTTCACCGTGAGTCCTGCGCCGTTTTTCCGCTGGATGAGTTTTGTGAGAGTTTTGCGAAACTGGATTTTATAAAAATGGATATCGAGGGAGCAGAGTTATCCGCACTGAAGGGCGCGCAAAAAACCATTGAGCGCTTGCGACCTCAGTTTATGATTGAGATCAATCGCAAGGCCTGCGAACGCTTCGGTTACAGCCCCGACGAGATTTTTTTATTTTTTAAAAAATTAGGCTACCAGTTTTTTCAAGTGGGGGATGTGGCCGAAAGAAGTCGCTGGATCGATAGTTTTTCGCACATCGAACAGGCCAATGTTTTTGTGGTGAACGAAAAACGCCAGCAAAAAATTCTGCTGCAGTGGGATTCCAAAGAAATTAAAAAACACTTCATCAGTTTGCAACACTGATTGGTGCCAGGTCCTGTTTCTGGACAC
>JANOYW010000032.1:0-4939 GCA_031429075.1 Bdellovibrionales bacterium | reverse complement strand
AGTTCTGGAAGAATTGAATAAATCTCTTTGAGGCCAACTTTTACTTGTTCGCGCTGATCTTTATTGAGCTCTGCGTATCCAAAGTTTGCAGACCAACCGTAACCCCATCGCCATGGGGCTAAACTATCAATAAAGAAATATTCGGGTGCTCCCCCGATTCGTACACCAAGTTTCATAACCCAGCCAAAAAAGTGATTGCCATGGGGTCCACCGGTCATCTCCGAGGCACAGTTTTTTAATTCATTATCCGCAGCCAGTCGCTCGTCTCTTGAGCCGCCACGCCAGTATTTAAAATCGTGTACGATACAGCAATGGGCCCAAGAATTTGCTTGGGGACTTGGATGGATCAGAGGTTGATCGGGCACGACGGAACAGCCATCAGTTGTAAAAGGCTTTAACTGAGCGTTTGCAAAGGCCGAAAATGCGACAAAAAGACACGCTATAATTGATTTCATGTTTTCTTATTCCTTTTCACCATGAGTCTTGCAAACCAAGGACCTCTCAAACACCGACGAGAGTGTCGAATGGATAGACAGTCTTACTTAAAAAGTGAGTCTAATTCATCTGCTGGGGAATACGGCCGGCCATGATTTCGGCGAAGGGTTGGGTGGCTTCGATGCGCATAAAGACGATTTTTAAAACCGCAGTGATGGGGACCGCTAAAAACATTCCCGATAGTCCCCAAATTAGTGCCCAAAATACGAGACAAATGAGAACGGTGATGGGATGTAAATCCATAATTTCACCTAGCACCCTTGGCTCCACAATATTGCCGATGATAAATTGCATAGAACCCAAGACCGAAAAAATCACGAAAAATTGCCAACCAAATCCGTAGGAGTAAAACACCACAGGAAACGGCAGAGCCACGGCTATGATGGGGCCCACAGTTGGAATGAAGTTAAGCAGAATCGCCGACAAGGTAAAAATCAAAGCCAGATCGACCTGAAAAGAGCCAAGCATAATTAAAAACACAACTCCGGCCGCAAGCGCCAAGAACAGTTTTTTAATAGTGTACTCAAAGGTTTTAATCATGATAGTGCGAATCAGCGGCGATTTGATCTGAGCGTTTTGGTCTCCCACGATCATAAAAGCTGTGTAGATCAGAACAAGTGTGAGATTGCCGATGATATAGAAAGTCTGTTGGGTAAAATCACGCACATAGGAAATGGGATTAAACTCTTTAGCCTGTGCAAGAATAAACTCTTTGTCGATTTGAATTCCCGAAGGGAGTTGCTCTTCGATGGAACTCAAGATGTTGGCGAGATAGTACTCATAGCCAGAAATCCCAGTGATCAACTGTTTCAGCGCTGGAAACATAATCACAATCACGCTGACGATGACACCGATAACGCCGGCGATGGCCACACTGATGGCAAGAGTGCGAGGCAGTCTGAGGTGAACTTGGATCCAATAAATGATGGGTGCAAAAATCGCATAGGTAAAAATCGCAAATACAAAAGGAACAAGAACCGGCTTTGTGTAAGTAAGTACAGAGGCCACAGCAATGATCGTTAAAATGACAAGGCAGATTTGAATGGTTTTTGTGGCAGTTGTAATTGAAGTGGCAGATTTTAACAAGGTAGGTCTCCTAGCAAGGGCTCCGTACCTAGATCATCAGAGATCTAAAAAGTAAAATCAATAATTATTGAAAAATACCGTTGAAGAGTTGTCCAGGCTGAATCGGAGTGATCACAGAAATTTGCGAGCCGAAGCTCACTGGAGTTATTTCGGCGCTCGGCTCAAAGTTTGGTTGGTTTTGTTGAATGAAGCCTGCAAATTCAACATTGCTGTTAAAGAAGCGAATTTGTCCTTCGTACTCTTCAACAAACTGATTGATCATTTTTGGGGTGGCTTTTTGCGAGAAAATTCTAAGATCTTCGTAGCAACCAGAAACGTTGCCAGCTTGCGGGGTCGGTGCCCAGTAGGGGATGTTGTCTTTATTGAGAACTGCGATGAACACGTTTTCGCAGGCTTCGAATGACGGCATCTCATGACCTTCGATATGGTGGGCATGGGCGTTGGTGGCGAAACTTACAAACAAGAGAGTAAAAAGCGTTTTCATGTGTACCTCGTAATATGGAACAAGAGATACAGAGGATCGCGAAGAATGAAAAATTATTCGTTGGAATCATCATTCATCAGTTTTTCTTCTGCGATAATAAATTACTCAGTATGAAATATTTTCAACGATAGGCGACCTGAGGGTCTAACGCATCACGCAAGTGCCTTTACGATATCCTAAAGATGTTGAGCTTGGAAAAGATGGCATTTTTTAAGAATTGGAAAGAGGTCTTCGGGACCTTTAAAAGGGATTTCTGCCCAAAAAACTTATTGAGTGAGGTCTCGAGCTCGGGGCACTCACTCAGTTTGGTAGCATCTGTAAAATAGTGTTCCGCACAAACTGCGAAAAACTCTTGGCCGTTTTTTTGTCCATAGGGCCGAACTGTTGGGTAGGAACCTGCCATGAAAGCGTTGTAGGACTGCTCCCAAATCGGATGGTTGGAGCACATGTCGTTGCTGCGATCGGTGTATAAATAATCAACCACGTGGGCGACCTCGTGGGCCAATAAATGCTGATCGGGCAGAACCTCGCAGTAAAGGAGGGAAAGCCACGACAAATGAATACTTGCTTCGGTGTCTAAAGCGTCCTGAGCCTCCGCCAATTTTAATGGCTCTAGAAGGGAGCAGATTTTTTCACAGGCATCTAGAATACGTTGTTCGACCTCCGAACCGTTATACTCGCGACGGATCAAAAGAGGCAGTGAGTCGGTAAACAGATCGACGAGCTCCTCGGCAGTTTTTTTGATCAAGGCTAAAGAATCATTATCTTTTCGGAGAACATGCTCTACGACATCATCTATGCTGCTCAGGCTACGATCAATTTTATTTTTTAATTTATCGGGCGCTCTCAGATATCCTTGCCCTAAAATCTCCGAAATTTTGTGCAAGAGTTTTTTGATGATTTCGAAGCGGCTTAAAAGAATTTTTTGTCCACGAAAAATAACACAGCCCTGAGCTTCGTTGCTTTTTGCCATTTTGAGGCTCGAATAAATAACAATCGATTTAATTTTACAGACAACCTCTGAAGGAATTTTCCAGGTTAATTTTGTAAGTTCGAAGCTTAAGAAAAGTCGAATTTCAGGAGGAAGATTTTTGCCAGATTCGCTTAAAAAGAGAATCCGATCTGCAGACGTCAGAGTTTGCGAAAACAGCTCTTTCTGTTCATCAGCTGTCAAATTTGTAAAATAAGAATCCCTCAACGAGAACTTTTTAAGCCAAAAAACAGACGAATCGGGAAGTGAAGAATTACAGCGAGTCTCGCTAGGCCAGCAGTCTTTCAAAAGGTCATTGGGCAAAATTTCGGCGCTAAGATGATCCAAAAAGCTCATAGGTAAACTCTATGCTGAGTGAGCACCTCAGCGCTGTCAATAGAGCTTCATCAAGTTCCAATGGTTTCTTAAAAAAAGCTGGATTAAAAAGGTTTTTAAAAACGAGTTCCGCAGCGAAGCGAGGACTGTCTGAGAAACCATTGGAACTTGCGACTAAACATTAAAGCGGAAGAAAAGAACATCACCGTCTTTGACGATGTACTCTTTGCCTTCGAGGCGGTATTTGCCGGCGTCTTTAACGGCTTGTTCGCTTTTTAGGGTAAACAGGTCGGCGCAGTTGTAGGTTTCGGCGCGGATGAAGCCTTTTTCGAAATCAGTGTGAATCACACCCGCCGCTTGCGGCGCTTTTGTTCCCTTGCGAATCGTCCACGCGCGCACTTCTTTTTCGCCGGCGGTAAAGTAAGTTTGCAGACCTAAGAGCGCGTAAGCTTCGCGGATAAGGCGGTTGAGGCCAGGTTCTGTCACGCCGAGGCTTTCTAAAAATTCTTTGCGCTCTTCAATGGGAAGTTGTGCGATTTCTGCTTCCATGGAGCTACAAATTAAAATCGCCAAATTATTTTCTTTTTTTGCAAACTCAATCACGGATTTGGACCAGTCGTTTCCGCCCTTAGTGAAATCACTCTCACTCACGTTGCAAACATACAACGTGGGTTTTGATGTGAGAAGGTGCATGCCCTTCACGATGGGTTCTGTTTGTTCGTCGGTTTCCACGATGCGGGCTGGTTTTCCGGCTTCGAGGGCCTGTTGAACTTTAATGATAATATCAAGCTCGGCAATTTGCTTTGGATCCTTGCTGGATTTTGCGGTTTTTTCGATGCGCTGACGGCGTTTTTCCACAGAGTCTAGATCTGCGAGCATCAGCTCCGTGTTGACCACTTCGATGTCGCGAATGGGATCCACGGAGCCCGAAACGTGAATCACATCGGGGTCGTCAAAGCAGCGCACAACTTGCACAATGGCGTCGGTTTGACGAATGTTCGCTAGGAATTGGTTGCCCAGGCCCTCGCCTTTGCTCGCACCCTTGACGATCCCTGCGATATCCACAAATTCGATGGTGGTGGGGATCACACTTTGTGGTTTGATAAAGCTACATATTTGGTCCAAGCGCACATCAGATACAGTCACCACGCCCACGTTGGGATCGATGGTGCAAAAAGGGTAGTTGGCCGCTTCGGCTTTGGCGGAAGTGAGCGCGTTGAACAGCGTGCTTTTTCCGACGTTTGGTAATCCAACAATTCCGCACTGAAGACTCATGGCGTGTCCTTTGGTTTTAGAGAATTAAAATAATTCGCTGTTTTGTCGTACCCTTGAAAGATTAAAGATTCAACAGCGTCGAGAGCCGTGTTTAGAAAATCAGGAAGTTGAGCCGCTTCGTCTTTGCTAAAGTTGCTTAAGACGTGGTCAGCCACGTCGATATTTGGATTGGCGGGGCGACCGACGCCAAGTTTGATGCGGAAATATTTGTTGTGGCCCAATTTTTCGTGGATATCACGGATTCCGTTATGGCCGCCGTGTCCTCGGTCCTTTTGAATTTTAAGCTGGGCAAA
>JANOYW010000031.1:0-3386 GCA_031429075.1 Bdellovibrionales bacterium | reverse complement strand
TTGATATTTTTTATCAGGAATCGACACCAACTGCGCCGTTACATCTTTAATCGTCTGCTGACCTTTATCAGAAAGCTTAGCCGAGCCCGAGGGGAAAAGCACATCGGACCCCAAACTCACCACCATTTTACCTTCGACCATGCGAACAGAGAGTGTTCCTGCGTTGATCAACTTTTTAAATTTTTTCGTCAAGTCAGTAAATTCTTGCAGTCTTTTCTTCTGCTCTTCCTCACGCGCCTGCATTTCGCTGAGAGCTTTTTGCGTTTCCGCCAAAGAGGCCTTAAGCTCCCCGCGCTCTTTATCGATCATGTTCTTTTCACTCATAAGTTCTTTATGAGTCTTGTTAGAAACACACCCTGCCAATAACAGAATAACTAAAATTGCTTTTTTCATTAAAACCTCACGATTCATTTTATTTATCGTAAGCGCCCAACAAGAAGCGAGTCAATAGAATTGACCTTTGCAATTTCATGGATTGGCAGCAGGCACGCTTCTTTATCGGCTCTGAGACTTTAGTATTTTTACAAATACAAAGGAGAAGAAAATAAAACATATCCAGTCGTTAATACCATAAATTGAATAGAATAATCCGGCCATCCAATCTTTTGCAAACACCTCGGAAAGCTCATTATTAAACTGCCAGTTTATCCAAATATATCCATAAATAAATTTCTCTAAAACAAAAGTGCCAACAAGCCACTTCAGTTGCTCGAATTCTTTTGCGACAGATATATAAGCCAGTCCCCAAACGACAATCATGAGGAGCCCAAACTTAGACATGACTACTGGATCAAATTCGTGGATTGTCGCATTCGTGAAAAGCCTTGAAAGTATTGTGACTCCAAGAATGTTCATGAGTCCTGCGAAAATAAACCCTAGGCTGATTGTTTTTTTGTTCATAAGTAAACCCTCTTATCGTATCAGATTAACGTATCGGGGCATCTACGCATCTTAGTAACTCAAATTTGTGTTCGCCATTGTCCAGTTGTAAGTCCAGTTGTAAAGCCAGTTGTAAAGCGGCATCCCGCAAAGCTGTGCGCAATCCCTCTTCGATCACTGGATGATAAAATGGCAACTTCAACGCCTCAAAAACGGTGAGCTTTAAAGAAATCGCCCAAGCGATAAGATGTGCTAAATGTTCGCCATCCGGGGACTGTAGCTCTGCTCCTAAAATCGTGCCGGTAGGATTATCGGCATAAATGTGGAGCAATCCCTGTTCTTTAAGCTTAACAATACTCCGCCCTTGGCCTTCGAAAGAAACCTTACCTGTCACAAATGAATCTTGATCGTTCTTGAGTTGAGAATAATGTTTTCCGACGACTGCGATATTAGGCTCCGAAAAGGTAATTGCCATTGGCGTGCGACGCCGAAAGCACTGCTCTTCGTTAACAGCATTGTAACCCGCAATGACACCCTCGTCCGCGGCTTCGTGCAAGATGGCTCGGTCGCCATTGGCGTCGCCAGGCAAAAA
Source organism: Bdellovibrionales bacterium (assembly GCA_031429075.1). GTDB lineage: Bacteria > Bdellovibrionota > Bdellovibrionia > Bdellovibrionales > JAGQZY01 > JANPLN01. Next base: position 1,915 of record JANOYW010000031.1, on the reverse strand, counting down.
TATGTGTGGGGCCTGTTTCAGCTTCATTGTGTTACTATCAACGTCGGGCATCCCTTTTTTATCAAGCGAGATTCCTAAATTCTGCAGACCCAATTTATCTACGTTGGCTCTACGACCAACGGTTGCTATGATTTTATCAACTTCAAAAACTGTTCCGTCGGCGCTCACTTGAATTTTCCCAGCAGAGGTTTTTCCTACCAGCGTGGCCCCTGTGAAATAAACTGGCATCTCAGCGCTCAACTTTTGCGCGACATAGTCTTGCAGAGCTGGATCACTCAATCCACCGATCGCTTTACCAACCGTCACACCAATAACTTTGACTCCCAACTTATGCAGCGCTTGGCCAATCTCTACGCCAATCACACCTAAACCGATCACGGCCACTGCTTGAGGGAGTTCTGGCAGTTCGAAAAAAGAATCTGTATCGATTAAAAAATCTTGATAGGGCAACCATTCCACCGGAAGGACTGGCCGTGATCCTGTAGCGATAATAATTTTATCCGCTTTCACAAGCTCCCCGCCAATTTCCAGCGTATGAAGGTCTTTAAATTGCGCTCTTTTCGGTATTAACTTATCAGACCATGCGGCCATAGGAGATTTAACACCTTTAACAAAACGATCGCGCAAAGCGCGCACATGAGCCATGACACGTGTGGAATCAACACTCAGTTGGTTGCCTCCCAAAATTCCCATCTGCTCCATCTTTTTTCTGCGATCGAAGTCATTGGCAACCTGGATGAGCACTTTGGATGGCATACAGCCCACTCGGGCGCACGTTGTGCCGAGAGGGCCGTCATCGACTACGATATAGTTATCCGTTTTTTTGGCGACTTCTTTGCGCGCCGATAAACCCGCAGTTCCGGCGCCAATAATGACAACATCGTAGTGTTTCATCAAGACCTCTTAAGATAACATTTTTTTAAGTTTATCGGCGCCGCCAATTCTTTCGCCGTTTATAAAAATTTGTGGAACTTGGGTGCCTCCACTAATCGCCATCAGCGTTTTAATGCTATAGTCCTTACCCAAAACATGCTCTGCAAACTGCATATTGTTTTTCTTGAGGAGCTCTTTCGCTTCAAAACAAAATTCGCAACCAGGGCGCGTGAAAATGGCGACGGATTTAGAAATGTCTGCTTTTAAATACTTCAGCATTGTCTCGGCCGTCGAGGCGTCAAAGGGATCTCCTGGGACTTCTTGCTCTAAAAACATTTTTTCGATAACCCCATTGTTGACGAGCATCGAATAACGCCAAGTCCGCTTCCCAAAACCAATGGCACTTTTATCGACAAGCAAACCTAGTTTTTCAGAAAACTCACCATTTCCATCAGGCAACATCGTCAATTTGTCGGCTTGCTGGTCTTCTTTCCATGCATTCATCACAAACGTATCATTCACTGAAAGACAAATGACGTCATCGATTCCAGCTTTTTTAAAGTCTTCATAGAGCTCGTTATAGCGCGGTAAGTGCGTGGATGAGCATGTTGGGGTGTAAGCTCCCGGCAGGCCAAATAACACAACTTTTTTATTCTTAAAGAAATCATCGGTCGTTTTTTCGACCCATTGATATCCAACCCGTGTTTTAAACACGACATTCGGTACTTTTTGTCCAGTTTGATCTTTTAAACTCATATTTACCTCCTCATTATGAGGTTTAATATCAGTCAACAGCCAGAGATTTTCAAATACTTATTAACAATCGCTATGGGCAATAGCATCCCTAGTCATGACCGGGGTCACCGAGACCGATTTCCTTGCTTTTAAAGCTTTCTAATAACTATTTCGTTTTTTCCGCAGAAAGCTTTTGGAGCTCTTCGTAACCAGGGAGTGACGACAGATCAGGAACAATCACGATTTCGATACGACGATTGAGAGCTTTGCCCTCTGGCGTGTCGTTGGTAGAGATCGGCTGCGCATC
>JANOYW010000030.1:0-72981 GCA_031429075.1 Bdellovibrionales bacterium | reverse complement strand
AAACTCGTAATGCTCTGAGTCCCAAAAAGTGTGTCCGTACCTTACTCCAAACGATAATTGGGAGCTTCTTTGGTGATCGCCACATCGTGCACGTGACTTTCGCGATACCCTTGCATGCTGATTTTAACAAAAAGGGCGCGCTCTTGCAGCGATGGAATATCTTTGGCTCCAACATAGCCCATCCCTGAACGAAGACCACCCACCAATTGGTGAATAATGGCGCCCGCGGTTCCGCGGTAAGGCACACGGCCTTCGATGCCCTCTGGCACCAACTTGTCATTTTCGTCCACATCCGACTGGAAATACCGATCACGGGATCCCATCTTCATGGCACCCATGCTTCCCATTCCACGATAGGTTTTATAACTGCGACCTTGATACAAAATCGATTCACCGGGGCTCTCGTCGGCACCGGCTAAAAGGTTTCCAATCATCACGGTGTTGGCACCAAGGCCGATGGCTTTAGCAAGATCTCCAGAGTATTTAATTCCACCATCGGCAATTATTGTTCTACCTAATTTTTTTGCGGCTTCTGAACAAATGCGCACGGCCGTCGCCTGCGGCATACCAACGCCCGCCACAACTCGCGTGGTGCAAATGCTACCTGGGCCCACGCCCACCTTCACCACATCCACCTTGCGACGAATGAGCTCTTCGGTGGCTTCGGCTGTGACCACGTTGCCGGCGATCAAAATAATATCAGGATAGGTTTGCGCCACCCACTCCACCATGCTTAAAACATTTTTTGAATGTCCATGGGCTGTATCCACCGCAATGGCATCCACACCTTGTGCCGCTAACGCCTGAACACGCTCACGCGAGGAGGCATCGATGCCTACTGCAGCTCCCGCAAGTAAACGACCTTTGCTGTCTTTCGATGCGTTCGGAAAGGCTTTGGCTTTTTCGATATCTTTGATGGTGATCAGACCAGATAGCTCGCCCTTGTCATTCACCACTAAGAGTTTTTCGATGCGATGCTTTTGTAATAAAACTTTCGCTTCGTTCAGCGTGACACCTTGCTTAGCCGTGATCAGATTGTCCTTGGTCATGAGATTAGAGAGGGGCTGCTCGAGGTTTGTTTCAAAACGCAAATCGCGATTGGTGAGAATTCCCACTAACTTTTTATTCACCGTGATCGGCACGCCGCTGATGGAATACTTTTTCATCAACTCTAAGGCCTCGCGCACCTGAACATCGGGCCCCAGAGTGATGGGTTCTGTGATCATTCCACTTTCGTATTTTTTTACTTTTTCAACCTCGAAAGCCTGTTCTTGAATCGTCATGTTTTTGTGGATGATACCGAGGCCACCCATCTGCGCTAGAACTCGCGCCATTTTATTTTCGGTCACTGTGTCCATGGCCGCAGAAATAATCGGCACATGCAGCGAGACTCCCTTGGCAAAAAAAGATTTTGTCGAAACTTCGCTGGGTACCACTTCGGAAAATTGCGGAATCAACAACAGGTCGTCGTAGGTCAAGGCCATCTCTTCAATCAATTTCATTTTATCTCCTTATACCACGAGCTATAGAGTTTGTAATTGTCTGCAGACTGTTTTAAAAATGCTAATTCTTTTTCATTGAGGGGACGAATGGCTTTGGCAGGTCGCCCAAGATACAGCCACCCTTCTTGCGTCACGGTGTTTTCGGTGAGCATTGCCCCCGCACCAATCATGGTTCGCGGTGCCACCTTGCAAAGATCCATCACGATGGCTCCCATGCCGACGAAACTTTCGTCGCCCAATTCGCAACCGTGAAGTATCGCCAAATGACCCACAGTCACTCGATCGCCCACCGTGGTTCCACACTTGTGGTAGGTGCCGTGAACGACAGTGCCGTCTTGAATATTTGAATCTCGGCCGATCACCAGAGGCATAACATCGCCACGTAAAACAACATTGTACCAAATGGAACTTCCGTCACCGATGGTCACATCGCCGATGATTTGCGCCGTACTGGCAAGAAAAGCTTTGTTCGAAATTTGGAGTTTTTTACCTTCAAGATTGATCAGGTGTGCCATGTCACATTAAATACTTTTGTCGGCCTTCTGTCCATCTCTGATTTACTAAAAAAATTTCATTTTTCTGATCGGAAACTTGGCATTCGTGAATATAATTCCGAGTCGCATAGAAGGGAAGTTCCGCCTCTAAACACAGCCCCAAAACCTTATCCAGAGCCACCTCTAGAGACTGCTCAACGCCGTCTTTCATGTAGTACACTTTGACATGATGTTTTCCCAGGGAATGCTTAATAAAAACGCAACGTTGGAACTGCACATTCCACTGTTTAAAAAATTCCTGCTGCAAAGTTGAAAGGGATTTCTTCCAGAGCGATTTTAAATTTGGTATTCCTAAAAGATCTGCGCTCTGTATTGGAAAACGAAGTGGCAAAAATGCTTTTTTGCTTTCGTTTTCGAGAATAAAAACAAAATGATTTCCCTCGAACACAACGCCCTTGGGCAAAAGCTCCAACCACTCAAAATCGCAGGAGCCACTTTCCGACTTCGCAACCTCTGTCGTAGCTTTGATTTGTTTTTTGCGAGTGACGGCGGAACTGGCGTTACTGGTTATTTTTCTCGATAGCTTTTTCATTGCACACGCTCCCCTTCGAGCATGGAAGGACGTGCTTTTTTCACTTTAAAATGTGCAAGATCGCCAACCTTTAAATCACCCGCCGCAAAGCGCGCCGGGCGATTATTGCTGGTGCGACCAAAAATAAGACCGTCGTTGATTTCTTCCACCAAAACTTCGTAGGTTTTTCCCACACTCTCTTCGGCAAGCTCCAGGGAAATGGGTCGCTGAAGAGCAAAGAGACGCTCCAGTCGCCCCGACTTTTCGGCCTCCGACAACTGCTCTTCCCAGCGCGCAGCCTTAGTGAAAGGGCGCGGGCTGTATTTAAAAGCGTAAATGTTATCGTAACGAACTTGTTTGACCATGGATAATGTTTCTTGAAATTGTTCCTCGGTCTCACCGGGAAAGCCCACGATGATGTCCGTGGACAACGTCACATCGGGAATCGCTTTGCGAATCATTTCTACTTTTTGCATGTATTCTTCACGGGTGTAACCGCGGTTCATTCGACTTAACACTTCGGAGTTACCGGATTGCACCGGCAAATGAATATAATCGCAAATCTTTTTGCGATAGGACTGACTTAAATCCACCAGTTCCTGATTGAAATCTTTCGGGTGCGAAGTTGTGTAACGAATTCGTAAAACGTCCGTTTGCTCAGAGAGAGTTTTCATCAAAACGCCAAAGCTCGCGCCGCAATCGGACTTATAGGAATTTACATTTTGCCCAAGCAAAGTGACTTCTTTGACCCCGCGCTTAGTGAGCGCTTGGATATCTTGAATCAATTCTTTCATGGGCCGGCTGCGCTCGCGCCCTCGTGTGTACGGGACCACACAGAAGGTGCAAAAATTATCACAGCCCTTGGTGATATTAATAAAGGTGGAGATGCCGGGATTGCGAATCAAAGTTTGGATTTGATAGGGTTTTGTATATTCGAATTTGGCGTGCACCAATTTATCTTTGGTGCCGCGGGCTTTTTCGGCGAGCTCAGGCAGTTGGTCAATATTGTCGGTGCCAAAAACAAAATCAATCAACGGATTGTCGTCGATCAATTTCTTTTTTTCTTGCTGAGCTACACAACCACCCACGCCAATGCGGAGGAGCGGATTGCCTTTTTTGAGCTCACGATAGCGACCCACTTCGGAGGACACTTTATGCACCGGTTTTTCGCGGACACTGCAAGAGTTAATAAGGATCAGATCGGCCATCTCCGGGGATGTGACCGGTGTGTAGTTGGACATCTCCAAAAGCGAATACATTCTCTCGGTGTCGTTGACGTTCATCTGACAACCGTAGGTGGAAATATAAACACCCTTTGTGGACTCGCTCATAGACTCTCTTTCTTTATAAAATTCATAGAGTTACAGTAATAATTTCAAGCGTGACAAATTGCACCAAATAATTTATCAGTTATAGCAATTCAAAAAGTGAAGTCAACAGACTCATTTAGCAAGTTTGGAGAATTATGGAACCCCGATTAAAAACTTCTACTCAATGGACGCCCTTCCCCGAGGAGCTTCTCCAGCAGATCATCGAGGTCACAGAAGACCATTTTTCTGACTATGAGATAGGCGACCGCCAGTTTATTGCAGAAGGTCGAATCTACCCCACAGAAATCGTGCTGCGTATCGGCCTTATGGCCGCAAAGGGTGAACTGCGCCAGGATAACTTTGAAGCGTCGCTGGAGTACAGTGTCGAGAAGGACAAGCCCGTTGACCAGATTCACATCCTGGTGGATTTTTTAGCGGAAACCTGGGCCGAATTTTTAGAGGACGCCCCCGATCGTGAGGTGCTGCCTTTATTATGGACGGAGCAGTTTTTCGAAAAGAAACCAATCTACATTCGCTACACATCGGAAAATTCGGACCTGGAAAAAATGGCAAACTCCCTCTTAGCCAAAGACGAAAAAAAATTGGTCTACGAAGACCTGAATGAGGACACTGATTCTGGACTGCACTAACTGAAAGCGGCAATATGACGAAACCCTCGCCCACTGACCTCAAAAAAATCTTAACTCCCCTTCAGTACGAAGTGACACAAAACGAAGGCACCGAACATCCTTTTAACAACGAATACTGGAACAACGACCGCGAAGGCATTTACGTGGATGTGGTCTCGGGCGAAGTACTTTTTAGCTCTCTAGATAAATTTGACTCCGGCACCGGCTGGCCAAGTTTTACAAAGCCCTTAGTGCAAGAAAACGTCACCGAAAAAACCGACCGAAAACTTTTCAGTGTGCGCACCGAAGTGCGCAGCAAAACCGCCGACTGCCACTTAGGCCACGTCTTCGACGACGGCCCAAACCCCACCGGCCTCCGCTACTGCATGAACTCCGCCGCTTTAAAATTCATCCCCAAAGAAGAATTAGAAGCAAAGGGATACGGCGAATTCCTCAAATTGTTCGTTAAGTGATTTAACAAACGACAAGCTTCATCTTAAACTAAGGTTTCATTTCGATGACTTCGAAGTTCACCTGCGGATAGACGCCTTCAGGATAACTGTCCCAATCAATGCCAGCACCAAACTCGATGGAGTTGTTGCTCGCATTGTACGTCCACCCGTACTCCGCATTGCTAGGAAGTTCGGCGCCGTCCATGGAAATCTTGATGGTTCCAGGAACTGGAACCTGATTGAGATACATGGTTTGCGCTTGGTTCGCAATTTTTGCACCGATATCGGCCAGCTTATCGCCGAAATTGTCACAAAGTGAAAATGTTGTCGCTTGTGTCAGTTGAAAAAAATCAGTGAGTCCGCTTTTGTTTTGAATATCGCTTGTTTCACCAGAGCAGGTTTTAACCTGACTATCTGGGATGTGAGCTGCCGCCACAAAAAGTTTTTCGGCAGAACCTTTAAGAGTTAACAAAAAACTATTGATGGTTTGAGCAGTGAACATTTTTGATTGGTCTTCGGTGTCAGTAATAAAGATCAAAGCCAGGCTTGCACTTTGACGATAAAATCCCACATTGTGGCCAGACAAATTGGGTTCAGTAAATGCCAAATAAACAGGATCAAAAAATTTCTCAATAGCATCGCCGCTTGTCCCTACGATCAGATTTGCCGCCAAGGCTTGAATTCCATTGGGTGTTGCACGATCCACAAAACGTGGTGTTCCCACGAGAGCTCCACAGCAAGGTTTACTACTCCATGACGAGCCCGCTGCGGTGCTATTCACCACACCCACATGGTAATCTAAAAACTTAGTGCGAACGATGGCATCGGCAAACTTACTGATATTCTGCGATAGATTCGTTTGATGGCTGGCCATACTTCCCGAATCATCAATCACAAACAGAATATCTAGCTGCGGACGAAACGAGTTTTTACTGATGGGCGCAGTTTCGCTGACTTTTTCGGGCTCATTCGTCACGCGGGGGATTTTTTTTGGCGAATCTTCGGAGCAGCTCACGGCAACGAGAGCAAAAAGTGTGAGAAACAGATATTTAGCAACCATAGTCCTCCTACATCCTTGTCGAGGTTATAATTTTTGATACTTCTATTTAATAATCTAAACTACTGAACTGTCAAGGACACCTCAGTAGTGAACTAGCTCCTTCATCGGGCCAGTATTTTACTGGTCTCCAGGCTTTTGTTGCAAAATCTCAAACTCGACCTGTGGAAAAACCCCCACTGGATAGCTGTCCCAGTCGATGCCGGAACCGAATTCAATGGAATTGTTATTCGCATTATAGGTCCAGCCGAACTGCGAGTCGCTGGGAAGCTGCACTCCATCCAAGCTGATCTTAACGGTGCCCGGAACTGGAGTTTGCTGAAGATACATGGATTGCGATTTAGCTACGATTTTTTCACCGAGGTCCGCAAGTTTCTCTCCAAAATTATCGCACAATGAAAAGGTGATGGCGCTTGTGAGACCAAAGAAGACTTCAAGGCCATCGAGGTTGGCGATTTCTACATCTTCCTGTGAAGGACAGCTGGCTAAATTTTGATCGCTGATATAGGCCGAGGCCACGATTAATTTTTCTGGATTTTTTTTCAGCGACAATAAAAATTTATGCAAACTTGCTGCACTTTGCAGTGTCGACTGATCTTCGCTGTCGGTGACAAAAATCACCGCCAAGGTCGCATAGTCGCGGTAGAAGCCAGCGTTGTAACCAGACAAGTTAGGCTCTGTGAGTGCCATATAGACAGGGTCAAAAAACTTTTCTGTTCCGTCGCCATTGGTGCCCACCACTAAGTTTCGCGCAAGAACATTGATTCCGTCGGGCGTAAGACGCTCCACATACCTCACCGTTCCCTCGAGCATTCCACAGCAAGAATTGGGCGTATAGTAAGAACTATTAGTCGAACTCGAAATCACTCCCACATGGTAGTCCAAATACTTAATTCGCACGATGGCATCGGCAAATTTAGAAATGTTGTCCATTAAGTTGATTTGGTGAGGATCCATACTACCCGAGTCGTCGATTACAAATAAAACATCCAGCGCAGGGCGAAAGGAATCTTTACTCAGGGGCGCAACCTCCGAGGAGGTTTCCTTCTCCACAGGGCTCAAAGGAATCTTTTTAGGAGATTCGGCTGAGCAACTAAGAAGACCTATTACCATAAATACAGTCAAAACGATTTTTTGAATCATCATTTTTTCACCGCCTGACATCCTTTAATAACGTCGACTTTGTATTTTCCGATTTCGTCGAACCAAACTTGGCCGTTTTCTGCAGGAAAAGTAATTTGATCCTTCGCATCCGCAATGGTGGTTCCCTTTTTTTCGATGGCTTTCGAATCTTGCGTGGCTTGGACAACTTTTTGTGCGGTGAGAGCTTGCTGTAGAACTTCAGCTTCTACGATGTGCATCTTCTGCAGCAGACGATGGATGTCTGCCACTTCTTCGTTGGCTAAAACTTTCATCCTGGCCAGCGATGCATTGCGAGCGCCGTTGAGCTGTGCTTCGATGGATTTTTTAAAAATCTCCAGATCTCCTTGAAAGCCAACTTTGGAAGTTCCGTTCGCAAGACTACGTCCGTAGATTCCCATGGCAACTTCGGACTCGCGTTCAAATTCCCGCTCAAGAAGAATCGCCTTATAGAGAGACTCATCACGAGAGACCAGTCGAGGAAGGCTGGCTGACATTTTCCCAAGCTCAGTGGTCTTCAATCGCTGCTTTTTTGTTTTCGCGATAAATTCTTTAACCACTGGTGTACTGGCATCTTGGGCCAACTTTAACATCTCGCCAGTTTTTGGTTTAAAGCGTTCGCGAAATGTGGCCAACGTTTTTAAAACACCCGGATAGTCACAGACCTTGAGTTGTCCTAAAGACCGTAAAAAAACTGTTTCAGCGCCAACGATGTACTGTAGCTCTGGTATTAATAGACTTTCCGTCACCGCCAAGGTATTTTGTGGTTCGCCTTTGCGAAGATACGACCAACCCATTTCTTCCTGAGCATCCAACCAAAAATCAGATTTTGTCGGAATTTTTTTATAATATTTAACTGCCGCATCCATATAACCGTTTTCAAACAGCATACGGGCCGCAGTCATATTCATCAGATCCACACCCACTGGATTTTCCGGCGTTGTCATGAGACTGTTGAGAAGCTTTGCTGCCGTCACCGTCTCTCCGGCTATAGCCAAAGAAAGCACCAATTGCCATTGAATGGCAGCGCGATCTCTTGTGCCCGGCGCAGAGGATTTGATTATATTTTTTAGTTCTTCCACATCTTTTGCAGAAAAAACTTTGTTAGACTTTACTTGAACTTCCACTGACGGACTAAAAATAGGCGTCCAGTCGGGAGCCCACTGAATACGAGCTAGTTTCCAAACTGTGTGATTGTCGTGCAAAATTTCGCGCAGTGGTTCTGCGAGAAATTTGGATAGCTTTTTTGGGTCCACTTGTGAAAAAAGCGTCTCCACACCAAAAACTGTCATGCCATTTTTTAAAAATAAATAAACAAGCAGCCCTTGCCCGTTGGCCGTTTTGTGATCTGCAGACTTTCCAAAGGCCTCAAAGTATTGCAACAGAGCTTTTTCAAACTCGCCGTTCTGCATGAGCCCGAACAAAATATTTTGTTCGGCTGTGGTTTTTGCAAACAGAGCTTTGAAAGGTGACGTTTCCGCTCCATTTTTCTGCTTCATTTCTTTTTCTGTTTTAGGCTTTCCGGAATCCCCGCCTAAAATCGATAAAACATCATCTTCAGCAGCGGCGACGATTGTTGAAAGCAAACAAACAACAAAAATTAAGATTTTTTTCATAGGAGATATCCCAACTGAAGACTCGCAACAACATTGTCTAAATCAACACCCTGATCGTAGCGTTGTGCTTTGTAGGTTTGGTAGCGCACTTCAAATCTTGAAGAAAAATGCTGACTCCACCACAGCCCTACTCCACCACCTGCTGACCATGTTGGTGTTGTTCCGCTGCGTAAATTGATATTTCCGTAACCTAAGCTCATGTACAGATCAAAGTGAGTGATCCCAATATTCATAGTGTTCATTTTACCGTAAATTGGATAAAAATTCACAAATCCCATGACGGAGTCTTTAGGGAAATCCATATCAGGGATGATTCCTTTGTCGTTGGCATCCACATCGTTAATTAAATTTTCGCCCTCTTTGTTGAGCGCATTGGAAAACTTTGCGTATCGAGCCCCAAGGCTGATCCAAGGAACAATGTGAAGTTGAGCAGTGAGACCGTAGGAGGTGGTGTCCATATAGGCATCCCCGCCTGTGAAGGCCGACAACTCAGGTGCAAGCTCCACTCGCATTCTGCGATCCACCACACGTTGCTGAACGACCGTCACGTTGAGATCTGGATGCAAGGCTTTAGCGGTATCAAACAAGTCTTTATTTTCACCGAGGCCATCAAAATCCTTCATGACGTCGGCGTTGGCCCATTGTGAAGTTGCTAATATGAGAATAAAAATAATTTTTTTCATAAAATCCCCGGTTTCGTCGATCAGTTGAGTTGAATCGTTCCTTTAAAAACTTGTTCTTTGTAGTCCACATCGTTGGTCACGGGACTGCTGTTTCGCGCCTTGTATTCAATGGATTTATTTCCCAAAAGCTCATTCACCGAAACGTCCCACTGGATTGTGCAGAGGAAAGTCGATTGCGGTTTACCGAAACCAGCGGTGACACCTTTGCAGGAGCACGTTGGTTTGGATTGCAGCCCAAGCGTTGAGCACTGAGTGATAAAATCCACAGCCATACGACCCTCGGCCTTAGGATCCAAAACGGTAAAGGTGTAAGTGTTGCTAGTACCCGCTTTAAAAATAACGTCCTCTGTCCATGTCGACAATGGCATCGATACTGACGTCCAAACTGGAAGTGCTACATTGTAAGGGTTGGACTGAACGGAGTTGCCAGAAATTGCAACCACATCAAAATAGCCTGTACTTGTTGCTTTGGTGATTTCGATTTCTGAAAGATTGATGGAAACATCAAAAGACCACTGACCAAGTTTAGCGTCTACTAAGGACGTTTTATCAACCTTAATGAAGGGAGCGAGACTCACTCCAGAACTCTTTGACAAAAACAACAGCAGCGGGCGCTCACCGTTGACGTCTCGTGATTCCAGATCCTCGATATTCACACCAAACCTAGCCACGATTCCCGATTCTTTGACGTTCGTGGGAAGACCAGTAACGCTCACAATCCGAGGGACTGCAAAGGCTTCGTTGTAAATAAGGAGTGGAATGTTTGTTTTATACGAATAATTTTCCGCTAGATTTGTCGTTGCAATGGAAACTTCTAGAGTTACGACGAGTTTATCGCTGAATACAAATCCAATGGGTGGTTTCCATTTGAATGTTAAAGACGCCGGCACGCCGGCAACTTTATCGCCCGCGATGGCGGTGACTGTTGCATCCTTAAACTCGGCTAAATTAACAACCTTCATCTGATACATTGAATCGTTAAACATGCTGCGACCGGTGACGGTGACTTCTGTTTCAACGCCTTCGCGAAATACATAACCACCAGAGGTAAAATCCACCTTTAACACATCTTCAGGAAGAACTTCTGGCGGAGGTGGTTTTGGTTTAAACGGAGTTTCCCCTGCCTTCACCGCATCCGATTGATCCGCCAATGGATCGGAATCACCAAAAGGATCCGAGCCGCAGGCATTAACTAAGCCAGTGATTGTGACAAGTGTTAAAATTTTAAAGATACTTTTCATAGTTTCCCCTTACCCATTGTTTGCACGTTTAAAAGAGAACGGATAAGAGACTTTTACGTCAACTCCACCGTCTGGAAGCGGAAACTTCCAACTTCGTAAACGCAACAAGATACAGTCTTCAATTTGTTTCGAATTTAATGTTGTATTCTCAACGTCTGCCACTTTGATTTGCCCGTTAGCTCCAATGACGAATTTCACTCCCACACGGCCCGAAAGCGAGGCGTCGAGCTGCAGTCCTTGTTCGTAGCAAAAACGAATTTGACCCATGTTTCTTTGAATCACTCCATCAATCACATCGCGGTCCAGCCCACCATCAATGATGGCTTCTCTGCCCAGAGGAATTGGCATGTTACCAGCAGAACCAGCCATACTTAACTTGCCGTAACCCGCTTGTCCGCCACCTTTGCCTTTGGTTCCGTAGCCACCGCCACCTGCCATATTGGCTCCAGCTCCGAGAGGTGCCGACACAAGGCCTTTTCCATAAATAGAAGTTTGCACTCCACCACTCCCAGCAGTGCCACCGAGACCAGGCCCTGCTGTTGTGTTGACTGCGTTGAGGTTGAGTCCGCCTTTTTGTGGACTTTTATTGAGGCTTCCTAAAACTGCGAGCGCACCCAGTCTTTTAATTCCGTTGAATTTTTTCTGCGTTTCGGTTTTTACCGTGGCCTGATCCTTTTTAATCACTGGTTGCTTCGCAGTTTCTCGAGGAGGCATCTTTTTTACAATCTGCACCACTTGTTGTTTAAGCTCTTCTTTTAAATCCTCAGAAGGACCGGCCATTCTCATGACAGTCATCAGTCCGCCGTTCAGCAGAAACACAAACAAAGCAATAATATAGATGAGTTTATTGTTATCCTTCGTGACCTGTGGGGCATGCACCACTTCGTCCACCTGGCTAACCAAAGCCAGTTCGTTATCTCCCTCGAGAGGAATGGAACGGTTTTTGATAATCTGTGGATCAACAACTGTGAGATGGCGATAGTGAATTTTGTTTCGATCCAAAAGCTTGAGATCCGAATGCAACTCGACACGACGATTGTCTTCGCGACAGATCACGTGCGCCAGTTGTCCATCCCAATGGAAAACTCGAGCTACTTTATCTTTGTTTTTTAAAACAAGTTTTTTCACGATATCCCTCTTTTTAGTAACGTGCTGCCGATTGTTGAATGCGATCTTTAAAATCTTTTCGCACCTGTAAAAGGCCGTCCAAAACTTTATCTTGCTCCACCGTTGTTACGGCCTCGCCTGTGAAGTGATACTTTCCTTGCACTAACAACTCATCGAAACTCATGTCAGTAGACTTTTCGCCAGACTTTTCGCCAGATTTTTTATCCGGCGCTGGTTGTGACTGCTGGTTCTTGGAACCAGCTTTATCAGTAGTCGCCTCTGGCGCCGCCCATGTAATTCCAAAAATGAAAATAAACGCTGTTATCACAATTCCCCCTATTTAATTTCGATAGCATCCAAACGACTCTGCAAATAAGCCACCATGGAACTACGACCCAATTGTTTTTCAAATGTTAATAACTGTTGCAGACGAGCTTTATCAAAAGGCGATTCGCGCACTTGCTGGCGAAGTTTTTCCACCTCAGCAATGGCTGGCTGAGAAGGGGCTGCAGTGGCAACGGCTCGCATGCTAAGTAAACCTTGCAGCTCCGCAGGGATTACCGATTTCACCACATCCATCTCTTTTACAGAAACAGCGCGCATCGGCTCCACCTGGTTTTGAACGTTATCGCTAAATTTAGCGAAGGCGTCCCTATTTTTGTAGATCTCCGCCAGCTTCGCCTTGATATCATTGGCTTTGGTTTGATGGGGAGCTGCTTGTTCTGACAATAAGCCTAGGTATTGCTGTTCTTCCTCTGCAGAAAGACCGGCTGGGACGGGCAATGATAGGACTTCATTGTAAAAACGTTGATGCTCTTGAGCTAAAAGATTTAGCAGTATAATTTGCGAGGCCCATTCTTGTTGGTCTACCGCACGACTTGCTAACTTTTCTGTTTCTTCCATCAGCGACACGCGCGACTTTAAACTTTGCGCCAACTTTTTTTGATTCGACGACTCCAATACGGATTTAAAAAGTTTCTCTTTTTGCGAAATATACTTTGCCATAAGGTCAGCGCGAACCGCGGACTTCCCGAAAGGCGTCACAATAAATTGCGTGCCGGTGGTGATCGGTGCCAGCAGAGCTAACTTTCCAGTTTTTGCGTAAACTTCGTAGACGGCTTCCGTGTAAAACTCAGGCTTTTTAACCAATAAAGTTTTATAAGCCTCGAGGTCTTTTTCGGGCTGCTTCGAAGTTTTCACAATCTGAGCCACCACAGCCAAAGTTTTGTCTGTATCTTTTGATTCTTTAACAAATTGTTTGTAGTAAGAGGAAGAGTCTTTTTGCGCCAGATCAGCGAGAACGGCCATCTTTAGTGAACGCCCTGCAGGATCTGCGTCTTTCACAACCACCTTTTCGGTGGTGGCAAGAGCTGTTGCAAAATCAAATTGCAGTTCCGCCAGCCACGCCTTGCGTGAAAGTGCAAACTGCATATCTTCCGGCGAAACTCCCGGCTGGCGAATCAACTGATCAGCTGCATCCCGAGCCTCGGGAAGTTTGCGTAACTTTTCTGCCAAAATCAGTTTGTTTTTGAGGTAAACATTCTTCTCTTCTTGAGTGGCTCCCGTTCCATCGAAGCGGTTTAAGGTGATCCAAGCCTTGTCCAAATCTTGGTTCGCAGCTTGCTGAGAGGATTGAGTAAGGACCGATTTTCGAGCCAGTCCCAAAAATGAAGCCGCTTGGGTTGGCAGCGCCGACGACAATTCCTTCGACCAGGCTTCGAGGCGTGTGTCGTCTTTTAACAAAACGAGAGAATCCAACGACAGGTCAGCTGCTTTCGAGCGAATATCTGCTGGCGCTTTTTTATCAAGAGCCAAGGCGCGCATCTGTTCGGCCGCAGCGCTGTACTGACCCGCTTCATAAACCATGTGCGCCCGTTGATAACGAACGTCCATTTCTTTTTTGCGCTCAACACTTAAATCCAAATAGGTCTGCGTGGTTTTATCAACCAGGGAGTTGTTCTTGCTGAGCTCTGCATTTTCGATGGCTGCAAGTAACGACACTTCCAACCAGTCTTTGCGAGCTTTTTCCATCTTAGGTTGGCTTTTTGCCTCTTGCGAAAGCGCCGTAGCCACTAGCAAGTTTTCACGCACGGAAAGCTCGTAGTCTTTTAACTGAGCCGCAACCTGGGCTTGCCACAAGCGCATATCAACTTCCGATGGAAAAACCGCTAAATATTTTTGGTAGGATTCCAAAAGCTCTTGCGAAGGAGTCTTTTTCTCGATCGTATTCCAATCGAGAACAAATTGTCGCAATCGAACCTTAAGCTGTTTGCAGGTATCGTCTGCGCAGTTGCCCAAACTGCCCCAAAGCGATAAGGCCATTTCGTAGTCACGCACGGCCTCTTTGCGATTTTGATGGGCTGCTTGAAGTTGTGCCAAATGCACATGTCCTTCCATTCGAGCTTTGGGCTCCGACTGCCGCTGGATCGAGTATCTCCACGCTGAGATGGCCGGTGGAACCTGCCCTAGGCGCTCGTATTCCGAAGCTAAGTAGGAAAGATGCGCTAATTTTGCGTTGTCTGGACTGAGTTTATAAAGCGTATCGAGCTCAGATTCGTTAAACGGTCGTCGCGCGAGAAAAGTGGCCAAATCCCGCGAAACTTCTTCTTGAAATTGTATATCTAAAGAAATAATTCCCGATTGGGAGCGTGATAGGAGCTCCGGAGTCTGCAGTACTTTTTTGAGTTCGGTAACACCTTGTTCCACTTGGCCTTGGTTAAAATGGCACCAGCCCGCTCTATAGGTGGCCAAGCCTTTTTGTGACGAGTTCGACTGCATCACTTTTTTGTAAAAAGTTAAAGCCTGACCGTAGTTTCTTTTTTTAAAATAAATTTCTGCCAAACTCAGTTGCGCTTCGGAAGAGATTTTTTCATTTTTGTCATTGAGGAGTGACTCATAAATGGCCATGGCCTTACTCTCTTGACCACTGAGTTCATGGAGATGTCCAATTTGCGTATTGACGCGCGCTTTTTGCTCATTTTCCAATGTGGGTAAAACCTCGTTGTATAAACGAATGGCTTTTTCGCGATCTTTGCTTCCCGCCGTACATACGGTGCAGCCCTGATTCAGCTCCTTCATCGAGAGGCGACGAGCTCGCTCGGCATGTAAATCGGCGAGACGGAGAGTGATGGGCGCTCGCGAGGTGTCCGAGGGAGAAAGGTTTAAATTGACCTGCGTTAGTTTCTCAATAAGTTTTTCCTGCGCCGTCTCATCGAGATTCTGCGCAAAAATCGGCAAACTTAAAAAAAGAATTGTACCAAAAATAAAACCGTTCATGCCCCCACCTTACTACTTCATCAATATGGCAAATTTAATATCGCTAAATCCCGCATTTCCTGTGGCTAGTATAATCGCATTCATCTGTGTAAACTGAACGCGACGATCTGCTTGCAGTGTTATAATTCCAGGAAATTCCGTGTCGGGATGCAATTCTTTGTGCTGTTCCCGTAACCCCATCAGCGCCGCCACAAGATCGGCCTCTTTAATTTCTTTATCTTCTAAAAAAAGCTTTTCCCCGTCGATCTTAATGACTGGATTTCTCTCGATGACATCTCCAAGAGCTGCTTTGGGCAGTTCCATGTCCTTGCCGAGGGTAAGTAATTCTCCGGTGGAAGAAAAACTCATCAGCAAAAAGATCACCAAGATCGAGAATGCGTCGATCAGCGCCGTGAGTAAAAGATCCGAAAAAATATTTCTTTTTTCTCTAGCATGCTTGGGGTTTAAAATCGAAGTTCCCGCAAGCGTATGAAAAACCGTTGGTTTAACAGTAGCGTTTGACATCATAGCGGCGACACTCCTAGATCGATAAGACCATTTCGTTTAAATTGATCCATCAAAGCTATCATATCTTCGTAGACGGATTGGGCTTGTGGTTGAATCAGTGCAGTTCGTAAATCTGGCTCGAAAGTTTTAAGCTCTTGTACCGCTGACTCTAAATCTGCGAAGTTTGTTTTTCCTTCGATGCCTTTAACGACAAATTTGCGAAGTTTCACTGGGACTTTTTCGCTATCTTGAATATTGATGGCAAGTTCTCCGCCGCTACCCATGTTGACCCAGAGGGTGGGTTTTTTTGGAGTTTCGCTGGCTGGCTGTCCACCAACGGCCTGCTTGACATCGAGAGTTCCGACTTGCACCCACACTGCTGTTAAAAGCAGGAAGCAAATGCATGCAGAAAGAAGATCAATAAACGGAATAAGATTGATTTCGAAATCCAAATGTTTTTTTCCGCGCTTCATAGAAGTCCCCCCGTGGAAAAGGCGTACAAATTACTCGGCAGTTGTATTTTTGTAACGCAAACCTTTTACCGTCATCGGATCATAGGAAAAACTTAAAAGATTGAAGGCCTTCAAAGCCCCTTGCGTGAGCTCTTCCATCAAAACGTTTGTGCGGTTGACGAGAATCGCGTAGGCGACCAGTGCAGGAATGGCGGTGATCAGTCCATAAGCTGTAGCGTTCATAGCTTCGGAAATACCGGCAGACAATAAAGCCGCTTTTTCAGATGGATTTGCATACGACACAGCGGCAAAGGATTTGATCATCCCAGTGATTGTTCCAAGGAGACCAGTAAGCGTTGCCACGTTGCCTAGCATCGATAGGAATGATGTGCGTTTATCAAGAGCTGCGTTTTCGGCAATAAGAACTTCGTCCATACGACCTTGAATCTCTTCTTTGCCACCCAGGTTTTTAGCAGCTGTTGCTCCTGCAAAAATCGCAGTTGCCAACGTGTTTTCGCGCATGCTTTGAGTTTTCTGAATCACTTGTTCAATATCACCGCGGCGAATTGTATCTTCCATCTGAGAAACAAACTCAACGTTGTTGGTTTTGCGCTTCATGAATAAAAAGTACACGCGCTCGATAATGATTGCGATAGAGATCAATTGAATAATCATGATCGGATACATCCAGAATCCGCCTTGTTCAAATGCCATTGCGATTTTTGCTAACATTAACTTTCCCCCTGTAGATTGATCGTTCTATGAAAAATCAAAACACAATCACAACTGACTTCAAACCAAAATTTAAAATTAAGCCTAACATATGAAGAAATAATGGGTCGCGCCAACAAAACTTACAGAGACTTAATTTGTTTTGCTTATAAAATAGGATTATTTTCTTAAATAAAATGTTGGGACGTGGAGCCATTTTAAAGCCGTACCTAATATTCAACCGACCGAGAAAATGATAGCATGTTTAAATAAATCTCCGAGGAGACTCTTTATGATAAAAACCATGTTCTATTTTTCTATTTTTTCAACACACATATTGTTTGGGCTCAACACTTGGGGATACGAAGCGACTCCCAGCAAAGAAGAACTCAAAAAAAAACTTACCCCCCTACAATATAAGGTTACACAAGAGGCTGGGACGGAGACACCTTTTAGAAATGAATATTGGGACAACAAGGACGAGGGAATTTATGTTGATGTAATTTCTGGTGAGCCCTTATTTAGCTCGAAAGATAAATATGACTCAGGCACAGGCTGGCCCAGCTTTTCAAAACCGATCGAAAAAAATAATATCACAGAAAAAACTGATAAATCATGGTTCAGTGAGCGAACCGAGGTGCGTAGCAAAAAAGCCAACTCCCACCTAGGCCATGTATTTACTGATGGACCGGCTCCAACAGGCCTCCGCTACTGCATGAATTCGGCCGCTCTACGATTTATTCCAAAAAGTAAACTTGCAGCTGAAGGCTATGGAAAATTTCTAAAAGAGTTTTCAAAATGAACACCCTCCTTTTAATTTTTTTAGTGTCCCTCGCAACTCCGCAATTTCTTTTTGCTAAGGAAGCTCCTCTGGCAAAGGAAAAACAGAATATCCAAACCGCAGTATTTGCAGGAGGTTGTTTTTGGTGCATGCAACCGCCGTTTGATGCCTTAAAAAGCAGAGGTATCATCTCTACGTCCGTTGGTTACTCCGGTGGTCAAACAGTAAACCCCACGTATGAACAAACATCAGCAGGTGGCACTGGGCACCGAGAAGTTATACAAGTCACCTATGACGCCACGAAGATAAGTTTCAAAGACCTATTACCTATTTTTTGGAAAAACATTGACCCCTATGATTCCAAGGGTCAGTTTTGCGACAAAGGCGAGCAATACACCAGCGCTGTTTTTTATGCTAATGACAATGAAAAAAGAGACATCGAAGACTCTATCAAAAAATTAGGAAAAATGGGTCTTAAAACTGACAAAAAAATAGTCACGCTAGTTCTCCCACTAAAAACTTTCTACAAAGGTGAGGAGTACCATCAAGCCTACTACGAGAAAAATCCTGTACGCTACAAATACTACCGCTATAGTTGTGGACGCGATGCTCGGCTCAAAGAAGTTTGGGAAACATCTTCAAATTAGTATTCTCATGAACCTGATCAATATTCGTCGTCGACACGTTCAGTGTCGACGCTGCTAATACCGCGAACCTCTTCCATAAAATTCTCGTCTTCGAAGCTGTCCACATCGGTGCTTGCTTCGTCGATATCGAGCTCTTGGATGGCGCTCATGAAATCAGGCTCGGAGCTTAAATCTTTGCGGATCAATTCTAAAAATTTCAACGGATACCGCGACGTGAGCTCCTCGATATACTGTTCGAGTTTGCCTTCGGAGAGAATTTTTTTGCGATTCTGAATTTTTTTCCAGAAAAATAGGTAATGGTAACGACAATAACTTTCAACCACAGAAGGTTGGTCGCAATCTTTCACACGACAGAGGATTCGCCCTTCGGCGTCGGTCAGGATAATATCCTTAACAGCTTTGCTTTCAACTTTCGCATCAACAACCGCAGGTTCGTTTTCGACTTCAGAGCCTTTGGCCTGAAGCGTTTTGGGTGTAGGCCCTTTTTTGGCTTTGAGAGTTTCTGGTGTCGGGTTTGTCTGCAGCTTTAGTTGCGCCTTGGCCGGCATCTTCGCTAAAGCTTTGGCGTCAGTTGTTTTAACGACAGTTTCTTTGGCTGGTTTTTTGAGTTTCGCAACCGCAGGTTTTTCAACCGGAGCCGCTTTTTTCATTGGCAGCAATTTTTCAACAAGTTTCTTAGCCACTTTTTTGACTAATTTCGAAGCAGGATTTTTTACCTTACTGGTTACCTTAATGGCGGCCTTTGGAGCAACTTTTGCTGGTTTTTTAGCCTTGGGTGCTGAAGGTTTGGATTTTTTTGCAACTTTTGCGGGTTTTTTTGCTTTTTTTGCCATGGCGTTAGCATTGATTCATCTCTTCTATAGAGTCAATAGGCTCACTGCATAATTATACTGCGCATCTATATGTCTTAACCTCAAGTCTTTACTTCGAGCGTAAACCCGTGTTCTATCCAAGAAATTAAGCACACTTCATTGGGAGGAATTGATGAGTACAACTTACATAATCGCAGCCGCACGGACACCTGTTGGTAGTTTTCAGGGAGCACTGAGCAGTCTTCCTGCGCCTCAACTCGGATCCATTGTTATAAAAAGCGCCCTCGAAAAAGCGAACCTGAAACCCGAAGACGTTAGCGAAGTTATTTTCGGCGAAGTTTTGACCGCCGGTGTTGGTCAGGCTCCTGCCCGTCAAGCGGCTTTGGGCGCGGGTCTCCCCACTTCGATTCCATGCATGACAATCAACAAGGTCTGCGGCTCGGGCTTGAAGGCCGTAATGCTTGGTGCAGATTCCATTGCCCTCGGCCGAAGCGACGTCGTTGTGGCTGGTGGCCAAGAAAACATGTCCCTGGCTCCCCACCTTCTCGAAAATTCCCGCGCGGGCTACCGCATGGGTCACATCTCGGCCACGGACTCGATGATCAAAGACGGCCTTTGGGATCCTTACAATAACTTTCACATGGGAGAGGCGGCCGAACTTTGCGTGCGCGAGCATCGTTTTACTCGCGAGGAGCAAGATCAGTTCGCCAAAGAAAGTTATGAGCTTGCCATTGCCGCGCAAAAAAATGGCTGGTTCAACAACGAAATCACGCCCGTCGAAATCGCTATGAAAGATAAAATCACACTGGTTTCACAAGACGAAGAACCTGGGAAAGTAAAGTTTGATAAAATCGCCACTCTGCGTCCCGCCTTTAGCAAAGACGGAACGATCACAGCGGCCAACGCTTCAAAAATCAACGACGGAGCGGCCTGTGTGATTCTTGCCAGCGAGAAAATAGTTCAGAGTAAAAACTTAAAACCCCTTGCCAAAATTATTGCTCACGCCACCTTTGCTCACGACCCAAAATGGTTTACCACCGCGCCCGTGACCGCC
This sequence comes from Bdellovibrionales bacterium, assembly GCA_031429075.1. GTDB lineage: Bacteria > Bdellovibrionota > Bdellovibrionia > Bdellovibrionales > JAGQZY01 > JANPLN01. The sequence goes on along the minus strand of JANOYW010000030.1, from coordinate 52,960 downwards.
ATTAAAAAAGCCTGCGAGCAAGCAAAAATGACAGTGGAGCAAATCGATCTTTTTGAAATCAACGAAGCCTTTGCTGTAGTGACGTTGGCCGCCATGCGCGAATTTAAAATTCCACGGAACAAAGTGAACGTTCACGGTGGTGCCATCGCCATCGGCCACCCCATCGGTGGTAGCGGTGCCCGCCTGCTCACCACTCTTGTGCACGCTTTAAAAACCCAACATAAAAAATTTGGTTTAGTAACTCTTTGCATTGGCGGAGGCGAAGCCGTGGCAATGATTGTGGAGAGCGTATGATCAACAAGGTTGTTTCCGACTGCGATACCGCCTTAAAGGGTATCAAAGACAATATGACTCTGCTTGTGGGTGGCTTTGGACTTTGCGGAATTCCTGAAAACTTAATAGCCGCTCTCATACGCACCGGCGCAAAAAATTTGACCTGTGTTTCCAACAATGCCGGCGTGGACGGCTTTGGTCTCGGCCAACTGCTGGAGTCTCGGCAGATTAAAAAAATGATTTCAAGCTACGTTGGCGAAAATAAAGAATTTGAGCGTCAGTTTTTAAGTGGTGAACTCGAAGTGGAACTCAATCCTCAAGGAACCTTAGCCGAACGCCTGCGCGCGGGCGGGGCTGGTATTCCAGCCTTCTACACTCCGACAGGCGTGGGCACCGTGGTCGCCGACGGAAAAGACGTTCGCGAATTCGAAGGTCGGAAATATGTTTTGGAGCGCGCTATTCAAGGAGACTACGCATTAATTAAGGCCTGGAAGGCCGACCCATTTGGCAATCTGGTGTTTCGCAAAACAGCTCGTAATTTTAATCCGATGATGGCCGCCGCAGGCAAAATTACCATCGTTGAAGTGGAAGAAATCGTAGGCTACGGCGATATCGATCCCGACCATGTCCACACCCCCGGCATCTATGTGCAAATGGTGGTGCGCGGTCAAAGCTACGAAAAGCGTATCGAACAACGAACAGTGAGAAAATAACATGCCTTTTACACGCGAACAAATAGCTCAGCGGATTGCCAAAGAAATCAAAGACGGCTTCGTCGTCAATCTTGGTATCGGTATCCCGACCCTCGTCGCTAATTATATTCCCACAGGAACAAATGTTATGTTACAGAGTGAAAACGGACTCCTTGGAATGGGTCCGTTTCCCTTGGAAAAAGACATTGATCCTGATTTGATCAATGCCGGCAAACAAACTGTTACCGCAGTTCCTGGCGCCAGTTTTTTTTCATCGGCGGAAAGTTTTGAAATGATTCGCGGAGGTCACGTGAACTTGACCGTCCTCGGCGCTATGCAAGTGGATGTAGAAAGATCCATCGCCAACTGGATGGTGCCTGGAAAAATGATCAAGGGAATGGGTGGAGCCATGGATCTCGTGGCCGGTGCACGTCGAGTCGTCGTGGCCATGCAGCACATCGATCGGTCGGGAGACAAAAAGCTCCTCAAAAAATGCACGCTTCCCATCACTGGAATTAACTGCATTGATTTGATTGTTTCCGACTACGGAGTGTTTGAAATTAAAGATGGCAAGTTTGTACTCATCGAAAAAGCGCCAGACATCACTATTGAACAAATCATCGAAGCCACTGGCGCCCCAGTGGAAGTGAAAATTTAATTCTAATCTGTGATGGCGTCGGGCTTTCCGATGTCGTCTTTGGGGAATCGCCACAGATTATCTTTCTGACAATTGCTGTGAGCGAAATAGTCAAACTCCACAAGGGCTCGCGCATGGTCCGACTTTGATGCTTCGTAACGACCACGCTTCCGCTTATAGATCTGAGTCAGTTCTTCGATCTGCTGGCGCGAGAATCTTTCGAAAAGATTGCTCGTTACACAAAAACAAAGCTGTTTCATTTTTTCTTTTGGTATTTTTTTTTGATACATCTGCAAGCAGTGCTTTTCGATTTCCATCAATGACGCGGAGGATACCGAAACATAAAATAAAACGAAAACCATCAAGCAACTACGCATACCGACCCTTAGTGGTTTTGTTACTCGCAAGTGTTTTTATATTTTCTTCATGTCGACCATTAACGCGTTTTAAATTTTCGTTATAGGCCTCTTCGATTTTCTTAAGCCGATATTCAAAATGATCTTCTTTTTGTTTTACAACCTGCTCCTGCGTCTGCTGATTTTTTAGATCTTTTTCTTGGCTCTGGCGCTCCATCGTCGTGATATGATTTTGGTAGTCGTCTTTTAATTGAGTGAGCATTCCGTCATAGCGACTTTGCATTTCATAAAGGTCAGTTTGATGCTTTTTTTGCATATCATCCATTTGTGTTTGGAAGCGTTGATTCATATCGTCACGCTCTTTCACATGGGAGTGTCTCTCGCTATAAAGAACTTTCTGCTGTTCGTTTCTCAATCCATCCACATTGCGCTCGTGTTGTTTTTGCAAATTATTTCTATCCTTCACGTAGTCATCCTGAATTTTGCGAAATCGAAAATCTTGCATTCCTTGCTTTTGAATAGAATCCTTTGAGTACTGTCGCTGGAGGCGTGCCACTTGGGCGTCGTGATGATCGGACTCTTCAATCAAGTGATCGTTAAAAAAATCGTGGGAATCTTTGAGCTTCTCTTCGGCTTGACGCTGGGAATTTACGGCCTGATCGCGTCGTATATTTTGATGCAATACCAGTTGAGACGAACGCTCTTTTTGCAACCCTTCTAGGTTGTCTTGATAAGAAATTTTAACATTTTCAAGTTCGCGTTTTTTTGCACGCTCTGTTTTTCGCAAATCACGATCGTGATCTTTTTTAGTGTCTGCAAGCTCGATCTTCAACTGTTCCATTTGCTTGCCATGACGACCCACTTCGAGGTCTTCTTTTGCCTTTTCCAAAGATTGACGATCTTTTTCGAGCTGTTTCTGCATCGTACGTTTTTCGTGCGCCAGGCCGTCGCGACTCAACTCGCGCATCTCCTCGAGCATGACAGAATGATCACGATCCTTATTCACCAACTGCCGCTGATATTTATCTTCGGTCTCGTCCAATTTATAACTTTGTTTCTGTTGGCTTTTTTTACTTTCACTCTCTTTTTGCGCTCGGTAGCTTTCGTACTCTGTAGACACTTTACCAATGGCATTTTTTTGATTGTCTGCCGAAATGCCTTCACGCTTTTCAAAATCACGAGCCAAGCGCTCCTTTTGATCAAGCAACATCTGCTGGGATTTTGTGCTCTGTTTTGAATAGGCATCCTGACTAGATAATTCTTTTTCTTGAAGCGTATTGTGATATGCTTTTTCTTTTTCCGTAAGTTGCGATTTTAAAACGGTTTCGTTTCTCTGTAGATTTTTTTTGTATTCAGTCTTGATCTTCGCCTCTTCCATGGCCTGCTGTTCGCGGTTTTCTTTGATCTGCTTATGGTGCATCTGTTTAAGATTTTCCATCTCTTTTGAATACTTCATGTCGTTTTTACTAATCGAAGCCTGACCCGCTTGATTGCGACGCTTCAATTCTTTTTGATGGGTTTCATCGGTTTTAGTTATATTTCCACGATAAGACTCACTGAGCTTTTCTTTTTCTTTGGTGTGTTTGGTTTTTAAATCGGCCTCGCGCTTTTGATAGTACTCGCGCATTTTTTTAACATCATCATAGGGATCGTTTCCACTAATCGCCGACATAGCCCCTCCATGGAACATGTTAGACACTGATTCTCAATGATTAGTGTATCACGCCTTATTCTTCTTCAAAATTGTTTTTTTGACGAAAGATTCGTCTTAAAAGGCTGTCTCTTCTTTGAGCGTGCTCTGCCTCATACTTTTGTCTGATATTGTCTCGACGTGCGTCCGACATTTTCGTCTCGACAATCGTCTGACTCCAATTGGACTGTAAAAGCAAACCAGACCTTATGCTTTTACCCACACTTTCAAGGTGCTCTTGAAAGTTGAAGTCCGAAAACGGAAAGGCCCTTTGAATAGACTTTAGATAGTTGGGCAAAACAATTGTTCGAGGCAGAGAGATACTGGCCACCTTGCGCTGGTAATCCACCGGCCCGAGCTCAACTTCTGTGCCTTCCGTCAATTCATAGGCGTTCTCATCCGCTCGTGCGGCCACTTTTACCTTACCACTTAAGACACTAACGACAACTCGGCTGTCTTTTAGATCGATGACGAGCTCCGAACCTGGAGTCACGTGTAAATGGCCAAAAGGCAACTCTACATGAGTCGCCCCTGTAAATTTCATCCAGGAAATTCCTTTGTACAAAGAAATCTGCTCTTTCCCCGTCCATTCGACGAGCGCGTCTTTGGAAAAAAAGAATTGATCTTTATTCAACGTGAAATAGGATTTTTTATGAACATACAAAACACATGGATGAGATTTATTTTTAAGACAACGATCTGGCCATTGGGTGCCGCCATCTGCGTTGCCTTGATTTAAAATGAAAATCAGCAACCATGAAACAAGCATTAGAGCCCCATTTCGGTCAATTGTTTCTTAACTTCCTCTTGGATCTCATCCTCTTTGAAAGAGTTAAGAACTGTTTGATAGACATCGAGGGCGTCGTTTTTTCGGTTTTGGTCTGTGTAAATGTGGGCCATAACAATCATCGACTTTGCGGTCCATAAGCTGTCCGGAAATAATTTGAGCATTTTCTCAGACCAAGAAAGCGCTTCTTGCTTGTTGCCAGTGATATAAAAACTACGAACGAGGTAATACGAGGCTTCCAACTGCGCCGACGAATCTGGAAACTGCGAAACGGTTCCTAAAAATTTTGCGATGGCGTTGTCGTATTCGCCTTTTAAAAACGCGCCTTTCCCCGCTTGAAACATAGACTGCGAAGCGAGAGCAATGTCTTTATTTTCCTGTATGCGGTGTGGGATCACGCTCGCCAAATCTCGAAGACCCTGATTATTAGAAAGATTTTTTTGGTCTCCCATAATCAACGCGACTTCTTGCTTAAAATTATAAAGTCGCGCTAACACAAGTTCTGATTTCAATTTTTCTTGCATCAGCTTTTTAGATAACAAACCAACTTTGGACTGCAACTCTTTGTCATAGGAAAATTCCTGCTCTCCACGCCATAGCGCAAAGCATGCGCATATCGTCATCAATAGGCTTGCATAAACAGAAGAAGGCATTCTCATACTTCTTTTATCGGCGATTTAAGCTATGAACTTTATTGCAGAATTGTTTTTTTAGTCGAGGTCCTGAGCCAAGTTTAAAAGCTTTTTGTACTCGATGGATACCTCTTGCAAAGTCCATTCTTTAGAGGGACCTCGACCATTCATAATCTGCGAACGAAGGTCCTGACTCCGCTCATACAGCTGCTGCGTTACAGACGTAAGCCGCTTGTACAACTCTGGATAAAGCCTCTCCGACTTGCCCTCTGCCAGCACTGACTGATGGAGAGTTTGGACTTTGGTCGCCCAGGCCTCAATTTGAGATTTCTGCGACAGTTTCTTTTTACCTTTTTTCGGTTTTAAAATTTTATCCGCTTCTGTAACCAACTTTAGACCTTTTTGCGAGCCGTAAAATAAAAAAAGCCTTTCAGAGTTGTAAAAGTAAGCTTTCTGCTTCGTGGTCATTTGCGCAAATTCTGAGATTTTTTTTATTTCCTGCGCTGGTAATGCCTCTTTTTCTTCGACCTTTTGCACCTTTGTCACCGGTGCTGGCACGACCTCCTTTTTTCGCGGACGCTGCGTAACAGTGGCTGTAGGCTCAAAGGTCATCTTCTGCGACCGCGCCTGGTGGGAACGATAGGCTTTGTTGCCAAAGAAAACAAACAGTGTTCCTCCACACAAAAAGATGAACATGGCCACGGCCGACGCCACCGATGACCAGCGTTGTTTAGCAACCGCAAGTTGTTCTTTTTTTGTGGGATCTTTTTGCGTACCCGTCAAACTTTCCTTTACCTCATTATCGTCCTTGCGTCGGCGACGAGGCGCCTCCACAGGTGCCACCGCCTCGACTTGCTCTTGCGGGAATTTCACCGCCGCTTTGACCTCAGGCACTTTTTCTTTCTGAGGTAAATCGATTTGCCATTTTTCTTTGGCCAAATCTTCGCCCGTGGCCTCTGCGGGCTTTGATTCCACAGGCAAAGGCTTTATTTTTTTTGCAGGTTTAAAGAATTGGGTGGGCTTTATCGCAACGGCAAGATCCTCAACTCGTGGCTTTTCGTAAATGGACATGTCGACGCGAACCGAAGATTCCAACGGATTTTCAAATTTATCTAAATGCCCCAGCGGCACCCAATTTTCGTAGCCAGCTCGCCATACAAAATCGGTAAATTTCACTTTGCCTTTATCGATCAGCTGTAAAACTTGTTCAATAGTAAATGGACCAATTTGATCGTACTGGTTTCGCCCATCCACCTCGATGGTTCGAAGCACAACCCAGTCCGCATCAACTTTGAATTCTGTACCTTCTGTTTTGACCATTCCGGTGATTTCTAAAAAATGCTCAGCTGGCATCCACTGCCCGTCGCCTTCTTTGAATACCAGATCCATTAAACTCAAGTCACCATCTTGAATTTTTTTAACAAGCTCTAAAGTGGAGATGGGTCCTTCCGCTTTTCCGTGATTTTCATAATACCAACGCGATTTAGACTCCATGGTTTTCCCCCAGTTCTAGCTTATCAATTTCTTGCAAAACTTGAACATAGAATTTTTGAAAATGGACTTGCGCTACGGGCTGTCGAAGCCAGGTGTCTAAAAGATTCCGAGACAGACGTCCAGTTTTATGCTGACGGTAGATTTTTTCGCCGAGCATTGAACCCAAAATCTGAGCAGCTCCGCTATAAACCACAACATCGTCCTTATTAAGTCTCACTCCGGCTTCCTTCACTCCACCACTCAGCTCTTTATTGTAGCTCATCAAGAGTTCGCGCATTTTCTGATCGAGCGCTAACTTTAATACAATCTCACCGCGATCTTTTGGCGAAAACGCCGCCAGGCGTTTCTTAAGATCGTTCATACTTGGCGGTTTGCGATGAGGATTGATAAGTTTGCTCAAAAAAAATGAAACAGCATCCAACCAAATCCTTTTTTCAAAATCCTGCGGAAACTCACGCATGGCTTGCGCTAAGCCGCACAATTTGGCATGAAATATGTGCCCCGCAAGTTGAGCCGCATAATTAACCGTGCCGCGGGCCAAGTAGGCACGCCGAGTTTTGGGATCAAAAAAATTCATATCATTTTCAACAAACTTTTTAGCCATAACATAATCTTCTGGCCGCAAAACTTCGTGCCAAAGCTCCAAAAAATCGTGATCACGAAAAGACGAAACTGAAAAATCGATTTCTTCTTTGAGACCCAAATCCATGGATAAAATTTGTAAAATCGACTGTAAATGCTCTGAGTAATCTGCGGCGTCGTCACCCAACAGGGCATCGCTGTTTTCCTCGAGAAAAAGCAGGTAACTCTGCCACTTCACCCAAGGGGGGGACTCCAAAAGACAAAATTCATTTCTGTTAAACTGGATAACATTAATCTGGTTTTCAAGATTTTTTTTGTAAATCTGAAAATAGATTTTCTCGGGATTTAAAAACAAGGTAACACTAGGCACTGTGACCTTTAATTTTTTTTGCACAAAGTCTGGAAGTCTTTCTTGGGCTATGTGCAAATCTCCAAAAATGACGTAAATTTTCTCTGCGCCCTGTAATTTCGCAAACGTCTTAGCTAGCAAGCTTGCCGCGTGGCGATCCCTTTGTACAAGCCCCTTCAGGGTAGTTGCAGTTTTGAGATTAAGTGCCACGCAGTGACCTTTTTGCTGACGAACCAAATCAAACAACGGCTTGTAGTGCTCCCAAGGAAAGCCCCAATTTTTTTGCCATTTGATTTTTTTTAAAAATGCTGCCTCTTCAATTTCACCCGCCATAAAGCGATCGAGAACTTTTTGATATTTGCTTTCGATACATTCCACGGCCAATATAATTTTTTCGTGGCGGTAAAGATCGCGCAGAAATCGCAAGTGGACGCGTTGGGCTTGCGCAAACGCATGAAAGTCCCCACCGTAGATAAAACGAGATTTCTGCATTTTTTCAAAAACGCTTTCCAGGGACGCGGCTTTCCAGCGCGATCGTTCGATGTCTTTCTTGTAGGCAAGCGCATAGCGGCGTACCCCTTTGGGCTCGTCCCCTAAATACATTCTGACCTGAAGCTTAATTTTTTGTAGAATGTCCCAACGAATTTGGAAGCTGTCCGTCAACATTTCGCTCTTCAACGGGACTCCACTTCTAAGATTGCAAGGACAAATAAGTCGGTATACATTGGAAATACTTTAGACATCTTTACCTTAGATTAAGGAAGGCCTGTTATGGACTCAAGCAAAATCACGCAAAAGACCTCGCTTCTTACGATAATCAGCTTACTCGCGTCCCTGGGCGTTCATCTGTACCTCATTCAGCAGCACATTCTAACAAAATACACCATGGGTGAGGCCAGCTCCCTTTGTAACATTAACTCTTTCTTAAACTGCGGGTCTTCCATCGCGAGCTCCTACTCGGAGTTTTTAGGAACCCCTCTTTCGCTATTTGCCATCGTCACTCAACTTTTGATTCTTTTTTTCTACGTAAAGATATTCCTCAGCGATTCAGTTCAGGAGCACAAAAAAAACCAGTCCCTGGCGCTCTGTTTGGCAACGTTTTCGTTCGCCGCCAGCCTGGTTATGGGTGCGATCTCATTGGTTGTTCTTAAAAGTCTCTGCCCTTTCTGCACCGTTGCCTACGCTCTGTCGCTCATCACTCTTTTTGGAACCTGGAAAACTTCGAATACAAATAAAATGCCAGACTTCGTTGCGATCCTTAAGCCTCTTGTGCTCAGCGGTGTTTTAATCGTGGCGGTTGGTTGGGCGTCGGGAAAGGTTTTTTTGCGCAAATACAAACATCCCGATTTTGATCAGATTACGATGCTACAAATCCAAAAATGGGCCAGCCAACCTGAACAATCCATCGCTTTGGTTGCCCCGCAAAAGTTTGGACCGGATTCAGCGAAGATGAAGATCATCGAGTTTGCTGACTTTTTATGCCCTCATTGCAAATTTGCCTACGCAAAGCTCCACACTTTCGCTAAAGCCAATGGCGATGTTCAGATTATCTTCCAGACATGGCCTTTGGATGCCTGTGCCCCTGTCGGAGACACGGTTGGACGGCGCTGTGAATTAGCGAAGATTTCCTACTGCGCCAACCAGCAAGGGCTGGGCGACGAAGCTCAGGGGTATATCTTTGCAATGCAGGAAATCCTCAGTGGATTACCGGACTTGAAACCAGAGATTCAAGTCATGAGCCAAAAGCTCTCTCTCAATTCCGAAAACATGTTGAGCTGCCTGGAAAATCCGCAAACTTTAGTGGATGTTAAAGCACAGGTTGAACTTGGAAAAAGCCTTGGCATTGAAGGCACACCCACAATATTTATTAACAATAAACTCTTTCCGGGCGGCGCGCATATTCCTGCACTTCAGGAAGTTTACAATAAAATTCATTCAGGCCAGTAAAAGTCAAAATACTGAAACAAATCTCTGAAAGAGAATGTATCGGAATTAAAAGCGTTCACAAAGATCGTGTAGGCTACAAAGACTGCTAAGAAACTATAAAAGCTGGCTTTAAAAAAATAAATTGTGCTGCTGAGATCACTCGCTCGTACACTTTTTTGTACCTTTTCGATGGTCATTAAGGTTTTTTTAAGATCAATAAAATGTTCCGCGATACGATTGGACAATTCTTTTTGCTTAGACTTATTAATGTGAGGAGATTTACCCACTTCATGTTTCGTTTTAATCGCCGTAACCAGACCTTTGGCGTGCTCAACAAAGCGCCTCGAACGCACAACAAAGGCGGGAAACTCTTCGAATCCAATATAAACATTTTCCAATTCTTTTTGCGCACGATCGTACTGGCCGTGAACAACTGAAGACAACACCACGTAGCCAAAAGAGAGATTACGGTTCCCACCATCTCTTTCGATGAGAGCCGAAAGCCTCTTCTCTAAACCCTTGAAATCAAAAGAGGGAGTCGCTCCTCCGGAGGATTGCAATATTACGTTTTCCTGTGACGAACTGGAATTTTTTTTTCTTTCGGCATCCATGCAGTCTGTATCGGTTTTTTGCAGAAACACCTTTAACTTTGAGGGCACTTGAGGCGTCGCATTATAAATGTAAACTATGGACATACGTCTGCAATGCAGACCACAATTAAGTATGAAGCCGTATGGATGCGCTTCAATGTTTTCACGGAGGAAGTATGTCCGAACAGGATAAAAACGAATTTGTTCCAGTTCCCTTACCTTTTCAAATCCCTGAGCCCCCGGATCTTTCTAAGGTTCCACTGAGTGTCATTCATTCCGCCACGGTAGAAACTCTCATTTCGCAGACCGAAGATCTTTCTGCCCGCCTCAAGGTGCAGATTCGCCGCAATGCTGTGCTTGAACGAAGAGCCATAGAACTGGAAGAAACTCTCAAAACAACAGACAAGGATCTACAGACTATCAAGCGACAACAAGAAGTTTTGCAGGAAAAAGATTTCACCCATGTGGAAAAGATTCACACGCTGCAAACAAACTTGGAAATGCAAAAAAAAGAATTGGATCTTTTAGAAACCCGCTATTCAGAAAGTCATAATTTGAGTCAACGGCGCGAAGATGAGGCCAAAAATACCCAGCAGGAGCTGCAAACTAAAATCAAAGATCTCGAGAGGCTTTTGCCTTTAGAGAAAGAGAATTTTGTTTTGCAGGACGAGAATTCTTTTTTGAAAAAGAAAATTGAAGAGCTCTGTAATTACTTACAGAAAAAAGAAGAAGAATTTAAAGAAGCGCGAAATCTACTGCAACTTAAAACAGACAATGTGACCCAACTTGAGCAAGCCGTAGCTTCGCTGCATCAGCAAGTTGAAATGAATCGCAAGGCCATCGAAGAGAAAACTGAACTCGAAAATCAGCTCATCCTAAAAGAGCGCGAAAAGGAACACGTCACTTCGCACCTCAGTAACGAGGTGATGACGCACCGACAAGAGCTCAAAAATTTACAATTGATCACAAAAAATATGTCCACAGAAAAAGCGCAGCTTTCGATGCAGCTAAAATCCTGCGAAGAGACGATCAACAGCCTCTCCAAGGACAACTCCGAGCTGGATAAACAGATCGAAAACTTGCAAAATCTTTGGTATAAACTGCAGGCCGAGCATGAAAAAGAAAAAATAAAAACCAATGCCCTGACCAAACTCAATCGCGAGCTGTCCGTGGAACTGCAAAGGTCCAAGTCTTCAACTAACTACGAAGATGATTTTTTGAAAAAGTATATTACCAATGGAAAAAATATCGAAGTTTAAAGCTTAGCATCTGATCAGCTCAGCTGGGCAGCTCATCGGCTCGTTGCACAGCGACCAACATTTGTTTTTTCATCTGCGTCGCTGCCAAAGCATATCCTCCATCGCTACCATCAACAAAATGGATATGCCCACCGGCATCTGTAGACTTTACGAAGCAGGTCATTAATGCGGTCGGCGATAAATGTACGCCGTAATACAATAGACCAAGTTTATTTTTTTCCTTCAAGATTTCATCAATTTGCAAGAACATACTCTCTGAACAATCAATGACCATTCTCAGCACCGAATCAAATTTTCTAAAATCTGAATTCGCAGGTAAACTGCGTGTATACGAGCGCATATCAAAATTTTTAACTTTCCACCCGGTCCACAAAAGCAATCGAGCAACTAACATTTCGAAGATGATCTTGAGGCGTTCTTTGGAAAAACCATCACCGAAACGGCCCAGAATTTTTAATTCCAACTGTGAACTCTCGGCGGTACTTGCTGCAGACAATTTTTCAACCTTGATAGGATGAGAAAGCGGTGAATCAAAATCGACAATTCGATGAATTTTCCGCGCGACATCTTGTAAAACCTTCTGTGCCTCTCCATTGTCAGTTGATTTGATCATCAGCGAAAGCATATGCCCACGATCACAATAAAGTGGGGCCCAGCGACAAGATAATCCCGCCATGGCCTCCGCCGCATCTTGCACAGGACCTGGCGCTAGAAGCCCCTCGCCCGACTTCACGAGCTTCTCGGCAATCTCATATCCATCGCCCCTAAAAAAGGCTAGTGACGGCCCGCCTGGCAATTCATACCGACCCACCATGACATCATGATCCAAGTCTCGCAGGCTTTTTACTGGGACTAAGCCCACACGTAAGTGCATATCGAATTGTTCTTTTGCGTTCTTTTGTGCGGCTCGTAAAGCCCTTTCGACGACGTCCTTTTGCGACTCATGAATAAGAGCGGTAGCACCATCTCCGCCAAAAACAAAAGGGAAAATTTCGCCATGGAGTGCATTCGACACAGCTACGATACTCGATGCCCCCACCATATTGACTTGTTTATAGCGTCCTTGTTTTATCATCTCTGTGGAATTTTTTACGTCGGTGATTAATAGAAGCCAATCCAGAGGCACCGCTTGATAAAAAGCGTCCTGATCAAAATCTAAAAAGTCTTTGATGGGCTGCATTTCTGAGAAAAAATTCAAGATTAAAACCTCAGTGTTTCGACTTCACAATGATGCTTATAAAAAAGGCTCTAACTTGCTGGTTCTGACAGCACTTCGCTTAAAGATAAAATGGCGCCATTTTCGTCGTTGAAAATTTCTACGTCGCGCAAGGGGCTGGCTTTAAAGATTTTTTGGAATTCTGCACTCACTTTGCAAAATTTGATCTGTACAGCCTCTTGATCGCAAAGATCGTGGAGAGTTTCGACAAAAGGAATGATGCCGTTAGAACCGACAAAATTCAGCCCTTCCAGATTGAAAACCACTTTCGTATTGGCTTGCCCCAGAGATTTGATACAGGCGTCGCGAAAAGGAATTGCCGTTTCAACGTCGATAAAGCCTTTTAGATTTACAACTGTCACACCATTTCTGCGTTGAACTTTTGCTTCCATTGAGACCCCCCAAAAAACCTACCAGAAAACCCATCAGTAAACGTCGTCCCAGTATACCAAGAAATTCTCCCACTTTTCAAAATGAGCCGTTAAGTCTGGCCTAAAGTGTCTCAAAACGGCACAAAAGTAGGTGATTTTAGCGGGAGTCTTGGGTTAGGCTAAACCTTCATGAACTTTCACGTTTTTTCCGTCATCTGGCTGTTTTTTCTCTTTTTTCAAAGCCCTTTGGCCCATGCCCAATTGATACAGTCCAAAGATAAAACCAAAGTGCTGCTCAACGCCCAATTTATCGAGCGCGATAACGAAAAAGATATCACGATTTTGCGCGACAATGTGCAAGTCATCTTTGACCAAAATTTTATCAGCTGCAAAGAAGCCATTATTCTATGGAGCAAAAACGAGATCGTCGCCGTAGGGGATGTTTTATTAAAATCTACCAAGTCCGATATCAAAGCCGACAAAATTATTTTCAATTTTAAAGAACAAACCGGAAAAATATTTAACGGCATTATTATCTCTGGGCAAGTTCTCATCCAAAGCGATGTTATCGATAAGACCGGACCCGAAACCTACAACGCCAACAATGCTTACATCACGTCGTGCACAACGTGCCCCGCTTCGTGGAGCTTAACTGCTGACAACATCGATGCCACCATAGAAGGTTATGCCTATCTTAAAAATCCACTTTTACACTTTGCCGAAGTTCCCTTTGTTTACATGCCCTACTTGGCGATTCCACTTAAAAACGAACGTCAGACCGGCTTGCTGCCACCTTCCTTTGAAACCAGCACCTATTCGGGCGCTGGGATCGAGATTCCTTTTTTTTGGGCCATCAATCGCAGTCAAGATATGACAGTGGCCGCTCGCTATTTAGAAAAAAGTGGTTTGCAAACATCGCTGAACTATCGCTACAGACTTTCTGAAAAATCCAGTGGCGAGTTCACCACCTTTTATTTAAAGGATAAAGCCTACAGCCCCTCCTACGATGCGCGCTGGTTTACCACCTACGCCCACTATCTGGAGCTTCCTGGCGAGTACATCCAGCGCAGCAGTATCCATATGGTTTCCGACACCGATTACAGCACCGACTTTACGCAATTTCCATTCCGGGGAGAATCGGCGCTCGACAATCGAACCTCCATCACTAAAAATTTTCCCTTATACCACTTGAGCATCGACGCCAGTTTTTACACCAATATCATCCAAGAAAATATTGATGCTGGCAAAGAAACTTCAGTGCATCGAATTCCCGAAATTAGATTTGCTCTAGCAGACCAAAAGATTTCCGAGGCCGCAAATGTTTTTCTACGCTTGGATGTGAATTACGCAAACTTCTCCCGCCAAAGTTTAGGCTACGATTCTCCCTACACCCTTTCTTCAGGCGCAACGGCTTACCGTCCGCAAACAAATTTAGGTTATTTTGACCCAGCAACCGACATCGTTCGAACGGGTCAAAGGCTCGATTTTCAACCCACGCTTTACTCTCCTCACCGTTTGCTGAATAAATCCGTGGATGTGAATCCTTACCTCGGCTACCGTCACACGCAATATGTGCTCGGCGCCGTTAACGAAACTGTTAATTACAACTTCTTTCCCCACCGAAATTACATCCTCGCAGGTGTAAATACTTCCACTGAGTTTAGTGCCATTTATCGTTCGGCCGACACACGCTATCGCCACTCCATAATTCCAAGTATCGATTTTCAAACAATACCCATGCTCAATCAACCCGATCATCCTTTTTTCGGAAGCCAAGACCAAATTCCCTACTTTTTACAAACCCAACCCTTACAAGACACCGATCTTTTGCCCGGAGGGCGTGGCTTGCAATTTGATTACGAAGACCGCATCGTCGGCCGGCGACTGGTCAACTTAGGAATCACCAATCGCGTAATGAAAAAGAGCCATACCGGCCTTGGCCTGCAGTACGATCAGCCGTTTTTATTTTCCATCTATCAAGCTTATGATTTTATCGAAGCAAAAAAAGATGTGGGACTTCCCTGGCAGGACATTCGCGCATTGATGAAAGTGCGCTGGGGAAACATTGATAGCTTGACCGAAGTTTTTAATTTTCCCTACCACAAAGTCACCAACGTCAGCTCCCGCGTGCGTTTTAACCTCGCCGCCAATTACGTTGAATTTATTTACTCAAACTATCTCAACGTCCCGGCATTACCAAAGGATGTTAACCTCACTGCCCGACAGGAAACCTTATGGATCTCCTCCGGCTTCAACGCTCGTTACCTCACCCTCTCAGGCCAAGCGGAATTCTCTCTTCTCGACGATGCACCATCCCCCTGGAAACAGTGGCGCATTCAAACCGAAATCATTCCTCCCGGAAACTGTTGGACCATCAGCGCCAACCTCAGCAAAACCCTTGATGTGGACAACTTTGCATGGACCGCCATGGTCAACTTCCGCTTCGGTAAATAGCCACCAGAATTTATGCTTTAAAATGAGACGCTTCTTAAGTTTTCTTGATTTGCTCCGATATGTTTATAGAACTTATTTGGGGGCACTAAAAGTATCTTTAAATATGTTCCAAGCTGGCTGATGTATGTATATGGGGTGATCTTGTGAAAAAATTAAAATGTCTAGTTACCACTGTCTCTTTAGTTCTCTCAGGATCTTTCGCTAAAGCGGAGCCACCTGGAGCGCCTTCCTATGCAGCGCCTGCAACTAAAGCCAGCGTCTCTCAATACACCAGCAATACCTCTACTTCTTCAACTGAGCGTAGTAACGATAGCAGCAATACCTCTACGGTAAAGCCCTCTACAACTACAACACCTGCAACTAAAGCCAGCGTTTCTCAATACACCAGTAGCAATTCAGGCTCTTCATCTTCTAAGCCTCCTGTAACAAACACTAATACGGGCAACAACCCCGGTAATCCCAATGCTGCAAACTACAATGCTCCAGCAACTAAAACCTCTACGACACCAGCAACTAAAGCCAGCGTCTCACAATACACCAGTAGCAACTCCGGATCTCCTACTAATATAAAAAATAATCCTAGCCCCTCACTTTATGAAGCCATTTCGAATATTGCTAAAGCCGCTATCACAATTGGAACCAAGGGTATCGATGATGTTTCTCAGGCAGCCGCCGGTGCTGTAAAACCACATTGGAGTGCTATCCAAAACGGAATAATTAGCAGTAAAAATACAGCCTACGAATTATCAAAACTACAAGCGATCGATGCCAAATTAAATGATCCAATGAAAATGAATAAGGAAACAACAAGGGCCTTTTACAAAGGTGTACACAACTCCTATTCTCTGCAAGGCGTACCTGCCAACTTACATGCCATGCCGACGGGTCCTTTTAGTGATCTCGTAAAAAATAAGAAAAAGAATTTAGCCGCAAATGATGCTCAGACTATTCAGCAACTCGACCAGATGTTTCGTGATGGAGATCTTTTTGCATACGCCCCCGGTGGAGTCCTCGTAGGAAAAACACTTGAAAATCTGACGCCGTTAGCTCTTGAAGGTATGACACCAGTTCAGCGATTAGGCGTGAGTCAATCAACCACCATATTCTTGAGCATGAGTAAACAGGCAAGCTTGGTTAACTCACTATTGGGCACTGATCTAGAGGGTAAAGAATCAGGGCTTGCGACAGTCAACCCCCTCCTCGGCACACTAAATGTTATTAATACGGACAACCCTATTTGGAATCAACTCAACACACTCTACCATGAGTCTACACACACGGGTGATTTTATCGTCACCGCAGATCTAGAAAAGAAGTTAGCAAATAATAACTTAAACCAAATAGAAAGAGAATTATTAGAGGACAGATACGAAGCCGCTCTTGCTGTTACGGGCTGCGACGAGCATTGCCAGAACAATGATAATGGCAATAATCAACTCTATCAAATATCAGCAGATCTCAATGGAGTGGTAAAGAATACATACACAGGCTCAAATATAGAGGCTCGTGCATTTTTATCAGAGCTCGATCAAGAAGACTATGAGGCCGAGTTAATGAAAGAAGAAGGCTACAATGAGCAGGAGGCTCATACAGCTGCCGAACAAATAAAAAATGATCCTGTCTTTCAAGAAATCAACGATGCGATGAATGCACAAGCCACTGACATTTTAGGAAATAACTAATTTTTGGAGAATTTATGAAAAAACACGTACTCTATGTCAGCATTATTTTATCGGCAGCTTTTAGTTTTATTTTCTTGTTTAACAACATGACGCCAAGAAAAACAAAATTATCCGTAGAAGAGATTGTTGCGCACTCTAAAAGAATGTCTCTTGATTTAAAAAGTAGCCAATTCTCAGACAAATTAAAAGAGCATACTCGAAAAAGAAAAATCATCACCGTAAACTACCTCTCCGCAAAAGTTTTAGCCACCTCTTGCAAACATTTACTATCTTACGACAATACTTTGGAAACGGGTGTTTATAACCTCTTTCCAAGTGGAAAATTAACAGAACCTCAAGGGGCGCTGTGTGAAATAAAAAATAGCAAAGTGGTCTCCGAACATCTCTTTGGAGATTTAAATATCGTGGATGTTTGCAATGGACCAAGCGGCTGTAAAAAAAGTAAGAATTTTTTTAGAAACATTGCCTGCATTGCAGACTCGCCTAACAAAACTTCTTGCACAGTTAAGGGAGTTCACGGCTTTCCAAATATCAAAAAAATCACCCATGGAGAATGTAAATCTGGTGACTACGGTTTTGAGGAAGATACAGGAATCTGGGTCAAAAATGGCTGTGGTGCCATTTTCACAATGAATCGAATCCCAAAAGTTGATATTGACCAAAGTGCTTTGCAGCCATCTGAGGCAGATGCCCGTGATAAAAACAAAAGACAGTAATAGCTTTAAAAAAATAAGAACCATAAGCTGAAAGATATGAATCAACGCAATCTTAGTGTTGGGGCTGGAAGCAGTATGATTTCGTCTTTGAAAACGAAAACATAAAGCAGTTCAGTCAGAATGTTATAGCGGTTTTCACAAAGTGTACGACAGCGTTCGAGTCTTTTTTGCTGCGAGGGGCTCACTCGGCCCACCATGCTCCAGTCGTTTGCCATGGATTTTACTTCCACAAGAACCAGATTTTTTTCGGGGCTCATCAAAATGAGATCGATTTCTGTTTTAAAAATTACTTTTCGCGAATAGAGAAGCTGATAACCTTGCAGAATTAAAAACTGAAGCGCGCGGTACTCAGCTTGCCGGGACCACTGCAGGGAAGCGTTGGAGGTGCTCTTTAACTCCTGCAAAACTTTGTCGGTGGTGCTGGGTGGGCCCAAATTTTTCAATAGCCGCGCGATGGATTTCGGTGGCGTATCCTTTGTGCTGTAAAAATGAGTATTGAGGAAATTGTTCATGCATTTTATCCATTAAACGATCCCGCGAAACTTTGGCCACAATGGATGCTGCAGCGATGGGGGATGCACGCAGCTCTCCTTTGATCAACGCCACTTGTGGCTCCGACACTCCTGGAATCTTAAACTTTCCATCCACAAGAATAATTCCTGGGGTTACTTTGCGACCATCCATCACCAAACTCTCAACCGCTCGCTTCATCGCAAGTAACGATGCTTTGAGAATATTGATTTTTTCTATTTCCATGACTGATGCAAAACCAACGCCCACGTAGGCGTGTTGATAAATAATATCGAAAAGTTCATCTCTTCGTTTGGCGGATAAAAGTTTCGAATCTGTGAACAAAGAAGGATCTGCTGAATCTTTAAATACCACGGCGGCGGCACACACCGGCCCCGCCAAGCAGCCCCGACCGGCTTCATCTACACCGACCACAGGTGGTGCTTGCAGTTGCCATTCGTAAATAGGAAAAACGAGATTTTTTTTTGACGCCACTGTTGTTGTCATTGGTGCTCCCAAAGCTGATAGTCACAGAAGAATTTTTATCAAACTGTAAAAGTGGCTCACAATCAACGAATGACTGCCTTGCTTAAAGATATTTTCTGGAAAAACTAAGTTTAATAGATAGATATTTCACGAGGAAATAAAAAAGGCGCTTTTGAGAGCGCCTTTTTTTTGTTTAGAGAAATAATTTTTCACAAAAAATTATAATTATTTTTTTGCCTTAGCAACTTTTGCTGCTTTTTTTGCGTCTTTTTCAGCTTTTGTTGCTGCCACTTTTGCAGAGACGGCTATCGGCTCGGAAGCCAGCTGTTGAGAGGCTGTAGCGAGTTCAGATTTAACTTTAGCGGCTTTGCCCTCTAAGCGGCGAAGATAATAAAGTTTTGAACGGCGAACTTGACCGTTTGAGATCAACTCAACTTTGTCGACTGACGGACTTGCGAAGGGGAATGTTCTTTCCACGCCAATGCCGTCGGAGATTTTTCGAACAGTGAAGCTACGAGCTACACCTTTACCCTGCAAACGAAGCACGATGCCGCGGTAAAGCTGCACACGTTCTTTTTCGCCTTCTTTTACTTTTACATAAACCTCAACTGTATCGCCCGCACGAAAATCAGGGAATAATCTTGTTGGATTGAATTTTTTAACTGCGCGCTGAATCAAATCTGTCATCCTAGGCTCCTTAAGTCGAGTCAACAAAGAGGGTTTTCTACCACTCGCCCCTGAGGCGGTCAAGACAGATACTTACTGCCGAACGAACAGATAGATGTCGATAATCTTCTGGTGGCGCGCCGCGTATAGGTTCTAGTAAATGGGTGCAGGATTCAAAAACCGACTCCGCCAGCCCAAAACCCGTTCCAAACACCAGAAAATGCGGCCTTTTAGGGAGTTCTTCGCGCATTTGCCTAAAGGTGTACCCCTCGTACTTGTCCTTTTCACGGGCGTGTGTGGCCACCACAGCGGCGTCTTTTCGGCCCCACAAAGAAAGGGCCTGTTCCAGGGACTCGGCTGTTTTCACCGGGCCCAACGCGGTTTTCCGCTTGGGATTCATGCGCGAGCCGGGGCCCGTGCGCCAGTGATCCAGCACCCGCGATACAAACATCAGCTGCTCTTGCCCCGGGTGAATAATAAAGTAATCGTTAACACCATACACTGTACAGGCGCGAGCGATGTCGTGAATATCAAAGTTTGTAACGTTGGTGGCCACTGTTGTTCCCGCCCGATCCATAATTGGATAGTGCATGAGTCCAACTGCTAAATCGATTTCGGACTCAGTTTTCTCCAAGACTCACTCCTAGCTCATTCAGCAAAAATTCGTTTTCAAAACCTAAAACTTTGAGTTCTTCTGGCGCTATTTTCTTTAAGAATGTGCGTAGTTTTAAAACGTCGATCATCGATCTGGTTTCGGGCCGTGCTTGCAATGTGAGCCCCTGGCCCACGAAAAAACGAAACTCAACAATTTTTTTATGGTCTCCCGACAATAAAACTGCCGGAACTTTACCCGCCCCGTTCTCGCTGGGGCGCGTGTACAAGGGCGCTTCGAAAAAGGCGCCCTTGGCGAAACTATCCTCTTGGGCCGAAGACTGATTTCCCAAAACCCCGGGAAGTTTTCGCACAACCGCGTCCATCAGAGTGAGTGCCGGCAACTCACCACCACTCACCACATAGTCACCGACGGAGACGTTTTCGAATCCGTAGTCATTGAGAAGCCTTTGGTCCACACCGCCGTAACGACCGCAAAGTAAAGTGACGTGTGGAATTTCCGAAAGCGCACACACCATGGCCTCATCGAGTTTTTTCCCGGCAGGCGATAGATAGATTTTGCGCGAAGTCTTAATTTCTGAATTGGCTTCCAACGCCTTATGTAAAGGCTCATACAGCATCACCATTCCATCGCCACCACCAAAGGGCCGATCGTCGATGGTTTTATGCACATCCGAAGTAAAATCTCGGGGATTTATTACTGCGCAGGTAAATATATTTTTCTCTCGAGCCCGCCCAACGACTCCCCACTGCAGCGCTTGCTCGATCATTTGCGGAAAGGCTGAAATCACTGTGAATTTCACAAATCCTCCAAAAGGCCCTGGGGGATATCCATGTGGATTTTTTTAGCTTCGTAGTCGATTTTTTCGATAAATGGCTGAACCAAAGGTACGTCGTAAGTCCCTGAGGGTGTTTGAATTTGAATCAAATCTTGAGCACCGTTCGACGAAAACCCCACGATAGGCCCCACATCACCGCGCTGTTTATCAACCACTAAAAAGTTTTCAATCTCCCGCAGAAAAATCTGCTCGCCTTTTTTTGACGTTAAAAAGCTTTCGGGAATCCAGACAAAATGTTTTTCCAATGCGTCGGAGGCATCTTTGTTGTCGATGTCTTTGAGCTTTAACACCCATCCGGTTTTACCCTGTTTACTGTGCTCGCGTTTTTGTACGATTTCGTACTCCTGAAGTCCCTCTTCGGTTTCGGAAACCGAGAGAGTCAGTGTTTTCCATTTTTTGATCCACGGAGGGTTTTCATCTCTTAATAAAACAAACAAATGCCCCTGCAAACCTTGGGCAGAGTGAGTTTTTCCTATGATTCGAAGTGTTTTATCTTTTGTCATAATTTATTCGCTGTGATTTGTTACTTGGTTCGCCGTTTTAGATAAAAAAAAAGGCGCCGTGAGCGCCTTTTTTTAAATAAAATTGAGTTCTTGTTTATTCCATAATCTCAAGAACACTTCTTTTATGTAGCTTTGTACTGGCCGCGTTTAAGATGGTACGCATTGACTTCGCCGTACGCCCTTGTTTTCCAATTACTTTTCCGAGGTCTTCCTTGGCTACAGACAACTCCACTACAGTTGTTTGCTCCCCGGCGACTTCGTTCACACTGACTTTATCAGGTTGATCAACAAGTGCTCGCGCCATGAAGTCCACTAAATCTTTTAAACTTTGAGGATCGAATCCCATACGTACTCCCTATTATTTTATCGCCCACTAAAATAAAACGCTTAACTCGCGCTTGTCTCAGCTAATTTAATAAGAGTTTGTACTCGATCAGAAGGTTGTGCGCCTTTTAAGACCCACTCTTTTGCCTTCTTCAAATCAAATACCAACTTCTTGTCTTGTCCTTGAGGGTTGGGATTATAATATCCAATGTTTTCTATAAACTTCCCATTTCTCCAACGACGAGAATCCGCAACCATGATGCGATACTTAGGGACTTTTTTTGCACCATAGCGAGCCAATCTGATAACTACCATCAACACCTCAACAGTTGTTTATTAATACCAGCATTTACCTGGATAAAATATATTCAGCAAGAGGAATTTTAAGTGGGGTAAAGATTTGTGGGAGGTTTTCCATAAAATGCCGAGTTTGATGGCATTTACCCGTCGTGGAGATTTCTTAAAACGGAAGCTTTCCAAGGCCCGGAATCCCTCCGCCGCCGCCCTTTCCCATACCCATTTTCATCATGGACGACATCATGGTTTTTGCCATTTCAAACTGTTTCAGAAACTTATTTACATCCTGGACGCGGTTTCCACTGCCCTTGGCAATGCGAACCACGCGGGAGCCGTGAATAATGCGGTGGTCTCGGCGCTCCAGGGGCGTCATGGAGCAAATAATGGCCTCGATTTTCTTTAATTCCTCGTCTGGAGGAGTCATCGTCTTCATTTGTTTCATCATTTGACCCATGCCAGGCAGCATTTTGAGGATTCCTTCCATGCTACCTAATTTTTTCATTTGGCGCATTTGGGCAAGGAAATCTTCCACAGTGAACTCATTGTTCATCATTTTGCGCGCCGACTCTTTGGCTTCGTCCTCACTAATCACTTCTTGAGCTTTTTCAACGAGACTTAAAACATCGCCCATATCTAAAATACGAGATGCTAAACGATCCGGATGGAAGATTTCTAAGGCGGCCTGTTTTTCGCCCATCCCTAAAAATTTAATCGGCACGCCAATGGATTCGCGAATACTTAAAGCGGCGCCGCCCCGAGCATCGCCATCGACTTTGGTTAAAATCAATCCGCTCAAGCCCACTTGCTGATTAAAGCCTTCGGCCACATTCACCGACTGCTGGCCGAGCATGGCATCAGCCACAAGAATGACCTCTTGGGGATTAAAAATTGTTTTGAGATCGCGAAGTTCATTCATCAATTCTTCGTCGATTTGCAAGCGACCGGCGGTATCTAAAAGCAGAACTTCAAGCCCCTGCTCCTGCATCCAGGCTTTCACTTGGCTTGCGGTTTGCGAAACTTTTTGATTGGGGTTTGTATCGAACACCGGCACATCGGCCTCGCGGCCCAAGGTTTTTAATTGTTCGATGGCGGCGGGGCGATAAATATCCACCGAGGCCATCCCGATTTTTTTATTGAGCTTGGTTTTAATAAAACGCGCAAGCTTTCCGGCCGTGGTGGTTTTCCCCACCCCTTGCAGGCCCACCAAAAAAATCACGCTAGGCTGAGCTGAAAGTTGCAACTCTGTGGCCGTGCCACCAAGTAAGGTAATCAGTTCATCGTGCACGACTTTGATAAATTGCTGGCCGGGATCAACACCTTTTAAAACTTCTTGGCCCACCGCTTTCTGCTTCACGCGATCGATAAAGGTTTTTACGACTTTAAAGTTTACATCGGCCTCAAGCAGGCTCATGCGGATCTCTTTGATCGTCGCCTCGATGTTTTCTTCGGTGATCTTTTTTTGACCCTTTAAAAGTTTTACGCTGCCTAAAAGTCTTTCTGATAAACGCTCAAACACTGATCACCTCGACCTGATTAAAAAATGGCTATCGACCGCAACCCGCAACATACAAAGCCCTGGTTGTTTTGTCTAGGCTTGGAGAGTATGATCGCCGCATGAAATCCTATCAGTGCCTTAAAGCCTCAAATATCTCAGGCAATCCCGATGATTTTGCTTCACTGAAGTGTGAATGGCTGCCGCAGATTCCACCTGAAGTTAAAAATGACGATGTGCAAATCGAAGTTCATTTTTCAAGTATTAACTACAAAGATGCTTTGGCCGTGACCGGACGTGGAAAAATTCTACGTCAACTCCCCCTAGTTCCAGGGATTGATGCCTCGGGTGTTGTTATCAACAGTCGCTCCGAAAAATTCCGCGAAGGCGATGAGGTCATTGTCACCGGCTGTGGTATCGGCGAAATGAATGATGGGGGTCTTGGACAAGTGATCACAGTGCCCGCTGCGTGGGTGATTCGCAAACCCTCATCGTTGACGATGGAAACAGCTGCCATTTTGGGAACAGCGGGGTTCACTGCCGCATTGGCCATTCATCAATTGGAAAAAAATGATCTTACGCCCGAAGCACTTCCCGTCCTTGTCACCGGAGCAACTGGTGGGGTGGGAAGCTTGAGTTTGCTCATGCTGAAACAAAAGGGTTACAAAATCACGGCATGGTCGCGCAAGTCACTTGCGCACGAGGACCAGTCGCGCAAAAATTCTGTCCTGGAGCAGCTCAAAAGCTGGGGCGCTGATGACGTACAAGCCCCACCCACTGCACCTTCCCGCTTCCTGGAATCTGCAAAATGGTCTGCCGCCATCGACAACGTTGGCGGGACGGTGCTTGCACAGCTACTGCCTCAAATCAAACCCCATGGCAGTGTTGCCTCCGTCGGTCTTGCGCAGAGTGCAAAACTTGAAACCACGGTGTTTCCATTTATTTTAAGAGGCGTAAATATTCTTGGCACCAGTTCCGCTACCTGCCCTCGCCCTTTGCGCGAAAAGGTGTGGGAAATCATCAACTCCCTGAATTGTGATTGGCGGGCCGTAAAAACTGTGGATCTGGGGCGGTCGCAAGTGGTTGATCATTGTCAAAAGATGCTTCGCGGTGAAACTTTTGGGCGCAGTCTTGTTCATATGCAAAAAGAGGTGATGTAACGTGGGCGTTTTAATTTCGGCACATAAAATTGCAAAAACATTTGGAATTCAAAATCTTTTCAAAAATATCACCTTTTCAGTGGAGAATGGTCAAAAGATTGGATTGATCGGGCCAAACGGCGCGGGCAAATCCACCATGCTGCAGATCATCGCGCAAAAAATTAAACCCGACGTCGGTGATGTGAGTTTTGCAAAATCTTTGGTGGTTGGTTACTTAGAGCAAAATCCCACTTTTCAAAAAGATGAAATCGTGATCGATGCGCTTTTATCGAGCGCCATGCACCCCGAGGACGCGTCTTCTCAGGCTCGAGCGTATGAATTGATTTCAAAGTTGGGCCTGGAAGAGGAAACCGAATACGGTCAGCGTTCCACGTCAGATCTTTCTGGCGGTTGGCTAAAGCGCGTGGCGCTGGCGCGCGAGTTGATGAAAGATCCCAATTTGCTCTTGCTCGATGAACCAACCAACCATTTGGATGTGGTGAGTATTCAGTGGCTGGAAGAATTTTTATCCACGCAAGATGCACTGGCGTATTTAATTATCACCCATGATCGACTTTTTTTACAAAACACCTGCGATATGATTTTTGATTTGGATATTAAAAACCCTGAGGGCTTGATTCGCTTCGGTGGCACCTATGCCGACTTTTTAGATTTAAAAGATTCTCTGATCGGCGCACGGCACACGCAATTGTCGGCGCAAAAGAACACTCTACGGCGTGAAACCGAATGGTTGCGTCGCGGTGCCAAGGCACGCCAGACCAAACAAACGGCTCGTATTGATCGCGCCGGCGACTTAAAAGATGATGTGCAAAATCTTAAATTCGTGTTGCGCGATAAAGTTGTTACCTTTGATTTTGGAAAACGCGATCACAATCCGAAAAAAATTATTGAATTAGAGAATGTTTCGCTCAAACGCGGCGAAAAAGATTTATTCAAAAACTTTACGCATATTTTTGGCGGTCGCGCCCGCACCGGCCTTTTGGGCGCAAACGGCAGCGGAAAAACCAGCTTAATAAAACTGATGCTTCAGGAAATCCAACCTTCGAGCGGCGTTATCAAAATAACGGATGGCATTGAGCTTTCGTATTTTTCGCAAAAAAAGGAAGATCTCAATCCCAACTTGAGTGTTATAAAAACCATCTGCCCCTACGGAGATTACGTTCAACTTCAAGGGCAAGCAGTCTACGCAAAATCCTATCTTTCGCGCTTTCATTTTAGGCCCGATCAAATGGATCTACCGGTGGGGAAAATTTCGGGCGGAGAGCAAAGTCGTCTCTTGCTTTCCCAATTGATGTTAGGTGCAAAATCAGTCTTGATTCTGGATGAACCCACAAACGATTTGGACATCGAGACGCTGGATTCCTTACAGGAAGCTTTGGCCGAGTATCCCGGTGCTGTAATTTTGGTCTCCCATGATCGATTTTTTATGGATCAAGTGTGCACCGAAATTCTCGCCATCGACGAAAAAAATCACAAGATCGAAAAGTTTGCCAACGTGTTTCAATGGACCGAGTGGATCAAAGGCAATGCGCAGGCGCCTTCAGTGGCGGACGCTCCCGCAAGTTCCATGGCTCCCGCGAAAAAATCCAAATCGAATAAAAAACTTTCTTTTAAAGAGCAGCACGAATTCGACACCATGGAAGAGACCCTTCAAAAAGCCGAAAAGGATTTGCTGGCTTTAGAAGCCAAGATGAGCGAACAAGGCCTCTCGCCCCTCGATCGCAAAAAAGCCACGCAAGATTATCAGCAGAAAAAGGAAACTGTCGACGCCCTTTACGCGCGTTGGGAAGAGCTTAACGCTCTTCTTTAGGTGCCACGGAATCCTTCCAAGAGGAAGAATTGTGGCTTGTTTGCGAGCTGGTTATTTTCACAAAATAATGATTCATGAACCGCAACACCTTTCGCGGCAAAGAAATATTATGTTTCTTTGCAGGCAAAAATCTTTCTAGCCAAACAAGAAGCACAAGAAGTCCGAGAGCTACAACTAGCAAAAACTTAAACTTCATTGGTCCTCTAAAGGTTACGACGGTACTGGCCGCCCACTTCAAAAAGTGCTTGGGTCATTTGGTACAACGAGCACACGCGCGAGGCCGTCATGAGGGCTGCAAAAATATTTTCACCCTTCAAGCAAGAGTCTTTTAATTTTTTAAGTTCTTGCTCGGCCGATGTTTTATTTTTTTGCTGATATTCCCGCAAACGATTGAGCTGAAGATTTTTTTCTTCGTAACTGGCGCGGGCCATTTCTATTTTTGGCGGGATGTAGCCGTCCTTCAACGTGACAGGATCTACAAACTGATTCACTCCAATGATCGGAAGCTCGCCCGAATGCTTGAGATGCTCGTAATACATGGACTCTTCTTGAATCTTTCCCCGCTGGTACTGACTTTCCATGGCTCCGAGCACGCCACCTCGCTCACTGATCCGCATAAACTCTTCGAGGATGGCTTCTTCGACAAGCTCTGTAAGCTCTTCCATAAAGTAAGAACCTTGAATGGAGTTTTCGTTTTTCGCAATGCCGAATTCTTTATTGATAATCATTTGGATGGCCATGGCCCGACGAACGGACTCCTCGGTGGGCGTTGTAATAGCCTCGTCGTAGGCATTGGTGTGCAACGAATTGCAGTTGTCGTTGATGGCAAGCAACGCCTGCAGTGTGGTGCGGATGTCGTTGAAGGCAATCTCTTGAGCGTGCAACGAGCGACCTGAAGTCTGAATGTGATACTTTAACTTCTGTGAGCGCTCATCGGCGCCATACAAATCGCGCATGGCCACGGCCCAAATACGACGGGCCACCCGGCCAATCACACTGTACTCGGGGTCCATGCCGTTGCTAAAAAAGAATGACAGGTTGGGAGCAAAGTCGTCCACCTTCATTCCGCGGGCTAAATAATATTCTACAAAGGTAAAGGCATTGCTCAACGTGAACGCCACCTGACTGATGGGATTGGCACCCGCTTCGGCGATGTGGTAGCCCGAAATGCTCACGGAATAAAAATTACGAATTTTTTGATCAATAAAATACTGCTGAATATCGCCCATCATTTTGAGAGCGAAATCGATGGAAAAGATACAAGTGTTCTGCCCTTGATCTTCTTTAAGAATATCGGCCTGTACGGTTCCGCGCACTTGATTGAGGGCGAAGTCGGCCACCGCC
This sequence comes from Bdellovibrionales bacterium, assembly GCA_031429075.1. Lineage (GTDB taxonomy): Bacteria > Bdellovibrionota > Bdellovibrionia > Bdellovibrionales > JAGQZY01 > JANPLN01. The sequence continues at coordinate 25,211 of JANOYW010000030.1, read as the reverse complement.
GCGTGTTCACTCTCAGTAAGAATACGACCGAGTTCTTGGGCTTTTTTCTCTACCTGCTGATCGATGGCTGTGTTGAGAAAGAAGGCTAAGATCATTGGCGCAGGCCCGTTGATGGTCATGCTCACCGACGTGCTCGGCGCGCAAAGATCGAAGCCATCATAAAGGCGCTTCATGTCGTCGAGCGAGCAAATGCTGACACCGCTCTCACCAACCTTTCCGTAGATGTCTGGCCGCTCGTGGGGATCGTTTCCATAGAGAGTGACAGAATCAAAGGCTGTGGATAAACGCTTTGCAGGTTCTTCTTTGGATAAAAAATGAAAGCGCTTGTTTGTGCGCTCTGGTGGGCCTTCGCCGGCAAACATACGTTTTGGATCTTCGCCCGTGCGCTTGAGCGGAAACACACCCGCCGTGTAGGGAAAAAATCCCGGCATGTTTTCCAATCGTAAAAAGCGCAACCGATCGCCCCAGTCGCTGAGCTTTGGAGGCACCACGCGGCGAATCTTGAGGCCGCTTAAACTTTTTTGCACAAGAGGCTGAGTGATAATTTTGCCACGAACCTCGTAGGAGAATTCATCTTGTTGATAACTTTTAACGAGAGCTTCCCAATTTTTGAGCGCCTTTAGATCCGCATCGGGAATTTCCGCTTGGAGTTTTTTCGCAATTCCTTCGGCGTCGCTATTTGAGAGTAGCGGTTTTAATTTTTCGATGGCCCCGAGCTGTGATGCTTTTTCGGCCGTGGCTTCGGTTTCTTTTTTGTAACGGCGAATATTGGCTGCGATTTCAGCCAAATAGTTTTGTCGATCTGGTGGAACGATAAACTGTCTGTGGGCGCCACGAATGTTATCCTTGTATGCTTTCGGAAGCGCCCAGTTTTTTTGCTTTTCTTCGAGAGTGTCCACCAGGCGAAAGAACAGCTCGTTGCAGCCTTGATCATTAAATTGCGCGGCTTGGGTTAAAAACACCGGGAGAGTTTCGTCCACGGCTTCGAACATTTTTCGCGAGCGTTTATACTGCTTACGAACATCGCGAAGGGCATCTAAGGAGCCGCGACGATCGGCCTTGTTGATAGCAATCAAATCGGCAAAGTCGATCATGTCAATTTTTTCGAGCTGCGATTGAGCGCCAAACTCGGACGTCATTACGTACAAACTCAGATCGCTCACTTCGGTGATGGCTGTGCTCGCTTGGCCAATGCCCGAGGTTTCGGCGATGATAAAATCGAAATCGTATTTTTTAAGTTGCTGCAAAACCAGCGGCAACGCTTTTGCAATTTCAGAGCCCGATCCGCGCGAAGCTAAGGAACGCATGAACACATTGGGTCTACCCAGGGCGTTCATGCGAATGCGATCGCCCAGCAACCCACCGCCGGTTTTTCGTTTGGTGGGATCCACGCACACCACTGCGATTTTTTTATCACTATAGGCATTGAGGAACCGTTGCAGAAGCTCGTCGATCAAACTGGATTTGCCCGCGCCACCAGTTCCGGTGATCCCAAGAATCAACGCCTGCGGTTTTTGCGAAGTTCTTGCAAAACCTTGCAGCGATTTTGCAGTGGTTTCTGAAACCTTCCCCGTTTTTTCGATTTCGTCTAAGGCAATCCCCAGATGGCGATGGTCCAGATCTGTACGTCCCTCGACAAGAGAGCTTTTTGTTGCGGCAGCCGCAGTCGCTGCTTGCGTAAGGTCGAAATCTGATTTTTCGAGAATAATATTGATCATTCCCTGAAGCCCCATGCGGCGTCCATCGTCGGGATGAAAAATAAAATCAATGCCCGAACTTTCGAGAGCTTTTTTCTCTTCGTAAATAATCACGCCGCCACCACCGCCAAATATTTTTACGTAAGGGGCACCGCAAGTGATTAAAAGATCCTTCATGTATTTAAAATATTCCATGTGGCCGCCCTGGTAGGACGACACACAAATGCCCTGCGCACCTTCTTGCAAAGCCGCAACGACCACATCCAGCACGGAGCGGTTGTGCCCAAGATGAATCACCTCAGCCCCTGAATCCTGCAATAACCGACGGATCATGTTGATGGTGGCATCGTGACCATCAAAAAGGCTTGCGGCGGTGACAATTCGAACAGGATTTTTACATTTGTAAGGCTCGGTGATCATGGCTGCACTCACTTTAAGTTATTAAAAACGGGTTTACGTTTTTCGATAAAGGCTTTTGTTCCTTCTTTTTGATCCGCAGAACCAAAAAGACTGGAAAAAATATTTTTCTCGATGGACATGGCCTGAACTGAGGCCAATCCGTAGGTTTCGTTAATGGATTTTTTAATAAGCTTCAGCGACTGCGGCGACCGCTGCGCAAGCGTGCCAGCGATTTTTTCACAATCTGCTAGAAGCGTTGCTTGCTCACAAACCTGATTCACTAATCCTGTTTGTAAAGCCCGCTCCGCTGTTACCATTTCGCCGGAGAAGGTCCACTGTTTGGCTAAGCCCGGGCTCACCCGACGCGCTAAACGAACTGTTCCCCCAAAACCTGGAATCAAACCCAGTGTGCACTCTGGAAGACCGAGTTTGGCGTTTTGCGAGGCCACGATAAAATCACAGGCCAGAGCGAGCTCCAACCCTCCACCCAACGCAAAACCATTCACTGCCGCAATCACCGGGCAAAAGAGATTTTCCAGTTTCATAAAAACACTTTGGCCATATTGCGCAAAGTCGGAAGCAGTTTTGGAATCCAAAGTGTCGATCTCTTTGATGTCCGCGCCAGCAACAAAGGCTTTTTCACCGGCACCGGTGATTATCAGGCAGCGAATATCTTGAGTTTCAGAAAGTTGATTGAAAACTTCATCGAGCTCTTTGAGAACTTGCGTATTGAGCGCATTCATCGACTCCGGGCGATTGATGGTTAGTATTCCGAGGTGATCTTTTTTTTCGTACCTAATCATTTGTTGCATCTCTATTTCTCCTAATCATTTTCCGTCATACTTGTAAAAGCCACGGCCGGTTTTGCGGCCAAGCCAGCCGGCTTCCACGTATTTTTTGAGTAATGGACATGGGCGGTATTTGCTGTCGCCCAAGCCCTCGTGCAGAACTTGCATGATGGCGAGACAAGTATCGAGGCCAATAAAATCTGCCAAGGTGAGCGGGCCCATGGGCTGATTAGTACCAAGTTTCATGGCCTGATCGATACCTTCCACACTTGCGATGTTTTCGTAAAGCGCATAACAAGCTTCGTTGATCATCGGCATGAGAATGCGATTGACGATGAACCCTGGCATATCGCGCCCTTCGATAAAAACTTTGCCGAGGTCTTCGGTTAAAAATTTTACTGTGGCAAAGGCATCATCCGACGTTTGCAATCCGCGAATACCCTCGACCAATGTCATAAGCGGAACGGGATTCATAAAGTGCATGCCCACGACTTTTTCGGGGCGCGCGGTGGCTCCAGCGATTTTGGTGATAGAGATCGAAGACGTGTTCGTGCACAGCAGAGCTTCTTTTTTAACTTTTTGATCGAGCTGGCGAAAAATTTCGAGTTTGAGATTGAGGTTTTCGGTGGCCGCTTCGATGACCACGTCACAGTTCGCAAGCGACGACATGTCAGTGGAGATTTTAATTCTCGAGAGCAGCTCGGTTTTTTGCGCTGCCGTCATTTTTTCTTTTGCAATGAGACGATCGCAGCTTGTCTGAATGGTTTTTAAACCCTTTTCAACCTGCGCTTCGCTCACATCCATCATGGTGACCTGATAGGATTTTGCGGCAAACACCTGCGTAATCCCATTTCCCATTTGACCAGCTCCAACAACACCAATGTGCGACACCTTCATAAGTCCTCCTAAAACCCACAAATTCTCAAATGTAAGACCGAAAAGCAAGTCACCTGGTTGCGTGGCCTTGCGGGAAAGCCACGACGGTAGACTGGGAAAATAAACGTGCCTTGCTCCGGCATCAACCCTCCTTCAAAATAAAACTATGACAGCCCTGTTTTTAAGCATTTTATGCACCCTGACTCCCTTCGTGAATGCCATTCCCCATCCCGCTGTGCAGACGCCCCAGGCTGTGGCTGTTTACCTGAAACCCTACTCTGCCGTTCCCACGGGTCACTTCAACGCGGACTCACTTAAAAAGCATCTCACGCGTCAGGAAAAACTGCAGTGGCTGCTGGTGCGAAGCAGTTACGGCATCTCGGGTTGGACGCCCATTCAAAATCTTTTGACGCCTCTGCATTTTTCCACAAAAGCTCAGCTTTTACCTGGCAGTCCTCTCTATGCCTCCATGGATGCAACTCGTCCCCTGGACGCTCTTAAAACCATGGACGAAGAAACTGTGGCGATTTTGCAAATTCAAAATACCCGGGCACAAATCAAAATCGGCTCGCGCGATCTCTGGACCTCCACGGAGTTTCTTTATCCTATCGAAAAAGACCCCGGCGTTTTTTACGCCAAAAAAGATCTCGCTTTGAGAGCGAGTGCGGTGCTGAAGAGCCAGCATGTGCTGCGGGTGCCACGCGGTGCACGGCTCACGCCGTTGAGCTTGGGATCGACGTGGGTAAAAGTGGCTTACAATCAGCGGAGGGGTTACGTGCCCCTCAGCGACGTGATCACGCGCATCGATATCGCCTCCCGTCTCAAAACCGAAAGAGGTCTTGAGTCAGCGTCGCGCAAACACCTGGGAAAAAAAATCTACTCAATTTTTATCAACCCTCTTTGGCTCGGCTCTGGTCCCAACCGCATTCCACTGTTTGAATCACCAAATGCGGCCTCACCGTTGATCGGCAGCGTAGACCCTTGGCAAAATCTCACCAAGCAAGATTCCATCGAACAAGAGTGGGCGCAGTCCGAAGTTCCGCAGCTCGGCAGCGTGTGGTGGCAAATTCCCCAAGAGCGAACAATTTTTCGAAAGCTGGTCCGACTGTCCTTGGCCAACATTCGCGACATGAAAGAAAACCCGCTGTTCGATCACGTCAAAGTGGCTTCAGCCGGCGGGTCGGCTAGTGGGCAGACCGGTGGGCTGTTTCGCAGCACCGATGGACTTTTATGGACCCCGCTCAAAGGTTTTGAAAAAACCAGTCCGGCCTTCACCTTCTCGGCCGATGGCGTTTTGTTTGTGGAAGATAAAATCAGTTTTGATAACGGCGAAAATTTTACGCCTTTTGTATTTTGGGAAAATTTATTCAAAGCGCTTCAACAAAATAACGTTGCCGTTAGAAACCAAGTTAAAATCATCGGCATCGAATCTTTGAATAAAACGTCCCAGCAGTTAGTTCTGCGTCTGGATACCGGTGGATCCCGTCCCGTCTCCGTTTACACCGCCAACCGCGGCCGCGACTGGCAATATCTGAATCGTTAGATTTGCGAAGTAAGCTTTGCTTGACGGGCTTCTAAAAAAGAATTCCTAACTGAATTTTGAAAAACGAAAAGCGTGGGAAGTACGAAGTCAATTTCATCGCTGTGTCCACGTCGTCGCGATCTTGGGGATTAGTGACGTAATCCAGGAAGACCGAGTCCTCTTTTGTGACAACCACTGGCTGCGACCAACTGATCCAGTCCACTCCCAAAGTGATGTTGTGATCCAGGTGCCAACGATTGCCTAACGACAGGTTAAACCCGAGCGCTTGAATTTTTATGAGATCAATTTCTGGAACGGCACCGCTGGTAAGGCGACTTAAAATATCGCTGCCAAGGTTTACCTTAAAATCGTAATAACTTAGACCGTAGCCAATATTAAAACTGTTTCCACCAAAGTACGAACGTCGGATCGCTGAAATCCTCTGGTCGGTCATGGAACCTAGGTCATCAACCAAAAAAGGAACAGACACGCTGCCTCGGAGGTATTCGAGCTCCCATGAGGTGTCTGCATCGCGAATCAACCCCAAGGTGACGCCAATTTTGCTTGGAATGATTAAATCAAGCGGGGCGTAGTTTACCAAGCCGAGATAATCATTCTGTGCGCGGCGGGAGCGAGTGTTTTGCAAAACATTTTCGACTTTTTGCGCGATAACTTCAGCTTGCTCTTTGGCACTGTCGAAAGGTTTATCAACCGTTTTTTTCTCGATTGTCGATGGATCGACTGTTTTGTTCTTTTCGGCGCTACTGGCAAAGCTCGCAGATAAAATGATGACGGCGCAGCTCAATACTTTAATCAACTTTCCCCCAGTAAACGCATGCGCGCGGCCTGGCGTTGGCGTTTTTTATACTCGTGATGGGCCTGCTCGCCTTGAATACTCAGCAAGTAAGCGTCCTTGGTTAACACTTGCACTTCGAAGGGATAAAAAAAGCGATGAGCATAGCCGTTCACGTTCACGCGAATGAGTTTGCGACTGACAAATTTAATAAATTTGTATCCTTCGCCGGAAAAATTATTTTCCTTTAAAAGATATTCGGCACGATCCACGTTTTCTAAAAGCTTTTTTTGCAAAATCACATCCACCTCTTGCGACTCCAGGCTTTCGCCTTTGGTGCGCAAGTGGTCCATGACTTCTAAAAATAAATTGGCTGGATACACCGTGTTTACCGACTGATCGGTGATGGTGTGAAAAGAATTAACGATGGAATTCGACATTAAGAACCGAAGGACGCGGTAGCAATCAAAGTTGGTGTTCACGACGAAGCGAAAGCCAATGTTGTCGTACAAATTTAAAGCGAAAAGCTTGCGCTTGGCGAGTAATTTTAAAATACTGCTGCGAAATTCCTTAATTGGTTTTTGCTCGAACTTGTACAACCGAATAGTTTCCTCGGTAGAATCTTTACGCAAAACAGAAGCACCAAGAACAGGATCGGTGTGCAAATGCTTTTCCACTGGTCCCAAGATCTGCTTTTGAATTTCTTCTGGAAAAATAGAATACATATCGTGACTGTAGAGTAAGATCACATGCAGCACTTTAAGAAGTGCGCCTGACCACACACGGAGATCGTTACTTATTGATGGCGTCTTTTCGTTCACGTAGAGAAAAAGCTTACGTAAGTCCTTCAGCTCGTTCACGTCAGTGAGCATAGAGGGGATCACATCCCCTTCTCGACAGATTTCTGACTGCACAAAAACTACGGCTTTTTGATAAAAGCCCAAAAGTTCTTTTCGATCAGCCTCATTGGCCCAATCAAAACCATAGGAGCGCAAAAAATCTTCGGCATCATCCACCGATTCCATGGATATGGTCGTGAGATCTAGCGGAGAGATCCCACCGATCAACGTTTCCATGTTGTGGCGACGAAACCGGTAGTTCGTGCTCACGAGTAGAACAATCTTTGCGTCTTCGCCATGTTGCGAAGTGGGTTTGATGGTTTAAAGCGGTGACCATACTTTTTGGCATACAACTCGAGGCTGTCCACCATTCTCTCCGAACCAATCGTGTCCGCGTACTTTAATAAACCACCGCGGAACGGCGGAAAACCTGTGCCCATGATCATTCCAAGATCCACTTCTTCGGCTGTATCCACGATCTTTTCTTCAATAAGAACCAGCGCCGCTTCGTTGACCATGTTGTACATGGCGCGACCGATGAGATCTTCATCAGAAATTTGATTGGTTGGCGTGGAGAGACCCAATTCTGCGTAGATTGTTGTGTCCACTTCGAGTTTTTTACCGCGGGAATCATATTTGTAAAAACCCTTAAAATTCTTCTTACCAAGGCGATCGGAGTCTTCGAGCTTCACCAAGGTGTCGGGTAATTGAAGTCGTTCTCCGAGGGATTTTTTAAAGATTTTCGAAACCTTCACACACACATCAATACCCACTTCGTCCATTAAATGGAAGGGACCCATGGGCATGCCGAATTTTTTAACAAAGACGTCATCCACTTTTTGAATATCCATACCCTCTTGAAGAAAAAACGCGGCCTCGATGAGGTAGGGAATCAACAGTCGATTCACTAAAAAACCAACGCCATCTTTCACAACGATGGGAGTTTTTCCCATTTTTTTCGAAAGTTCAAAAATCGTAGCTGTGGCTTCGTCGCTGGTTTTTGGTCCGCGAATCACTTCCACCAGAGGCATTTTATCCACGGGATTAAAAAAGTGCATGCCCACAAAGTTCTCGGGGCGCGGATGGGCTTCGGCCATCTCAGTCACACTTAATGAGGACGTGTTCGTAGCAATGATCACATCAGGCGAACACTTCGAAAAAGTTTCGGCGATGACCTTCTTTTTCACCTCCATGTTTTCGACGATGGCTTCAATCACTACGTCCATGGATGGAAAGCCCGAATAGTCCAAGCCACCTGTTACGTAAGTTAATTTTTCGGCTTTTTCGTATTTTGTAATTCGTCGTGTTTTTAAAAGCTTGTCCCACACCTTGGATGCTGCTTGAAAGCCTTTGCTGATGGCGTCGGTGGTAATATCCTTCATCCGAACATGAACTCCGTTATCGGCTGCCACATAGGCGATTCCGCCACCCATGGTTCCCGCTCCAAGCACTGCGATATTTTTGACTTCGCGAGGTTTTACAGACGTATCTGCAACACCTGTGCGTTTTTTTACGGCTTCCATCATAAAATATAAATTCACCAAGTTGCGGCTCACTTCACCGCCAGCCACATTGCAAAACCCATCAGCCTCGATGGCCATTGCTTTTTCACGGGATTTTCCGTGGGATTTTTTAACCACATCCAAAGCTTCGAGAGGCGCTGGATAATGGCCATGGCTCTGTTTCATCACTTGTTTTTTCGCGCCAGAATAAACTAAGGAGAGTGCCAAGGAGTTCATGATTTTTTCTTGTAGGTTGTTACCAGCAAACGTTTTACGACGTTTTTTTCCACCCTCTTTAATCACTTTTTGCGCGAGCTTCAATGCTTCGGATTCCAAAATGCTAGGATGAACAACTGCATCCACCAAACCAATTTTTAACGCCTTTACGGCTGGCACCGTTTTACCAGCTAAAATAATATCGAGAGCATTCATCACACCCACCACGCGCGGCAACCGCACGCAGCCACCAAAGCCAGGAATAATTCCCAGTTTTACCTCGGGCAAACCGATCTTTGTGCTTTTGTCTTCGCTGGCGATGCGATAGTCGCAGGCTAAAATCATTTCGCAGCCACCGCCCACACAGGCGCCGTTAATGGCCGCAATCACTGGAATTCTGAGATCTTCGATCAGATTCATAATTCCTTGGCCCGACTCCACCGCAAAACGAAAGTCTTCTTTGGAACGAAGATTTTTAATTTCTTCGATGTCAGCGCCAGCAATAAAAATCTTTGGCTTGCGCGAAACAATCACCACAGCCTTGTACGACGATTTTTGCAGGTCTGCTAAGATTTCTTTAAAGCGCACCATGATCGGCGTGCTGAGTTTATTTACTTTTTCGCCGATGTGATCCCATTCGAGAACGGCGATCTCACCTTTGGGTACAATTTTTAAACTCTCTTGGATGCTCATCATTACCCCTCATTCTCTATAATCATTGCGCCACCTTGCCCGCCACCAATACAAAGTGTGGCCAGACCATATTGTGTTCCGCGACGTTTCATTTCTTTAGCCAAAGTTAAAACTAAGCGAGTTCCTGTGGCACCCACCGGGTGACCAATCGCAATAGCACCGCCATTCACGTTCAACGTGTTCATATCAATTTCACCCACGGCTTGCGGGAGTCCTAATTTTTCCTGGCACCATTTGTCGCTGGCCAAAGCTTTTTTACAAGCGAGAACCTGCGCTGCGAAGGCTTCGTTGAGTTCAATCAAACCCATGTCTTTTAACGTAAGGCCCGCTTTGCGAAGTGCAATGGGGCTTGCATAGGCAGGTCCCAAACCCATGCGTTCAGGATCTAGGCCAGCAAACGCATAACTGCGAATGCGTGCGAGGGGCTTGTAACCCTGCGCCTCGGCCTTGGCTCGACTCATCAACAACATCATAGCGGCACCATCGGTGAGCGGGCACGCATTGCCCACCGTGATGGTTCCTGTGCGGCGATCAAAGTACGGCTTTAATTTTTGCAAGGCTTCCATTGTTTGCCCTTCGCGCGGACCGTTGTCTTTGTCTAAAACTTTTTTGTAATCGGGGCCGATAAAAATTGGCGTCATCTCTTGTGCGAGTTTGCCATTCTTGTTGCCTTCAGCCGCTTTCAAATGCGATTGCAGTGCGAATTGATCCTGCTCTTCGCGCGAAATCCCAAACTCCTTGGCGATGATTTCTGCGGTCTGTCCCATGTTGATGCCAACAAAAGGATCCGTGAGAGCTTCCATAATCGAAACCCGCGGGGCCAAATACGAAGGGCGAAATTGGAGGAGCGCCGAAAGTTTTGCGCCCATGGTTTTTGAAAATTGAAGTTTTGCAAAAAGCTCCGTCATTTTTTTATTAAACAACAATGGAGCTTGCGACATGTTTTCGGTACCGCCAGCAATCACCACGTCGGCAGAGCCCGCCTTGATCATGTTGTAGCCTGTTGCAATGCTTTCGAGCGCCGAGGCACAGTTGCGGTGCACCGTGTGCGCAGAAACACTCTGCGGAATTCCCGCACGCAGAGCCACCACGCGAGCGATGTTCACCGCATCGGCGGGATTCCCCACACAGCCAATAATGACTTCTTCCACGGATTTAACATCGAGATTTGTGCGCGCGATCAACTCCTGTAGAGCAATCTGTCCGATCTCGGCGGCATGCACGTCTTGCAGGACGGTTCCCGCTTTGGCAAAGGGAGTTCTCACTCCATCAACAATCACCACATCGTTTGCTGCTTTATTCATCTGTTCTCCTAGTTCAAGTTGCTAAATTTATTACATCTGACGGACGCGTTTATCGACGGCCAGCGCGGCTTCACGCATCACTTCTGAAAGCGTCGGATGGGCATGGAAACTGCGAGCGATGTCTTCACTGCTCGCACCAAACTCCATGGCCACAACGGCCTCGGCAATCATGTCCGAAGCTCTCGGTCCAACAATATGCACACCTAAAACTTCGTCGGTTTTTTTATCGGCTAAAATTTTCACTCGTCCCTCAGTCATTCCGATGGCCTTCGCCCGCGCATTGGCTGTAAACGGAAAACTTCCAGCGTTGTATTCAATAGCTTTGGCTTTTAATTCTTCTTCACTCGCTCCCACACTGGCCATCTCAGGCCATGTGTAAATCACCGAGGGCACAGTGTTGTAATTCACATGGCCCACGCCGCCGGCGAGAGTTTCGGCAATGGCCACACCCTCTTCTTCCGCTTTGTGTGCAAGCATCCATCCTGGTGTTGCATCTCCGATGGCGTAAATTCCTGCAGTGGAGGTTTGATAGTGCTCACCCACAACAATCTGCCCGCGTTCGTTGAGCTTAACGCCCATTTTGTCGAGACCCAATCCCTCGGTATAGGGTTTGCGCCCAACCGATACAAGAACCTTGTCTCCTTGCAAAGAGACCTTCGTTCCATCGGCCACGGATTCAAAATTCACCGTCACTGTTTGGTTTTTGACGTCTTTGCCCTTCACTTCCGCTCCCGTAACTTTGGTTGAAAGTAAAAATTCCATTCCCTGTTTTTTAAGAATTCTCAAAAGGTCGTTTGAAATTTGTTTATCAGCAGGGCCGCAAATTTTATCTGCAAACTCAATCACCGTCACCTTGGCGCCCAGTCGCAACCACACCGAGCCCATTTCGAGTCCGATGGCTCCACCGCCCACAACAATCATATGTTCAGGAACTTTTTCAAACTTGAGTGCCTCTGTAGACGATACTATATTTTTTCCATCGAATTTTAAAAAAGGTAATTCAATGGGTACACTGCCCGTAGCAATCACAATACTTTTTGCTTTAAGCGTGGTGACCGTTTCACCCGCCACCTGCACAACACCGGTAGAAACAATGGAACCCGTTCCAAAAAATGTTTCCACTTTATTTTTTTTCATCAAGTAAGCTACACCTTGCGTAAGATCACCGACAATTTTCTCTTTACGCTTCATCATGTTGCCAAGATTTAAGGATACCTTATTAAAATCCACACCATGTTCGGCCAGCTCGTGTTGAGCTTGCGCATAGTGCTCACTGGATTCAAGAAGAGCTTTTGACGGAATACAACCCACATTGAGACAGGTGCCGCCCAACGTTTTGTCTTTTTCCACAATGGCGGTTTTAAGTCCTAGCTGCGCACAACGAATGGCGCAAACATAGCCACCAGGACCCGAACCGATAATAATGACATCAAATTCATTCATAACTTAAATCTCCATTAAAATTCTAGAAGGATCCTCGATGCACTCCTTAAGACGAACTAAAAAGCTCACCGACTCTCGACCGTCGATCATGCGATGATCGTAGGAAAGGGCTAGGTACATCATCGGGCGCACCACCACATTGTCGCCAACGGCAATAGGGCGTTTTTGAATCTTGTGCATTCCTAAAATGCCCGATTGTGGCGGATTGAGAATGGGCGTGGACATCAACGACCCAAACACACCACCATTGCTGATGGTAAAAGTTCCGTCGGCCATATCATCCACGGTGATTTTTCCATCTTTCGCTTTTGCGCCAAATTCGCCGATGGCGGCTTCGATCTCCGCCAAAGTGAGCTGGTCGGCGTTCCGAATCACAGGAACTACGAGTCCCCGTGGAGTGCTCACCGCCACACCGATGTTGTAAAAGTTTTTGTAAAGGATATCAGTACCGTCGATGGACGCATTCACGGCGGGGAATTCTTTGAGTGCTTGGATGCAAGCTTTTACAAAAAATCCCATGAAGCCCAGTTTCACGTTGTGCTTTTTTTCGAACTGATCTTTGTACTTGGCGCGAATATCCATCACCGCCGTCATGTCTACTTCGTTGAACGTGGTCAAAATGGCTGCCGTTTGTTGGGCGTGCACCAAACGCTCGGCAATTTTTTTGCGAATGGTGGTCATTGGCACGCGATCAATGCTGCCTGATGGCTGCGCCGCTTTGGGAGCCGATGGAGCTTTTACAGGCTCTGGAATCACCAGTGTTTTTGGTTGAATGTCGAGAACGTCTTTTTTTGTCAAGCGCCCGTCTTTGCCAGTGCCTGCAACGGTTTTTGGATCAATTTGTTTTTCGTCGACGATGCGGCGAACTGCAGGACTTAAATGCATGGAAGCATCACCGCTGTAGGTTGGCGCCGCAGCCGGCGCTGATTTTGGAGCAGGCTGTTCGCTTTTTGTTGCTGGCTGAGCTGTTGGTTGTGCGCTCTGTTCTGTTGATTGGGCGCTCCGCGCTGGGGCTGCTGCACCGGGTTCAATTTTACCAACCGTTGCACCGATGGCCACTGTTGTTCCCTGCTGAACAGAGATGGTTAAGACACCTTCGTTCTCAGCGACTACTTCCACACTTGCTTTGTCGGTTTCGAGAGTGAGTAAAACGTCGTTGCGTTTTACAAAGTCGCCCGATTTTTTTAACCAAGAGCCCACTGTGGCTTCGGTCACCGACTCACCAACTGCCGGAACTTTAATCTCTATACTCATTTTTGCCTCACTTTTTAAAACAATCATTCCAAATTTTTTGCTGCTCTTGAACATGCCGCTTGGTCGTTCCCGTGGCGGGCGACGCACGATGATCGCGTCCCACATAGGTCACGTCGCACTCAATGCCCATTTCCACTAATAAATCTTCTAACGGATGCACGATGCTCATCCATGCACCCATGTTTTTGGGCTCTTCTTGGGCCCATACGACGGATTCCATTTTTTTGGCATTTTTCAAAAGAGCTTTCAGTTGAGTTTCCGGAAAAGGATACAATTGCTCTACGCGCACAATCGCCGTGTCGGCAACTTTGTTTTTCTCGCGATAATCTGCGAGTTCGTAATACAACTTGCCCGAAACAAAAATACATCTTTTGGCTTTTGCCATGTCGACAACCGTATCGGCAATCACCTCTTGAAAAGTACCTTTGGTTAAATCATCCACACTGGACACCGCCTGAGGATGGCGAAGCAACGACTTTGGCGACATCACAATCAACGGAATTCGAAATTCGCGCTTAATCTGTCGGCGAAGCGCATGGAAAATTTGCGCAGGGGTTGTAAGGTTGCAAACCTGCATATTGTTTTGTGCACAGAGCTGTAAAAATCTTTCAAGGCGCGCGCTGGAGTGTTCTGGTCCTTGTCCTTCATAGCCGTGGGGCAAAAGCATCACAAGGCCGCTCATGCGCATCCATTTTTGTTCGGCACTGGATAAAAACTGATCGATGATGATCTGCGCACCGTTTGCAAAATCACCAAACTGCGCTTCCCAGATTGTTAGGAAGGTGGGGTCGGAGCTCGAATTTCCATATTCAAAACCAAGCACTGCCATTTCGGAAAGCGAACTGTTGTAAACGCAAAACTCTTTGTCGTCGCGTAGTTGCTCGAGAGGATTATAGATGTCGCCAGTCATGAAGTCGTAGTAGCAGGAATGGCGGTGCGAAAAAGTTCCACGCACACAATCTTGCCCCGATAGACGAACAGAATTTCCTTCTAGAATGGTGGAGCCGTAAGCCAACAACTCAGCCATTCCCCAATCGATGGGAGTTCCGCCGGTGCCCATTTGTTTGCGTGTCTCTAAAAGTTTTGTCAGCTTAGGATGCAAACGGAAATCTTTTGGCAACGTGGTCATTTGCTCGGTAATTTTTTTTATATTTGCAGCAGTGGTTTTTGTTTCGGTGGGTTTTGTAAAATCTTTGGCTTCGGATCTGCGGAAGCCTTTCCACATTTTACCAAAAGCCTGTGGCAAAAACTTGGGCGGATTTTTTCGAACAGTCTCGAGAAGCGCTTGCAGGTTGTCCATTTTTTCCTGATAGAAGCTATCGTAAAAGGCTTGCTCGATGGTTTTTTCCTGCACTAATTTTTTGCTGTAAATCTCGCACGGTGTTGAGTGCGCCTTAATGGTTTGGTACATGGCGGGTTGCGTGTAGCTTGGCTCATCGCCTTCGTTATGGCCATAGCGGCGATAACAAATCATGTTAATCAAAACATCGCGTTTAAATTGCTGGCGAAAACGAATGGAAATGTCCATGGCGCGAACACAAGCCTCAGGGTCATCGCCGTTCACATGAATCACGGGAACCTGCTGAGACTTTGCCACATCCGAAGAGTACGGCGAACTGCGCGTGCACTCGGGGTCTGTGGTAAAACCAACCTGGTTGTCGATGATAATGTGAATGGAACCGCCCACTGTGTAGCCTTTAAGATTCGCAAGCTGCAAAGTTTCAGACACCACGCCTTGGCCTGCGAAGGCAGCGTCACCGTGAATTTGCACAGGGATCACCGTCTTGCGCTCGACCGTGTCGTTGCGGAAACGTTGCTTCGCCCGCGCCATTCCGCAAACAACGGGATTCACGGCTTCGAGGTGGCTGGGATTAAACGCGAGAGAAACGTGGCAATCTCCATGGGGAGTTTTTTTGTCGGTGGAATATCCCATGTGATATTTAACATCGCCTTCGTAATCGGGCATGTCCGCAGTGATTCCTTCAAACTGGGCAAGAATCACTTCGAGAGCTTTGTCCATGTAGTTTGCAAGAACGTTCACGCGTCCACGGTGAGCCATGCCAACTACGATCTCTTCGGCTTGCAACTCACGAGCTTTCACCGTTAAATGCTCCAACATAGGAATCAAAGAGTCTGCACCTTCGATGGAAAAACGTTTAGCGCCCACAAAACGCGTGTGGATGAATTTTTCTAAACTTTCGGTGCGCACTAGCTGCTGGAGAATTTGCTTTTTCTTTTCCGCCGTCACAGTGAACGGATTTTTTTCCATCTCGTGATGGAACCACTCGCGCACACCTTTGACAGCGTCTGACACTTGCACAGTGATGGTGCCACAGTAAGCTTTTTGCAAATGTTGAATCACTTGCCCTAGGGTCGCGTTTTTTAAACCCAACAACGACGACACCGAGAACGAAGATGCTAAATCTTTATCGCTCAGTCCAAAATTTTGCAGCGACAGATCGCCAAAACTTGGCGTTTGCATGGAGAGCGGATCGAGCTGCGCCTGAAAGTGTCCGTAATCGCGATAGGCTTGAATCAAATTGTAAACGTTGAGTTCTTTGAGCGATAACCCACCACCCGAAGTGGTTGCGAAATCCACGCCCGAAAAAAAATCGCGCCATCTCGGTTCCACCGACTGCGGATCGCTTTTGTACATCGTGTACAACGATTCGATGTACTGTAAATTTTCTGAACTCAATGATTGCGATGATGACATTATACTGCCTCACATTTAAGCACTGACAAAGGTCAGTATTTTTCTCGGTATTATTCCAATGAATGCTAATACTAGTTATTACACCATTTTATGGGTTTATACCAAGCAACTCAAAGCGTAGGATTCGTTGCGACAATTTCTAGAATTTTGTCGCACAACTTGTAATTATTCCAAGGACTCAAGCATAATAAACCCATGTCTAACGTCTGGGTACACACTCTTGATCCGTTCCTTATCAAGATCACAGGAAACTTTGGAATCCGCTGGTATTCTCTCGCCTATTTAACAGGCTTTGCCTGCGCTTTTTTGTTTATGAGCTGGCTTTCCAAAAAAAAACGCACCAGCCTAACAATTGATCAGGCCTCCGACTTTCTCACTTACCTTATCGTTGGGGTTTTATTGGGTGGTCGCTTAGGCTATGTGGTTTTTTACAGCCCCGATCTTCTCACTGATTTTAGGTCCGAATTTCCCTTTTGGGGCGCCCTCGCTGTTTGGGAAGGCGGTATGGCCAGTCACGGCGGTTTTATCGGTGTGATTTTGGCCTGTATACTGTTTGCTAAAAAACACAAAATGGATCCTCTGCATCTGGGAGATCTGACCATTTTTGGAACCACCATGGGAATTTTTTTCGGAAGGATCGCAAACTTCATCAATGGTGAATTGATGGGCCGCGTGGCGAGTCCCGATCTTCCGTGGGCCGTAAAGTTTCCCCAAGATATATATCGCTGGATTGGTTTTGAGACCGAAAAACTTTCGCGCTTGGCTCCGACCATGAAAGAGATCGGCATCAATGAATCCGAATGGCTTCAATGGGTGCAAAACCGCTCCGTGGGCCGAATGTACGAAGCCACCGACCGCCTCATCGTCGCCGTGCAAAACGGCCAACAAAATGTGATCGATGCCGTAGGCATGGTGCTCGAACCGCGCCATCCGTCGCAACTCTACGCCGCGTTGGGAGAGGGCCTCATTCCATTGATGATTCTCGCCATCGTTTGGCTCAAGCCGCGCAAACCGGGTTTGATTTGCTCGCTGTACCTTTTAATCTATAGTTGTTTCCGTGTGGTGGACGAAATGTTTCGCCTGCCCGATGCACATCTTTCCGATCTCAGCAAACTTCCCCTGGGCCTGACTCGCGGGCAATTTCTTTCCATCTGGTTATTTTTGTTCGGAGTCGGGTTGATGATTTGGACCCAGCGCCGTAATGTTGCTGTCACTGGTGGAATTCTCGAGGGGGCTCCTCAAGCCACAAGCAAAAAAAAACAAAAAATAAGAGGTCAGATCTAGACCTTCTTACTTCGGAGGTACTTCTTGAATCAACTTCATCATCTTTACTCGCGCCTTGTGGCCCACCCACGTTTGATCGTGATTCTGTTTGTAGCAGCGTTTGTGCTTTATCAACAATCAGGGCGCAAAAGTTGGAAAAACGAAAGCACTCAACCCCAAGAAACGTGGCACGAGGCTGCACCCTCAGATCGCGGGAGCCTTGGTGCCGGCTCAGGATCCACTTTTTCCAAACAGTCCACCGCGTATGCAGGAAAGGGGAACCTCGCTCCCGAATCAGCAGCATTTGATGGTTCCGGCAGCTCAAGTTCATCGCCTTCCGCAAGTTTATTTGATTTCCTTACTCCCACTGCCCACGCCCAGCAAAACTCCATGCTCGTTCGCAATGGGCACATCAGCGTATATGTGGATTCCCTTTCAACAAGTAAACAAAAAATTGGCGAGCTTTTAAAAGCGCACGCGTCGCAGATCGAAAGCGAAAATCAAAGCGATGAATACAACAACACCGTGCTGCGATTGACAATCAAAGTCCCCGTTGAAAAATTTCAGACCTTATTTGATGAGATCCTTAAAATTTCTGAGAAAATCCGCAATCACTCGGTGAATGTGGAGGATGTACTGAAGCAGTACACCGATATTAAATCGCGCTTAGAAAATAAAAAGGAATTACAAAATCGCCTGCGCATCCTCGTACAGAAGGCCGTCAAAATAACTGACATTTTAGAAATCGAGCGCGAACTGGCCCGCGTGTCTGAGGAAATTGATTCTTCCACAAAAATTATGAAACAGTTCGAAAATGATGCTCGCTTGAGCACAATCAGTGTTGATTTTTCCGAACCCAAAACGCAAATTTCGGGTCCAGCACCGTTGAATCTGATCAAAAAATTGGGCCTTGCGTTGCTTTCGGGCTGGAACATGGTCATCGACACTCTGCTTGAGTTTGTATCGTGGTGGCCGTTGTGGTTGGCGATGGGTGTCGCATACCTGTGGTATCGACGTAGAAAGTCGAAAAAGTAGTTTTTGCTTGATTTTATATCAAACCTTGATATACTGATATACGTGATCAAGTCATTCGGAAACGATACAGCTAGAGATATCTTTAACGGCGACAATACCAAAGAGGCTAGGAAGTTACCTAGAAACCTTTGGTCAATAGCCATACGAAAACTTGACCAATTGAATGCGGCTTTTCAATTAAGTGATTTGAGGATCCCCCCTGGCAATCGACTTGAGATTTTACGACGGGATTTGTTGGGATACCACAGCATCAGAATTAATGATCAGTATCGCATTATTTTTAAGTGGACTGACGACGGTCCCGAAAAAGTGAAAATCGTCGATTATCATTAGTCGGAAAAGGAGATAGAAAATGCTACCTAAGCACAGACAACCCACGCACCCCGGAGAAATTCTTCTCAATGATTTTCTTGAGCCAATGGGCCGAACGCAGCAGGATTTTGCGAATCACCTAGGGTGGACCTATGCCAGAGTTAACGAAATAGTTAACAGTAAACGTGGAGTCTCCGAGGAAGCCGCTCTTTGCTTCGCAGACGCCTTTGGCACGTCCCCACAATTTTGGTTAAACCTACAAGCCAATTATGATTTATGGTCAGCACAACAGGCCCATAAAAAGGTAAAGCCGCTCAAATCAGTGGCCTCCTAAAACCAAAAAGTACGGGCAGTTGTTATGGAAAACTTAAAAGTAAGTAGTTTGTACGCAATAATCTTTAGTCTATCTTTTTCGGCCTGCACCACCTCTTCGTTTAAGATGTTAAATCAAAAAAATATGGCAATGGAGTTTCTGGTTACCCCAGACAGAATCATCCTTGAGTGCGAGAGGGTCGAAACAGACGACCGAGGAGTTGTCGCGGGATTTATGATGTATGTTGTGGACGAAAAAAATACGAGTTTTACTTTAGTGCAGACCAATACTCTAGATAGAGAAAGTTGTGATCGTAGAGTTAAAAAAATAGAAAAAATATTAAAGAACGGTCATCAAATCTATTTAGCAGGCGTAGGCGATTTTCGAGAACCTAGAAAGACAGGATCGCATAAGCACATCTTTCCCAGACTTGGCACTATTGAAGCGAATGGACGCTCGCTTCAGTTTATCGCAATTAAGAATGAACGTAACCAATGCTTTGGAGCGTTTTCCGCCGAAGAACTTCCTTGCCCCCCAGAGCCATTTCCCTTAAAAAATTGATCTTGAACTTAGCATCGCTGAATCTGATCAAAAAAATTGGGCCTTGCGTTGCTCTCGGGCTGGATTATGTTCATCGACAGTCTTCTCATTTTTGCTAAGCTTGCCTTTCGTACCTGAATTGCTTAGATTATCCCTTCTTTGGAGGGGATATGTTTACACCCATGCGACGACTACCGGCACTTTCTCAATACAAAAAGAACGATGTTCTTGTTCTTTTTGGTGAATTGTTTTCTCGCGGCTATGCCAACGGCATTGTCGAAGAGGCCGAACGCATCGGCATGACCATCGTGCGCACCACCGTAGGCCGTCGCGACGGCACAGAGCTTCGCGCTCTCACCGACGAAGAGATGGCCGCCATTCCAAAACCTTTTATCAATGTTCCCCTCGAGGCGGGCTTTGATATGGAACCCGATGACGACGGAAAATCACCTTGCGATTATCTCAAGGGTTATAAAATGGATGAGTGGGCGCAAATCAAACTCAAAGATTCCAGCATCGAGCAATCTCGCTCGCGGGGCGAAGATCGTTTCGTGGAAAACGTTAAGACGTACCTCACTGAGCTCGAAAAAAACATTCCACCTTCTGCCAACGTTTTATTTGTGCACACCATGGCTGGCGGCGTTCCGCGTACAAAAATTTTAATGCCGGTGATGAACAAAGTTTTTAAAGGCCGTGAAGAGCGTTTTATTTCCTCCGAAGATTTTTGGAACTCGGATCTTGGAAAACTTTGCGATATTAATTTTAAAGAAGTTACGGCCTATACATTTAAACATCTCGTGGACCTTTCTTCGGATCTTAGGAAAAAAATTGAAAGCTCGGGCGGAAATGCCTCCTATGTTTGCTATGGCTACCATGGAACGGACGTTCTCCATGGCGATGAAATCCACTGGCAGACGTACTCTCCCTACATTCAGGGCTGGGCAAAGATTGAACTTGAAAAACTCTGCGAAAAATATTTCGCCGAAGGCTTAAAAACTTCTATTTTTAATTGCCCTGAGATTTTAACCAATTCCAGTAGTATTTTTCAAGGCGTGGAAGTTCCACTCTACCCGTTCCTCGGCGCCTTAAGAGATAAAAACAACCCGGCCACACGAAAAGCAGTGGACGATTGCCTGGCTCTTTTAAAACCCGAGCACACCATTGACGAGATCATGGATTACACCAATCGTTTTTTTAACAACCCGTTGATTCAATCGCACATGACCTACGACAAATGGCCGCAGCATAATTCCAAGGGACAAATGGAGCTGCTTCTCAACTCTTCGGAGCATTTGATCAGCATGCACAAGGATCCAAAAAATTTGATCACGTTTATTTTAAGTGAAGAGATTTTTAAAGCCACAGGAAAGATTATGTTACATGAAGGTTTCAAACCGCGAAAACCTGTGCTGTGGCTGGGCCATGATGTTCTTTCCGAACAGCTCACAAAAATGTAGTTGGGCGTAGATGGAAAAAACCAACCTTTTACCCTCAATGGGACTTAAGTGGTCCCACAAAGATCACCACTTCGTGGGTTACTCCATCGCGGGCATTACCACATCCTTGGTTTATGAAAACGCAGGACTGGTTTTTGATATCGGCCAAGGTGTCCCTTTTAATATCCCTAAACAAAACTATTTCCTCACGCACGGCCATTCCGATCACGCTGGCGGCATCGCCTACGTGATGTCCCAACGCTCTCTTTGGAATCAACCACCTGCGCAGATTTACTGCCTGCCCCATTACATCGAAAATTTTGATAAAATTTTAAAAATCTGGCAGGAGATCGAAGGCTACGAGTTTAAATATCAACTCAACCCTCTGAGTCCCTGCGAATCGGTTTCCATCGGCAAAGAGTATCGTGTGCAGCCGTTTGCAACAATTCATCGAGTGCCCTCCCAGGGCTACACTGTATTTAAATCTAAGAAAAAATTAAAACCTGAATTTGTAAAAAGACACCCCACCGAGTTGCAAAATCTGCGACACAGCGGTGTGACTGTGGATGAATTTACGGACGAAGGTATTATGGCTTTCACCGGAGATACGCAAATTGAATTTTTAGAAAACTTCAAAACCCCGGTAAAGTTTTTATTTATGGAAACCACTTTTATCGACGATTTAAAACCGGTAGCATCAGCCCGCGAATGGGGCCACATTCACCTCGACGAGTGGATCCATCGAATTGAACAAATCCCCGCCGAAAAAATCATCTTGATTCATCTCTCCGCCCGCTACACAACTCGCACGATATTGGAAACTCTCGACAAAAAAATCCCTCCACACCTGCGCGAGAAAATCGAACTCTTCCCCCGTCCGTTTTAAAGATAAGAACACGCTTTTATTCTTGTGGTACCAGCAGAGAAGCCATAAACCACAGGGCGATGGCGAAACATTGCGACGTCCACTCCACGGACCAGTTGATGGGATCAAGCATCAGGAACTGGAGAAAAAACCAGACGAGAGTTAAAAACGCAGCCGACACTTGATAGTAATACGAATTGAAACCACCCTCGATTTTGAAATCGGAAGGATTTTTTAATAAAGCTCCCATGGAACCTGCGGCGAAAACACCTAAACCGACAGGATCCCCGGAAATGCCCCACAACAAACTGATTACTTTATGTGCGAGTAAAAATAGCGGAGTGATGCAAACCATGATGAAGAAACGGTACGAGCCGAGCTTCTTCTCGGCGGCTTGGGCAAACAGCACAAAAAACACCGACGTCAGTGTAAAGTGCAAAAAGCTGTAGCTCGAAAAAAAGTGCCAGCAAAACTGTGCTATTTGATAAAACGACCGCCCCTTTAAAACATCAAAAGGACCACCAGTAATATTTATCGGAAACAAAAAGGCATTGATCAAGCCTCCCACCACACTCAGAGCGAGAAGGATCCATGTGACGTTGGTTGTATTCGGATTTGAAAGGAGAGCGATATGGGGGCGTTTTGCGGTGAATGCTTGATCGTACAAATTCCCGCCGTACTTATCGCCGAGACATTTTATTTTTTTATCAAACTCCACCTCTCTCTGGACTTTGCCGAGTTCCTCTCGCACACCACTCACGTGGGGAGCGATTTCTTGGTGGAGTTTTAAAAGATCCACCAACTGAATAAGCTCATTCGATTTTAACCACTGGCCCTGACACTTTGTGCAACACTGAAGATGAACTTTTTTAAAGGCTCCTTGCACCTGTTCCACTAAAGGTTGCTGACAGCGCGGACAATCCGAAATCTGATAGCGGCCAGAGATAGCTTGCAAGCCCTCGTCAGCCATCAGCTCACGAAGATCGTACTTTTTAATCGACTGCTGAAAAATGGTGAGTTCGTTTTTATCAAACCAAATTCCCCCACACTGATCGCATTTGTCGATCACGGCGGACTCACAAAGATAGGCTGTCATTTTGCAATTACAATCGGGACAAATGATTTTCTGGTGCTGACGAACCGAAATAAGATTTGGAAATATTTTCTTCATAGATTCGAAATCCTACAGCCGGCTTTACTTACAGGGATTGATTTTGTACGCCGGAATAGATACCAGTTTGGTTTGCACGATTTCAGGTTCGGCCATGTCAGGTTTGATGAACAGAAAACCTGGGTTCTTCGATTTTTCCTGAGCCCGCAGATCAAGTCGCGCTAAAATGCTTTCGGCTTCCTCTTTAGTGCCAAAAAAACTATCGCTCGCAATGACTCCCGCGACAGCGCCTATGGCTCCACCACCTCCAGGGCCGAGGGCTGCTTGTCTGGCAATTTCGGTGTTTTCCTGGGCACCCGAATTTAAACTAAAATCTGTTCGCACATAATAAACCTGCTGTGCCTTCGATGTGAAAGGAAAGCTCGCAAGGGTGTCTCCCAAGCCACTTCTCAAACGCAACTCGTGCGTTCCAGGAGGCGCCTCCAGCGAAAAATACCCACCGTTTGGAATCTCACCTACTACTTTTTTGTCGAGACACACATAAGGGCTCCCCGCAGAGCCCGCAAACTTCTTAACTCGATAAACATAAATCAGCGATTTATCTTTCGTCGCCTTTTGAGGTTTGCTAAACGGCTCCCCTAAACTCGCGCAGGCTGATAACGCAAAACATAGGAGAAAAATGTATCCGACCTTCATCGTCTACGCCTGCATCACATCGCGCGTGGGGTGATTTCGCACCAGCGCAGCAAACATCAAGCCCGCTAGGAAGATCAACCCGGCAAACAACATAAAAAATCCACCAGTTCCTTCATCAAATATTTTTACTTTAACAATCAATGCTGTGAGCAAGTTGCCCAAAAACACAGTCAGTAACCAAAAGCTCATAATCACGGACTTCATGCTCTTTGGCGCTTGCGTGTAGGCGAATTCCAACCCCGTGATGGAGATCATCACTTCGGCCGCCGTCATCAAACAATAGGGAATCGTCTGCCAGTAGATATGCATGGGAATGCCTTGATCCATTTGAAACTGAATCAAACCAACTGTGGCAAAACCAAAAGCAGCCATCATAAATCCCCAGCCCATTTTACGGAGCGGTGTTAGAGGATAAAACTTATTTACTAACGGATAGATTCCGTAGGTAAATATCGGAATCATCACCATCACAAAAACTGGATTCAACGCCGAAAACTGCGACGATAAAATTTCACCTTCAAACAGGGTCCAGCCAAAAAAATCAATTTTCGTCTGACGAATCATTTTTTCTGCTTGTAAAACCCAAGTAGAAGCATGTTGATCGAATAAGGCCCAAAAGACAGTGACCGATGCAAATACTTTAGCAATGCTCAAGGCAATTTTAAATTCTCCCACACGTTTTACAGGATGGTTTTTCTCTACGTATTTCCAAAACGAACTTAAACTGTACAAGATAATAAATACACCACCGACAAGCGCAGCGACAAAACCACCAGTCAATCCAGAATGAAAAAGAAAGTATCCAACAACAGCGACATATACTGTCAAACCGATATTTTGTTCCAATTTTGTATTAGTAAACAACTTTAAATTGCTGCAGATTCCCTTAGCGAGAATGGACCAGAAGCTATCGGGATCCGGGCCCGATGGCGGTACACGGACATAGTGACGCGTGCCCATCCAAAAAATCAATGTGGCAATGAACATGAGCACACCAGGAATACCGAAAGCTACTGTTGGCCCATACCACTTTAAGGTGAGAGGAGTGAGAATGGTGGAAAAGAACGAACCAAAGTTAATCATCCAGTAAAATAAACTGTAAACTTTTGAAAGCATTTCTTTTTGATTGGGTGCAAACTGATCGCCTACAAAGGCCGACACGCAAGGTTTAATGCCACCAGCGCCAAGTGCAATCAATCCTAAACCCGCATAGAGTCCGTATTCGTATTTTTCAAAAATAGCCAGCGTCGCGTGGCCCGCGCAATAAAAGAGAGATAGATAAAGAATTGTTTTGTAGCGGCCCCAAAAACGATCGGCGATGTAAGCCCCGGCCAGTGGAAGCAAGTAGCAAACACCCATAAATAAATGCATGACTTCCGTGGCGTGAATCCGTTCCATGAGCAAAAACTGTGTCATGAACACAATTAAAATCGAGCGCATGCCGTAGTAGCTGTAGCGTTCGCATCCTTCATTTCCAACGATGTACTTAATTTGTGGCGGAAACCCCGCGGACTTGCTTTTGGCCATGATACACTCCCCTTTTTGTCAGGATTGAGTTCGTATCACGCCGTCTCAGTAGGTGCCAGGTCCTGTTTCTG
>JANOYW010000029.1:0-10913 GCA_031429075.1 Bdellovibrionales bacterium | reverse complement strand
TGAACCACACGCTGCTGAAGGCGTGTAAAGATTGGCTCGCGAATTTCAAGTTTGTTATCTTGAAGTACACACTGACGACCTGTTTTGTCGGTGATATTAATAACGATTGGCGCCTTAAGATTGGCTGTCATCATTGTTGGATCTTCGGGAATCGTGATAATACAGAACGGTCGTAAACCAGTTTTGTTTTCGCTGTTCAATATTTTCATATCACTTTTGCTTAAACTGAGATCGAAATTTTCAGAGAAGAGCTCTGGTTCCAAAACAGGAAATGCGATACTCGGTTCATCACAACTTTGAAGCCATGCGAAAATTTCATCGCTGGGATCGTCCAGCAAAACAAAACGATCTAGATCCGAAAAACCTAACAATCCCTCTGGAAACGTAAGAACGTCATCTGTAGTGACGGTTATATTCCCAAAACGCGACGTTTGGATCTGCATTTCCCCTCCAAAAAACCTGATCGGTCCCCTAAAACTCACTCTGGGACCCGTCAATACGGACAACACAAAGCGCCGATCGGTTAAATCAAATATTAGTCGGTCCTATGAAAATAATTCAAGACTTTTTTCTAGACCATGACAGATCATGACAGATTCACGACCACCCGCGCCAGGAACTTCCATGAACAGCGCTTAAAAGCGATTAGAACCTAGGATTGTGGATCCTTCAGCATCTTAGCCACATCTTTGGCTTTGTCTGAGGTGGTCGAAATAGACTGTTTATTCTGTTCCTGGATCGAAAGATAAACTTCTTCTCTATGAATTTTTGTGTCTTTAGGGGCCTCAATACCAAGTCGAACTTGTTTGCCCTTGATTTGAACGACGCGAATTTTAATATGATCGTCGATGGCTATACTTTCGCCAATTTTTCGTGTGAGAACTAACATAAAGCTCCTTCAACATCCTGGTCAAAGCTCAGCTTGCGTAATGGTTTACGCTTCTGCCCAGTAAAGATTTGCCGCAAAGAATTACCGCAATAAAACCGAATGTCTTAGCTATTATTACTACCTCAGAAAGTCAAGGAGTGTTGTCTTCATCATTTTTCCGGATGTGGCCAACGACGCCTCGAGCTGCGTTTGTGTCTTACTTAAGTTGTTAACGAGGTCGTACATGTCAACGTCCTCGATTTCAGATTGCACAACTTTTGCGTCCACATTTAATTTTTGTAAAGTTTCTAGTCCCGAATTGAGACTGGTTACACGCGAGCCCAATTCTCCTCGAGCCATATTGATTTGCGAAATGGCACTGTCCAGATACTCCAAGGAGTTTTGCACAACGTGTTTATCATTGGCTCGCAAACCCACTTCCAAATCGCGCAGCACTTCAAAAACATTTGTCGATACCATCCCCCAATGACCTTCGGAGCTATTGGCAATGGTTTGCGAGGTTGGCGACAATGGGTCCGTGGAGCTCGGTCCGCGCACTTCCACTTGTGTTTTGTCATCTTGCAAAGTTTCCTTGGGCGGAAGTGGCTGATGTAGTTTTTTGCCCATAAACACTACACTGCCTGGAATGTTCATAGAGATGTACGAATCTTTTTCGATCTGTACATCCACTTCGGCGTCGTCACCAAAATAGGTTCCAGTCATATCAAACGGCGTGGTCATACTTTTGTAACCAGCAAATAAAAAGCGATCACCAAATTTGCGATTGCCGATATTTACCATTTGTTCGTAAATCTGTTTTACTTCGGCAGCGACAATAGAACGAGACTCTGCACCGTTTGCCGCATCATCTGCTTGATCGATTGCAAGTTCTTTGGCGCGGATGAGCATTTCGCTAGCCTGCGAGAGTGATTGCTCTGAGTATTCAATAAATTCTTTAGCGGAAAGAATATTTCGTTTGTACTGCTCGAATCCTTGCATCTCAGTTTTCTTCTCGAGAACTCGAACGGCTCCAAGAGGATCGTCTGACGGTTTGTTGATGCGTTTTTGTGTGGCGGCCTGATTTTGATAAACCATCATTTCGCTACGATTTTTATTAATCGCACCCAAAGATTGGTTATAGTTCATTTTATCAGCGACGCGCATTAATATCTCCGAATATTGATAACTGTATCAAGCATTTCATCCGCGGTTCTAATGATTCGAGCCGAGGCATCAAACTGTTTCTGCCATTCGATCATGCTGGCGATCTCTTCGTCGATGTTGACGCCACTGTAACTTTCGCGAAGATTTTCAAGTTGGTTCACGACGCCCTCTTGGGTTGCAACCATTCCATTGATGTTTTGCGTGCGTAAGCCAAGCTCTGCAACCATTCCATTGTAGTATTCATCGATGGATGTGGCACCATCCAACATTGATTTACTGTGCTGAACATCACTAATCATATTGGCAATTCTGTTATCTCCCGGACTGTTGGGATCAGCTCCCGCCACGATTCGTCCCACATCGCCAAGGATGGTGGGGTTGATTTTAATTGTGCCGGACGCTCCGTCTTGACCGCCCACATGCGAAAAGAAATCTTCGCCTCGTTGATTGTAAGCGTTGTGTCCTTGTCGATGGAGGTCGTTCACTCGGTTGGCGATCTCGAACGAAAGCATATCGATCTTGCGTTCAAACTCGGTCACATCGCCATCGCGCACCGACAGCAAACCACCGAGTTTTCCGCCTCTAATTCGATCGGTGAGTACCATCGGCTCTGCATACTCGTTATGGTAGTACATAATATCAAAATCACCTTCGGCTTTGTTTTCACGCCCTGGTGTTGACACCGCCTCGAGCTTTCGCGCTTCGTTGCCCACAACCAAAATGGCATCATCTGCCGTGCTAATGGTTACCGTGGAATCTTTGCCCTCAGCCCATTTGATATCAATCAGCTCACCGAGGTTTTTTAACAAAGCATCTCGACGATCGCGTTCGTCGTTTGCAAAACCCCCACCGATTTCTACTTTTTGCACTTGCATATTGAGCGATGCGATTTCTTGCGTCACTGAGTTGATTTCGTTCACTTGAACTTGTGCCTGTCCGTTGGCTTCTTTGCGAATGTCGGCGAGCTGCTCACCCACGCGGTTGAAGTCGCGAACTAAAAGATCTGCGCTTTCTTTCACCGCAATTCGTTTTGGCATACTTTCTGGATTTGTGGAGAGCTCGCGAAAAGAATTAAAGAATTTACCGATAGAGCTATTTAAGCCATCCACCTGTTGTTCGTTGTAAACTTGCTCGAGGCGCATCAGCGCCACGTTCTGCCCGTTTAAAAAACCAAGTTGTGATTTTTCTCCAGCCAATTGTTTTTCGAGATAAGGGTTGTTGACACGTTGAACGGTGACGGCACGGGCGCCAGTGCCGACGCGCATTTTTCCGGCTCCATTGGGAAAATTACTAAACGTCTCGACCTGTTGCCGACTGTAGCCTTCGGTATTTTTGTTTGCAATGTTGTGCGAAACCGTTTGCAGTGCCGCCTGACTATTCATCATGGCTCTCTGCCCCACATTCATGGAGGTTCCGATTCTTGCCGACATCCTGTCCTTCCGCGAAGTCCCTCTTGGACTTCCCTGTACTACACTTCTTTACTTACAAGGCGCCCCGAAGTCTCCTTCGATTTTTCACTGCGCTTACCCTTTTTTTCATAGGTCGATTTTTTGTTAAGCGTTTCGGTAAACGCTTGCATGGCTCCGGTGATATGCGACAGCGCCGATCTTGCTAGCTGGTCGTTTTGCTTATTTATTCTCGACGTTCTTTCGATAAGTAAATTCAGCACCGTTCGAAAACGCAAAAGTTTTTCTTTTTTTACACCGTCGTAGGCGGAGGCAATATCTAACAAACGCGGTGTTTGCGCTGGCAGTGAAAATTGCGTTTGCATCTCTCTAGCCACAGCCATCCACTTGGCTTCCAATTCGTTTATTTTTTTTAATAAGAGTTCTTTTTTTTCATTAAGCTCTGGGAGAACATGCAAATCTGCACTCAGCAGAATTGCCTTCTCCGCGCGAACCGTCTCAAAGAGCAAACGGTAGACTCTCACCAGCTGGTGAAGGTTTTTTACAAGTTCAAGAAAGAGTTGTTCTTTCATTCACTGAGCTCCTATGAGGGAAGAAGTAAATGTTCGTTGACGAGTTTGTCGGCCACAGCTTCGGCATCTACTTTGTATTCGCCCGATTCAATCATTTTTTGCAAACGCGCGATTTTTGCCTCATCGACCGTGTCTTGCGAGGCGATTTCTTTGGCTTTATTGATCTGACGAGCTTGCGAAGAAACGTTGATCTTCGTCGCATCCATCATTTCGGTGGCCGAAATGGTGGGTGACTTTCCTTTTCTGATCGAAGGATCCTTGGCAAGATCTTGGATACTACGATCGTTCATTAAACCTTGTGCGGATTTGTTATTTACTTTCACCACATCCTCCTTGATGACATCTCTCTAATTGTATCATAGTGAGACAAAAAAGATCCACAAACCCGACCCGTCGAGAGTCTATTTTTCTTCCTTTTTAGGAGGAACTGGACTCGACGCATATCGACTGTGCTGACTGGGAATTATCTTTTCCTTCAATTCCTTATAAATCATGTCAGCAAGGCCGTTCCCGCCACTCTCTACCCATTTTTCTGCGTACTGAGTATAGAGTTCGTCTTTGTATATTTTCTCGGCCATTGAGGGTTTTGTAACGCTGCTGTGGTCCACCGTTTTTTTCATGGCGTTCATCATCTCTTCAAGAAACTGCTGCTCGTACATCTTCGCCGCTTTGTGCAGTTGCTGATCGAGTGTCGGTGGTGTGTGTTGTGGTTTATTTACATTTTTTATATTCATAAAAAAACAGGGGGTCAGAGTCAGACACGCATCCATGCGCATTTAGCCTTATAAAAAAGTTACGATCCATCCTTGGTTCAATAACCTGTCCCAGCTACTCTTCTGCTCAAGAGAAACCATCCTTGGTTTACCTCTAACTCCTCTTCTCCCCCCCCGAGGGCCTAAGCCCCAAATTCAAGTCTATAGATAATTGTGTCAAATCGATACACTTTTCAAAGAATTTCCAGCTCTCCTTGTAAGGCCCCAGAAGCTTTAATGTTTTGCAAAATCACGATCAGGTCTTTAGGAGAGACGCCCATTTGATTCAAACTTTGGACGAGCTCGCCAACACTCACGGATTCCGGCAAGAGCTTCACCGCATCTTTTTTGTTAATGGCCGGAATGACGGCGACGGTGGATGCCGGTGCACGCATGCCGGTTGGACTGTCTATCGTCGGTAAAGCTGGTGCTAACTCTGGCGGCGGGGCCGCAGGAGCATCCACTGCCACTGGCGGCTGAACTGGTGCGGGCTCGGGTTTTCCTACTTTCACATTAATATCACCATGGCTTATAGCCACCGTACTGATCCGCACGTTTTCACCGATAATCACTGTGCCTGTTTTTTCGTTCACCACCACTTTGGCTTTTTGATCCGGCTCAACATTGAGCGATTCGATGGTGGCTAATAGCTCTACACCTTTGCCTTCGTAGGAAAAGGGAACAACGACATCCACCGTTGCTGGATCAATCGCGGTTGCGTATTTTCCACCTAAATCCATATTCACCGTTTGTGCCACTCGCACTGCGGTTGTGATATCTGGATTGTGCAGAGTGAGGCGATACATTTTTCGACTTGTAAAATTTTCTGCTTGTACGTCTTTTTCGATGATCGCACCACCCGACATCAAACCCACAGTGGAGTGTACAGCTTTGCCAGAGGATCTCCCAACGGAAACTGCTCCTTGTGCAACGGCATAAACATTTTGATCCGACGCGCGCAAAGGAGACTGAACAAGTGTTCCGCCTTCGAGGCTTGAGGCATCACCGATGGAATTGATGGTCACATCCATTTTATTCCCAGCACGTGCAAAGGGTGGAAGAGTGGCCGTGATTAATACTGCTGCAACATTTTTCTTAGCAACGTCGGTGTCTTCAACTTTTACGCCCAACTTATCGAGCATGCGCACCATACTCTTGTTAGTAAATTCGCTTTTGCTATCGCCAGTGCCTTTAAGGCCAACAACGAGGCCGTAACCAATCAATTGGTTATCGCGAACGCCGCGCACATTGGCGATGTCCTTAAGACGAATAGCCTGGGCTGTTGAGGAAAACAGAAGGACTAAGAAAAACACACGCAGTATATAAATCATAATTCCTCGCTCTTTTTGTCGCTGATAATATCGAACACCGGATCGATGAGCGATTCGGCACTCATGCCTTTTTCGTTGTATTCTTCGGATCGCACCACGCCAGCCACGAGCAATTTGTACTCGCGCTTACCGATCATAAATGGTTGTTCACCGCGAACGCGATAATTTCCGTCTTTTTGAATTTCCATAATTCGCGTGGACACCGTGCGGATGGGAAACTCTTTGTTTTTAGAAAGACCTTTAATATCCTGCTCTTCATCGTCGATTTTCTTAAGCGCTCGCTCTTGATCCTTCATCAGCTGCTCGGGAGTCGGCCCCACGGGGGTCTCAGGCTCGTCACCGTCGAGACCAATCAATGAAGCAAGACCACGTGATTCCACCTTTTCGGCTTCTTTTTGCTCTTGGTACTCGGGAGTCATTTGTTTTTTGATTTCATCTTGTTTTAATTTAATATCTTGTTTTTGTTCGTTAAGAATTTCGGAAAGAAGTTTTGCAATCACCGTAACCTTGGTTTGAATTTGCTCTTTGGGGTAACCTTCTAATTTAATTTCGAGCAAGTCCCCTAATAATCGCTGATTGTTGTTGGCAAAAAGAAACGACGACTGGCCTCGTGACACCCACAGAGATCCGCTTTGCTCATACAGCATCGATTCTTCTTCAAGCGACAATCGCGTCTTCCGTTGATTTTCCGGAATGGGTTTTTTTGCTTCCGCCGCCACTGGTGTCAAATCATCGTGCCGACGAAAGAAGTCCATAAAAGACGCGCAACCCGTCAACAACGTCGACATCAAAATAATCATCAGCCAAAACTTCATTCAAACCTCACTCGTGATTCAGCAACAATTTCTGCTATTATTTGTTTTTGTGTTTTTGTGACGCGAATTGGAATTCGATCGCCAATTTTTCCGCTTTTTTGCGCGATACCCGTCATCTCCACAAGGATCACGCCCTTCTTCACTTCCACGGCCACAGGTTCGCCGATACGAACCACCTGCTTGTCCGTAACATCTTCAAGGGTTAGCACATGCTCTTTGTTCAAAGAGCGCTTCAGCTCTTTGCCCACAAGATCATTTGTGGTCGCAAAAAGGTGATATTCGTTGGTGACATCGCGGGTAACAACTTCGAAGTCTGCGGACGAGACTACCATCCCTTTGACCATGGCTTTTTTTAACACCATCACCGGTTGCTGCACGCGCACCCAGCCTTGAAGTACCAAGGGATTTAAAAATTGTTCGTCAAAGTAAACTCGCACCATGGCGGCACCACGGGTGTCGCGCAGGTCTTCTTGCAACTCCCAATGAGAAAATGTTTTTGGTACCTGGCCACGAAGCAGATTCAAATTGGAAACCTGATAGAGGCAGTCGACACACAACGCCTGCAAGCGAACTTGCAATTCTTTTTGCACGCGCTCCACAGAAAATTCTTTTTGTTTTTTAGTTTTACTTTCTCGCGAAAACACCAATTGGATTTCGCAGTCACACTCTTGTTCGAAGGGGCTTAGTTCTCTGCGCACCGTTTTTATAAGCTCGATCTTAGACTTCTGTTTATATTCTACCGCAGTTAAACTGAGAACAATTTTTTCAACGGCTGCCTTTGTTGAGTCCCGCAGGCCATAAACACGGGCCACGTCACCAAGGTAAATGACTCTCTGCTCGGGCAAATGCGGATCAAGAGAAACTAAAACACTGGGTTTCTCCAAAGCCATTGCTAAATTAAGAAAAAACGAAAAGATTAAAAACATCAGCGCCTATCTCAAATGAGTTAATGCCTGTAACATTTGGTCACTGGCTTGAATCACCTTAGAGTTTGTCTCATAAGCCCGCTGGGTCGTGATCATATTGACCATTTCCTCAACGATGTTGACGTTACTGTTCTCCAGTTCGCGTTGTCCAAGAGCACCGTAGTGCCCTTGATTAGGATTACCCACAACCGCATCACCACTGGCGGCTGTTGCTAAAAATAGATTTCCCCCAACAGCCTTTAAACCGGTTGGATTTACGAAGGTTGCTAACTCGATCTGTCCGATAACCTGCGGCACTTCAGAGCCTGTTGTTAAAACAGAAACTTCACCTTCGGAACTAATAATCACGTCCTTGGCATCGGCTGGAATAGCGATCTCAGGCTGGAGAACGTTGCCATTAAAATCGACAATGCGTCCGTCAGCTGATCTGTGCAACTCTCCGTTTCGGGTGTAGGCCATGGTGCCATCAGATTTTTGCATTTGTAAAAATCCTTTTCCGTTTATGGCTACGTCCAAATCGCGGTTGGTGATTTGCAATGAACCCAAAGAAAAATCTTTTTGTGTGGCGGCAGTTTTTACACCCAATCCCACCTGCACGCCCGTTGGCGAAACAGCATTGAGCCCTGTAGCCGTGCCCGGCTCTTTGATGTTTTGATAGAGAAGATCTTCAAACTCAGCTCGCGTCTTTTTAAAGCCCGTGGTGCCGGTGTTTGCTATGTTGTTGGCAATGGTGTCCATGTTGGTCTGTTGCGCTTGCATCCCCGTGGCGGCTGTGTGCAATGACTTAATCATAGTATCCCCTTCTCTCTTCCGTTAATTACTATTCAATCTCGTTTACTTTAATCTCGTTACGTCGTTAACTAATTTACCGTTCATTTGATCGTAGGCCTGAATCGCCTTTTGTGTGCTTTCAAACACTCGGCTGGTTTTGATCATGTCTGTCATTTCGCTGACTAAATTCACATTACTTTTTTCCACTGAACCTTGATGCAATTTAAATTTTGTGGCCTGAACTACGGGGCTGTTGATGGTCTCGCGAAGGCGATAAAAGGAGTTTCCCTCTTTTTGAAAAACATCTTTGTCTTCGGCGGTAACAAGCGAGAGTTTTCCTGTAAATTGATCACCAATCTTTAAGTGTCCTTGATTGGAAACAGAAAAGTTAGGTTCGTTGCCGATACGTACGTAACGACTGGGGAGAGGTTGTTCGGGGCTTTGCTGTTGCATCAACACAGGATAGCCTTGCTTGGTCACCAGTTCGCCCAGTTGATTTAAAGTAAAGCCACCATTGCGCGTCCAGCGAACTCCATTGGGAGTGAGAACTTCAAAAAACGCATCGCCTTCGATGGCCACATCCAGTGGATTGTTAGACACAATGAGCGATCCCTGGGCAAAACTTGTCGACGTTCCCGCAGAATCCACATAGCTCTTGTCGGCTCCGTTGATAGGATAAAAACTATCGATGGAATCCGGGATCTTAGTAGATCCTACAGCTTCTTCTTGTTTTTCGTAGCTGGTTAAGTATTCGCGAAAAATCTGTTCATCACGCTTAAATGCTGGCGTGTCCGCGTTGGCGATATTGTTAGCGATGGTGTCCATCTTATCCGATTGGGCCATGGCTCCACTGACTGCTGTGTAAATACCTTTCATACTCATACACTGGAGTGAAGAGCAAAGCGTGTGCCGACTGGACCAACGTCTTAACTTTTTGTGAGTTCGATTTAGTTCGTTATAGTTAGCGTCGGGGCACAACATGCCACGGACCTTTGTCACGATTCCATGTCGTCCCTCTGACGCAAAGACAATTCTCTGACGTATACTCTGTTCATGTCACAGATCATGTCTCTCCTGTTTTCTCTTGTGTTGGCGGCGCCAAACCCTAAAGCCGCGGCACCCGTTGTCGCCAATGGCGAATCGCTAGCGGAGTCCATGGAATCTTCCTCTGTGGGCACAGTGGATGCCTCTCCTATTTTTGATATTCCAATGACTTACAATCACCGCGTGCAGTTTTGGATTCGCCACTTTCAAACTAGTGGACGCAAAGATTTTCAAAAATGGCTCGCGCGCTCCACTCGCTACTCGCCGTTTATTTTAAAGGAGCTTGAACGATCAGGAATGCCCAAAGATATCATTTACACCGCCATGGTGGAGAGTGGTTTTGCTCCAGCGGTGCAAAGCCCGGCGGCGGCAGTGGGGATTTGGCAATTTATTAAGCCCACGGCCGAGAGATATGGTTTGAAGGTCAACTGGTGGCTTGATGAGCGCCGAAATTACGTAAAAAGCACAGCGGCGGCCATTAAGTACAAAAAAAATCTCTACGAAATGTTTGGCTCTTGGTATTTGGTTTCGGCAAGCTACAACTGCGGTGAAAACAAAGTCACTGGTTTGATTAAAAAATACGGCACCAATAATTTTTGGGAGCTTGTGCAATTGCAAGTATTGCCAAAAGAGACCGCCGATTACGTTCCTAAAATTCTAGCGGCCACCATGATTGCCAAGGCCCCTGGCTTGTATGGCTTTCGCGATATCGAATACCTAGTTCCCTATGAATTCGACATGGCATCGGTTCCCGGCGGCACTGATCTTTATAATTTGGCGCAGTATTTGGGAGTGAATGCCAATTATTTGAAAGAACTCAATCCTGACCTTGTGCACGGATTTATCCCACCCACGGTAGCCTCGCATACGATCAAGGTGCCTAAGGGTTCTTCAAAGCTGGTCGCCCAGTTTGGTGAGCGCATCACACGCTAACTTAGCTTCTTGACCGTTTAATTTTGGTTCGATCTAATGAATCAAAATTAACGGAGATTCTATGAAAATATTTTTCCTATCTGTATTTGTGGTTATTTGTCAAAACGCAGTCGCAGCCGATTTTAAGTTACAAGAGGGTGCAAGATTCAACCCGTCTCGAGTTGCTTCCACACCGGTGTCGGTGGATTACTTTTGTAAGCTAGAGCTTCACGAGTATTTAAACGGGTGGAAACTTATATTGGATAGAGAGTTTGCTGGCAATGTTGGGCAAACGACGAATTACAAAGAGTTTGGTATCGAAATTAGAGGAGCAAATTACGCCTTTACCTAC
>JANOYW010000028.1:0-129788 GCA_031429075.1 Bdellovibrionales bacterium | reverse complement strand
TTTAGGCTTCTTGGCGCTCTACAGAGATGGCGATCGTGGCTTCAAGACCTTCGCCAAAGCTCACTTTAGCTTGGTGCTGACCTAAAACCTTAATAGCTTCTTCGATAACAATGTCTTTTTTCTCAATAGCAAAACCTTTTTTAACCAGCTCTGCAGCGATATCTTTTGGTGTTATAGAACCAAAAATCTTATCTTTTTCGCCAGCGGCAATTTTAAAGACGATGGTTACTTTTTTGATTTGCTCAAGAATTTGCGATTTTTCCTCGCGCGCTTTTGTTTTGCGCGACGTTGCAACTCGTTGCCAGTGTTCGAATTCTTTCATTCGCGCTTCTGTTGCCTCGGCGGCTAAACTGCGCGGAAAAAGAAAGTTTCGGGCGAAACCGCTAGATACGTTAACCATATCGCCTGTGCGACCCAAATCTTTAACATCTGTTTTTAAAATCACTTTCATTTTACTCTCCTGCGTAGGGATTATTCTTAACGTAATTTTTTAAAATCTTAGCTCTGTAATTTAACCAAACGTCCGAAATTCCAAGGGCCACAACAACGGCAAAAAGGTGGAACGCCAATACGAAAAAAATCGCCACCTTTAAGAAATAATTCAAGCGGGCTCGGTGCATAAAAAATCCAAGAACGGCAAGCCCTTGAAAATAATAAAAGCACAGGAGCACAAATAAAATATTGACCGCAACTTTTTGCAAAATAAATACCTTTTGCACATCTAATAAAAAGGTTCCCGCAAGCGCAAGGACCAAGGTCCACACCAAGTGCTCTGGAATTTTAAATGTGCTCAACTTATCCTGGCGTCCCTCTTGACGAACAAAAAGAATTCCAAAGAAAACAAGAATCATAAAGATAAGTGCTAAAAAGGCCGGCATCACAGAAACGATTTGTGTGGCATCCACCGAAGACGAAAGTCCCTTCATCTGCGGAGACAGCATCACGGTGCTTGCAATTTGTTTTTTTAAAAAAGTGCTGAGTGCAATTTTTTGTGACTGCGACCACAGGCTCAAGCTAAAAAACACGGCAAGAACAGAAATCGCAACGGCGGAAAGTGCCGAATAAAATCGCGAAACCTTTTGTGACTCGAGCTCCGAATAAAGACCCATCAGCAAAAACACGCTCATCTGGGCAAGAGCCCACTGCGGAAAAAACACAAGGAGCGCGACTGCGGACAAAATTGAAAAGCTCCAATAAAAAATCCGATTGAAGGAAACATGCAGGTAGCGAGCACCAAGGGGTGCCATAAATAGAAAAGACGCCGTTAACAATGTTGTTAACAGCGAAATTAAAATAAATTGTCCTACACGATTCTTTACAGGCATGGCCCGCCTTATTTCATTGGACGGCGTGGCTTCGCAAGAGCTTTTTTAGCCTCGCGCTCGCGACGCTCAATCAGGCCAGCTTTAAATTTTTCCACGTAATCTGTAAGTACAGTTTCGTCTGGAAGGCGCGTGTGCATGTAACGAAGAACTTTCTCGTTAATGCGCATGGTTCTTTCAAGCTCCATAATTGAATCTGGGCTTGCTGTGAAAGTGCTGTGGAAATAAACCCCGCGATTGGTCTTACCAATGGGGTTGGCTAAGCGACGTACACCCCATGTGTCGAGGTGGCTCACTTTGCCAGAAAAACCTTCGATGATTTTTTGATTTTTCGTGAAAAGAGCTTTTTGCTCTTCTTCAGAAGTGTTAGACTCCATAACGATGATAACTTCATATGGACGAACGACAGTTTCTTTAACTAATTCAAACATGGTATCCCTTTCGGCTAAAAGCCCTAAACTGCTATATATTTAGAGCAAGGTGGAATTTAAGTAGCATAGGACCTTTTATAAAGTCCATTGAATTTGCTGCTAATATTGATGAAACTTTTACTATGAGCCTCACGCTACAAATACTCACCGGACATCGCAATGGAGAAACCCTCCACCTCGACAAAACCACCTCCTTAGGGCGCGAGGCCGAGATCACCTTTAACGATCCTAAAATGTCGAAAGTACACGCTATTTTAGAGTTTGATCCCGCCATCGGTTGGGTGCTACGAGACTCTGGTTCTAAAAACGGAGTTCGGGTCAATGACTTCAAAACCGAGCAGCACCTCCTGGGCAATGGCGACATCATTGATATTGGAACAACTCAAATGCGAGTTGCATCGGTCTCGGCATCCTGGAAACCGCTCCTAAACCAGCTCTTATTGGAAACGCTGGATCGCTCTAAAAATATTCCCATTAAACTTGTGGCGTTCCGAAATTATCCCACGCTCACCATCATCCAAGGTCAGCAGGCGGGCGAAAAGCATTTGTTCGAGTACGGGCCCCGCTCCTTGGGCGGAAACTCAAATGATATCATTTTATTTGAACCAAAGTGTCCCGACATTGCTTTTGTGATCTCTCCCAATAGCTTGGGGGCACTGTTCGAAACCAAATACCCCCAAATCGTTAAAGTAAATGGTGCGGCCGAACAAAAAAAGGTGTTGAAAAACTGCGACCAAATTTCTATTCACAACACTGTTATCGATATTCATTTTGTAAACACGTAGGAGCTGTTATTTCACCTTTTGTTAAATCGTCCGGATATTTTAATAGTTTCGATGGAACTCGCCTGTATTACGAAGTGCGTGGCGAAGGGCCGCCTTTAGTTTTCGCCTACGGCATCGCCTGCTTGATGAATCATTGGCATCACCAGATCAATTATTTTTCGAAACACTATCAAACAATTATTATCGATTATCGCGGCCACCATTTTTCGGACATTCCGGAAGACAAGCGCAATTTGACCTTGGAAGCCCTTTCCAAAGATATCCTCTGTTTGTGCGACCATCTGGAAATTGAAAAGGCCTTCTTTTTGGGTCACAGTTTCGGTTGCGAAGTTTTACTCGAAAGCTATTTTATGCGACCTCAACTTTTTTCGGGGCTGTGTTTTGTGAGCGGATTTTTTAGCAACCCTTTTCAGAATTTTCTCACGCCTGAGCAACTTCGCGATGTTTTTTCGTATATACGCATGGCCTACAACACGGCTCCAGGGCTCATGAGCACCGTTTGGAAATTTGGAGTTACCAATCCAGCGTCAGTTTTTTTAAGCTCCCTTGTCGGTGGATTTAATCTAGAAAAAACGGCGCTCAAGGACATCGAAATTTATGCCCAAGGTGTGGCTAATATTGATTTGCGAGTATTTGTGACGTTGCTCGAGCAGCTCACGCAGTTTGATGGGCGGCCTAAGCTGGCGCAGATCGAGGTTCCCACGCTGGTGATCGCAGGCGACAAAGATGCCCTAACGCCCATTCAAGTACAAAAAACAATGTACGCAGAAATTCCAAATTGTGATCTGTTGATTATTGAAACGGGATCCCACTGCGTGCAGTTGGATTTCCCGCACGAAGTGAATACCAAGATCGATGAATTTTTAAAAGGACTTTAATTTATGGGAAAGTTTGCATTTTTATTTGGCTACAAAGGCCGGGTGAATAGATATCAATTACTTATTGGACAATGTATCGCTGTTGGCCAACTCATCGCTATTTGTATGCTCTCCGAATTTATTCCCGATCCCGGTAGAAAGTTTTTAATGGGTGCAAGTTTTCTTGTCGCTTACGTAATTACTTTTTTTATTTTTACCAAGCGCCTACATGACGTCAACAAATCGGGCTGGTACCAACTGCTCACTATCATCCCAATAATAAATTTCTATCTTTTGATCCTAATAATTAGCCCAGGAACGCCGGGTCCCAATCAATACGGTAAGGCTCCAATTGCCCCAACGCCGCATCCCTAGCCGCCGGCGCGCATCAAGTTTCCCGTAGCGAATATTGCTCCAGGTTCCCAAAGATCAAGTCCACTATTGACTTATCTTTACTCACTAAGAATGATTAGCCCTTAAACAAATTCATAGGGGGATTTTATGAAAGTATTAGTTTTTTTAGTTCTTAGTTTTTTATCTCTAAATTCTTTTGCGCAAGGCCTTATTCTCACGTGCGATATTACAGACACGTTATCTAAAGGTAAAACCACAACTCTCGTTTTGGACAGCAGAAAAAAACTCATGATGAATGAAGAAAAATTTACTGTTTACGGCGAAGATGCTGAATTTATTTCGAGCAATGGCGATACCTATGGCGTCTCTCTTCTTTATACTGTGCAAAGTAACACGGTAGACCTAATTGTCGGTAACTCGAGCTATTGGGCTCTATCTGTTATCAGTTTTTTAGAATCCGAAGTGCCAAGTTTTTTCAATATGCAAGTAGGAGTGAATAACTCTTCGGCTCCGCATGCATTAAATTTTGATTGTCGAAAATAATAATCAAGACCGGCTACCGCTGAGAAAAATTAGATTTCCTGCGCTAAGTAAATACAAAGATCGATGAGTTTTTCAAAGCACTGCCGCTACGGCAGTGCTAAAAACCTTCGGAAGAATTTTGCTTGGGGCGTTCGCGCAGCGACGCCTTAAAGTGATCGCGGTTCATGCGCGCAATGTTTTCCAGCGAAATTCCTTTTGGACAGGCTAACTCACAAGAGCCTGTGTTCGAGCAGTTTCCAAATCCCATGGCGTCCATGGTTTTGACCATATTCAAAACTCGCGAATCTCTCTCGGGTTGACCTTGTGGCAACAATGCCAAGTGCGAAACCTTCGCCGATGTAAAAAGCATGGCCGAGGAGTTTACGCAGGCCGCAACACAAGCGCCGCAGCCGATACAGGTTGCAGCTTCAAAAGCCAAATCTGCATTTTCTTTGGGAATGGGGAGGGCGTTGGCGTCTTGGGCGCTGCCGGTATTCACCGACACATATCCGCCTGACTGGATGATGTTATCGAATGCCGAGCGATTGACCTTGAGATCTTTAATCACTGGAAAGGCTTTCGCACGGAAAGGCTCAATGGTGATGGTGTCGCCATCTTTGAACTTGCGCATGTGCAACTGACAGGTGGTTGTGAGGCGCTGTGGTCCGTGAGCATTTCCGTTGATGACCATGGAACACATTCCGCAAATTCCTTCGCGGCAGTCGTGGTCGAATTCAACGGCGACTTGGCCGGAAAGAATTAACTCTTGGTTTACCACGTCCATCATTTCCAAAAAAGACATGTCGGGAGACACATTTTTTGCGGTGTGGTCGATAAAACCACCCGCGTCCTCACGGTTTTTTTGTCGCCAGATTTTAAGGTTCAGTGTCATATTTTTATTTTCACTCATACGTTCCACCTATTTATAACTTCGTGAGGCCAACTTAATGTTTTCAAACTTGAGTTCTTCTTTGTGTCGCTCATGCTGCCCTGTCGACTTGTACTCCCAGGCCGCTGAATGACAAAATTTTTCATCGTCGCGCTGAGCTTCGTTGTCTGGCGTTTGATACTCTTCGCGAAAGTGACCGCCGCATGATTCTTCGCGGGTCAGAGCATCCTTCGCCATCAGTTCTCCAAGCTCTAGGAAGTCGGCCACTCGACCGGCTTTTTCGAGCTCGTGGTTTGTGTAATCTTTAGGCCCGGTGATTTTGACGTTCTTCCAAAATTCTTCGCGCAGAGCTGGAATCGTTTTGAGAACTTCATTAAGACCCTTCGCATTGCGCGACATTCCCACGTGGTCCCACATATTTTTTCCGAGCTCTCGGTGAAAGTCGTCCACTGTGCGCTTTCCGTTAATATTCATCAGCCGAGTGAGTTGATCTTCACTTTGCTTTTTGCTCTCAACAAAGGCGGGATCATTTTCGTTCACTTTTGGTAGTTTGGCTCCCTCGGAACCCAGATAATTTCCGATGGTTGACGGCGCGACAAAATAACCATCTGCTAAACCTTGCATGAGAGCCGAAGCGCCCAGGCGGTTGGCGCCGTGATCAGAGAAGTTAGCTTCGCCGCCAACAAATAATCCATTCACCGTGCTCATCAGATCGTAATCCACCCACAATCCACCCATGGTGTAATGAACGGCTGGGTAGATACGCATGGGTGATTTATAAGGATCTTCACCGGCAATTTTTGCGTACATATCAAAAAGATTGCCATACTTTGCGGCCACTTTATCCTGTCCTAAGCGTTGAATGGCGTCACGGAAGTCTAAGTACACCGCAACCCCTGTGGCTCCAACGCCATGCCCCTTATCCACCAAAAACTTTGCCTGACGAGAGGCGATGTCTCGCGGAGCTAAGTTTCCGAAGCTTGGATAAATTCTTTCGAGGTAATAATCCCGCTCGTCATCGGGAATTTGTTCGGGCGGGCGTTTATCGCCCTGCTTTTTAGGAACCCAAACTCTTCCATCGTTGCGCAGAGACTCTGACATGAGAGTCAATTTGGACTGATAATCTCCCGAAACAGGAATGCAGGTTGGGTGAATTTGTGTAAAGCAAGGGTTCGCAAAATAGGCGCCCTTTTTATGACAGCGCCAAGCCGCTGTGGCGTTGGAGTTCATCGCGCTGGTCGATAGAAAAAAGACATTGCCGTAACCACCAGTAGCCAGAAAAACAACATCGGCAGAATGGGATTCAATTTCTCCGGAGACTAAATTTCGAACGGTGATGCCACGTGCCCGTCCATCAACTTTCACGAGATCCAACATTTCGCGGCGCGGGTACATTTTAACTGTACCCTTGCTCACTTGCCGCATGAGGGCTGAGTAGGCTCCGAGGAGGAGCTGCTGTCCCGTTTGCCCACGCGCATAGAATGTTCGCGACACTTGAGCGCCACCAAAAGATCGGTTGTCGAGCAGACCACCGTATTCGCGCGCAAACGGAACTCCTTGCGCTACGCACTGGTCGATGATCGATTGAGAAACCTCGGCAAGGCGATACACGTTGGCTTCGCGAGAGCGGAAATCTCCGCCCTTGATTGTATCGTAAAAAAGTCGATACACGGAATCGCCATCGTTTTGATAATTTTTTGCGGCATTTATCCCACCCTGAGCGGCAATGGAGTGCGCGCGGCGAGGCGAATCAGAAATGCAAAAGGCTTTAACGTTGTAGCCCATTTCTCCTAAAGAAGCTGCCGCTGCTCCGCCTGCGAGGCCGGTTCCCACAACGATAATGTTGTACTTGCGTCGGTTGGCTGGATTTACCAACTTCATATTGAATTTATAATTTTCCCATTTTTTTTCTATCGGTCCATCAGGAATTTTAGCATCTAATCCAGACATGTCGGCTCCTTAAAATGATGTGACGATAACGTACAGAGGTTGACTGATAAAACCCAGCGCCACAACGATCGAATAAATACACCCAATCAATTTAATTTTTGCATTGTATTTGGGATGATTGAACCCAAGAGATTGAAAAACTGAAGAAACCCCGTGACTCAAGTGCCACCCAAGAATCAGCAAACAAACGATATAACCAACGACATACATTGGCTGCAGAAAGATTTCCAAGACCAAGCGGTGAAGATCGCGCATTTCCACGCCGTCGTAAGTCACCAGGTACTCTGTGCCGTACTTAAAAGTGATTAGGTGTAAAATGATAAAAAACAAAACCAATGAGCCCTGGAGAGCCATGGTTCGCGATGCCAAGGTCGTGCGTTTTGCTCCCGAGGCGGGAACCGCATATTTTTTTGGTGTGGCCCTTCGATTTTCGATGGTCAGCCAAGCCCCCATAATGACGTGGCCAATCAGAGCCGCGAGCAGCACGGTTTCCGCCGCGTAGAGAAGCGGCTTGTTAGAAACAATGGCGTGGCCGTATTTATTGTACAGCTCCGCACTCACGAGGATCAGCATGTTTCCGGCCATGTGTGCAAAAACGAATCCTGTCCATACAAGGCCACAGATTCCCATAAACATCTTTTTCTGAATCGACGCAACAGCCACGACTCTCACTCCTTGCAGAAAATTTAATGCCTCACTTTACCGAATTTCTTGCAGGCTGTCTAGAAAACGTAAGAATAATACTTTATTCTTTGCTGTTTTCTTGCGAT
This sequence comes from Bdellovibrionales bacterium, assembly GCA_031429075.1. Classification (GTDB taxonomy): domain Bacteria; phylum Bdellovibrionota; class Bdellovibrionia; order Bdellovibrionales; family JAGQZY01; genus JANPLN01. The sequence goes on along the minus strand of JANOYW010000028.1, from coordinate 121,908 downwards.
AACGCACTTGAACTTTCCAGGAGGACTCGTGCGTATTTATATCTGCCTTAAACAAGTTCCCGATACCGAAACCAGGATCAAAGTGGCACCATCTGGATCGCAACTCGATGAAACCGGCGTCAAATGGGTTATTAACCCTTACGATGAATTCGCCATTGAAGAAGCCATCAAATTTAAAGAGGCCAATCCGCAAGCACAAATCACGGCCGTCACTGTGGGCCCCAAGGCTCGCGTTAACAGCGCTTTGCTCACAGCCATGGCTATGGGTGCCGACGATTCTTTGTTAATCGATTGCTCCGAAACTCTTGATGTTTTAACCACTGCGAAAGCGCTGGCAGCGGCCATTCAAAAAGAGGGCGCTCCCCATTTAATTTTTACCGGAAAACTTTCTATCGACGGGAGTTTTTCGGCCACAGGCCCTATGCTTGCGGAGCTTTTAAAAATTCCTCATGTGTCGGTTGTGTCCTCCATCACCTACTCCGACAGTGGTCTTACTGTGAAGCGCGAAGTAGAAGGTGGAAACGCCGAAACCTACACGGTTCCAACGCCGGCCTTGATCGCTGCAAATAAGGGTCTCAACAAACCGCGCTTTGCCAGCCTCCCGGGAATTATGAAAGCTAAAAAGAAACCAATGAAAGAAGTTTCTATGGCAGATCTTGGAGTTTCTCCGACGTCCTCAAAAGTGAAGCTTTCAAATTTTGAATTACCCAAAGACAGGCCGACCTGCAAAATGATTGCGGGTGATCCACAACAACAGGCTAAAGAACTCGTTCGTCTCTTGCGCGAAGAAGCAAAAGTTCTATAAAGGAGCTCCGATGAAAGTTTTTGTATTTATTGATCTAGCAAATGGAAAAGTTAAAAGCAGCAGTCAGGAACTTTTGACGGCAGCAAACACTGCTGGCGCCGAGATCGTTGGAATGTCCCTTGGCCCAGGGGGCTCAGGAGTTACCGACCTTGGCGCTTGGGGCGTGAGTCGCTTTTATATTGGCGAAGCCGCACCACTAGACAAGCCCAATCCATTGGCCTACCTGGACGCGGTTGCAAAAGCTGTGGAAAAGGAAAAGCCAGATTTTATTCTTGCGAGCTCGAACACTTTAAATCGCGATGTTTTTGCGCGTCTCGCTGTGCGCCTTGATGGCGCCTTCGTGAGTGACCTTACTGAGCTGCAACTTTCTCCTCTGCGCGCAAAACGCCCCATGTATTCCGGAAAGTGTTTGGCGTCGGTTGATTTCGTTGGCGAAGGCACAAAAGTTTTATTGGTACGCCCAAACCAGTTGCCTGTGTCCCCTGGGAATAAAACCACAACGTGCGAAACTGTCACTATCGATGCTGCCGCGCCGAGCGCGACTTTGACCGCAGTAGAAAAATCTTCGGCCTCAACTTTGGACCTCACGGAGGCAAGCATTATCGTCTCCGGTGGGCGCGGGCTTAAAGAGGCCGACAATTTTAAATTGATCCACGATCTCGCTGCTCCACTCGGCGCTACGGTGGGTGCTTCCCGCGCAGTTGTGGATTTGGGTTGGGTTCCGCACTCCATGCAAGTCGGGCAAACTGGAAAAACGGTGGCACCAAGTTTATACATCGCTGCAGCCATTTCGGGTGCCATTCAACACTTAGCAGGAATGAGCAGCAGTAAAGTGATTGTTGCCATCAATAGCGATGAGAAGGCTCCGATTTTCCAAAAAGCAACATACGGTCTTGTTGGCGATGTGTTTCAGATTCTTCCCGCCTTAACGGAAGAGCTGAAAGCTTTGCACAAATAAAACACCGGATGAAAGCTTTTTTTGCGTCTTATTTTTTGTACTTTCTTTATCGTCTTTTTCAGTTGACGTGGACCATCGAAATTCGTGAGTCCGCGGCGCTTACAGAACTTGTTAAAAAAAACAAAACTTTTGTGGTGGCCCACTGGCACGGCGAAGAATTGGGTATCTTACATCTTCTCAAGCGCTATCGTGTTGCCTGTATGGTTTCGCAAAGTTTTGATGGCGAGCTCGTTGCGAGGATGATTCATCATTTTGGATCAAAAGCAGTGCGGGGCTCATCCTCCCGCGGAGCTGTTCAGGCTCTTAAGGGTATTTTGCGTTTAGCAAAAGAAGGCTGGCGCCCCAGCGTGGCTGTCGATGGGCCTCGCGGCCCCCGCCACGAGGTTAAACTTGGTGTTGTGGAAATCGCGCGAGTTTTAAAAGTTCCAATTTTACCAATAAATATGGCGTGCTCGCGGTCGTTTATTTTTAAAAAATCCTGGAACAAATCCGAGCTTCCGCTGCCATTTAGTCGAATTGTGATTCAGTGGGGCGAGCCCATTGAATACGATTCTACTCAGCCTCTAGAAAGCTATCTGCAGCCGTTGGCTAAAGCTCTTCATGCGGGTCGAGCCGAATGCATGAAGAGTGTCGGCAAAGCTTAAATTATTAATCGGCAATTTTGCTAAAAGCCGCACCGTCGAGGTTAATTTTTCCGTTGAGGGACATTTTTAAAAATCCCGCCGGGATACTTGCAAAGCACTCGTAGGTGATTCCGTTCTTGAGTTCTTTTTTGTAATCCTGCTCAGCATTGGCGATGTCTGTCCCAAAATTTTTAAAGACTGCGGCGGCCTCAATTTGAATATACAGAGTGTTGCCGTCGAAATATTTGCATTCCGAAGCCATGGTGACTTTTTCTTCCTTTTCATCGAAAAGTATTCGACTTTTTTGGCTCATTTGAGCGTCTGAAAAAACAAAGGCTTCCCAAAGTCCGTTAATTTTCGACTTATCCACATCGGTTTCTGGTTTTACTTTAAAAAGTCCGCCATTAGATCCATCCGTGTCGGCATCAATGAGCTCCTCTTGTTTACAGGCGCTGAAACACAGAAGTGCAATCATCAGTATAAAAAACTTTTTCACAATCAATTCCCCTTGTTGTCTTTTTCTTCTTTAGATTTTGATTTTTGGCAAACAATGTCAATACTTTCGTCTAATCTCGGCGTGAAAATAGACCCGCCCCAAGAGCTCTGTTAGAATAAACTCAAGTTTCAATCTGCAACAGTGAGGAACATCGTGCGTTCATTCCTATTTATTTCGATTTACTTCTTTTTTTCTGTATCACAGGCACAAGTTCTCGCCAAAGTTGGCAATAAAGAAATTACCCTGAAAGAATTTGAAGAAAAGTATGCGTTGTTGAAAAACCAAGTTATTGAAATGCCAGACAAAAAGAAGTTTTTAGACGACCTCATTGGTTATGAGGTTGGGGTGCAAGAGGCGCAAAAAAGAGGCCTTGATCAAGATCCCGCCATCCGTGAGCGGCTGCGACAGGAGCTTTACAAGGGTTTTATCGAGAAAGAGTTGGCGCCAAAAACCATTAAAATAACCGCCAATGAAACTGAGATGAAATCATACTACAACAGAAATCCCGAGCTCAGAGCCAGCCAGATCATGATTGAAGTGCGACCGGATGCTACAGCAGAGCAGAAAAAGGAAGCCCGGAAGCGCGCTCAGGAAATATTTGAGACTGTGCGAAAAAGCCAAAGAAAATTTGAAGATCTGGTTAAAGTTTACAGCGATGATCCTTTTTCGAGTAAGTCGGGGGGCGACATTGGGTGGCAGACTCGTCTTACACTTTATCCTTCTATTTACTCTTCAGTAAGTAAGCTGAGCGTGGGGCAAATATCGCAGTTGATTGAAACCCCCTTTGGCTTTTTTATCGTAAAGCTGACCGCTAAAAAGACGTACAATGATGCTGACCGCGCCATGCTGCGCCTCGCCGTTCAAGAGGAAAAGAAAAAGGCGCTGTTTGATCAGTTTATTATGAATCTTCGCAATAAATACAAGATTCAGGTAAATAAAGCGGCGCTTGGGCAATAAACATTTAAAATGCTTCAAGACTAAAATTAATGTAGTGTCTTTGAACCATGCGACGACTCTTGTTTTGTCTTTTTTTAGGTGGATGCTCTTTTTTTAAAACCAACGACGCCATTCTGCGCGTGGGTGATTTGGCTTTTACTGAACAATATTTTGCCGACCGTCTCCTCGAAAAATTAAAAAATGTCGATGGTTTACATATCAAAAATACCGAACTTATTAAGTTGTTCTCTCAACAGCTAGAAAAAGAATTGATCGAAGAGGGCTTTTTATTTTCTTGGGCTAAGCAAAAAAAAGTTACCGTGAGCTCGTCTGAAGTCGCCGCCTACCTGGGGCACAAGGGGACAGATTCCATGGGCACTCCAACGGATTTTATTTTTGAAGCCGCACCCGCCAAAAATCTTCTTGAAAATCATGTTCGTTTGCAAATAATTAAAAATTATTTTTTTGCCGATCTCGAAAAAAACCTCGCGATTTCAGACGAAGAAATCGCTGAAGAGTACAAAAAGAAGTCACCTTTGTTGAGCAACGCCTCAGCGCGTGTTCAACAAATTCTCTTGTCGAAACAAGAGGATGCTCAGTCCGTTCTCACAAAAATTGCCACTGGCTCCTCTTTTGAAGAAATGGCAAAAAAGTTCTCTTTGTCTCCCGAGGGTGCCTCAGGCGGTCACTTGGGGTGGCAGGATTCAAATATATCAAACCAAGCGAAATGGCTCTCTCAGCAACCGGTGGGGCTTGTACGTAAACCTGTAGCCGGCCCTGGGGGATTTTACCTCTACAAGGTTCTTGAGATTAAAAAGCCGACAGTTCAGTCGCTCATTGCTGTTAAAGAGACTCTTCGCCGAGAATTACTGAATAAGAAGAAAGACACTGCGTATCTTCAGTGGTTAGAAACACAAACCAAAACGGTGAAGGTCTCTACAAATGAGAGGCTCATTCATACCATTACTTCGCACTATCAGGAGACCTTATGATTTTGAAAATGGCTTTTTGCTTTTTTTCTTTGGCCTTTTCACAAAACTTAATTGATCGAATTTATGCGACTGTAAACGATGAGGTCATAACGACCTCCGATCTCGACACCTATCAAAAACAACTCCAAGGGCGTCTTCTGTATGAAGACTTACTTTTTTCTGATGATGCCGCCATTGAGGCGGCTACCAAAGATCGTAAAATTCTTATAGATAAAGTAATTAACGAAAAAATCATAGATTCCGAAGCTAAAAAGTTGGGAATCAACGTTGCCGAAGATCGTGTTCTTAAAGAAATCGCAGCTAAGGGTGGCGAAAAGCACTTGTCTTCGCTTCTCGCTCAAAAGAATTTGACAATTAAAGACTATAAAGGCTTTTTAAAGCGCAGCCTTGCGCGCAGAGAAGTCATTAATTATTACGTTGGCTCTAAGATTAAGATTTCCGATGATGATATCCTTGATTTTTACTCCTCACAAACTAAGGGAGCTTCCGCAGGACAGGGTTTTGAATACAACCTCTCTCATATTTTGTTCACTTCTGAGCAAAAGGCGCGCGAGGCCCAGCGAATGATTGCCGAAGGCCAGGCGTTCTCAGCCGTTCACAACAAATACAATCCGAAAAGCAAAGATGACTCTTTCGGAGTTTTTAAGAGCGGTGAGATGCAACCTGCCATTGAAAATTCAATTTCTAAACTTAAAGCCAATGAAATGAGCCCGGTAGTTCAATCTCCGCTAGGGTTTCACATTTTTAAATTAAACCAAAAAAAGATCGTTAATAACCCTGACTTCGAAAGACGTCGTCAGCAAATTTTTCAAATCCTTTTTACTAAAAATTATAAAGAACAGCTCGATTACTGGATCCATCAAAAGCGTCGTATGGCCGTGGTGAAGGTGAATGGCGATAAATAAAAAACTACGGATAGTCATCACTTCTGGCGATCAAGATGGAATAGGCCCAGAGGTTTGTGCCAAGGCTTTGCTAAAAATTGGTGTTCTTAAAGATGTGCAGTTTTTTCTTTGGCGGTCGCCAACCTTTGGTCGGCGCTGGCTGCAGTTGATTGATAAAAAATTTAAACGTGCTTCTGTACCCTCGTGGCATGAGGCTTTGCGTATCGCTCCGGCTAAAAAGTTGCTTGTCGATATTGTTTCAACAGCGCCGCCGCCGGTGTGGGTAGAAACTTCGGCGCAAGGTGCTTTGCTAAAATCGATTGATGGTATTGTGACAGCACCTCTTTCTAAAACTTTAATTTCCCAGTCGGGGTTTAAAGATTTAGGCCATACAGATATTCTCGCCAGAGTCTCAGGTAAAAAGAATCTTTTTATGACGTTTTTGGGGAAACATTACCATGTGCTTCTCGCCACGGGACATTTACCGATCTCTCAGGTGGCCGGTGCTATTAATGTCGAACGCCTCGAGCTTGCATTAAACGCTGCACACCATCTTTGCTCCCACATTAAAATAAAGGCCGCAAAGCCACAAATCGCCTTGGTGGGCCTCAATCCCCATGCTGGGGAGGAGGGACTGATCGGCCTCGAAGAAACCAAATTTTTTATGCCGCTTGTTAAAAAACTCACGGAAACTTCGTTCCCCGTGCACGGGCCGTTGGTTCCTGACGCGGCTTTTACGAAAAAGAATATCAAGAAATATGATTTTTTTGTAACCCCTTACCATGATCAAGGTCTTATCCCATTTAAAATGTCGCACGAGCACTCCGGCTGCCACTTGACCATGGGGTTGCCTTTTATCCGCACCAGTGTAGATCACGGGACGGCCAAAGATCTTTTTGGAAAAAATAAAGCCGACTCTACCTCTATGCAAGAGGCCATAAAACACGCTATAGTGCTGAGTCGTTCTGCCTTTAAACCCGACTCTTTTTAAAAGAGCGCGTCTTTTCAACGAGCCCTGAGAGGTGAGTATGCATAAAGATTTTATTTTCCGCGAATATGACATCCGTGGTGTTTACCAAAAAGATTTCGATCTTACATTTGCCGAAGAACTCGCTAAAGCTATTTGTTCTTTTATCGCCAAGCGAGGAACTTCGAAACCAAAAGTCACTGTTGGCTACGATGCAAGGCTTTCTAGCCCCGATATCGAAAAAGCCGTTATACGCGGTCTTTTGGACTCGGGTGCCGAAGTTATTACTCTCGGCCTGATCACAACTCCCATTTCTTATTTTTCTATGTTTCACTTGCAGGCCGATGGTGGAATTATGATCACCGGAAGTCACAACCCGCCTGACTACAATGGCTTTAAAATCTCCTATGGCAAATCCACTTTGTTTGGCGATGATATCCAAGAGCTTGGAAAAATGATGTCACAGGCCGATTACGTGCAAGGCAAAGGCTCTGTTCGCCGCTTTGATATTTTTCCCGACTATGTAGAACGCTACAAAAAAGAATTTTCTGGCTTAAAAAATATTCCAATTGTTGTGGATTGTGGCAATGGCGCCGCAGGGTGTATCGCTCGACGTATGTATGAGGCCGTCGGTCTCACTCCGGAAATTATTTTCGAAAAACCCGATGGTCGTTTTCCAAACCATCACCCTGATCCGACAGTTGAAGAAAACCTTACTGAGCTTAAAGCGAGAGTTATTGCAACCAAAGCCAGAGTTGGTATTGGCTTTGATGGCGATTGTGACCGCATCGGTGTGGTGGATGAAGCTGGTCGTTTTTTGTTGGGCGATGAGCTCATGGTTATCTGGTCCCGGGAAATTCTTAAAAAAAATCCAGGTGCTAAAATTATTGGCGATGTGAAGTGTACGGATCGCCTGTATGCCGACATAGCTAAGCATGGCGGCCAGCCCATTATGTGGAAAACAGGGCACAGTCTTATTAAAAATAAAATTAAAGAGGAAAATGCTCCATTCGGTGGAGAACTTAGCGGACACATCTTTTTTGCGGATAGAAATTACGGTTACGACGACGCCCTGTATGCAGGTCTGCGCTTGATCGAAATTTTATCTGAAACCGGACTCTCTCTCAAGGAACTCCTCGCGGGTGTGCCGGGAGCTTTTAATACTCCAGAAATTCGTCTCGACACCACCGAAGAAAAAAAGAAAACCATCGTGTCTGCATTAGCCGAATACTTTAAAAAGCAAAGTGGCGTCACCTTGAACTTTATCGACGGGGTTCGCGTGAGCTACTCCGACGGTTGGGCTCTTGTGAGAGCTTCCAACACTCAGCCCGTGGTGGTTGTTCGCTTTGAATCAAACACTCCCGAAAGGCTCGAAGAAATCAAATCCTCTGTAATGAAGGTGATTGAGCCTCTTTTATGATTAAAAAAAATCTGTTTATCGATGTTCGCGGTGCTCGCGAACACAATCTAAAAAACGTTTCGGTTTCGATCCCAAAAAATAAAATGACTGTGATCACGGGGTTAAGTGGCTCAGGCAAATCGAGCCTCGCATTTGATACAATCTACGCTGAGGGACAAAGACGCTACATGGATAGTCTCTCTGTCTACGCCCGGCATTTTTTGGATCAACTCAAAAAACCAGACGTGGACTCCATCACCGGGCTATCGCCGTCCATAGCTATCGACCAAAAAACTATAAGTAATAGTCCGCGTTCAACCGTTGGCACGGTTACCGAAATTTATGATTTTCTCCGCCTTCTTTTTGCAAAAGTAGGAACAGCTCACTGTCCCACCCACCATATTCCAGTGGAAGGTCAGTTGCCCGAAGAGATTATTAGTAGGGTCATGTCTCTTAAAAAAGGCACAAAAATTATTATCTACGCTTCGGTTGCGCGTTCTAAAAAAGGTGAGTTTAGTAAAGAATTTCAAAAATGGTCCAAGCTTGGGCTCGTTAGCGCTCGCATCGATGGTGATTTTGTAGACATCAACGAATCTTTAAAACTTGCTAAAACAAAACGCCACGACATTGACCTCGTCATTGACAAAGTTCTTGTGGAGCCGCGCTTTTCGACTCGGATTGCAGAAAGTCTTCACAAAGCTATCTTGCATGGCGAAGGGAATGTGATCGTTGAAGACCTTGACCAAAAAACGTCAACCACGTTCTCCACCCATAGAGCTTGTCCGCAATGTGGTTACAGCTTTTCAGAAATTGATCCTCTCCTCTTTAGTTTTAATAGCCCTAAGGGGGCGTGTGAGGCCTGCGCAGGTCTGGGAACTTTAGATATCTATGAATACGAAGAGGAAACCCTTACCAAAGGTGACGAACAGGTTCGCCGAAAAGAAACTAAATGGAAAATCAAAGGGGAAACCTCTGATGATGAAGAGGGACCTGAAATTGTAACTCTGAGAGATTGTTCCTCTTGTAAAGGAACGGGCCTTAAAAGCGATGCACTCAATGTGTTTATCGATGGTAAAAACATTGTCGATCTTTCTTCGGCCTCTATTTCTTCGTTATTGGGTTTCTTACAAGCTTTAAAACTTTCAGGGTCTTACAAAGAGATCGCCGATAAAATTCTCGCAGAACTTAAACAACGTTTGGACTACCTAGTGATCGCAGGAGCCGGTTATTTAAGTCTGGGTCGTCGCGCACGCACTCTTTCTGGTGGTGAAGCCCAGCGCATTCGTTTGGCTTCACAGGTTGGAGCTCCGTTAATTGGCGTACTTTATGTTCTCGACGAACCGAGCATTGGTCTCCATCCTCGCGATCACAAAAATATTCTACGTCTCCTTAACGAAATTAAAAATCGCGGAAACACAATCTTGGTAGTAGAGCACGACGAGGAAACCATTCTTGCTGCCGACTATGTGATCGATGTGGGGCCCGGAGCGGGCGCTAAGGGTGGCGAAATTCTGGCTGCAGGTACGGTGCAAGATATTCTCGCTTCACCAAACAGTCTCACTGGAAAATATTTATCTCGAAAGCTCACTTTTCCGCTGCCTGCGGCTCGCCGAACTCAATTTGCCGATTGGTTAACAATCGAAGGTGCCTCTGCAAATAATCTGAAGTCCGTTGATGTGAAGCTGCCTTTGGGAGCACTCATCGCCATTGCCGGCGTGTCGGGCAGTGGCAAGTCCACACTTATAATGGATACCTTGTTGCCGCAACTTTTGAATCGCCTGAGCAGAGTTCAATATCCAGCGGGCGCCATTAAAAATATTAAGGGTTTTGAGTCCATTGAGCGCGCACTGCCGATCAACCAAAAACCGATTGGACGAACTCCGCGCTCTTGCCCTGCAACGTATGTTGGCCTGTTTCCTTTGATCCGCGATCTTTTTGCCAACCTTCCAGATGCTAAGATGCGCGGATACAAGCCAGGTCACTTTAGCTTTAACGTGAAAGGCGGGCGCTGCGAAGCCTGCCAAGGTGCGGGTATGATACGAACAAGTATGCACTTTCTGGCAGACTCTTTCGTACTCTGTGATGTTTGCAACGGTCGTCGGTATTCGCAAGAAACTTTACTCATCCGTTACAAAGATAAAAACATTGCTGACGTTCTTGCCATGTCCGTGGCTGAGGCTTTGCCGTTCTTTGAGCATCATTCGGCGATTTACAAAAAACTTAACTTTTTAAATGATGTCGGCTTGGATTACATGACTCTTGGACAGAGCTCCACAACATTGTCTGGAGGGGAAGCTCAAAGAATTAAATTAAGCCGCGAACTTTCAAAACAATCTTCCTCCAAAACAATTTACATCTTGGATGAGCCTACGACTGGTTTACACACACATGATATCGCAAAACTATCGCAAATCTTACACAAACTCACCGATAAGGGAAACACCGTCATCGTGATTGAACACAACTTGGATATGATCTTTTCTTCGGATTACGTCATCGACATGGGGCCAGAGGGCGGCGAAGGCGGCGGAGAAATTATTGCGGTGGGAACACCTGAACAAATTATCGAAAATAAAAAAAGCATAACCGGTATTTATTTGAAATCGTACCGAGAGCAATTAAGCCCACAGAAGAAGAAATCTTCTGCGGGCACACTGAATGCTAATTACTGAGTAATTAGATTTTTTACGTTGAGCTTGCCGCCTGTAACGACTTTACCTTTTAAAGCAGAGACAGGAACTGCAGACTTCATGATAGCTTCTTTAACTTGCATCATGGTCGCCTGTGGATTGTACGACCAGTAAAGGGCTGCTGCCCCAGCAACATGCGGACATGCCATGGAAGTTCCAGGCATATTCATGTATTTATTTTTTGGAATCGACGAGTACACATCAACACCAGGTGCAGCGATATCAACCGTTGTTAAGCCATAGCTTGAGAACGACGCGAGAGCGTTGTTTCTGTCGATGGCGGCAACACTGATAATGTTGTCGTGTGGGTAACTTGCCGGCACGCTCGCTTTTCCTGGAGTGTCGTTGTTGTAAGAGCTGTTTCCAGCGGCAGCAACGAACAAGACACCATTATCTTGCGCGTATTTTATAGCTTCTTGAAGAGCTTGGCTTTCTGCGCCGCCATCATCGCCCTCAGAGCCCCAAGAGTTAGATAAAACTTTTGCACCGTTATCTACAGCGTATTTAATAGCCTGAACAGCTCCATCTGTAGCACCTGAGCCTTTTTCATTCATAAAGCGCATAGCCATTACCTTTACATTCGGTGCAACACCAACAATGCCTTTTGTATTATCTGCTTTTGCGGCCACGTTACCAGCACAGTGTGTACCGTGACCAGGGTTCCCCATAAACCCACCAGTTACATCATATGGTTTATTGTCATTAGTTGCAAAATCCCATCCCACAGCATCATCTATAAACCCGTTGTTATCATCATCTATTCCATTTTTTTCTTTACCGTTTCCACTTTCACCAGGATTTCTCCAAATGCTTTCCGCTAAGTCTTCATGTGTGTAATCTACACCCGTATCAATCACAGCAACAATCATATCGGGCGAACCCTTGGTCACCGCTGTTTGCCACGCTTCACGAACTCCGATGTCGGCCATTCCCCATTGTTTTGCGTAATCGATGTCGGGACCACTTGTTGTTGGGATAGATGTTGGAAAGTCTGGATCCCCCTTTGCAGCTCCGCCACTTGTGCTTCCGCCACTTGTAGAGCCACCGGTTGTGCCGCCACCGTTAGTTGATCCTCCGCCAGCATCGCCGCCGATGAAGCCGCCACTGCTTCCTCCACCGGCATCGCCACCGATAAAACCACCGCCTGCATCGCCGCCGATGAAGCCGCCACTGCTACCGCCGCCGGCGTCGCCGCCACCGATGAAGCCGCCACCCGCGTCGCCGCCAATAAAGCCACCACCGCCTTCACGCTGTGGGCGATGAAGTTGGATTTTAAATTTTTTGTTCGGCTCAACGAAGTCTGCACGAGAAGAAAGTGAGCTCACTGCTCTTTCGGAAGATACTGTTACTTTCACCCAATTATTAAAACGCAAATCCGTTACGTTTTCTTTGCCGTAAAGAGACTGCATTTTTTCAAGCGTCGTGGCCTGATTCATTTTTACAAGATATTCCTGGTTGGCTATTGCTTGAGATAAACTCAACATTGCTATGAGAAAAATAAATTTACGCATACACCGTCCTTTGGTTTTGGAGTTGCGAACTCCTTAAGAATTATCTAACGTCCTCGATTCGTTCTTGGAGCTCATTAGATAATTTAATAGTTACTCAAAAAATTTTATTATTAGTTGAGGGAAATACAAGACTTTTTGATGGTGTGGTTTGTTAGGACCTAAGTCTAACGCTTGGCTGAGAGTGCTAAGCAGCTTTCTTGATTGGACGAATGTCTTGATGAATTGTTTGGGAAATAAAGAAAGAATACAGCGCCTTACGTTCTTCCTCTGGAATAAACACCGACTGAACTCCACGCTCAGTGAGTCTGCTGACTTGCTCTTCTGTAAGTTCTCCGCCACGGCGAAGGTAAGGAATCATTCGATTATTTCTAGCGAAGCGAAGGAATAAATTAAAGTTAATTGGCGTTTCTGCAGGAATTACATCGAGCTCCACCATCATCATATTGGTTTCATTTGATTTGTTTGTATCAGGATAAATGTTTTCTTTAGCCACAAAACAAATAAGGACCTGCTTTTGGCTTTTTGGGTCTTCCACAATAATATGAAAGTCGCTACTGTTTTGAACCAAATTTTGTATATCAATTTCTTCGGTTTCTATATTGTACACTTCGCCAACGCTAACGGCCTCGTACTTCGACATTTTTTCGATCAATGAGTTCTTGAATTCTTCAAAAGCAGGCCCACTGGAGCCCATAAATTGATTGTCTTTAGTGCAAAAGATTAGAAAGCCACGCCCTTGCTCTTTATCAACAGGAACAACAGTCATTCGATTGATCGTTCCAAATTCTTCGGACGTTTCGTTTTTTGATACAAACGCCCCTTTTACTGCAGCCATCACTTGTTCTTTAAATGGAATTTCTTGTGGAGCTGCAGCTGCGTCTGATAGTTTTGCCGATTTTTTATGTTTATTTTTTCCAAACTTAGCCGTCGTCACTTGACCGATTTGACTTTGAACATCTTGCATGTTGACGTTACCGCTGTCTTCTTGCAACGCTCTTTCCGAAATATTTCCAAGGTCGTCAGCATTTTCAAAGCTGCGTGAAACATCTCCAAATACTACATCTGGAATCGACTCTTCAGCCACTGCTACACCACCTTGTTTTGCATCCTTGCGATCGTGTAAAAGACCTTCAGCTGCTGAGTCCCCACCGTCGAGGTTGTCCTGAGGGTCTTTAGTAAACGCTTTCTTTTTCTTAGATTTTTTATCGTCTTCTGCGTCTTTTTTAAAAAACATCAGGTTCGACGATTTTTCGGCAGACCCATTTTCGCTCGAAGGATCTTGAAAGTTTATTACATCATTTTTGTGTTCTGCTTCGGATTGTTGTTTTTTAAATTTATCTCTCTTCTTTTTTCCGAAACCCGGACTGCCTTCTATTTTGAAAGATTTGTTCTCTTTATTACTCTTAACCGTGATGGTGCTATCTTGCTTCGGCGACGAGTTCTTGCCACCGCTGTAAAGGATATTTCCGTTATTTTCGGTCTCTTTCATTTTATTTTTTACCAGAGAGGCGATCTTCATCCAAATATTGTAGGCCGTCGCCACACCAAGAACCTTGTGATCGCCGTCTAATCTATCAACTCGTTCTGCTGTCCCTTGTGATTTGTCTTCTCCAAAAATAAGAATCTTTACCTGGGTTTTTTCTCGAAGGACTTGAATTAAACTTCTTGAGCTTGCATGGTTTGCACTAAGACCCACAAGATCAACATTTTTGTTGGCAACCAACTGGATAAGCTCTCCAGCATTTTGTGCAACGTGAACATCAAGATTCTTTTCTTTGAGGGCCTGCGCAACCTGCAGTGATGCCACCATCTTGTCGTACAAAAAAACTAACGTGAAGCTCTTGGGTGTGCTCATAGATATGTTATCGGAGTCACTGAGAAAAACATTAATTTTGGTTTAATTTAAAACACTGTCTGATTCAGATTGAGACAGGACAGATCGAAGAGCGACCAATGTCTGGTCGCTCTGCTGTGATACCTACGATTAGGCTCCTAAAATTTTTGTGATTACTGTCGTGATGTTGCCGTTCAAAAAGAACGCAATGAGGAACGCCAAAATCCCGAGGGCTTCCATGAAAACCAAGCTTAAAATAAGTGGAAGAAACATGCTGCCAGAAGCTGAAGGATTTCTCGCGATACCTTCGAGAGCTGAAGCTGCCGCTTTACCTTGGCCGCTAGCTGCGCCGAAAGCTGCTAAACCAATGGCAATCCCAGCACCTAGAGCTGCTAGGCCCAAAAATGTAAGGTTTGATGCTACTGCCGCCACCGCCGCACCGTCTTCTGCAAATGCAGGAAGAACTGCAGCCATCGCACCTAGAAACATAGCTGTTTTTTTCATATTAATCATCTCGAGCTCCCTTCGTTAGAACTTCTGTTTTTAAATTTCTTAATGATCATGCGCCTTAGCTAACATAACGTACACAAGAGTCAATAAGGCGAATACAAATGCTTGAATTAAACTTACAATGAGGCCCATTGCATAAAATGGAACCGGAAGTCCTATTGGAAAAAGCTGGTGAAACACACTCACCACCGTGTGATCGGCCGTGATATTTCCTGCGAGTCGCAATCCCAATGTGAGCGGACGAAACGCATGCGAGATAAGTTCAATTGGTAAAATTAACCAAGCCAACCACCACACCGGGCCCAAGAAATGAAGGAGATAATTTTTAACTCCTTCTGATTTAATTCCAATGTAATTATAGTAAACAAACGAAAACATACCAATGGCAAAAGAGGTATTAAGATTGTCAGTGGCAGGCGTCATACCCGGCAAAAGGCCGATGAGATTATTAATAAGTACAAAAGTAAATATCGCCGCGGCCAGTGGAACGTACAAAGCGCCGTCATGGCCAATCACTTGCTCTGCGAGCGTGTGTGTTCCCTCGGTGATCATCTCGAAAAATCCGCGCACAGAAAACTTTCCTGCGGGTACTACTGCTTTCTCGCCCGCACCCAGTTGAATTCTTGCGTAAATCCCTACTGCAAAAATTAAAACCGTCACTGCGATAGCTGTGGCGACATGAGCGTATTGATGCTCAACGTTTGTTAGATATTGGATCCAGTTAAAATGACCCATGTTTTTTATCCCTTCTTGAGAGCAACATTTTAAAAACCAGCAATAGAACGATGGTTGTTAAAAGCTCTGTAAACATACTTGCAAGCACCAACAGCACGTCGCAATTCGCCCAGACCAAGTACACTGAACCTATTAAAATCAGGTACTTTAGTACAATTACAGGTCCCATCCAGGCAATATTTTTTTTGACTAGAATTGCGGCAGCGAGAACCATATAGAAAATTAGGTTCAGGGTCAAAAACACAGACGCCCAAATCACATTTGACGCGATTCGGCTATCTCCCGTTGCCCAAGCCGCTAACGAGAACACTGAGTTTGTGATTAACAAAGAAACTCCGAGAATTTGTGTATCGCGCTTGATAGTTTCTAACGACGTCATAAAAGGTATTTTTTAGTATGGATCAAACGCCACGTCCATACTGTAAAGCCCAAAACAGCGCCCGCAATGGCTCCAATTTCTGCAAAACCTTTCATTCGACCCAAGTAATAACCCAAAAAAATACAGATTAACACCAAGCTGAGAAGCTCAAACCCCAAGGCCACTGCAACACCGATGGCTTTTTTGTTTTTTTCCTCACTCATCGTTGTAGCCGCCTTCCTTGAAATTGTACGAGTCGCTCCAGCTGACTGACCTTAATCTTTAAAAATTCATCGGGCTCGGGGATTTTCTTTACAGTTTCCAAGGCGTTCTTATAGGCCTCTTTCTGCTCATAACACAAAGCCAAGCTGATGTAGCCTTCTCTTTTTTCACTTTCTATAACGTCGATAACCAGTGCCTGATTGTAAACTCGAATGGCTTCGTCCAATTTGCCCTCTGTTTGATAAAGCGACGCTTCTAGCAGCTTGGCTTTGTAACGAATCTCGTTTTTTTGTGTGGCGCTCACAAGCGGCAATAACTCGGTTCTGGCAGCCTCGTAGTTATGAATGGCATTGTAACATTTGGCGATGTTCAGTCGAATTTCAGCACTTTGCTCAAGCGATAAGTCGGAATAGCTCAAAAGTCTTTGATAAGAACGGATGGCGTCCTCGAAGTAATACAGAAGTTTGTGTTCGATAAAGGCTTTTTTGTATAGTGATTGATAGGACGCCTTAAAGTCTTTAGAATTTGCGATAACAAATTCTAAATAGTTCACAGCTTTTGGATAATTTTTTATTTTTACTTCGGCCAGCTCGGCAAGTTCCTGGGCACTTTCTAAAACCAATGTCTCATCTGAGCTGTGTAAAAAAACTTTTTCAAAATAAGTATAGGCCTCGGAATATTTTTCTTCGGCCAGATTTTTCTTAGCGAGCTCGTGGTCTTCTTTTTGCGACTGGCTGAAACAGCCAGAAAAAATCAACACGAAAGCAAGAAATACTATTTTATGTCTACTGATCCAAGCTTGGTGCTTCTTCATTGTCCTCACCGCCGACAACTGCCACGCTCGTGACATACTCTTCTTCTTTCAGGCTGATCAACCTCACACCTTGCGTGTTTCTTCCAAGAAGAGAGATGCCTTTGCAAGGCATTCGAATCGTTTGTCCTTGATCGGTTGCTAAAACAATGTCGTCAGTATCAAGAACGCTTCGGCAAGTTACAACTTCGCCAATTTTATCAGTTGTTTTTTGCGTAATAACACCAACGCCGCCGCGGCTTTGCTCTCTGTACTCTTCAAGCTGAGTCCGCTTTCCGTATCCACCTGCAGTGACAATTAAAATATTCGCTTGGCCTTCTTTGTTAAAAACTTCACAGCCAACGACACTATCATCTTTGGAGAGCGTCATACCGCGAACACCACGGGCTGTTCGTCCCATAGGTCGAACATCACCTTCGTCAAAGCGAATCGACATGCCTTCTTTTGTACAAATAAAAATGTCATTGTTACCTTCGCTAATTTTTGCAGTTAAGAGATCATCTTCAAGATCAATCGTAAGCGCAATGATGCCGGAAGGACGAGGATTTGAAAACGCACTGAGTGGCGTTTTTTTAATTGTCCCTTTTTTAGTGAGCATAACTACATAGCGATTTTCTTTGAATTCCTCCACAGGGAGAACGGCGCGAACCGTTTCGTTGGCACCAATCTCAACAACATTGTTAATGGATTTGCCTTTTGACGTGCGCGTGCCCAGGGGCAACTTGTACACTTTTGTCCAATAAACTTTTCCGTTGCTCGTGAAAACAAGAAGGTTCGTCTTCGTATTGGCTACAAAGATGTTAGTAACATAGTCTTCTTCTTTGGTGTCTGCACCCTTAACACCTTTTCCGCCTCTACGTTGAGTTTTGTACTGATCGATCGGAATGCGTTTAATGGTTCCTGAGTTTGTAATATTAACGACCATTTTTTCTTGGGCGATAAGATCTTCATCTTCAATCTCTTGACCGTCGCTCTCAATTTGAGTTCGGCGTGGATTGTTAAACTTAGCTTTGATTTCGACGAGTTCGTCTTTAATAATTTGAAAAACTTTTTTTTCGTCACTTAGAACGTCTTTAAGCCACATAATTGTTTTCATGAGCTCTGCGAGCTCATCGACAATCTTTTGGCTCTCTAAACCAGTCAATCGCGATAAACGCATTTCTAAAATGGCCTGCGCCTGCTTCTCAGAGAAAACAAACTTTTCCATGAGGGCGATTTTTGCAAAGGCCGTTTCTTTAGACGCTCGAATTGTTGCCACAACCGCATCGATTTGATCGATGGCTTTTTTCAAACCTTCTAAGATATGCGAGCGAGCTTCTGATTTCTTGAGATCAAAAATACACCGCTTAATCACAACATCTTTGCGATGGGCAATAAAGGCTTGCAGCGCTTCTTTCAGGGAGAACATGTGCGGTCGAAGTTGAGCATCTAGTGCCAACATTCGTATACCAAAACTCACTTGCATTTGTGTGTATTTGTAAAGGCGATTCAAAATCACGCTGGCGTTTTCATTTCGCTTTAGCGTGATAACAATGCGCATACCTTCACTGGAGGATTCGTCGCGAATATCGCTAATACCTTCAATTTTTTTATCGCGTACAAGATCCGCAATGCTTTCAATCAATTTTGCCTTATTCACCTGATACGGAATTTCAGTGACAATGATTTCTTCCCGGTCTTTCACAGCAACAATTTCTGCGACCGCTTTAATTGCAATAATTCCGTTCCCTTTTTTATAGGCCGAAATAATTCCGTTTCTTCCTGCGATAACACCGTAAGTTGGAAAGTCGGGCCCTGGAATCAAAGCAATGATTTCGTCATCTGTCGTCAGGGGATTATCAATGAGAGCCACACAGCCATCGATAACCTCACCAAGATTATGGGGAGGAATATTTGTGGCCATACCAACAGCAATCCCCGAACTTCCGTTAACGAGAAGGTTTGGAAACTTGGCTGGAAGGATTGCGGGTACAACTAAGGAGTCATCGTAGTTAGGAACAAACGGAATGGTATCTTTTTCGATGTCTTCGAGAAGAGCCTCCGCCAACTGAGTCATCCGCACTTCAGTGTAACGCTGAGCTGCCGGGCTGTCTCCGTCGATGGAACCAAAGTTTCCTTGTCCATCAATGAGCGGGTAGCGGAGTGAAAACTCCTGCGCCATACGAACCATTGTATCGTAAACTGCAGTATCTCCGTGGGGATGGTATTTACCAATCACGTCACCAACAACACGAGCCGATTTTTTATAAGGCTTGTCGTGGGTGTTGCTCAGTTCATGCATAGCAAATAAAACGCGACGATGAACTGGCTTTAAACCATCGCGCACATCGGGAAGCGCACGACCCACAATGACACTCATAGAGTATTGTAAGTAGGAGTCTTTCATCTCTTGATTGATATCGACTTTGGTTATATTGCTTGGAACATTGTTTTCATTCATACAAACCTCTAAACATCTAATTCTTTAGCGAGCAGTGCGTTTTCTGAAATAAACTGTCGGCGTGGTTCGACTTCTTCACCCATAAGAATACTGAAAGTTTCGTCGGCCAACATGGCATCAACAATAGAAACCTGAAGTAACGTTCTGTTGGCAGGAGTCATCGTTGTTTCTTTAAGCTGATCTGGGTTCATTTCTCCAAGACCCTTGTAACGTTGAATGTAAGCTCCCTTTTTGCTCTCTTCCATAAAGAAATCGTAAAATTGCTTATAGGATTGAAATTCTATGGCGTCGCTTTTTTCAGCTTGAGCCTCAATGGGCAAAGCAACCACGTTTTGTAGGTTTTGCCATACACCATACAGAGTTTTCCACTGACCTGTTTTTATTGTGAAGCTATCCAATTCGCTCTCTTTGCGCTGACCCATTTGAGTTGTGCGGAAAGTGATTTTTTGGTTAGCACTGTCAAATTTCAAAAGCTCCAAATTAATCAAAGTACTTCCGCCTTCGGAAATTTTCTTTTTAATTTGCGAAAACACATCTTTGCAATAGCTTTCATCGGAAACCAGTTTTTCTAAATTGGCATTCATCGCCACTAAAAACCGACAGAACTCAGGATCGAACTCCGCAGATTTTAATCGAATTACTTCTTCAAACTTCAAGATATCCAAAACAAACTTTTTCATTTCTTCTTCATTCATCGATTTTTTCTGATTTACGATGCGAAAGTTTGCGATACTCGTTTTAAGTAAAAATTCCGTGAGAGCTTTTTCGTCTTTTAGGTAGACTTCCTCTTTGCCTTTTTTGTAACGATACAAGGGGGGTTGAGCGATGTAGACATGTCCTTGCTCAACCACGTGCTTCATTTGTCGATAGAAAAATGTCAGTAACAGCGTCCGGATGTGCGAGCCATCAACATCCGCATCCGTCATGATGATGATTTTGTGGTAACGCAGATCTTCCATTTCCACGTTGTCTTTTCCTATGCCTATACCAATTGCCGAGACCATCATCTTGATCTCTTCATTGCCAAGCATTTTATCGAATCTTGCTTTTTCGACATTTAATATTTTTCCTCGCAACGGCAATACCGCTTGTGTTCTGCGATCGCGCGCTTGTTTTGCCGAGCCACCCGCAGAGTCACCCTCAACCAAGTAGATTTCGCACTTCGATGGATCTTTTTCTTGGCAGTCGGCCATCTTTCCAGGAAGCGAGTGGGAGTCTAACGCTGATTTTCTACGGGTCATTTCTCGCGCTTTTCGGGCGGCCACGCGTGCCAAACAGGCGTCGACACATTTTCCGATGATCGTTTTGGCAACGCTTGGATTGCGGTCGAGCCAGTCAGCTAATTTTTCGTTTACTAACGATTCGACAATACCTTTAACTTCGTTGTTTCCTAATTTGGTTTTTGTTTGGCCCTCAAACTGAGGCTCTTGAACTTTTACGCTCACAACTGCCGCCAAGCCCTCGCGGATATCTTCGCCTTCGAGGGATTCGCCTTTTAACTCTTTTAATAAGTTTTTAGCGTTGGCGTAAGAATTCATTGTTCGCGTGAGAGCGCCGCGAAAACCCACCAAGTGAGTTCCACCTTCGATGGTGTTGATGTTGTTACAATACGAAAAAATAGATTCTGTGTAAGAATCATTCCACTGCATGGCGATTTCCATCTCCATGCCTTCTTTCGCTCCCGAAAAATAAACAATACTTTGATGGAGCGCTTTTTTAGCAATATTTAAATGCTCAATAAATTGCTTAATACCATCGGAAAACTGATATTCAGTTTTTTTGCCGGTGCGCTCGTCAGATAAAGAAAAGTAAAGCCCTGCATTTAAAAATGCGAGTTCGCGAAAGCGAGCAGCCAAGGTGTCAAAATTGTAGGTGAGCTCTTCCTGTTTAAAAATATCTCTGTCTGGCAAAAATGTAACTTTGGTTCCGGTTTTGTTTGCGGTGCCAACTTTTTCTAAGGGTCCTGTCGGGTCACCACGCTCAAAGCCTTGGCGCCAGATAGAGCCCTCGCGCTGAACCTCAACAATACAAAATGACGAAAGGGCGTTGACTACCGAAGCTCCCACGCCATGCAAACCACCGGAAACTTTGTAGGTGTCTTTATCAAATTTTCCACCGGCATGGAGAACTGTATAAACAACTTCGAGAGCCGATTTGCCTGATTTATGTTTATCAACGGGAATACCACGCCCGTCATCTTCAACGGTGATGCTCTCATCCTTGTGAATAATAATAGAAATTTTTTGGCAATGACCTGCAAGCGCTTCATCCACTGAGTTATCAACAATTTCATAGACCAAATGGTGATAACCACGAATTCCGGTATCACCAATGTACATACCTGGTCTTTTGCGAACAGCCTCGAGACCTTCCAAAACCTGAATTGAATCTGCAGAATAATTCTTTTTCTGTTTATCGTCTTGAGCCACGTGATTATCTGACACTCGCTTCCTCCTGGGACGCTACTTTGGGTCGAATTCGCCCATTGCTGACATCGAACACTGAATATGTGCTACGATTTAAATAGCGCAAAACTGTATCTTCCGTCGTTGTAATAAAAATTTGCGCACGAAGTGATTCCAAAGCTTCGATGAGTCTAATCCGCTTCGTTTCATCGATTTCAGATAAAACATCATCAAGAAGTAAAATTGGATACGTTTCGTGAACATCGTAATGTAACCCGATCTGTGCCATTTTGAAAGCCAATATTAAGAGTCTTTGCTGACCCTGGGAGCAGTAGTGCCTCGAGTCTTTTTCGTTGAACAGAACGCGAATATCGTGCTTGTGAGGCCCAACCAATGAGCTTCCTGTCTTGATCTCTGCTGACTTTAGCTGCATCCATCTTTTATACATGGCATCATAGAGCTGCTGATGATTGGGCTCTTCTTTTACACACTGATCCGAAATCACATAATCCACGCAGATATCCACATGCTCATTAAAAATATCCGCTAACACTTTCTGAATTTCCGGCTGGATTTTTTTCAACGCTTGCAAACGCATACAAACAAGTTCGCTAGAGATTCGCAAAAATTGTTCAGTCAAGGTATCCAACAATTGCACTGTTGTGGCGTTGATTTCACGTTTTTTTTCTTTGATCTCTTTTAATAAAACGTTTCTTTGGCGTAACATCTTACGAAAATCGATGAGCACTTTTCTTTTTTCTGGAAAGAGGTCTTCAATGAGTTCGTCCACCAGATCTCGTCGTTCTCGGTCACTGTTTTTAATCACTGCTAAACTTTCGGGGCTAAACAGGACTGTGGAAAACTCTGCGCGTATTGTGGATCGTGAAACTTTTTTTTCGTTGAGGATTATTTTTCGTTCAGACAATGTGGTCATTGTTTGCAAGCGATGAGTTAAAGATTTTTTCTGTATCAAAATTTCCACATAGGCGGGCTTATCATCGTTGAGAATATTTTTGTAGTCGGATGTACGAAAGCTCAGTCCATTGACAGTGGAGTAAATGGACTCCAAAAAATTAGTTTTCCCTTGAGCGTTTTCCCCAAAAAAAATATTTACTTTGGGGCTCAACTCTAAAAGGGCATCTTCAATGTTGCGAAAACTCTTGATGCGAACGCTCTTAATGTACACTGTGTGTTAAATTCTCATCGGCATGACAACGCAAGTGTATTGTTTGTCATTCTCAGGACGAATAAGGCCGGGTGACAGTTGTCCATCCAACTCCAAATCAAGATTTTGATCGTCGAAGCTGTTTAAAATATCGAGAATGTATTTGGCATTGAAGCCGATCTTCATATCCTCCCCAGAGTATTCCACATCGATTTCTTCTTTTGCATCACCCAACTCAGGATTGTTGGAGGTAATTTCCATTTTTCCATTGGATAAGCTAATCGTGACCCCTTTAGATTTATGATTCGATAAAAGAGACACACGACGAATGCTTCCAAGAAAAATTTCTCGGTCGATACTAGCCGTCTTCATAACCTTCTGTGGAATAAGCTGTTGATAATTGGGATACTTGCCTTCTATCAGACGCACCATCAACACAGTGCTGTTATTTTTAATAATTAGCTGTGATCCCTCGAATGCCATTTCAATAAATCCTTCGATACTATCAATGATTTTTTTAATTTCAGTGAGACCCTTACGCGGAATGATAACACCTGTATTGGGTATTGAACTTTCGTGGATATCAGAGCTAATTTCTCTCTCCACTAAACTCAGGCGGTGGCCATCTGTGGCTACCATTCTAAAACATATCTTTCCGTTTTCTTTTCGCTTCTCAAAATAAACACCATTCAGGTGATAACGTGTTTCATCATTGGAAACGCTGTAGATAGTTCTTTCGATCATCTCTGAAATAACTTTTGCTTCCACTTTTATAAAGTCAGTTGTCTTAAAGGTTGGAAAAATGGGGTACTCTTCTGCGCCAATACCCACAATGTTAAACACCGACTTGTTCTGTTTAATTTCTATCCAATTATTCTTTTTCTTGGTTAATGAAATGGCACCTTCAGAAAGTTCTTTGACGATATCAAATAAGTTTCGAGCATTCACTGCTAGTTGTCCGGGTTCCTGAACATCGGCGATAGTCTCATCCGTTAAGCTCACTTCAAGATCCGTTGCAAAAACTTTCAACCTGCTCTTATTTGCATCAAATAGAACATTAACCAATATCGGCATTGTATTGCGCTTATCGACAATATTTTGTGTCTTTGCTAACAAGTTTATTAGATCTTTTTTTTCTATTTTCATTTTCATAGAAACCCCGTTCTTTAATTACTCTTATATATATATAAATAATTGGTAGTAGCTGTAGGTGCGTTGATAACCACTTTTTCGACTTAAGTATCTAAAATTCCAAAGAAATGACTGTGGAAGACTCGTTTCATCATCCACCGGCAAGTGCTGTGAAAATGTGGGTAACTGAAACCCCAAAGTAACGGGCAGAGTTTTCAACAGGTTTATGCACATCATGAATTCACACCCCTGTGATATTGTGGATACGGCTTTGTAACTCATCGAAATCCTTTTTCAAATCGGAATTTTCGTTTAGTTGAAACTCGATTCGACGCAGTGAGCTTAAAACCGTGGTGTGATCTCTGCTTCCAAAGGCTCGGCCGATATCAACGAGAGACTTATCAAGATGCAATTTGATTAAATACATAGCCATTTGCCGTGCTGTAACAATAGGCTTGTTTCGACTTTTGGATTTGAGATCAGGTATCCGAATTTTATAGTGTTCGGAAGCCAATCGCTGGATATCATCTATAGTAATAGTTGTACTGTCATCATGAACGGCTAAAACTTTTTTTGTGAGTTCCAAATTAATTGGCAATCCCTGAAGTTCCGAAAACATTTTTACTTTATTGAGATTTCCTTCAAGTTCGCGAATAGAACGTTTGGAGATCTTTGCAATATAAGAAATAACTTCGTCGGGAAGTAGAATATTTTTGCGCTCAGCCTTGTAGCGCATAATGGCCATCCGGGTTTCGATATCGGGCATTTGGATGTCGGCGATCAAGCCCCACTCTAAGCGCGTGCGAATGCGGTCTTCCAAACCTTTAATGTCCTTTGGGACACGATCACTGGCTACGACAACCTGACGGCCTTTTTCGAAGAAGTCGTTGAGTGTATGAAAAAACTCCTCTTGTACAGCTTCACCGCGCCCCAAAACCTGAATATCGTCCATTAAAAGGAGATCACACTTTTCGCGGTATTTTTGTTTGAATTTATCCATCTCCCCGCGGCGAATACAAGACACGCACTCATTGAGGAATCTTTCCGCAGAAAGATACATAATTCGAGTTTGCGGAGCACTCTCACGAATGTGGTTTCCCACCGCATGCAGCAAATGGGTCTTACCCATGCCCGTAGGCCCACAGATAAACAGGGGATTGTAACCTTCGGATCCGGGTCGTTGGGCAATTCGATAAGAAGTCGCGTGAGCAAATTCGTTATTTCGACCCACAACAAAGGACGAAAAAGTATATTCAGGGTTTAAAAAGTCTCCACTTCGTCGAACTTCAACAGGTGCGGGCTGCGACATGGCCTGTTGATAATCTTGGGGTTCCTTTTGCGTCATAGCTTGATGGAGCGCGCCCGGGCTTTCAGGAGGAACAGGTATTACTTTCCCGGTTACTACGAGCTCAACCTCGAAGGGCTGTTTAAAAATAGACGAGATTTCCGCGCAAATTCGGTCAAACAGGTTCTCAGAGATCCAATATTTATGAAGCTCCGTAGGCACACCAAGCTTAAAGCGTTTTGCATGCGCCGTTTGCTCAATACCGATTAAATCAGTAGGGTTAAACCAGGTTTGCAGTGGCTTATTTTCTGAGTTTTTGGTGATCAAGTTCAATTTGACCTGTGACCAAATAGATTCATTATTGATAGGTTCAAAACCTGGTTGCATAAACACCCTTGTACGAGATTCCTATGTATTTGGACAGCCCCCGAAACGATAAAAAGAAGATCTAACAGGCTATGCTGAAAAGTTCAACACCTTGACCTTTTTAACGCTTTATGGTTTAAAAAGTTCCTTTTTGAAAATGTTGTTTAATAGAGAGAGGTTAGGATGAAACGCACGCTACAGCCCAAGAGACGGCGCAAGAAAAAGACCCATGGATTCCGCAAAAGAATGTCGACAAAAAATGGTCGCAAAGTGTTAGCGCGCCGTAGAGCAAAAGGACGTAAGCGTCTGGCCGTTAAAAAACGCGGCAAGTAATTTTGGGCAGCCTTGTTCGTAAAACAGATTTTAAAAATCTGATTGAGCGAGGAAAACGATTAAAACCCAGTTCCTGGCTCCTTATTAATTACAATGCGAACAACTTAGATGATGTTCGCATTGGGTATACATTAGGACGAAAAATTGGCCCGGCCACCGTGCGTAATAAACTGAAGCGCTGGTGCCGAGAATGGTTCCGAAAACAAAAAGAATTTCCTCATGTGGATATTAATTTTTTGTTTTTAGATGCTAAGGGCCAAAAATTTTACAGAGCGCTGAAGCACAATGAATTGGATGCGGTACTAGATAATGCAGGAACAAAAATACGACAAACATTTCACAAATAAGTGTCTTCGTTTTGTGGTTCGATTTTATCAACTTTGTATAGGGCCTCTTTTGGGCCCACAATGCCGTTATTATCCGACGTGCTCTCATTACGCACTGGAAGCCCTGGAAAGAAAATCTTCGATAAAAGCGACGGAGCTTATTTTGCGTCGCCTTTTATCGTGTCACCCATTTGGAGGCCGAGGCTACGACCCGGTACCTTAGAATAAAATGATAGAACAAAAGCCACCTAATTTTTTTGATAAGAATACGATACTAGCGATACTGCTATCCTTCGGTATCTTTTTGGGATGGCAGCAGTACATGCAAAAAAAATATCCAGAGGCTTACACTCCGGACGTTGTTGCGATGGAAGATACGAAAACCGAGACCCAAGGTACAACTACCACCCTAACAAATGAAAAGTCGACCACAGCGGCTGTTGCTACCGCCGAAATTAAAGAAGCAGTAGCTGTGGAAGTACAAAAGATTCCATTTCAAACAGAAACCATGGATTTCGATGTATCTCAGCAAGGAATGGCGATTTCTAATTTAAAGTTGAACGCCTACAAACGCCGCAACGGTGATCCCATTATTTATAAGCTTCCGGTGCAGCAAATTTTTGTCGACGGCAAAACGAATTTCGCCTTGGAAAAAATAAACGAGTTTGAGATTCAAGGGACTCAACAAAGTTCCGAATCGGTCACTCGCGTAGTTTATAAAATTGACCCAGTAAAATATCTGCTAACTACTAAAGTAAGTGTTCAAAACACGACAAAAAAAGCCACTATTGTAGAGGCTCTTTCGAAATACGAGATTTTACCGACCCCCAGCAGTTTTCTATTGCCACCAACAGATCATCAAGAATTTTTTATTTCGAGTAATGGAAAAATAATCCGTGAAAAAGTCGTAGAAGACGCGAGTCTTAGCAGTACAGTTCAAAGTGTTACAACGACGGCGTACAATACTCAGTATTTTGCTCAGGCGTTTATAAATACATCGACACTACTTCCCGAAGTCACCACGACCGCGAAAAATAAAGAAGCCACTTTGAATTTAAAGTATGTAAGTTCACAGCCCACAGAGGCGCTAGAAGTTGAGTTTTCCAGTTATTTTGGACCTAAAAAAGAAGAGCTACTCAGTACCGTCGACGCGTCTCTAGTGGAGATGATCGACTACGGAATTTTTAGTGTTATCGGTCGCCCCATGCACACGGCGATGCTTTATATTCACAAGCTTGTTGGTAACTGGGGCGTTGCGATTATTTTGATTACACTTATTTTACGAACTTTGATTTTGCCGGCAGGAGTTTATTCGTTTCGCTCGATGAAAAAGATGCAGAAGATTCAACCAAAACTGCAAGCCATTAAAGAGAAGTATAAAAATGACGCTCAGAAAGCAAATCAAGAAACCTTACTCCTTTTAAAATCAGAAAAAGCCAACCCATTGAGTGGTTGTATTCCAGCTCTTTTACAGCTTCCTATTTTTATCGCCTTTTTTAGTATGATGAGCAGTAGTTTCGAACTCTACATGCAGCCATTTTATTTTTGGATTTACGATCTAAGTTCGAAAGATCCATATTATGTATTTCCGATTTTGGCTGGAGCCGCCATGTTCTTCCAGATGCAAATGACCCCCGTAACTACGACGGACCCTGCACAGGCGAAAATCATGAAGTTTATGCCACTTCTTTTTACAGTATTTATGCTTTCTACGCCAAGCGGACTTGCACTCTATATGTTTGTAGGTTCGATTTTTAGTATTTTTCAACAAACTATTTTTATGAAGGAAAAAACAACCTGACAGGAGGACACATGAGTCTAATAGGGCGACTTTTCGGAGTCGGTGAGAAAAAAGCAAAAGGACCAAAGAACTTAATCGAGCAAGTTCTAGGTGGATTGATTGAAAAAGCGGGATTTGATCTGTCTTTTGATATCGAAGAAGTAAAAGGCCAAGAGAACGAAACCTTTAAGGTGAGTTTGTATGGCGATGACGAAGATCTACTCATCCAAAAAGATGCAATGCTTTTGGATGCGCTTCAACTCTTTGTTAAGCGTGCACTACAGAACCAATTCTCCGAACAAATCGTAAATGTGATGTTCGATAGCAACGATTATCGAGCTAAAGAGAACGAAAACCTCGAGTCCATGATCGATAAACTTAAAGAAAAAGTGTTGGCTCAGGGAAAGCCTGTATATGTTAAGGCCTTGGCTCCCAAAGAGAGACGTGTGGTTCATCAGTTCTTGGCTCGCGATGAACGTATTCGTAGTAAGTCGATTGGTGACGGCCACTACAAAAAAATAAAAATTTATTCAGCTACTGCAAAACAGCAAACAGATTGATGTCTTACGTAGATTTAGTTGATGAAACGATCTGCGCATTAGTTACTGCACCAGGGCTTTCAGGAATTTCGGTTGTACGAGTTTCGGGCCCTCGTGCGCTTGAATTAGTAAAAAAGCACTGTTCTTTTCTGCCTGCGGGTATCGAAAGCCACCGGGTCTATTTTGGTAAATTTAAAACTCTTAAAGATAGTACTTTTGAATTGATCGACGAGTGTCTGGTTACTTATTTTGCGCAGGGCAAATCATTCACCGGAGATGAAACCTTAGAGCTTTCACTTCATGGAGGGCACAGTTGTGCCCATCGCGTGCTCTCCGATTTGCAACTCAGTGGGTGTCGGGCTGCCGAGCGGGGCGAATTTTCGTTTCGCGCGTTCTATAGTGGAAAAATCGATTTAGTGCAGGCCGAAGCCATTCATTCTTTGATTAAAAGTCGCAGTGATTTATCAAGATCGCAGGCCATAAAACAGTTGAGCGGCCGCGTTTCGCAAAAATTAAATACAATTGAGACTCAGTTGATCCAAGTGTTGGCTCAACTAGAAGCCTCTATCGATTTTTCAACCGAGGATATCGAACCCTATTCCTTTGAGAAAATGAAAGAGCTTTTAGCCAACACACTCCCTTTGGTGGAAGAGCTGGTTTTGGGCTATGAAAAGGGTCGGATTCTGAGTGAAGGATTGCAGGTGGTTTTGGCCGGAGCTCCTAACTCGGGGAAGTCCAGTCTTTACAACGCCATCTTGGGTGACGAAAAGGCCATTGTTTCGGAAGTCCCCGGGACAACGAGAGATTTTTTAGAAACTCCAATGACTGAGTTCAGTTTGCCGATTCGGCTCGTGGACACTGCGGGATTGCGGCAAACAAACGAAGCCGTGGAGCTCGAAGGCATCAAGCGAACACAAGCAAAACTGCAAAACGCCGATGTCGTGTTTTACCTTTTGGACAGTTTAAACCCCCAGGATTGGGATCTAGCGCCGCTTATTGGAGCTAGCTCCTACATCGAAAAAACAATCTTTTTGCTTACAAAAAGCGATAAAGTCCAGGATAGCGAGGCGCTTTTAGAGCAGACTCGCCGGTTTTTGAGAAACCAATTGGATAGCCAATTAGGTAACCAGTTGAGTAGTCAACAGATGTACTCCGTGCACTCTGTGAGTTCATTGAATGGTAACGGATTACAAGTGGTTAGAGACAAGATAAAAAACATCAGTTTGGTAGACATTCACCATGATGAGTCTGTGATTACTCAGCATCGTCAATTTATTCACTTGAATACCTGCAGAATAAGCTTAGAAAATGCTATGGATCTGCTTAATAAAACATCAAGTTACGACTTGGTCGCCTTAGAAATTCAGACCGCCTTGAGAGAGGTCTTTCATCTGCTGGGCAAGGAATTTGATGAGCAGGTGCTAGATCAGGTTTTCAAACAGTTCTGTATTGGAAAATAATATGAGTGAAACTTTTGATGTCATTGTAGTGGGTGCGGGACATGCAGGTATCGAGGCCGCACTTTCAGCGGCACGACTTCAACAAAAAGTCTTATTGTTAACAACTCGCCTTGATCGCATTGGCTACATGAGTTGCAATCCCTCCATTGGCGGCCTTGCCAAAGGCAACATCGTTCGGGAGATCGATATTTTGGGGGGCATGATGGGTCGAGTGACAGACAAGACCTGTGTCCAGTTTAAGCGCCTCAATTCGAAAAAGGGCCCCGCCGTACGCGGTTCTCGGGCCCAGTGCGATAAGGATTTGTATTGCCAGGAAATGCGTTTTGTTTTTGAAAAAAATAACAATGTTAAGTTGTTAGAGGCGGAAGTAAAATCCCTTGTTGTGAAAGCTGGACGTTGTTCCGGTGTCGTTCTCGAAGATGGGTCCATAATTCTATCAAAAACAGTAATTATTACGACGGGTACATTTATGCGCGGAGTGATGCACATCGGAAATCAACGCATTGAAGGCGGCCGAGTTGGCGATAAATCCACTGTTGGAATTTCTGATCAATTGGCAGAAAACGGCTTCCACGTCATTCGACTTAAAACGGGTACGCCTCCACGCCTTTTAAAATCATCCATCGACTGGTCTAAGACAACCCCGCAATACGGGGACGAAAAATTTTTTCCCTTTAGCTATGCAAGTCCTTCGCAGACGGTTTTGCCACAAATCGCATGTTATCTAAGTTACACAAACGAAAAAACCCATGATGTGATTCGTAAAAATTTACATTCATCCCCCATGTACACCGGGCAAATTGAAGGATTGGGTCCGCGCTATTGTCCGAGCATCGAAGACAAAGTCACCCGCTTTGCCGACAAAGCAAATCATCAAACTTTTCTAGAACCTGAGGGCTTAACAACGGAATCTATCTACTTGCAAGGTATCTCAACGAGTTTGCCAGAGGATATTCAGTACGAGTTTTTGCGAACGATTCCGGGTTTAGAAAATGTAAAATTAATCAAACCGGGATATGCTGTTGAATATGATTGCGTTGAACCAACGCAAATTTGGCCAACACTTGAAACGAGAAATATCCAAAATCTTTATTTGGCGGGGCAGATTAACGGAACGAGTGGTTATGAAGAGGCCGCAGGTCAAGGTTTGATGGCCGGAATCAATGCTGCACACAGAGTGATGGAGAAAGAGCCGCTCATTCTCGGAAGAGACGAAGCTTACATTGGCGTTTTGATCGATGATCTTGTAACAAAAGGGACCCGAGAACCCTACCGTATGTTTACTTCGCGCGCAGAGCACCGTCTTCACCTTCGCGAAGACAACACGGTGGAAAGACTATTAGAAATTTCGCTTAAAAATAATCTTCTGGAAGCAGAATACGCAAAAAAATTAAGTCACATCATCGAGCGCCGCCGCGTTCTAGATATAAAACTTCGCGGAACGAAAATTAGCCCCACCGAGAAGACGCAAAACATGCTGGTGAAAATGGGAACTCCACCTCTTTTAAAACAAGTGAGTTTGGCCGAGCTCTTGCGACGTGTGGAGGTTGATTTCGAAATGCTTGTGGAATCAGGCCTAGCAGAGGCGGAAAGTGAAGAAATCTCAGAGTCGGTAGAAGTGGAAATAAAATATGAAGGGTATATTTCGCGTCAAATGGAGTTGATTTCACTTGCAAAAAAGATGGAAAACATGAAAATTCCTAATGAGTTAGAGTACGAAATGGTAAAGGGTTTGTCGCGCGAAGAGATGGAGAAGTTACACAGAATTCGACCTCTCTCCATCGGTCAGGCGCAAAGAATTAGCGGAGTAAATCCTTCCGCGATACAGGCGATTTTGATTTACCTGAAAATCCATCGGATGTGATATGCAAACTGATATTGATAAATTGAGCGAATACCTGAGCTTCCTACCTGAGGAGCAGCTCATCGATCTAAAAAAATACTACGAAGCCCTTATCTATTTTAATGCGAAGATGAATCTTGTCTCTAAAAGCACCCTTCCAGTAGCCGCAAAGCAGCATTTTTTTGATTCCGTGAAGGGATTAGAGCTGTGCAACGCGTATGCTCAATTTAGTGGCACAGTATACGATTTTGGCAGTGGTAACGGCTTCCCTGGTCTCGTGTTAGCTATCCTGCGCCGTGATGTGGGTTTGTGTCTTGTGGAGCGCGATGTACGCAAGGTTGAGTTTCTAAAGCATGTCGCAGCTGAATTGAAGTTATCCAATGTGACCGTCTTCCCCAGAAGCTATTCAACTTTGGATAGTCAAATGGTTAGTCAGGGAATAACCAGAGCCTTAGGGTCAGTGGCCAGCCTGCTTATTCAAATGAATTCCCTGTTTACAAGTGGTGGCGTTCTTTTTCATTTCAAATCGGAAAACTGGTCAACGGAGATTGCAAACTGTCCTACTCAAGTCTTTTCGAGTTGGGACATCCAAACAGTTGGTCAATATACAATTCCAGAAAACAATGTGGAAAGGTTTATCATAGCCAGCACACGGCGATGACTATTCATTTGAATATGTTCCACGTGGAACATATTTTGAGTAGTCATCAGTGAGCAGCAGGTTTACTTTTCTTAGGCGCAGTTTTTTTCGTATCCTCAGGCAGTACGAGGCCCGGGCGCAGTCTCCAGGTATATTTTTTTGGATTTGCCTTTTCTCTTACAAGATAATCTTCGTAATCTTTCTTCACTATTTCAGAGGTAAGGATATCAGAATGTTCCACGTAGTACTTTGAGCGTTCATTATCTTTAATTTTTAGAAAGTTAATTTCTTGCTCAATGATCCTTAGGTATTTTTCTTGGATAAAAATCTCGCTTTTTATCAGCTCGGCTACTTTTGGCGCAAAAGAAGAATCATTGATCCGCTCTTTCGCAGTTTGAATACCTTTTTGAATGTCGTCGTATTCTTTTTGGAATTCAGTAAGCTTTTTTGTGTAATCCATGTGGATTGAATCGGACCCAAAGCTCGGCCGCAAGAGTGTGACCTCTTTTTTACAAGCAGTAATAAAAAAAATAAGAGAAATAATAAAATAACGCATGTTCCACGTGGAACATCGGCATTATCTCTTGAAAAATTAACAAAAAAGATATTACCTAGATGGCACATCACGGAGGACGAATGAGAACCATATGTATAGTGAATCAAAAAGGTGGAGTTGGAAAAACAACAACTTCAGTGAATTTGGCCGCTGCTCTTGCAAATCTCAATAGAAAGGTTTTGCTCATAGATTTAGACCCCCAAGGAAATGCTTCGAGCGGGTTAGGGGTAAAGCGACACGAATATCAGGAAAAAAATATATATCATGTACTGATTGGTGAAGTTCCAGCCAAAGAAGCCATTCACATGACAAAAAAAGAAAACCTTTTCATTTTACCGGCGAATTCAGACTTAGTGGGGGCCGAGATCGAGCTCGTAGATGAGGCCAATCGCGAATTTAAATTAAAAAGCGCCCTCGAACCCCTAAGAGATACATTTGATTATGTATTAATCGACTGTCCACCGTCTTTGAGTCTATTAACAGTCAATGCGCTCACATCGGCGGATTCTTTCTTAGTTCCTCTACAGTGTGAATATTATGCGCTTGAAGGGCTCAGCCAGTTATTAAATACGGCGGGGATTATTAAAAAGAAATTAAATCCACTTTTAAAAATTGAAGGCATACTCCTTACAATGTTTGATACCCGAAACAATCTAAGTCATCAGGTGGTTCAGGAGATTCAAACACATTTTAAGGACAAAGTTTTTGCTTCAGTAATACCGCGCAACGTCAGATTGAGTGAGGCGCCGAGCCATGGTGTGTCAATTTTCGAATATGACGACAAGTCCATAGGAGCAAAAAAATATTTTGAATTGGCAGCAGAGCTTGATCAAAGAACACAGCGAGAACTCGTGACTGCCGTGGTTGCGGCCGCGAGTACGACACCAGAGCAAAAAGAGGAAGTGGCCCATGTTGGAATCTGATAAAAACAAAGACATATTTAAAGACAAAAACATCCAGAAAAAGAGATTGGGCCGCGGACTTGGAAGTTTGTTTACCGATGAAATCACTGAGACTGGAATGGTTCAAGAGGCCACCGGTGAACCGGAAGAAAGTTTCAAGACAGTAATTATTCAGGCCCCAGTGACCCCACTGCCGCCGGCTGCTGCCGCAGAGGTCATTGGTGCGACTCAAAGAATTTGGTCCATAGCTATCGAAAAAATCATTCCCAATAAAGACCAGCCTCGCAAAGAGTTTGATGCGGAAAAAATTAAGGAACTGGCAGCCTCCATTAAAGAACAGGGAATTCTTCAGCCCATCGTGACTCGTCGATTGGAATCAGGTGAGTACGAAATCATCGCCGGTGAAAGAAGATGGCGAGCTGCTCAAGTGGCCGGTGTGCACGAAATACCTGTAATCCTTAAAGAAGCTGATAACAAAAAGGTACTTGAGTGGGCGCTAATTGAAAACATCCAACGCGAAGATTTGAACCCCATTGAAGAGTCTGAGGCCTACAATCAATTGATTGGCACGTATCATTACACCCATCAAGAACTTGCCGACAAAATGGGAAAAGAGCGAGCGACGATCAGTAATTCGCTTCGTTTACTGACCCTTTCCAAAGAAGTCCGCGAGTTGATTCGTGAACAAAAAATTTCGGCAGGCCATGCAAAGGCCCTATTATCCTTAGAAAATCTTGAACAACAACGAAACCTAGCCAGAGAAATCGTCAACCGTGGACTCAGCGTACGAGCCGTTGAGAAAGAGGTGTCGCAAATCAAAAAAGGCGGTGCTCCATCGATCAAGGAAGAAAACACGGTCTCCGATCGCCTAGTAGAAAACTTGGCCGAGGACCTACAAAAGATCTTTGGGACCCGAGTAAAGATTGATTATGCGGAAGGCAAAGGCAAAATTGTGGTTCAATTTTACACCGACGAAGGTCTGACGGATATCGTAGCAAAAATGAAGGGGAATCTGTGAGCGAGGTGATCATTGCTAACAATCAAGTTGTTGGGCACCTTCAGCACGGAACTTATTTTGAAGGTAAAATCTCTTTTGTTGGCACGTTAAAAATTGGCGGCCAGTTTAAAGGTGAAATAATTTCCGAAGGCCTCCTTATAATAGACGAGTCCGCCGTGGTTGAGGCCGAAGTCCATGTAAAAGAAGCCACGATCAAGGGCCAGTTCTATGGTCATCTCAAAGCGGAAACCCGGGTGACCATGTTGTCCCCGGCTCGATTTAAAGGAACAGTTTCTGCTCCGAATCTCAAGATCGAAGAGGGGGTCCAGTTTGACGGATCGTCTTCTACAAACTTTAAACTTGACCCTCGCGCCAGTAACTAATACTAAAGTCCGGAACATCATTTCACAATTGGACGAAGATGGGTGCAGTTCTCGATATCCTTATCGCTTTGGGGGTCAACAAAACTGTGTTTGCGCAGTTTGTGATCTTCATAGTAGCGTTTATTTTTCTTAAATATTTTATCTTTTCGCCGTATTTGAAAGCTTACGAGGAACGGCTCCGCCGTACCGTTGGCGTTGTTGGTGCCGGGAAAGAGTTACAGCAAGAGATCGAATCTCTAGAAGCCCAATTTACTAAGCAAGCTCGCGCCCTGAACGACCAGATCAAAGTCGTGTTCGATGAAAAACGAACTAAAGCCCAAAAAGAATCTTCAGTGATCCTTTCGGAGGCGCAAAAGATCGCACAAGAAAAATTAACGAGTGGAAAAAAAGAAAATCAAGAGGCTTATTTAGACGCCAAAAGCCAACTTAAGACTTTGGTCCCGGAACTGGGTCAAACGATCAAACAAAGGCTCCTTGAACTATGAACATGCTTTTAAATTTTTTAATTGATACTGCAAATGCAAGCTCGAGCGCCCATGGTGCCGGCCACAGCGAAGGTATTCCTACCGTCGTCTTATATCAAGCCATCAACGTCAGCATTTTTATCGGCATTCTCTACTGGTTTGGAAAAGATAAAGTTCGCGAAGTTTTTAGTGCCCGTCTCACAGAGTTTCACCGTTTAGCCTTAGAAACTGAGCAAGCACGAAAAAATTTGGAGCACAAAAAGTCGGATCTCGTTCGGCGCACCCAGCAACTGCAAACCACCAGCGCTCAAAGTTTGGCCGAGGCTAAGGCCGAAGCCGACAAAATGTATCTGAGCGAAATCGAGAAAACAAAAGGACAAGCAGAAAAAGTTTCTAAAGACGTGGAAGAGCAGATTATTACGGATCAACAAAAAATGATCGAAACCTTACGCCAAGAAGCTTTGGAAATGTCTGTGGCGTCAGCCGAGCAACAGCTGAAGGGCCTCGACTCTGGCGAAAAGCAAAGAGTTGCTCAAAACGTGCAAAAGCGAATTGAAGGAGCCTCACGATGAGTACTCAGGTCGTTCATTCCTACGCCAATGCTTTTTATGAAATGGCCAGCGAAACAGGAAAAGCCAATCGATTTATCGACGAAATCGAAGCACTGGCTCCAGCCTTTAGCGACCCAGAAATTATTCAATTTTTTAAGTCCCCGTTATTCTCTGCTGCAGAAAAAGAAAAAGCTGTGGACGCGGCACTTAACAACAAGCTCGATGGCGACCTGGTAGATTTCGTGAAACTTCTGGCCCGCAATGGCCGCATTGGTTACCTCACTCAGATTATCGAAGAA
This sequence comes from Bdellovibrionales bacterium, assembly GCA_031429075.1. Classification (GTDB taxonomy): domain Bacteria; phylum Bdellovibrionota; class Bdellovibrionia; order Bdellovibrionales; family JAGQZY01; genus JANPLN01. Next base: position 85,312 of record JANOYW010000028.1, on the reverse strand, counting down.
TTTAAAGAAAATTGCTCCGGAGGAGCTAGCGTTAAAAAAGGCGAAGTTGTATCTGCGGCGCCGCTGTCTGAGGCTGAGAGAAAAAGTCTGCAAGAGGCCATAGAAAAAAAATTAAACTTCAAAGTTCAGCTAGAGTTTAAAACTTCTCCAGAAATCATGGGCGGCTTCGAGGCTCGCGTGGGAAGTTACATGATCGAAGATAGTTTAAAATCAAATTTGCAAAAGCTTAATGATTCATTAAAGAGGAGTTCACACTAAATGGAAACACGAATTCGCGCCGATGAGATCAGCCGTATTTTAAAAGAACAAATCAAAGGCTATACTAATAAACTAGAAGTTCGCGAAACCGGCACAGTGCTTTCGGTGGGAGACGGTGTTGCCAGAGTGTTTGGACTCGAAGCTGCCATGGCAGGAGAGCTTGTTGAGTTTCCTGGCCAAATCACAGGAATGGTGCTGAACCTTGAAAAAGATTCTGCAGGTATCGTAATTTTTGGTGAAGATAGAACCATCAAAGAAGGCGACGTTGTTAAGAGAACAAAACGCATCGTTGAAGTACCTGTTGGCGACGGACTTTTAGGTCGCGTGGTAGATGTTTTAGGTCGCCCCATTGATGGAAAAGGCCCCATCGTTTCTAAAGAAAATCGTGTTATTGACGTGAAGGCTCCCGGAATTATTAAACGACAGCCCGTTCATGAGCCATTACAAACTGGAATCAAAGCCATCGACACCATGATTCCAATCGGACGCGGACAGCGCGAATTGATCATTGGCGATCGACAGACTGGAAAAACGGCCATTGCGATTGATACAATCATCAATCAAAAAGGCAAAAACGTAAAATGCTTCTACGTGGCCATCGGACAAAAACAATCGACCATTTCTTTAGTTGTTGAAAAACTCCGCGCCTCTGGTGCCCTTGAATATACAACAGTTGTTGCCGCAGGAGCCAGCGCTCCGGCCCCACTTCAGTATCTTGCTCCTTACGCTGGAACGGCGATGGCAGAATACTATCGCGATAACGGTGGGCATGCTCTTATTGTCTATGATGATTTAACAAAGCAAGCACAGGCCTACCGACAGTTATCACTTCTCCTTCGCCGCCCCCCAGGTCGCGAAGCGTATCCGGGAGATGTGTTTTATGTTCACTCTCGCCTTCTCGAGCGCGCCGCAAAAATGTCTGCGGCAGATGGCGGAGGATCTCTCACTGCACTGCCAATCATTGAAACACAGGCTGGAGATATTTCTGCCTATATTCCAACAAACGTGATTTCTATTACCGATGGGCAGATTTTCTTAGAAGCAGATTTATTCTACAAAGGGGTTCGTCCTGCAATTTCTGTAGGCAAATCAGTATCGCGCGTGGGCGGAGCGGCTCAAACAAAAGCGGTGAAACAAGTTGCCGGAAGTTTAAAACTTTCTCTGGCTCAGTACCGCGACCTAGAAGCTTTTGCGGCCTTTGCTTCGGATTTAGACGCGGCCTCAAAATCACAGCTAGCTCGAGGCGAAAGACTTGTGGAGCTTTTGAAGCAGTCACAATACTCACCATACGAAGTCACCGACCAAGTGCTATCGATTTTTTCTGCAACAAATGGCTATCTTGATGCCATCCCAACCAAAGAAGTTCGTCGTTACGAAAAAGAAATGCTGACTTTTCTAAAGCAGAAGTATGCAAAAATGTACGACAGCATCTCCAAGGAACAAAAAATTTCCGACGAATCAAAAAAACAACTGGAAGATGCTTTAAAAGAATTCAAAGCAATTTTTGAACCTGCAACAAAGTAAGAGAGAGAAATGGCAAGTTTAAAAGATATTCGCGCACGAATACAAAGCACAAAGAACACTCAGCAAATTACGAGTGCTCTTAAGTTAGTATCAGCCTCTAAGCTGAAGCGCGCACAAAACAACGTTGTTAATCTTCGGCCCTATGCCAAGGCGCTAAAGCAACTTATTTATGATCTTGCAGCATCGGAAAGAGCCCAGCACGCGCTTCTCGAAAAACGCAGCAATGTGCAAAACCTTTTGCTCGTTGTGGTTTCGAGCGATCGTGGCCTTTGCGGCTCTTTCAATTCGAGCATTAATAAATTCACAACGAAGTATTTAGAAGAGAACGAAGGCAAATACGAAAAAATCGATGTGATTTTTGTTGGAAAAAAATCCCGCGATTTTTTCGCCCGCAAAAACTTTAAGCCTGTGGATACGGTGACCGATTTGGCGCGTGAGATTTCGTATTCGATGGCTGCGAACATCGCAGAAAAAGTTATGAAATATTATCTCGAAGGTCAGTATGACGAAGTTCGCTTTGTGTATAATGAGTTCAAATCTGCAATCTCTCAGGAAGTTCGTTGTGAAACCCTTTTGCCCATCGACCCACTTACAGATGTGGATACAACGAAAGAAAATAAATTTTCTAAAGACTTAATCGTTGAGCCCGCTCCGCAGATTATGATCGAGCAATTATTAAAAAAATATTTTTCTGTGCAAGTGTATCGTTCGCTTTCAGAAAGTGTGGCGGCAGAGCACGGTGCACGCATGACAGCCATGGAAAATGCCACAAAGAATGCTGGCGAAATGATTCGAAATTTAAGTTTAACATACAATAAATTAAGACAGGCTTCGATCACAAGTGAGCTCATTGAGATCACAACGGGCGCAGAAGCTCTCAAGGGTTAAAAAAATGGTAGGAACACGAGGAGATCAAATGGAAACAGGTATCATCAAGCAGGTTATGGGACCGGTTGTTGACGTGGAATTTAAATCAAAAAAACTACCCGCTATTCTTTCAGCGCTGAAGACGACAAATAAGTCGATCGACGACCGAGAAGGCAATCTGGTTTTGGAAGTGGCTCAGCACTTGGGTGATGGAATTGTGCGTACAATTTCCATGGATTCAACGGAAGGTCTTGTTCGCGGACAAGCGGTTACCGATACAGGTACAATGATCTCAGCCCCTGTTGGCAAAGAAGTTCTCGGCAGAATTATCAATGTCACCGGCGATCCAGTGGATGGCGGCGGAAAAGTTATGGCCAAAGAATACTGGCCCATTCACCGTGAAGCTCCGAAATTTGAAGATCAATCGACAAAATCCGAAATTCTTATGACTGGAATTAAAGTTGTGGATCTTCTTGCTCCCTATGCAAAGGGTGGAAAAATTGGTCTCTTCGGCGGCGCGGGCGTGGGAAAAACAGTTCTCATTCAAGAGCTGATTCGCAACATCGCCACCGAGCACGGTGGATATTCGGTATTTGCCGGCGTTGGCGAAAGAACTCGCGAAGGTACAGATCTTTGGTTGGAAATGAAAGAGTCTGGCGTTCTTGAAAAAACCGCGCTTGTTTACGGACAAATGAACGAGCCACCAGGAGCCCGCTCGCGCGTGGCTTTAACGGGCTTAACGATTGCGGAATATTTCCGTGACCGTGAAGGACAAGATGTTCTTTTCTTTGTGGATAATATTTTCCGTTTTACACAAGCTGGTGCCGAGGTTTCGGCCCTTCTTGGACGTATTCCATCAGCCGTGGGTTACCAGCCAACTCTCGGAACAGACATGGGTACTCTTCAAGAGCGTATTACCTCGACAAACAAAGGTTCTGTCACTTCTGTACAAGCGGTTTACGTCCCAGCGGATGACTATACAGATCCAGCCCCTGCCACAACATTTACTCACTTGGATGCGACAACTAACTTGGATCGCGATATCGCGGCCATGGGTATTTACCCAGCGGTGCATCCGTTGAACTCAACATCACGCTTGTTGGCTCCTGATGTTGTTGGTGAAGAGCATTACAAAACAGCTCGCGATGTGCAGTCACTGTTGCAAAGATACAAAGAGCTTCAAGACATTATTGCGATTCTTGGTATGGACGAATTGAGCGAAGACGATAAGTTGGTTGTGAACCGCGCGCGTAAAGTACAGCGCTTCCTCAGTCAGCCGTTCTTCGTGGCCGAGCAATTTACAGGGATGAAGGGTCGCTATGTTGATGTTAAAGACACCGTGCGCGGTTTCCGAGAAATTCTTGATGGAAAACATGATGGTCTACCAGAGCAGGCTTTCTATCTTGTTGGAACTATCGAAGATGCTATTGAGAAAGCAAAAACTCTCAAATAAAGAGGCAACCCAGAATGTTTAGTTTAACTTTAGTTACGCCAAAGAAAAAAATTGTTGAAGGTGCCCCACTGAAAGAAATTTTTGTTCCTGCGTTTCGCGGAGAGTTGGAAATACTTCCCGGTCACGCACCTTTGATTACGACTCTCTCTGAGGGCGTACTAAAATATAAACTGGAAGGCTCCACAGAGCTTAAAGCTGTGGCGGTGAGTTGGGGCTATTGCGAAGTAACCGCTGAGGGACAGGTAAATATTTTAGCTGAAACCGCCGAAGCACCAGAAGAAATTGATCTAAAGCGCGCGCAGGACGCTCGTCAAGAGGCCCTCGATAAACTTGCGACTGTAAACTTTGATGATTTCGATAAAACGCAGAGAAAATTTATGCGCGCAGAAGCGCGCATAAAAACTGCTAAACAAGATTTCCATTAAAACAAATGAGCTCGCAGCAAGAAATCATGAGTTTTCGTTACCGGGCTCTCTTTCAATCCTTAGATATTCGATTTTTTAAAACCTCTTCAGCAGGATCGTTTACCACGCGCTGTGAAGCAGAAATAAAACTGCCCATATTAAAAAAGTCGTTTCGAACAGCTTCGGAATTCGCCAACGACTACTCGGAGTGGCTGCGCCACGCACCTGTCCATGAAAAGTCGACAGAACAAATTTGGCTCTCGAAAAACAAAGACAACGAACAAGCTCAGGATCCCATTGGATTTTTTATGATGTTTGATCAACAAATGTGGACCGACCCCCACGTTCATTTGTTGATCGGCGCCAAAGTTATAAAGCTTGCAGTTGTACAAATAGAAAATGGTTTTGAAATCAGTCGCCCCGAAAAAAACCAAAAATTAAGAGTTATTACGAGTTCTCGTGGTATTGAAAAACTAGAAATTCCTCTCCCCATCATTGGCACAGTGAGTGTGGATCGAGTTTGGGAATGAGAAAAAGGGTCCTAATAGGACTCATCCATATTTTGGTTCTTGCACATATCACGTGGATTCTTTCCAAAGACAACTCAACCCACATCGAAGGCGTTATCTTCGTTGCCTACGTTATCACTGGGGCGCTCTACTGGAAAAAAATCGCTAAGGAAAAGAAGAAACAATATGATTAAAAATTACCACTCAACGTATCAACTTGAGAGTATTTAACACCCTCGTATCTTAATGAAACAAAAGAGTTCAAAAATAGACTCGTAAGCTACAGTCCCCCAGACCAAAAGCCGAAGTAAACTTACCTAGTTGGGGGTGAGCTTTGTCTAAAAATCTATCGCGCAGAATGTTCTTAAAAGGAACTGGCGGAGCAGCCTTGGCGCTTCCAATACTACCTTCTCTAATGCCTCGAGAAGCCTGGGGGCAAACAGCTGGAGCCACTAAAAGATATTTTAATTTTGTCGGAGGCTACGATTACGGACATCATCAACACTGGTACCCAACGCTAAATCAACCTTCACAAATTCATACTCCATCTAACGGAGACTATGCATTTCGTTATCAACCACTGAATACTTTTGCGAGTCCAACTTCTAATACAAACCTCTCGCTCATCTTAGGTAACCGTCTAAATCCACTCGTCAATAAAATGAATATTTTCCGTGCTCTCAATCTGCATACACGCATAGCTCACGGGCAAGGGCACATGCTCGGAAATATTGCCGCCTCTGATGGTCACGACACGCAAGTAACTTCTCTTAAAAGACTACGTACAATTGATCAGGTATTAGCAACCAATCGAAATTTTACGCCACATTCAAGAGATCCACTTATTTTAAGCCCAGAGAGCGCTTACTCGTTTCAGGGAGATACTCTGGGAAATATCAGTCGCGTTGGCGGGCGATGGCCCAAGCCCCACGAACTTTTTAATTCACTGTTCAACGGTATTCCAGAGGGTGGTGGCACCTCCACAACTCCAGCACACCCGCGACGGGATATTTTGACGAGAGTGATGCAAGATTATCAACGAGTCATCAATGGTCGAACCATCAGTGCAAATGATAAAAGTATTCTCAATAATATTATGGATCAGATCTCTGATATTCAGACAAGGCTTCCTGGATCTACGACCACATCCACGGCAGGATGTAGGTATTCGAATGTCGATGTGAACCAAAGTATGACCGATGGCATTTCTGCTCAAAACTACAACGTGCAAAACCAAGCCTATGCTTATCAGATGTATGCAAGAATATTTGCTGCGGCGGCTTCGTGCGACATCCATCGCGTTTTCGGTTTTCATACCAACATTTCTAACTTTTTTGATCGTAACAATGCAGAAGATTTTCATCAGGGGCACAGTCATAAACCATGGGATGTTATTGTCGAAAACAATAACCGCATTAACCACCAGTGGATGGCCGAGATTTGGCGCATGTACGTGGATAACTTTGTTGCTCCACTCGCTTTGGCGCTTAACGGAATTAACGACACTAACGGTAAAACTCTATTAGATAATTCTCTTGTGCATATGACCCTAGAAAGCAGCACCGTCCATTGCGACACAAACAAACCTTGCCTCATGATTGGGGGAGCCGGTGGAGCTTTAAATACGGGTTACTTAATTGATTATTCTCGAAGAGATCTCGGTCCTTGTAGAGTGCAGGGTGATAACTTTGAAGACGCCCCAACCAACGCTCAGTTTGGACATGCCTATCACGGGCAACACTACAATCGCTCTCTAACCACCGTTTTGCGAGCTATGGGACTCAATCCTTCGGAATATGAAGATGCATCCATCAACCAATTTTTTAGAGGCCGAACAGATGGTACTATTGGAACGCAAAACAATGGGATTTCAAATGTTGGTGGCTACGGTCACATTGGATCCGAAAACAGTGGAGTGTGGTACTACACAACAGCTGAGCTTCGTGCCCAAGAGTACGGGCGACAGAATTATCACTTCTACAAAGAAATGCTACCACTTCCTCCCGGGAGCCTTGCATGAGAAAGTTGACTCAGCTTTTCTGTGTTATGGCTCTGACGTGGGTGACCACATCCATGAATGGCTGTGGCCAACCCATGCATTCAAGTGTGACCTCAGCGTCTTCAGGTTTCAGTGTGGAAGAGGAACTTTTTGGAAAAGTTAAAACAATACTAGATACGAATTGCAAATCCTGTCACAGCGAAGGCGGTGGAGCAGCATCCTTTAACCTGGCAAACGGCGCTGAATTTATACGAAATGGGTTGGTCGTTGCCGGCACACCCAATCGATCAAAATTAATTTTCCGATTAAAAAACTTTGTCGATCCTATTGCCACAAATAATAATATGCCTCAAGGTTCAGTGAAAATTTCTGACGCCGATTATCAAGTTTTATATTCCTGGATTTTGGAGATGTCGTCCGAAAAATCTCCATACACCTGTAATGAAAGTGCAATCGACTATACAAAAATAAAACAATCTGATTCCAAGCGTTTAAGCCTGCGGCAGTATCGCAATACGCTAGTAGATCTTTTGGCGCCAGCATTGACCCGCAGTACAGCCACGACACTAGTAAATAACGCCATGAGTGGAGTTTTCTTTCCTGCAGATGTTGGAGTGTATTTTAAAAGAGAAAGTAATATCTTCGGCGGTGACCACGCCCAAGGATTTTTTGATGTGGCGGATCGCTTAGCGACAGCCATATCGACAAACTCTGGACATACGCAGTCTGTTGCGACTTATTTTATTAATCTTTCGCCCGCCGCTTGTACGAGTACAACAGTTTCTTCATTAAGTGCAACCTGCCGTAGTCGCCTTGTTAACAACCTAGGAAGCCGCGTCCTTCGACGACCACTGCGCACCCCCGAACAGAATGTTCGCCTGCAAACGGGTTTTGTCGTTGACGAAGCCGAGCCGCTATTAACGGAATTAGGAACTTCGGGTTCAGTTCAAGATGGACTTAGTCGTCTCTTTTTTAGATTGTTGGTTTCGCCACACTTCTTAACGCAAACTGAGGATCAAAATTTAGTCGGACAAAAATATCAAAACTCCAGCGTTTACTGGTTGAGTTCCTTTGCGATCATTAATCGTTTGAGCTACCGCTTTTGGAATACGATGCCCGACGAAGCTCTATGGAATTTTGCTGCAAGTGAAGACCTAAGCACTGAGGACGGATATTTGAAAGTTTTGAATTATACACTTTCACAATCTTCCAAACTCGATGATAGCATGCGGGAGTACATGAATGACTGGTTGAAGCTGGAGAGCACTCCAAATTTTACACCCAACCAGCGATTCCCGCTTATTTCAAATGTGACGTTTAATTCTCAGTTGCGACAAGATATGATCAACGAAGTAGAAGAGCTTTATTCCTATACCGCAAGATCTCGAGGAAGTTTTCAAAGGCTCTTCACATCGGATATTTCATTTGCTCGGTCTTCGGGGTTGATGAATTTGTATGGGCAATCAACACCAGCAGCGGCGTCTGTTACAGAAAGCAATGCTGTGCGCTTTCTAGCCGGCCAACGTGCAGGTTTACTCACGCGCGGAGCCCTTCTGGTTTCTGGGAGTGAAATCTCCAGCCCTATTATCCGCGGTATTCATATTCGAAAAGAAATTTTATGCATGACGCTGGGGCAGCCACCAGGGGACGCCCTGGATATTTTTAATAATACACCAGCACCCCACGTTTCTACAACGCGCGACAAGGTGCAAATAAAGACATCCGGTGCAAGTTGTATCGGATGCCACAACCTTATTAATCCGTTGGGTTTTGCGCTATCGAACTACAACTCATTCGGCTCGTACATCACGCAAGAACCGATTTTTAGTCAAACAAGCAACACTATTCAAACAACGGTGCCGATTAATTCGCAAGTGAACCTTTCGGCTATCATCAGCGAAGGAAATACCAACGTAAACGGTGGTGTTGATTACAGCCAAAGTCTTTCACAGCAAACGGCCGCTAAGGTTTGCTTCTCCGAAAAAGTCATGCGTTATGCCTTTAACCGGGATGTGAGCTCCACTGCCGATGCGTGCCGCTTAGAAAGAATTTATAATAACCTCGATGAAAGTGGATTTCTTATCGACACTCTCCGCTCATCAGCCATGGATTACGAATTTCGTTTGCGAAGACTTGAGCCCTAGCGTGTGAGCGCCGACTCTTCATAGAGAGAAACAGTGCTCGCTGTTCGATTGATGGCGTCGGCGGTGAATCCACCTAGATTTGGATGAATCGAAAACACCTCAACCACATCCATAAACCCGGATTTATCTTTAAAGTGAGCCTTGGCATTAGAGCTCACCACGACGATATTTTTTTTCTGCTCAGGACTGAGGGCGTAAAGATCTTTTAACTGATTTGCATTTGTAACATGCACAATAAAAAGTGTCGGTGTTTTAATTTGGCGAATTGATTTTATTTTATCAGAAATCGTTGTGCTTTGATTTTTGATATATCTGCGGAAAGAATCTGTAAAATTAGACGATGAACTTACAACGTGTAGGTTTTCGTATTCCGCCTCGGTTTTTTCCAGCCCGGGTAAAGATTTAAAAAAGCGCGAGACGATATCGTCGTAAATACTGTTGTATTGAATATTTTTTAGATCATTCTTCAACGTGGCTTTACTGGCTAAGGTTCGCCGCGAGGATAAAGCATAGGATTTTTTAAATTTTAAGATTTTTTGCACGCTTTGATCGATGCGTTCTTCTGGAATTTGACCGGATTTTACCGCACTCACAACGGCGGCTACGGCCTTGTTTTGTAACTCTGTGGACCATGCCAGCATGACAAGATCATTCCCAGCAAGAATAGCTGCAATGGCACGGTCTTCCACCAAAGGAAGGACAGCAGCACCCGCCATCTCTATGTCGTCTGTCATAATGAGGCCCTTATATTTTAGCTCTTCTGTGAGGACTTGCGTGATCAGGTGTTTTGAATATGTGGCCGGGAGCTGTGAGGAATCGATGAGAGGATAGGAGATATGGGCCACCATGATTCCGCCCAAAATTTCGGAGCTGGCGTACTGGCTAAAAGGTATCAGATCTGAATTCAATAAAGTTTGATAGGAAATCTGTCTGTGAGGAGTGGTTCTGTGTGTATCCAACGAAATGGAACCGTGACCCGGAAAATGCTTTGCCACAGGAATGATCTGGCTCTCTTCGAGACCCTGAGCAAAAGCGACTCCCATGGAGCTCACTTTGTGGGGCGACTCGGAAAAACTTCGCGAAGCAATGAACGAATGCAACTGTGAGTCCGTGACGTCTAGAACCGGTGCGAGGTTCATATTAAAGCCCAAAAGTCTTAGAATTTGCCCCGTCACCCGACCCGCTTGAAACGACAGGGCGGTATCGTTGGTGTTGCCGATAGTGTAAGCGCTTGGCAAGCCAGGAGATGTTTTAATACGAGAAACTGATCCACCTTCTTGATCAATGGCAACAAAGAGAGGCACTTCAGAATAACTCAAGGTCAATTTTTGAAGTTCGGAATTCAAATCGGATGTTTGTGAAAGAGTTTTTATGTTTCGGCCAAAAACAATGACTGCTCCTGGCTGGTGTTTGCGAAGGTGTGCTTTTAAGTTTTTATTGAGCTTTGTGCCAGCGAACCCAAAAATAAACATCTGTCCCACTTTTTGTTCGAGGGTCAAATTTTGGATTTCCACAGCCTCGGAGGACGGAATTGATAAAAGCAGCATAAGAGAAAGCAAAAGTCGCATCCCTTAAGGATAGCAAGAGAGTGAGTAAGGACGAAGTCACCCAAGGCAAAACAGCACGAAGGTTGAGTCTCGCTCAACTAAAGGCCTTAAATAAGGCAAGATGAATGAGCTTTTGGGGCAAAAGAGCTAGCATTGTAGGGATGTATTGCTGGATTTTTCTACTTTTATTTGCAAATGCCTCCACGGTTTCGATCATGGCGACTTACGTTGATAAAGAGCGTCTTGCTGGCGAGAGGCGAATGGACGCGTTGTTTGCAAAGAAAACCGAAATTCTTTGCCCCGGTTACAACCAAAAGGGAATGAGTTTGTGTGTTCGACAGTATATACAAAATGAAAAAATTGAAACATCGTCGAGCTATATTGCCCTCAGTCACATGGTTTCCGTGGCTGGCACTCAGGACCGTAACGCTAAAATTTACGATGAAGCTTCCGCACAAATGATTGGGCTAGAAACTCTGGTGGTTTTGCAAGATCAGCTAAAAAGAGAAAATATGATTTGTGCAAAACTCCAGCCGAGCGGCGCACGAAATCTATTAGAGGTAAAGCAGGTTTGTGAACAGGAGGAAAAACAATTTCTTTCTCAGCAGGAAAAAAATAAAAAGTATATCCAAAAAAAAATCTTCGAACTAGTGGCAAAACTCGAAAACTATAAGCAGCCAAAAATAAAGCAATGGCTTCTACAAAAAAAGGGAGACGTAGAAAAAGCGACGAGTTCACAATTTAGTAAGTCTTTTTTCAGCGAAGACGAACGTAAAATCACAGCTAAAGATATTTTACATCAGCACCGACTCACCATACAAACCAGCTGTGATAAATTAGAGCCTCAATATAAGGCTCGCTTTAATAAGCAAAACCCCTGCGAACTCATGTTTTCGCAACTTTTTCTCTCGTGCATTGATCTGCCAATCCCCCGAAGTCCAGCCAGCCTCAAGGAAAAAGAAATCGTCGAACTCGTACAAAAACCACTTCCCTGTTTTTATCCCAAAATGCAGGAATATCTGACAAGCGGTGACACATCATCCTGAGCGAAGCGAAGGACCTAAGGACAATACTTCTCGAGAAATTCCAATTCCGCATATACGTTTTGCCATGTAATAGCGTTCATGCGAATTCGCAGGCGGCTGTCGGGGGTGAGCGTGTATTTTTTGTTGGGCAACTGAGTGAGCTCGATCACCTTTGTGGGCGGAAGTTTTGTGAGTTCGGTAAAAATCAAGCTGATGGTGTTGATCCCGCTTGAAACATCGCGGATTCCTAATTTTTTGCACAAAAGGCGAATCATCATAAGGCCCATCAAGTTAAAAACTTCATCCGGCGGTTGCCCAAATTGATCACGAAGTGCCACCTCAATTTGATCAATCTCATCCACTGTTTGAATGTTGGAAAGCGCTTTGTAGTATGACAATCGCAAACGAATGTCTGGCATATAAGCGTGTGGAATAAGAGCTTTCATCTTTAAATTTATTTCTGGCTCCACCGTCTCTTCAATGGGTTGCCCCTTGGCCTCGTTGATGGCCATTTCTAATAGATCCATATAAAGTTCGTAGCCCACGGCATCCACTGCGCCTGATTGCTCTTCGCCGAGGAGAGTGCCAGCTCCTCGCAACTCAAGATCATACTGAGCAATTTGGATGCCACTGCCGAGGGCCGAGTTCTGTTGTAAAATTCGCAATCGCTCTTTTGCAATATCGTCGATGCCACCACTGCGCGGAATCAAAAGATAACAAAACGCCCGCTGCTTTCCGCGACCCACGCGACCGCGCAGTTGGTAAAGTTGACTCAAACCCAAAGCGTGGGCTTGATCCACAAACATAGTGTTGGCGTTTGGAATATCCATTCCTGACTCGATAATCGTTGTGCATACTAACATGTCGATCTCGCGATTAAAAAAAGCAACGATGGTTTTTTCGAGCGAATTCTCATCCATTTGACCGTGCGCCACAGCCATGCGTACACCTGGGAGATTCGCTCTTAGATCGTCAGACAGCGCATAGATGCTTTGCACACGGTTGTGTAAAAAGAAGATCTGCCCTCCGCGTTTGATTTCGCTCATGACACTTTTTTTAATCACGGCCATATCAAATTTGGAAACAAAAGTGCGCGTTGGCAGTCGATCGTGGGGAGGAGTGTTGATTAAACTCAAATCACGCAACCCGAGAAGACTCATGTTGAGGGTGCGAGGAATGGGAGTGGCGGACATCGCTAGCGTATCCACTGTATTTTTTAGGTAGCGAATTTTTTCTTTGTGTTTAACGCCAAACTTTTGTTCTTCATCGATAATCAACAAACCCAGGTTTGAAAACTGAACGTCATTGCTCAGCAGTCGATGGGTTCCAATTAAAATATCAAGACGACCCTCTTTTAAGTCTTTGATAACTTTTTGTGCATCAGCGGTACTTACAAAACGATTGAGAACGGCAATTTGCAAAGGCCAGCCAGCAAAGCGTTTTTTAAAAGTTTCCATATGCTGAAAGGTTAAAATCGTTGTGGGTGCTAAGATCGCCACCTGCTGCTTTTGCGACGCAACAAGAAAGGCCGCTCGCATGGCGACTTCTGTTTTTCCAAAGCCCACATCACCGCAGATCAGTCGATCCATGGGGCGCTCGCGAGAAAAATCTGCCTTGATGTCATCGAGAGCTTTAATTTGATCCACGGTTTCTTCGTAGGGAAAGCTGTCCTCAAATTGCGCGAAATCCGCATTGTTTACATCATAAGTAGGTCGCGTGAGTGCCATGCGTTTTGCATACAGCTGTACAAGCTCATTTGCCACTTCGCGGAGGCGCGTTTGCACTTTGGCTTTAGTTTTTTCCCACTGCTTGCCACCGAGTTTGTCTAATAAAAAATTATTTCCTGCTCCAGCGTATTTATGTACTTGGCTGAGGCGATAGATTGGCAAAAAGAGTTTGGCGTTATCTTTAAACTTTAATTCTAAAAATTCCGCTTCGATGCCACCGATATTCATCACTTTCAAACCGAGATAGAGAGCGACACCGTGTTGGGTGTGCACCACCGGATCACCTTCGCGCAATTCAGAAAAGCTTAAAGCTTCGGCTTTGCTGATTTCTGCTTTAATTTGCGTTTTGCGGGCTTCGGATTTTTTTAAATAATGTTCCACACCAATAAATGCTAAAGCCTCGCTTAGGGAATGAAAGCTTGTGTCCAGTGGGTGATTTAAAAAATGCACAATTTTTTTGTTTTGAGTCTGTTCCTCCCGCATCACAGTCAACGGCGTGGGCTCGAGGACCCACTTCAATTGTAAAGCGTGCTCTTCGAAGGCAAGAGCTAAACGTTTAAACTGCGTTTCCGAAGTGCCACATAAAAATACGTGGCCGCGGGTGGCCTTGATCTCCGCGATTTTTTTTGCCAACAAATCAACGCGTTCTGGGTAGATGGTGGATTTTGCGGGCGTGATGGTTCGCGAGGGAAAATCAAAAACCGAATCTGTGCTATCTCCCATATCCAAAGTTTCTAAACTGAGAATCGGTGGAACAAGGGATGTATCGAACACTTCTTTTTTGGCGTAAATGCGGTCGGGCGCTGGAATATGCGTTGAGTACTGTTTGTATTCATCAACGAGGTGATTAAAATCACTGACGAGCTGTGCATCTGAAGCCAGGGCATCCGGCATCCAGGTGAGTCGCTCTTTTGGTAAAAAGTCAGCAGTGAGAGAAGGTTTTTCGTAAAAATAGGAAAGCAGAAACTCAATGCCATCAAAATAAGTTTGATTGCGCACCTGTGATTGCAGAGATGGAATGTCGGCTTCGCTCTTTTGGCCGTCGAGAGTTTTGCAACAGCGAAGGATACTGTCGTCGGAAAAAAGAATCTCATGGGCGGGGATCAAAGAAAACTCAGAGGTTTCGGAAACTGAAAGCTGTGTTTGCGGAGAAAACCAACGCAAAGATTCGATCACATCGCCAAAAAGTTCGATACGTATGGGGAGCCTGTGGGCTGGCGAAAAAAGATCCACGATTCCACCGCGCAAGGAAAAGGTTCCAGGATCTTCCACTGCCGGCACAGAAAGGTAGCCCAGCGAAGATAGCAAGCCACCCAGGTTTTCGGGCAAAACATCGCCTTTTTTATAAAATTGAATGGCGTTTAAAAACTGCTCCTGCGGCAAAGTAATTTGCGCGAGGGCTTTGATGGGGGCCACAAAAACAGTTGCGGTGCGGGGAAGTGATGCGAGATACAACCATCGAAGTCGTTGCTGCATCCCGGCACGAGAACTGTAAAGGCCCGAGTAGGGAGAAATGTCGTGGGGAGGTAAAACAGCGGTTTCGTATTTTTTTTCACCCGAATAGTTAGAAAAAAAATCTAGATAATTTAAAAACTTATGAGCGCTGGTGAGATCTTTTGTTACAACCAAATGCTGTGCGGCATTCGCCGCAGGGGACGACTGGCTGATTAAAAAAGCAGCAGAAAATAACTGATCCGCAGAGGTTATGCGAGCGTTCTTGAGAGCAAGAGCTTTGTTCAAATTTTGATCAAAATTCAAAAACGACATGCGCAGATGATTTCTCATAATAATCGCTAAAAAGATACAAAAAGGGCTCGAATTTTATAAAGACTTCAGTTACTTACTAAGGAGACACAAAAAGTAAAAACTAAGTAAAAAACACGGCGGAGTGTGATTTATGATTTTGCCTATTTTAGTACTGGCTCTCATGGTCGGAACTTTCGGAACACTGCTTGTTTATGTGGCTTCACTATTGGGCCCCAAAAAGAAAAAAACGGCAGCCAAATATATGCCCTACGAGTGCGGACTGCCGGGACAAGAAACCAAAAAAACCAACGTCTCCATTCGTTTTTATTTAACCGCCATTTTATTTATCATGTTTGATATCGAAATTTTGTTTCTGTACCCGTGGGCCGTTGCTTATCGCGACTTCGTCGACGCTGGCCAAGGAGCTTTCATGTTTTGGGAGCTATTTGTTTTTATCGGTCTGTTTGTTTTTGGGTTGCTCTGGGAGATAAAAGCGAAAGCGCTGGATTGGGAATAGACCATGGGATCGGATGTTTTTGAAATTACAGTCAATGTTATAAAAATGCTCGCCATCTTTTTATTGATGGTACAACTCGTCCCCATTCTGGTTTGGGTGGAGCGACGAGGATCAGCATTTATTCAAAATCGTTTTGGACCAAATCGCGTGGGACCCCTTGGTCTCACACAATTGTTGGCGGATGCAGTTAAGTTTTTATTTAAAGAAGAATTTGTTCCGCCCAAGAGCCACGCGCTTCTTTATTATGCGGCCCCAGTTTTAGCTTTAGTACCAGGGGCCATTGCGTTTGGTGGAATCCCCCTCTCAATGCCAATTGATATTCAGCCCTTCCAAATGTTTGGTTCCGAATGGGGGCCTTACACTTTTAAATTTCAAAGCTACGATCTCGATATAGGAATTCTTTTTATCCTCGCAATTTCATCATTAGGAGCCTACGCGCTTTTACTGGCGGGCTGGGGATCTAATAACAAGTATTCATTGTTTGGTGCACTCAGAGCCAGTGCCCAGATGATTAGCTACGAATTGGCCATGGGATTGTCGCTTGTTGGAATGTTGATGTTGTATCAGACACTTAATTTTTCCAACATGATCGAGCTGCAAAAAGGTCCTTTGCATTTTATGTTTTTTGGCAAAGAAATTTTAATTCCGTTTTTGCCAAATTGGGGAATTTTTTATCAACCCCTTGGATTTCTTTTATTTGCAACGGCAGCCTTTGCCGAGACCAATCGGTTACCGTTTGACTTGCCGGAGGCCGAAGGAGAGTTGGTCGCCGGATATCACACCGAGTATGGCGGCCTCAAAATGCTTCTGTTTTACATCGGCGAGTACGGGCACATGATGGTGGCCTCTGCCGTGATGGTGACGTTTTACTTTGGCGGCTATGAACTTCCGTTTTCTTTGTCGGACTCTCTAACGAGCGCGGTTCGCGGCGCTTTTAGCTCGGTCAATCTTGGCAATGTGATGGCAGCGCTGGTGATGCACGTTGTGATGTTGTTGAAGATTTTGTTTTTTCTTTGGGTTTTTATTTGGGTGCGATGGACATTGCCGCGATTTCGTTATGATCAACTCATGGATCTGGGATGGAAGACAATGCTTCCGTGGTCCTTGGCGAATGTTCTCGCAACAGCGTATCTCATATTAATGGCAGGAAGTGCGGTGTAAGATGGCAGAGATTGTTTTGTTTTACTTTTTGGCGGCGGCAACGGTCGCAGCGGCAGTGGGAGTCGTGATGCACGAAAATCCACTTCTCTGTGCGCTCCACTTGGTGCTTTCGATGTTGGGTGTTGCCGGTTTGTTTTTTCTTTTACAGGCTCCCTTCGTTGGCGCTGTGCAGATCATGGTTTACGCAGGTGCGGTCATGGTGCTGTTTGTTTTAGTGCTAATGTTAATCGACACCAACAAGGACGACGAAAAATTTAGTGGTGGAAATATTTCTGCACTTACTAAAGGTTTATCGGTTGGTGTGTTATCGGGCTTATTAACTTCGATCATTCTTCGGACTCCGCAGTCACTTCAGCGAAGCGTCACCTACGAAGCTTACGAGGTGATTGATATCGCGAAGCTATTATTTACAAAATATGTGCTGGCCTTTGAACTCCTGGGCGTTTTGCTCTTGGTGATTCCGGTTGGAGTTGTGGCACTTTCACGAATTCGCGGAGGGACCCATGACCGTTAATATGATGATCGGGACAGAACACTATCTTATTGTTTCTGCCATCTTGTTTTGTTTAGGACTGTCGGGAATTTTACTGCGAAGAAATATGATTGTTATGTTGATGTCCATTGAACTTATGCTCAACGCGGTCAACCTCACCTTCGTGACGTTTTCACACTTTAATCAAAACCTCGATGGGCAAGTGATTGTATTATTTGTTATGGCTATCGCCGCGGCAGAAGCTGGCGTTGGGCTTGCCTTGGCAGTGATGCTGTTTAAAAAATTCAAAGAACTCAACATTAGCTTTTTTGAGCATTTGCGCGGATAGGTATAAATTATGTCCAATCATGTTTTACTCGCACTTTTATTGTTATCGCCGGTTGTCGGTTTTTTAATTAATGGACTGCGCTTTCGCAGCCAAAATGGAGTCCTTGCTGGCACCATTGCCACGACAGCGGTAGGTGTTTCGTTTGCGGCTGCGGTGATGTTCTTTAGTCAGTTAGTTGGCCTGCCCGCCGACCAGCGAAGTTTGCGCATTGAGTATTTTACTTGGTTGTCTTTGGGCGGATTGGATATCCCCGTCGCTTTTGTAGTGGATCAACTTTCCATTTTGATGGTGCTGATTATCACGGGAGTTGGATCGCTGATTCATTTGTTTAGCGTTGGCTATATGTCGCACGATGAGCGCCCCGCAAAATATTTCAGTTACCTGAACCTCTTCATCTTCAACATGCTCCTCCTTGTTCTCGGAGCGAATCTCATCCTGATGTTTGTAGGCTGGGAAGGTGTTGGACTGTGTTCGTATCTTCTTATTGGTTTTTGGTTTACGGACAAAGCAAAAGCCGCTGCCGGCATGAAAGCGTTTGTTACCAATCGAATCGGCGACGCAGGATTTTTGCTTGGGATTTTTATGCTTTTTGTTACCTTTGGAAGCATTGATTTCGCGCAATTAATTTCTGTCCTGCCGGAGACGGCAGAGACAACTTGGACAGCCGCCATGACTCTCGCCTGCTTGTTTCTTTTTGTGGGAGCTGCCGGTAAGTCCGCACAGATTCCACTCTACGTATGGCTTCCCGATGCCATGGCTGGCCCAACTCCTGTGTCGGCGCTGATTCATGCAGCGACCATGGTGACAGCGGGTGTCTATATGATCATTCGTTTGAACCCTTTATTTCTTCTTGCTCCAAACGCTATGGCAGTTGTGGCCATTGTTGGTGCGGCAACAGCACTGTTTGCGGCAACAATGGGGATTGCACAAAACGACATTAAAAAAGTGCTGGCCTATTCCACAGTTTCACAATTGGGATATATGTTTTTAGCTGTGGGAGTGGGCGCTTTTGGTGCGGGCTTCTTTCATTTAATGACCCACGCCTTTTTCAAAGCGCTTATGTTTTTAGGCTCGGGCAGTGTGATCCATGCCATGCACGAAGAGCAAGACATGCGTAAAATGGGCGGGCTCAAAAAGTATTTACCAATCACCCATTGGACGTTTGTTTGTGGTTGGCTTGCCATCATCGGCGCGCCCTTCTTTTCGGGATTTTTTAGTAAAGACGAAATTTTATGGATGTCCTTTCACAGTCCACAAGGAAGTCCAATGCTATGGTTAGTCGCCGTTGTCGCTGCGATTTGTACGGCTTTTTACATGACACGTTTAATGGCGATGACTTTTTGGGGAGGCTCTCGAGTTCCAAAAGAGACTCATCCCCACGAAGCACCTCCCACCATGACGATTCCATTGATCGTACTCGCAGCACTATCAGTATTTGCCGGCTGGCTGGGTGTACCGCACGGTCTCTCAACGTTTTTACCAAGTCACCCGTCAAACATTTTAGAGCATTGGTTAGAGCCGGTGATTCGTCCTATTCCGGGGCTTGAGCACGGCTCTATTGGTCTCGAAATGACTTTGATGGTGGTCAGTGTATTGCTCGCTTCGATTTCTGCTTTTATCGCCTTTTATATGTACGCGCTAAGACCAAACATTCCTGTAACTCTTGCCACTAAGTTGCGGCCTTTGCACAACCTTGTTGCGAACAAATATTATATTGATGAGTTTTATCAACTTGCGTTCATACAGCCGCTGATTAAATTTTCGCGGATCCTATGGACGAAAGCAGATATAGGATTCATTGATCGATCGACATATAAACTAACCGATTTTATTAAAAGCGCGGGTGAAGGTTTGCGATCCCTACAAACGGGTCAGCTACAGTCCTACACTTTGATGATCGTTGTTGGCGTGGTTGCGACCCTATTACTCCTGATGGTGTGAGGAAGAAATGTTTTTATCAAGTTTGATTTTATTACCTCTTGTCGTGGCCTTTGTGCTGCTATTTATCAACGACGATAAAATCGTTCGTTGGGTGTCTCTGGTGAGTGGCGTCGCTCTCTTTATTGAAAGTCTTTTTTTATTAAAGCTTTTTGATAAAAGCAGCCCGGATCTACAACTGGTCGAGTACGCTAACTGGCTGCCTGATTATGGCATTGCTTATTATCTGGGTGTGGATGGTTGGTCGTTACTTTTGGTTGTTCTAACAACTCTTCTGACTCCGCTTGTTATCGGGGCTAGCTGGAATGCCATTGATCAAAAAGTAAAAGGCTATCATATCGCCTTATTTGTTCTTCAGTCGGCCGTTTTGGGATCGTTCCTCTCCCTCGACAGCATATTATTTTATCTTTTCTTCGAGCTGTCTTTAGTTCCGATGTATTTTATGATCGGTATTTGGGGTGGCGAAAATCGCATCTATGCGACGTACAAATTTTTTATTTACACCATGGCCGGCTCGGTTTTTATGTTGGCCGCTATTGTTTACCTCATTCTTCAATGTCGTGCGCAGCTCGGTTATTATAGTGCGAGCATTATGGATTTTTACCAGCTCTCCATTCCCTTTGTAGAGGGTGACTTTTTTACTCCGCAAACATTGTTGTTCTTCGCCTTCGCCGGTGCGTTCGCCATTAAAGTTCCGGTGTTCCCTCTGCACACGTGGTTGCCAGATGCCCACGTTCAAGCGCCCACTGCAGGCTCGGTGATTCTTGCCGGAGTCATGCTAAAGATGGGAACTTACGGTTTTGTGCGTTTTGTACTTCCCCTATTTCCCGAAGCAGCGGCCTATTGGGGTTTTTTATTTATCGCCGTGGGAATTATTGGAATCATTTACGGCGCCCTTGTGGCCATGGTTCAGGTGGATGTAAAAAAACTAGTGGCCTACTCTTCAGTGTCACATATGGGCTATGTTATTTTAGGTCTTTTTGTGTTGAACACCTACGGTCTTACGGGTGGACTTTACCAAATGCTCGCGCACGGCGTGAGTACGGGTGGTTTGTTTTTGCTAGTTGGTATGATTTACGAGCGCACACACACTCGTGAAATTGCGAAGTATGGTGGACTCGCAACAGCCATGCCGATTTATGCCATCTTCTTCTTGATCATCACTTTTTCAAGTATTGCCGTACCAATGACCAATGGTTTTGTAGGTGAATTTTTAGTTCTTATTGGAACCTTCAGTTACAACAAGTGGATCGCCGCCTTAGCTGTTTCGGGAGTTATCCTGGGTGCAGCCTACATGTTGTGGATGGTGAAAAAGGTTTTCTTCGGTGAAAAGGGCGAGACGGTTGTTAAACATCCAGAAATGCAGGATTTAAATTTGCGCGAAGGATTGGTTTTAACACCGATTGTAATTCTTATTTTCTGGATGGGAATTTTTCCTCAACATTTTCTCAGTTACAGCGACGCGTCCATTCGACATTTTATTGAGAACAAGAGCAATTATCAGTTGAACATCTACGGTGCAGAAGCTGCGGTAGAATCAGCAGAGACGAGAGAATAACCATGTTAAATACGTTTAACCCCGCAGATCTCATTGTCATCAGCCCCCTCGTGGTTCTTTTTCTTGCCAGCCTTGTGCCCATCTCGGTCAAAGCCTTTCGTGGGCGAGAGATGAATCCCTTTGTGTCTTTAGTATGGTCCATTGTTGGTGTCGTCTCAGCGGCCGGATTGAACATTTCTTTAGTGAGTGGCTATTGGAAACTTTCCAACATGAATTTTCTAACAGCCTTCTCTAATGGCCTGATTGTTGACGGCATCTCTGTTTGGAGTGCCTACGTGCTCTATGTGGTTGCCGGTTTTGTTTTGATGCAGCTTTATGAAAACAGCTCTACAAAAGACTATCAGTTTTCGGAGCATATCTTTTTAGTTTTGAACTCTGTTGTGGGTATGATTTTGGTGACTATGGCAAACAACCTACTCATCACATTTATTGCTATCGAGCTGATGTCGCTATCAATCTACCTTTTGATCGCATTAAGCAAAGAACAAGTTCTTTCTAAAGAAGCCTCCTTTAAATATTTTGTACTCGGCGCCGTTGGCTCCGCCATATTTTTGTACGGCGTGGCTTTTATTTTTGGAACAACAGGAACGACAGTTCTTCAGGAAATCGGAGCTCGCAGCGGAGAACTGCTCCTCACGAATCGCCTGTTCTTAGTGGGCATGGGCCTGCTTGTGGCGGGCATGGGCTTTAAAGTTTCGCTCATTCCATTTCATGGCTGGGCTCCCGATGTTTACCAAGGCAGCGCGACTCCTGTGACAACCTTAATGGCAACGGGCGTGAAGCTGGCAAGTTTCATCGCTTTCTTGCGTCTTTTTCTTTACACAGAGGCCATCGAAAAATCGAACCTTGTCTACGTACTACAGTGGTTAGCGGTCATCACAATGATCGGCGGAAGTGTTGCAGCTCTTCGCCAAGAAAATATTAAGCGAATGTTGGCTTATTCAAGCATCGCCCACTCGGGTTATGCTCTTATGGGTCTGATCGCAGCCAGCTTTGGCGCCTCTTCCGAAGAAGGCACAACCAGTATGCTATTTTATCTTCTCACTTATATATTAATGACCATTGGCTCCCTCTCTATCGTTTCGTCCTTAGAGAGTAAGGCCGATAGCATTCTCTTGATTGATGATATTAAAGGTCTTGCGAAACGCGCACCCCTAACGGCGTTTTCCCTGTCTGTTTTATTACTCAGTCTGGCAGGCCTGCCACCGACATTGGGATTTTTCGGTAAATTTTATTTAATCGCTGCCACCATGAACCAAGGTTATTTTTGGTTGGGCGTAATGGCCATGGTTGCTTCGGCTATGGGAGTTTATTTTTACCTGCGTCCTATCGTTACGATGTACATGTATGATGGAGGAACACTTCGCCCCTCCAAACAAGCTTATCTCACTCAGTCGGTTTCGTTAGTGATGGCCGTCGTAATGATTCTGTTTGGGATATTTTCCTACCCACTCTATTCTTTTGTAAAAAACGCCGTTTTTTATTCTTTGTAGAGGGAAGTATTTATGAGGGGACTAAATATCCCATTTTCTTAAAGCATAAAGCGCTGAGCGGAAACCCGACTGGACAAGATCTTTTAATATTTGTGGATTTAAGCTGAAGTGATCGGCGAAAAATGTTTTGTAGTCTTGCGCGTGCGGATGGATATAAATGTAATCCGTGTTGGGTTTAAAGTTTGCCCGTTCGGCGATAATTTCCAAAAGTTTTTGTCGGTGTTCATCGGCAATATCAACTTGCTTCAAATATCCATCGACGGCTTTATAAATGGTTTCGATAGACTTTCGGGCTCGAATGGCATTTTCAATTTTTTGTTGAACAACTTGGTACAAGGCTTGGTTTAAAATCACGGGGATTCCATACTCATGCAGACTGCCCATGGTTTTATTGTAATTGTAGGGTTGAATGGAGTAGCTTGCGATCACAAGGTCGGCGCCATGGTCCACCGGCACGTGAGATGAGAGTGTATCGCGGATTTCACCGTCGAAAAAATAAATATCCTGGCCATCTGAATTTTTAATGGGGTAGGGAGAAAAGGCAGGGGGAAGGGCAGCCGATGCAGCAACGGCATCACTCACACTGGCGTAATTGGCGTAAAGAATGGAGTGGTCTTTCGACAACTCATCTTTCGCGCAAAAAATCACCTTGCGGCTTTGATTGAGCTGAGTGGCCACAATGTATAAGTCCACGCCCAAGTCGGTAAAAGTGTTGCTCTTCCAAACTTCGTTACGAATATATTTTTCCAGGCCCTTGGTCGAGAATAAACCATTCAATCGCAGGCCGTTTTTTAAAAGAACTTCCAGGCCCCCAGTCACAATGGAGGTGCCGCGATTTTTAAAAAGGTTCGGAACAATTTGCAGCATCTCTTTGGCGTTGATCGAAAAAATATCCCGATAGGTGAGGGGGCTCAAATCTTCATCGAAAGGTTTTTCGGATTTTAAGCCATCGGAAAGTTCAGTGGATCCCTGTTCAAACGCATGAATGATGGAGTTGAGTGAATAGCCCGCAGCCAAAAAAGTACTGATCACGGAACCTGCGCTAGAGCCTACATAAAATTTAATAGTGAGCTCGTCACTGCCATATTTGGCCGAAACTTCTTCTTTAGTTCCGCCCGCAAATTTGAATCCCTTTTCTTTAAGAGCAAGACAGGCGCCGATGTGAAACGCGGCAGCCTTAATGCCACCCCCACTAAGGACGAGGGCGATCTTTTTTTTGTGGGACAGCTTCATAGGTCGAGCATAGCAGAGAAAAATCAATAAAATCAAACACTTGTTGAATGAATAGGCACTGGCTAGCCAGTGAACAGGCAGAAAAGCGAACAAAATAAGCATTTACACGAAAAGATGATGTGCTAACCTTGAGTAGTCAGTTGACGAAGGAGTCAGTTATGGAGACGACGCAATGAGCACTTGGATACCACTGAATGACTATGCAATTAAGCACGACATCAGTGTATCGACTCTCCGCCGTCGTATTAAGTCGCACAAGATCCAGTTTAAGCTCGAAGACGGTAAGTACCTTATTCAAGAGGATGGTCAGCCACGAGTAGGCATGGAACAGTCCGAAGTCATAATGAACTACACGCGCCCATCCGTGTCTTCCAGCGATCCGATTCTGACAACAAAGCTTTTATTGGACGAATTAAAGCGCGCTTACTTGGATTCTTTGCAAAGCAAAGAGGATCAAATCCTACAACTTAAGCAGCAGGTTTCTGATTTAAAAACTTTGGTAATGATTTTGGAAAAAGAAAATAGTCGCATTCACGGAGGAGAATAACGGTGAAAAAACAAGAGAGATCCATCGCCCGTCCCAAATAGAGGGAATCTCTTATTTAAGCGTCATCGTTCTCCGATAAAGGCCACCAGGAAGTGGCCTTTATTTTTTTAGGGTTGTTCAAGACAACCCGTTATTTCATAAACTACGCAGCTACTTCTTTGTGCTTTTTCTTGCGCGGAGAAGCAGACTTCTTATTCTCTTGATTGAGAGCAATGTGCAGGACTTCATCAAGGTGTTCTACAAAGATAAAGCTCATCTTATTGCGAATTTCATCTGGAATATCTGAAATGTCCTTTTGGTTCGCCATGGGTAGAATCACAGTTTTTACTCCGTGGTTATAGGCCGCAAGGCACTTCTCTTTAACCCCACCAATCGGTAATACACGTCCAGTCAGAGTCACTTCGCCCGTCATCGCTACATCTTTGCGAGTTGGGATTTGTGTAATCAGACCAATAATGGCCGTGGCCATTGTGATACCAGCAGAAGGACCGTCTTTTGGAACAGCGCCAGCAGGTAAGTGGATGTGAATATTATTAGTATCAAACCAATTGTCTTCAATTCCCAGTTGTTCAGCATGAGCTCGCGCATAGGAAAGTGCTGCCGTGGCAGATTCTTTCATCACATCGCCCATCTGACCTGTAAGAGTCAATCCGCCTTTGCCCTTCATTCCAAGAGCTTCAACGTACAGAACTTGTCCACCAGCTTGTGTCCAGGCAAGCCCGGTGCACACACCAACAGTGTCTTCTTCGAGGCGATCCTCTTTTAGGTAGCGAGGAGCACCAAGGTAATCGATGACTTTTTCTTTAGTGATCGTTACGGATTTTAAATCACCCATGACGATCATTTTTGCAACTTTACGGCAAATCGAGCCTACTTCTCTTTCGAGATTACGCAATCCCGCTTCGCGAGTGTAGTGCGCGATCAGGTAAGCAAGTGCCTCATTAGTAAAGCGACACTGTTCTTCGGTGATACCGTTGTTTTCCAACTGCTTGCTAACAACATGATCTGTTGTGATAGAAAGCTTTTCGTTTTCTGTGTAACCAGAAAGATGAATCACTTCCATACGATCGCGGAGAGCGGGAGGTATGTTTTCAAGAACGTTCGCAGTGGCAATAAACAATACATTACTTAAATCAAAATCTACATTTAGATAGTTATCGCGGAAGGTAGCATTTTGCTCTGGGTCTAACACCTCAAGCATCGCTGCACTCGGATCACCTCGGAAGTCACTTCCAAGTTTATCGATCTCATCGAGAACAAACACCGGATTTCGAGTTCCGCACTGTTTGAGTGCTTGAATCACTTTTCCAGGCATTGCACCCACGTAAGTTCTTCTGTGGCCACGAATCTCTGCTTCGTCTTTAACTCCACCCAAAGAAATTCTATGGTATTTCCGCCCCATAGCCTTAGCAATGCTCTTACCTAGAGAGGTTTTACCTACTCCAGGAGGACCTGCAAAACAAAGGATGGGCCCCTTGACCGTTTGCTTTAGTTTTCTAACAGCTAAAAATTCCATAATGCGGTCTTTGGCTTTTTCGAGGCCAAAGTGATCAGTTTCTAAAATCTCTTTAGCAGACTTTAAATCGATGGAATCTTCAGAAGATTTATTCCACGGAAGATCAGTCATCCAATCTAAATACGTACGAAGCATAGATGCTTCACTGGCGTCTGGATGCATGCGCTCAAGTCGACCAAGTTGTTTAAGTGCTTCTTTTTCGGTTTCTGGCGGCATTTGTGCCGCGAGGAGCTTTTTTCGAACCTCTTCGAGGTCGTCACCTTTACTGTCTTGTTCGCCAAGCTCGTTCTTTATAGCTTTCATTTGTTCGCGCAAAAAATACTCTCTTTGCGACTTAGACATTTCGTCTTTAGCTGTGGAACGGACTTTCGATTGAACCTGCAGCGTTTCGAGTTCAGATACGAGTAAATTTACAACTTGCTTCAGTCTGTCTACATGATCTGTCGTTTCAAGAATGCCTTGTGCATCGGAGACTTTTAACCCTAGATTGCTAGCGATGAGGTCGGCGATACGGCCAGGCTCTTGGATGTCGTCAAGAACCAGAAGAATATCTGGAGAAAGCATTTTGCCAAGAGCAATAATTTTCTCGAGATGCTCTTTTGCATTCTTAATTAGCTCTTCAACCTGTGGTTGTAGCGTTTCTGAAGGAGTAAAAGTGTCATCGATCTTTTCAATGGCAACTTTAAAGAAAGGCTCGTTCTGAGTGTACGAAGTCACTCGAGCTTTACTGATACCTTGAATTAAAATTTTAACTCGGCCATCAGCAAGTTTGCGCATGCGCATAATCATTGCGACGGTTCCAGTTTTGTAAATAGTTTCTGGGTTTGGAGTTTCTTCGTTGAACTCTTTTTGTGAAGCCAAGAAGATCAGGCGATTTTTACTCAGACTCTCTTCGACGGCCTGGATAGAAGCTTCGCGTCCGACAAACAAGGGAATGATCATATATGGAAAAATCACTATGTCTCGAACAGGGAGCATCGGCAGCATTTCAGGGATATTCAAATTGTTTTGATCCATTCATTCCTCCGAATCTTCAGGCAACAACAGCCACAAGATTCTTGTTGTGTCTTTGATAACTCTTCGGAGAAATAAAATCCTGCCTTTACAAAAAAAGAGGCAGTAAAGGTCTGGATTTAGCGGAAAAAACCGCAGTGTCAAAAACTCAACTGGAGCAGTAGCTAGTAAAATCGTCTCGAATCAGGCGATGTTGCAAAAAGCGACTAAAACTTTTACTCCGCAGGAACAAACTGATTTTTTTTGACGGCCATTAAAACAAGTTGTCTTTGCACTTCGCGGTCCGAAGAAACTTTCAGTGGAGACAAGGCGCCAGCCACTTGGTTTGCCGATGAAAGTAAACGTAAAAAATCTACGCGATTGCGCGGACCATCTTTTAACACAGCAAGGGCGAGGCGGCCGGAATCAAAGCCCTGTAAAGCAAAACTTCCGGGTCGGTCCTTGTAGGCCTGACGGAAGGATTGGTAAAAGTCGGAGTTTAAATATTCGGGGGAATTTGGAAGATGGGTGTCGACTAAAACGGACTTCTCAACAAAATTTTGCGCTCTCTGAATAAAATCTGGCGAGCTCCAAAGATTTGTGCCCAATAGCTGAATACTGTTCACATCATTAAAGGAAAGCATGGGCGCAATTTGCCCCAGCGCCTTTGGTCCATCCGGTATGAATAAAGATTCAAAATTCACGATAGGAGGGAGTAAGGTTTCTGGAGGTTGTTTACGCTTGTTGGTGTTTTTCTTTTTCCAGTCCCGCAAAAGGTCTTGATACTCTTGGTGTCGATCTTCTAGATAGTAAGTTCCCACCATTTTTTTTATGTGGGCTTTAAAATCAGTCTCGCCCGGAGCATAAGTTTGCGCCGAAGTAATTTTGCCACCACGTGAAGTCACCACGTCCCAAAAGATATTGGCGTATTCTACACCGTAACGATCATTTGGATAAATGATAGCAAAACGTCGGTGTTTAAGTTTCTCCATAGAATAACTAACAAGGGCATCCACCTGAAGTCGAGGCGTCAGAGAGGTGGAGTACACAAAAGGGCCAATTTTAGTGAGATCGGATTTTTGCGACATGGCTAAAAAAGGAACGCCCAACTCCTGAGCCTTGGTAGCTTCTGCCACCACAGTTTTTGCAGAGAGTCCGCCAACAATTGCGATAACGTGATCTGTGAGAACAAGTTTCTCCACAGCCTTCGAAGAGTCTTCAGGTGTGGATAGAGAATCCTGCACAACAAGTCGAATATTAAATCGACTTTGAGAACCGGATATTCCAAGAGCTAATTGCAGTCCGCGAAGCGTTTGTTCGCCAATTTGCGCGTAGGGGCCAGACATTGGCAAAATCGCACCAATTGTTTTGGTCTCTACAAAGGCCCGAGCATCGAGTTGCTTCAACATGCTTTCGGACTGTTGGGCTAGGTAGGAGTTGGGAGCAACACTGATAACGCGAGAGAAGTATGTTTTCGCGGTGTCGAGTCTGTTTTCCGAGACCATCGCCAAACCGTACTTAAACATAGCTTCCGCGCGAAAGTCGCCAAGTTCAGAGTCTTCCGAAAGCTCTTTAAGCTCAGTCGATTTAAGACGTGAATCGATAAAGTTTTTTGCGAGGTCGCGATATTTTTCTCGAGAGTTTGTATTGGGATGGTTTTGTGCCAAAAACGCGAGGGCTTCAAAAGTTTCCAGTTGAGAATCGCGTTTTAATAATAGCGGAAGTTGAGCCTCTAAGAGATATGCTTTTTCTTTGCTGGTTAAAGAGGGTTGTCCCAAAGAGCTGCGAATGAGTTTTTCCGCCGCTTCTTGCTGGTCCTGAGCGAGAAGACACTGCACAGCGAAAATTCGCGCTTCGTTTTCGCGCGGGCTTTGAAAAGTGGAATTAAAAACCTGATCAAAATACTTATAGGCCGAGGAGTACTGTCTTTTGCGAAAATCAATTCGTCCTAAAAGTAAGAGCGCATCATCCGTGAGATCATTCGGGGAATCTTTTTTCAACATTTGTTTGAGCAGATTCGTAGCCTGTTCATCTTGACCGTGATCAAAGTACTGAAGCGCATCTTGATAGGTTTTTTGTACACTGGCGGAAGAGGGCTGAGAAACAGTTTTGTTTTCTTCAACGTAGGTTGTAGTTTGGCACCCGATGAGAGCTAAAAAAAGCAAAGGAATCAGCACAAAAGGACGTATCATTTTTTCTCCGAGTGTCGCTTTATTTGGCGAAGTTTTTCTTTTTGATTTTCATCCAAACTCTGAGGGACATCAACTGTAAAACGCACATATTGATCACCGTAGGTGTTCGCATTTTCGGCAATTTGGAATCCCTTTTGTGCGATTTGCAGGCTTAGAGCCCCAAATTCATCAAAACGAGGTGGCACGACGTGCGCAGGACCGTGCAGCGTTGCGACTTCGATAGGGTCACCCAATAGGAGATCATAAAGAGAAAGCGACGTCCGCAGAAAAACATCATTTTCATCCAGCGAAAACTTCGCATGTGGAAGGATGTGAATATGGACCACGAGATCACCCGGGACTTGTTGAGCGGTTTGGGACTCCCCTGCGCCGCGAATCCGCAGTTTTTTTTCCTGTCGGATCCCGCGAGGAATAGATACGCCAACTTGCGAAGTGGTCCTTTTCCCGTGCGCGACGCGAACATACGATATATTTTTTTCACAACCCGAAAAGGCTTCTTCAAGGGTCAAGTTGAGATGATAAATTAAATTTCTGCCAATCGAAGTGGCTCTTTTAGCCGCCGCAGATGATGCGGTCGGTGGCGCAGGTCGAGGTATTGGTTTTTTAACGGTCTTCGGCGGAAAGTGAACTCGATCATAATCGCGCTTTTTAAACGGATCCGATAGAACCGAATAGGCCGAAGTGACTTCTTTAAATTTATTTTCAGAAATAGGATCATTTTGATTTTTATCAGGGTGAAGCTTGAGAGCTAATTTCCGAAACGCTTTTTTAATTTCGTCAGCGGAGGCTTCGTGCGAAAGGCCTAAAATTTCGTAATAATTTTTAGGCGACATTCCACTTACTCTTTTTCTTTGGCCACAACCACCTGAGCAGGGCGTATAATTTTATCGTGAAATTTGTACGCCTTTTTAAAAACCCGTGAAATATGTCCCGGAGGAACAGCGCTCGTCACCTCAGAACTTAAAGCTTCATGTAAATTAGGGTCAAACAAAACGCCTTGGCTGGGGAGTTCATTGATTTGATGTCTGGCTAGAGTAGAACGAAGCTGCTGGGCGGTGAGTTCAATTCCAGAAACAAAATTTTTGAAATTGGCTTCTGTCACTTCTGCTGCGAGAGCGGAGTCGAAAATATCCAAGGTATCCAGTAAATCCTTTGCGAGCCGTTCGCCAGCAAAACGGATAAGATCAGAGCGTTCTTTCGTCGCTTGCCGTCGATAATTATCAAATTCGGCGCGAAGGTAGAGGTATTCATTTTTCGCTTTGGTCAAATCTTCACGCAACGCATCTTCCGAGAGAGCTCCACTTTGTTCGGAGTCTTCGCGAAAGTCGACGTTCACGTCAGTTTTTTCATCGTTTTGTTCTGTCTCGTCGCTCATGGGATTCCTTTGTTTGCCTACATTATGAGGCCCAATACTGGGTTGTCAACGTAGACACGAAAACACGTAATTGCTCATGTGGCGCCCCTTTTCAGTCAAAACCCAGCGACCCGTTTGCTGGCGAATCAGCAAAGCATTTTTTTGCAATGTTTCAAGCTCGCCCAATACGGGTTTAGCGGAAATTTTAGAAAACTTTTTCAAAAGATTTTCTTCGCTGAGCCCTTCTTCGAGACGCAAAGACGTATGACAATAATCAAACAGAGAATCTTTTTCGTCGGGAGACTCTAAGCAATCCATGCTCTCCAGCGTCTGCAAATAATCTCCAGAAAGCTGGTGAATCGTTTCTTGGTACTTCTCGATGCTTGAGGGATTCCAAAAGCGAACGCCCCAAGGTGATTTTTGTTTAAGATAGGAATGGGCACTGAGGCCAATCCCCAGATATTCCTCGTCTTGCCAGTAGAGAAGATTGTGCTTTGATTCAAACCCTTTTTTGGCAAAATTCGAGATTTCATAACGAAGAATACCTTCGCTCAATAAGCGATCTTCAATCAGCTGAAACATTTCCACCTGACGCTCATCGGAGGCTCGCTGAAACGACATGGGGTGCCCCTCCGGAACAGTCAAGCAATAGGCACTGAGATGGGGGGGTGAATAAGATTGAATAATTGCCAGATCGTCTTCAAGCATACTCAGCGTTTGCTTGGGCAATGCGAAAAGTAAATCAAAACTGTAATTGATTCCGCGCCCCGCTAACAAGTCTAAGGTCTGGCGAGTGTCAGAGCTGCTGTGTTTGCGCCCAGCGTCTCGCAAGAGGTCCTCGTTAAATGTTTGTGCTCCTACTGAAAAGCGATTCACACCGCCCTCGATGAGGCGGGTAATTTTATTGCGTTCAAGAGTTGCCGGGTTGATCTCCAAAGTAATTTCAGTTTCTTGAGAAATTTCTAAGCCACACTTTGCAATCTCGTCGAGCAAGGATAGAATGAGAGAAGTCTCCAGAAGACTCGGTGTTCCGCCGCCAAAGTAAATAGAACGTAACTTTTTGGAAGGGAATAGTCGGGTTTTTGCTAAAAGCTCTTTTTTGAGCAACAAAACATAATCTTCTGGGGGTAAAATTTGATCGTGAACATAAGTGGCGAAGTCACAGTAGCGACAGCGCTGTAAGCAGTACGGAATGTGAAGATACAACCCAAACATAGAACGGGGAATATACCAATGATTCATGAATTTACAACGTCTAGAGGTCTTAAGGTCATTGGAGTCGAAAGCCATAAGTCGCCGGTCGTATCGGTGCAAATTTGGACCCGCAATGGTAGTGCCGACGAGCGCAAGGGCGACGAGGGCCTTAGTCATTTTATCGAACATCTTGTATTTAAAGGGACAAAAAGCTTTAAAGCCGGAGAGATTGCAGCTCGAGTGGAGGCTTGCGGCGGAGAAATCAACGCCTACACGTCGTTTGACCAAACAGTCTACTACATCACCATTTCGAAACATTTTTACAAAGAAGCCCTACAAATCATCGCCGACATGGTGTCCACGCCTACTTTTGATCCTGGAGAAGTGGACCGTGAGCGCGAAGTGGTGATCGAAGAAATCAAACGCAGTCACGACAGTCTTGGTCGCCGGGCCAGTAGAAACCTCTTTGAACAATTTTATGCAGGCCATCCGTATTCAGTGCCGGTGATCGGCTACGAAAAAAACATTCAAGATGTCCCCGTAGAGAGGCTGCGCTCGTTTTTTGCCGAACGCTACGTGGCCAATAACATGTTTCTTGTCGTAACTGGTGACTTTGAGGCAGCAACGTTTCAGTCAGATGTGAAGGAAATGACCAGCGATGTGAGCAAAAGCGCAACTCAAAAACCCGAACGAATAGCGCCCGCAAAAATCAGTTCCAAAAAAATCTTTGTCGAAGAATCCAAATTCGAGGAAGCGGTGTTTTACATTGCCTGGCCAGGTATTCAGATCCAACACAGTGATTTAGCAGCCCTCGAATGTATGGTGCTGATCTTGGGGCAGGGGGCCAGTTCTCGTTTATATCGAAAACTGCGCATGCAGCAAAATTTAGTGAACTCCATCGGTGCAGGTTTGTGGGCGCCGTCACAGGCAGAGGGCTTTGTTTCTATTTCTGGAAGTCTTAACCCCAAACACCTGGAGCTCGCTTTTGGCGAAATTCAAAGCTGTCTCAACGAGTTCCTCGAAAAAGGTGCTCTTCAAGAGGAGCTCGACAAAGCAAAGATTAATTTTTTATCCGAAGAAGCCTACACCATGGAAACAGTAGGTGGCCTGGCCAGAAAATATGGCGGAAATTTCGAAGCGGTGGAAGATTTGCTATTTCACGAAAAATTTCATCAGTCCTTAGCTGGCGTCACAAAAGAAGATGTGTTGAGTGTGGCAAGAAAATATCTCAACCCAAAAGTTATCTTGATGACCGCCATGGTGCCTGCAGAAAAAGAAAAAGTCGAAAAACTTTTTACAGCATGGACGTTCACTTGCCCGCAAACCCCTGTGGCTAATAACGGAAGCAGCCAAAATCAAAAGCGGGCAGCGCCGCGCGCGACCGGTGCTGTTTCAAAGGTAGAGTCACAATCACTGCCCAACGGACTGCGCCTTTTTTCGCGGAAGTCCCTCGAAACACCGATCTACAATTTGCGTCTTGCGTTTTTAGGTGGAGCGCAAGCGGTCCCAGAAAATATGGCTGGCCTGGCAGAGCTTGCGGGGCGAATTTGGAGTTCGCAAACCAAAAAACATTCTGAGCAAAAACTTCGCGAGCTCACGGATGGTATGGCAAGCAGTTTGTATTCCTACTCTGGTCGAAACACTCTCGGACTCGTCGTTGACGGACTTTCGGAGTTTGAATCATCGCTGACGTCCCTTTTTGAAGACGTTCTGGTGGGTTTTGATGTTCAAACTTCGATTTTGGAGCGTGAAAAAATATCCATTTTAGAAACTTTGCGCTCGCGCAAGGATTCTCCGGCAACCATCGCCGTCCAATGGTTTCAGAAAATGATTTTTCAAGGTCACCCCTATGCCATAGATCCGCTCGGTAGCGACGAAACTCTCGCGCGGATCACGGCCAAGGATGTTGAGCAGTATTTAAAACAAATCATCCACCCTTCAGGGGCGGTGGCCTCGGTTTCTGGCGATTTTGATTTGCACGGTTGGAAGCAAGTGCTTGCAAAATTACAAAACAGTGAGCAAAAAGTAGTAGCAAAACTCCACGGTGCTCAGGCCCTCACCGAAAATCTTTACCATTTTGAAAAACTAGATAAAGAGCAATCGCACATTATTTGCGGCGTACAGGGGCTGACGCTGGATTCTCCAGATCGCTACACATTACAGGTTTTAGAAGCTGTGCTCTCTGGACAGGGTGGGCGTTTGTTTATTGAATTGCGCGACAAAGCATCGCTTGCATACAGCGTGTCGCCAATGAAAATGGAAGGTTTGGGAGCTGGCTACTTTGCAACTTATATTGGATGTTCTCCAGGAAAAGTGGACACCGCCATTGCGATGATGCAAGACGAGCTACAAAAAATGGTCAACACAGCCATTTCCGAAGACGAATTACAAAGAGCGCAAAATTATCTCATCGGAGGTCACGACATTGGTTTGCAAAAAAATTCCTCGGTGGCTTCGTCCATAGCATTTAATGAAATCTACGGGCTTTCCTATGAGGAGATTTACAATTATGAATCTAAAGTGCGCGCAGTAAACAGTCACGACGTGCAAAGCCTGGCAAAAAAGCTGTTTTCGCAGCCGTTTGCGCTCTCGGTTGTGGGCCCTTCTGAGCCAGGGTCTCGACCTAAGAAGAGTTTTACATAAAAACGTCTTATAGTGAGACAAAGTTGAGATTATAGATGCGAAATCTTTTTTTAGAATCGCTAGTTGCGTGTTAAAATAAAACTGTGAAGCCCATTATATCCATTGGCGAAGACTCAAAAACCTTTTTCAGGCAGTCTCTGAAAGAGGCACTACTTGATAGAAAAATCGAAACCTACCCGCATGTCGAAGCCTACCTGGTTGATTTACTAAATCATTATCTTTTAGCGACAAATTTATATAGCGAGGAAGAAGCTTCGGGAAAACGAACTCGCGATACCCTTGCAGAGATGATGTTACGAGCCGCCAATGCTCCACAAAAACAACGCTACGATCTTCTAAAAAAACTCGGCGATAGTGCGCTTTACATGAGTGGGTTTTTTTCCGACTCCTTCCAGCGCAAAGTGGTCGACGTGGATTATTATATCGACATGGGTGCCACAGCCTATTCGTCGCTTTCACGCGGAATGTACGAAGATACGTACGCAAAAATGTATATGGAAATCGCGCAAAAATTTAGCTTGTTTGTGGATGTATTTATGGTGATGAGTCGAAAAACCATCGGTTCCGACCCTGCTAATATTTTGCGTTTAATGGACTTACAGGCCAAAACAGGTTCATCTCTCGCGCAAGACATCTTGGTTGAAAAGGGCATTTACCAAAACGGCCAAAGCCTTAAAAACTGTAAGAATCAATGAAAAAAGGTGACAGCAAATAGGTCACCCGCTAATCTAGCAGGACTGTGTTTAATCTAGGCTTTTCCGAAATTCTTATTGTTGGTGTATTAGCTCTTTTACTCATTGGGCCCAGACAGCTTCCAGAGGTCGCCAAGGTGTTGGGCCGCATGATGAACGAATTTAAAAAAGCCACCACCGATCTTTCAGGTGGACTCTTAGAAATGAAAGAGGAACTCAAAAAACCCATGCAGGAAGGTCTTGGCGCCATTGCCGAAATCCAAGACGCTGTTTATGATTCTAAAGAGCACATTCGTTCGCAACTCTTAGAGGATGAACACTCGGTGACTGTGGACCTCGAAGCCGAACTTAAAAAACATCAAGAGCAACTTTTGGTAGATGAACATGACGAAAAAAAATCAAGTACATGATCCCGAGTCACCAGAAAAAGATTCGTTCACACTCGTAGAGCATTTGTCCGAGTTACGAACTCGCATTGTCTATTCTCTTTATGCCATAGTTCTTTTTACCTGTGCCGCATGGTACTTTAGCGAGTATATCTTCGATTTTGTACGCCAGCCCATTGCCAAGCTTTTACCTCCTGGTGAGGGACTTTATTTTAATGCACCCACAGAAAAATTTATGGCGCACATCAAAGTGTCGGTTATAGCTGGTTTGGTAGCGGCTT
The DNA here is from genome assembly GCA_031429075.1 of Bdellovibrionales bacterium. GTDB lineage: Bacteria > Bdellovibrionota > Bdellovibrionia > Bdellovibrionales > JAGQZY01 > JANPLN01. Next base: position 49,590 of record JANOYW010000028.1, on the reverse strand, counting down.
GCCCAGTTTGGATTTACCATGTTTGGAAATTCATAGAGCCTGGTTTGTACTTGAAAGAAAAAAAATTCGGCAGATATTTTATTTTCTTCGGGACAATTCTTTTTTTAATAGGCGTTAGTTTTGCTTATTTTTTGGTTTTACCAGCGGGTTTGAAAGTTCTTATGGAGTTTGGCGGAACAACCGACAAAGCGTTGATCACCATTGACTACTATGTTTCTTTTTTCCTGATGACTGTGTTAGTTTTTGGGGCCGCTTTCGAGATGCCTCTGATTATTGTTCTGCTGGGAATGGTGGGAATTGTTTCCAGTCGCGGTTTGACGAGAATGCGACGTTACGCCATCGTTGCCATCGCGGCGGCCTCGGCGGTATTTACGCCGCCCGATGCGATCAGTATGATGCTTTTGGCGGTACCCATGGTTTTGCTCTACGAACTGTCTATCCTCATCTTAAAAGTTATCGAACCTAAAGAAAATAAGCTCACATGGTAGAGACGGTTTCTACTCACATCGATTTCTCAAATGAGGAGATCGATTTTTCTACAGCCAGCCACACGGCTGTGGTGAGTGACCTTCACCTTTGCGAATCGGAGCCCTTAAACCATAAACATCCTCTATGGAAAAAATTTAAGTCGAAAGAATTTTTTTTTGATGCGGAGTTTTTTTCGTTCCTTAAGTATATTCATAGCGAAGCTCAAGGCAAAACCGTCGAGCTTATTCTCAATGGCGATATTTTTGATTTTGACAGCGTGACATCGTTTCCCAAAGAGCCGGGCTACCATGTCTCCTGGCTGGAGTCGCGTCGCGGTTTGGATACGGAAAAAGAAAAATCCATTTATAAAATTGAAATGATTCTTAAAGATCACCCGATTTGGGTGGAAGCCCTGACGTGGTTTGTGGGCGAAGGTCATCGCGTGGTTTTTGTCATTGGCAACCATGATCTCGAACTCAACTGGCTCGACGTTCAAAAAAAAATCCTCGAACTTTTAAAATTAGACATCGAGCAGCGTCGACACGTGCGTTTTGTGGAATGGTTTTACATCAGCAACAAAGACACCCTGGTTGAACACGGACACCAGCACGATCCTTTCTGCTGCATGCAAGACCCCATCAATCCGGTGGTGGTGGACTACAATCGACTGCTGGTGCGCTTACCTTTTGGCGATTTAGCGTGCCGCTACTTAAGTAACGGCATGGGTTTCTTTAATCCCCACGTCGACGCAAACTATTTGCTTTCGGCTTGGGGTTTTACCAAGGCCTACTTCAAATACATGCTGCGCGCCCAACCCCTTCTCATCTGGACGGGGTTTTGGTCAACGGTTATGACCTTTATTCAAACACTTCGTCATCGATCACTACGCGCCTTACAAAACCCCCTAACCATCGAAGACCGTGTTGATGAAATTGCCAAAAAAGCCAATGCCACACCGCGAATGGTGCGTGAGCTTCAACCGCTCTTCGCACAGCCCATTTCGGACAGCCCCTTAAAGATTTTAAAAGAACTGTGGCTGGATCGAACATTTATTTTTCTGTTTGGTTTTTTTCTTTTGCTCTATGCGTTCTTATTAATTGATAAGATCTATCAAATCTCCTTCTATTGGATGCTGGTGCCGGTGGGAATTCTGTTTCCCCCTTATTTCCTCTACAGCCGCAACGTGCAGTCCTATATATCGCTCTATAAGAAGCCCGATGAGGAAGTTTTATCGCTTTCAGGCATGATCACCTCCACAAAAAGAGTCATCTATGGACACACCCATATTGTGCGCCATGAAATCATTGGGGCCATCGAGCATTTAAATCCCGGCACATGGTCTCCTGCCTTTCTCGATGTGGAATGTACAAAGTTTCAGGGGCAAAAGGCCTTTGTATGGATTAGTCCCCAGGCTGATGGTTTGCGGAGTGCCAAGCTCATGCAAGTGGACGGCGATAAAATTATTGAGATTTAGGCCGCAAGGCGGCGAACCCCGACAGGCGCCGTGAAGCTTTCGATAAGTATATAAAATTACTAATAAAAAACGATTTTAAATGAGCTAAAAAACACGCTGAGACGCCGCTTTTATTTCTTTTGAACTCTCAGGGCCCCTAATATAGATTCTAGGAAGCAATTTATGCACTTTAGGAGGTCTTCATGGCAGACGTTCTTGTCGTCACGAGCAAAGTAAAGAAACACATTAAAGATAAATATGGCTTTAACACTTCCGCTGAAACCATCGACATACTCAGTAAAGCCGTAGAAGCATTATGTGAAAAAGGTTCAGAGTCTGCAAAGGCTGATGGACGCAAAACGGTTATGGCGAGAGATATCGTTATCGATCATCTGTAATCCGTTCTAAATTTAGATATACTAATAGGCCTGCCTTGTTAAGCAGGCCTATTTTTTTGCCTTTGAAGTAGGCGGTTTTATTGACAAAACTTTTGCGCTGTGGCACTTCTTTACCTCCTTCAGGAGGTCCTATGTACGCAGTCATCCGCACAGGCGGTAAACAATATAAAGTCAAAGCGGGAGACGTTGTTCGCGTCGAGAAGCTCGAAAAAAATCTTGGTGATGAATTTGATATGAACGAAGTTCTGATAGTTTCTGGTGAAACCACTCAATTTGGCTCGCCACTTGTGAAGGACGCCAAAGTTACTGTGGTCGTTACTCAGCAAAGCAAAAATCCAAAAATTATTATTTTTAAACGCCGTCGTCGTCAGGGCTACAGACGTCTTACGGGCCACAGACAACCGTATACAGAGTTGTTTGTTAAATCGATTGTTGGACCCACTGGTGAAAAAGTTGTTACAGAAATGTCAGCTCCAGTAAAAGACCCAGCAAAAAAAGCAGCTAAATTGGCTGCGGCGAATTCAGGCGAGAAAAAAGCGGTAAAAGCTAAAAAAGCAGCTGCGGCTCCTAAAAAGAAAGCCACTGCTTCTAAAGCGAAAAAAACCACAACTAAAAAGAAAACTACGGGCGCGACGAAAAAGAAAGTCGCAAAGAAAACTAAATAATCAATAGTAGAGGTGAAGTATGGCATCGAAGAAAGCCGCGGGTAGTACAAAGAACGGCCGCGACAGTCAAAGTAAGAGACTAGGTGTTAAAAGATTTGGTGGCGAAACTGTAACTCCGGGAACTATTATAGTTCGCCAGCGTGGCACAGAATTTTACGTAGGGAATAACGTTCGCATTGGACGTGACCATACGATTTATTCTGTAATTTTAGGCCAAGTTAAGTTTGAGCGCATCACAAAACAAAAATTTAAAGTGAGCGTTTATTCCGAAGCTAAATCGGCATAATCTGAGTTTGAATGTTGCGAGAGGATCTCTCTCGCACAATCTTATCGCTCGTAGCGAGTCCCCATGAAGTTCGTAGATCAAATTAGAATTCAATTGCAATCAGGTAAAGGTGGAGCTGGAAAAGTCAGTTTTCGCCGTGAAGCCCTTGTTCCTCGCGGTGGACCCGACGGTGGAGATGGTGGTCGCGGTGGACACGTTGTTTTTCGTGCGACGCTTAACGTAAGCAGCTTGTACTCGTATACGGGGAAGCGAAAGCTTCAAGCCGAAGACGGGCATCCCGGTGGTTTTCAAAAAATGAGTGGACCCGATGGTAAAGATCTCATCGTCGAAGTTCCTGTTGGAACCGTGGTCAAAGATCTCGAAGGACAAATTCTTCTGGATATCGAAAAAGCGGGGGATTATCAGTTTTTAACTGGTGGGCGCGGCGGAAAAGGAAATACCTTTTTTAAAACCAGCGTGAACCAAGCTCCTACTTATGCACAACCCGGCGAACCCGCACAACTTGTCGATGTGATGATCGAAATTAAAACCATCGCCGATGTGGGAATTATCGGCTTTCCAAACGCAGGAAAATCAACATTGGTGTCTTCGGTGACGGCGGCCAAGCCTGTGATAGCCGACTATCCGTTTACAACTCTCAACCCACAACTTGGGGTTGTTTCTATTGTCTCCATTTCTGATGATAAAAACTTTATCATCGCCGATATTCCAGGCCTTATTAAAGGGGCCCATCTCGGTCACGGTTTGGGACATAAGTTTTTAAAGCATATCGAAAGAACTAAATGTTTTGTTCACCTATTAGATGTAAGTGACTTCTCCGACCGTGATGTGTGGCAGGATTTTTGTGATATCAACGAGGAACTCAAGGCCTACGACTCCCTGAATCAGGAGCAAGAGGGCTATCGTGCTCTTGCAACACGTCCGCAAGTTGTCGTGTTTAATAAAATAGATTCAACAACGCCTGATCGTCTTGAATATTTAGAGGCTCAATTTGCAAAAAAAGGCGAAAAACAAATAATTAAGATTTCTGCAGCAACGAGAACGAATCTTCCTCAGCTTGTAAATAAGTTATCAGAGATCGTCTTTGTAAAGGACTCAAACAATGCGTAATGAAATAATTGCCCTTTATGGCGGCACGTTTGATCCCTTTCATATGGGTCACACATACTGTATTCAAAATATTTTCGAAAAAACAAAAATCGACAAAGTGTATGTGATTCCGGCGCACCAAAACCCATTAAAAGATTTTGTCGATGGTCCAACGCCCGAACAGCGCGCGGAGATGGTTCGAGCAGGTTTGCAAGACTTTGATAATGTTGAAGTAGACGATCAAGAAATTCGTCGCAAAGGGAAAAGTTACACGATTCAAACTGTGGAAAAGTATCTCGAAGAGTACACACCGGAACAAATTCATCTTGTTGTAGGTTTAGATGAATTTTATCAAATTCATAAATGGCACAAGTTCGAAAAGCTTCTGGAAATGTGCAACTTTATCGTGGTGAGCCGCCCGGGAAACATTTTACCGTTTAGTAAGGAAGATCTTCCCGTTGAGCTTCGTCCTTATGTTGACGTTCTTGACCGCTCTTTTATTGCTCTCACAACCGGCAGAACCGTTGAGTTTTTGCGTGTTAAAGGAATCGACGTTGCCGCCACAGAGATTCGCAAATTTTTAAAAACCAATCGCAGTGTTGATAAGTTTTTAGATATCCGAGTGGAAGAATATATTAAAGAGCACAATCTCTATCCTCTTATCGGCCCTAAAGTGGGCGATTACCGTTTGTTTACTGAGTTTTGTGCAAACACTCTTTTTGATAGAAAAGCCATCAATGTACGGGCCCTGCATTTAAAAGAAATGATCGCCCCATCGGACTATGTGATCATCGCTTCAGGAACAAGTAAGCGACACACACAGTCCCTGGGTGAGTGGCTCTACAAAGAAGTCAAAAATCAATATGGTCTGACTCCTGTGGGCATCGAGGGAATGGATGAGGGGCGCTGGGTCCTTGTGGATTTTGGGTCTTTGATTGTTCATATTTTTTATGATTACGTCCGCATGGAATACAATCTAGAAAACCTTTGGAGAATGGCGGAGGATCTTAAGTTGAAAGATCCAACCCTTGATAAACCAGAAATAGGAAAATAGTTTGTGACGCAAATGCAGCTGCTTGTTGTCTCCGAAGACAAAGAGAACTGGCTTGCGCTCGCTCAACAAATTTACGAAAAAAAATTAAATCATTTTATCAAATTTGAAGTTGCGGCTATCAAGCCCTACCGTGAAGCGCGCGAAAAGATCGAAGAAAAAATCGAGCGCGAAGCCGAGCGCCTTCTTAAAAAAATCGACGATAAAGACTATGTGATCCTTTGCGATGTGGGCGGTAAAGCGATGACCTCCATTGAGTTTTCAAAAAAGCTTTCGAAACTTCAGGAACATTTCAGTTCCCGTCGCTGCACGTTTATTATTGGTGGGGCCTACGGCGTTAGCGAAGCCATCCAAAAGCGCGCCAACGATAAAATCAGCTTGTCAAAAATGACCATGAACCACCACGTAGCCCAACTCTTTTTGCTAGAACAAATCTACCGCGCCTTCACAATTCTTAAGGGCATCCCCTACCACAACGAATAAAGGTACGGACACACTTTTTGGGACTTGTTGCGTAAAAAAAATCTAACCTTTTTCAAAGGGCTTCTTTTTAAGACCTCTCGCAAACACGATGTTTCGAGCTGCGAGCGAGTCCATGAATGGACGTGTCTTAAAAAGAAGCCCTTTGAAAAAGGTTAGATTTTTTTTACGCAACAAGTCCCAAAAAGTGTGTCCGTACCTTTAGAGTTCGATTTGAACGCCGAGTTCCACAACTTGTTGGCGTGGAATATTATAAAAGACGATGGCGCCTTCGGAATTTTTGGACATAAACGAAAAAAGTTTTTCACGCCATATCGCCATGCCTCGATTGTGAGTAGCGATAATAGTTTCTTTACCCAGAAAGAAGGACGTTTGTTCCGGATCAAGAACGATTTGGCTTTCGCCGGTGACGTCAAAGATATCGGTGATGTCTGGGTTTTCCATAAAACCATAACGAACGGACATTCGGTAAAACCCATCTTTTAATTCAGTGGCTTCAACGTGGGCATTTTTACGAATAAACGGAACTTCTTCTACAAAAATAGTCAGAAAAATATTTCGTTCGTGCAGAACCTTGTTGTGTTTCACATTATGCAGAAGAGCGAGGGGAATCCCGGAGGGCTCCGCCGTCATAAACACAGCAGTTCCAGGAACACGGGCCGGTGGTTTGGTGCGGATGTCTTTTAGAAACTGTTCAAAGGGAATGGTGTGAGATTTTAGGTATTCAAAAAGTATGACTTTACCTGTTTTCCAGGTGGTCATGATCATAAAAAGAACAGATGCGAGCGCCAAAGGAAACCAACCGCCATGTTGAATTTTGATGACGTTTGATGACAAGAACACAAGATCCACAGCCATCATCAAAACGAAGGCGATAGAAGTAACGGTGGCCGACCAGCGCCACAATCGGCGCGCAACAATACAAGCCAAAGCCGTAGTAATGATCATTGTGAGAGCGACGGCAATTCCATAAGCGGCCGCGAGCGCACTGGATGTTTGAAATGTGATCACTAACCAAACCGTCATTCCAAGCAGTAGCCAGTTGATATGGGGCATGTAGATTTGCCCCTTAGCAATACTCGAAGTGTGCACAATGCGCAGTCGAGGAAGATAGCCTAAGTGAATCGCTTGCTGAGAAATAGAATAAACACCCGTGATCAACGCCTGCGAAGCAATCACCGCAGCCATCGTCGAAAGAACAACCATTGGATACAGACCCCAGCTTGGCACAAGATAGAAAAATGGGTTTGCTTTTGCTTCCGGCGAAGTGAGCAAAAGAGCGCCCTGGCCGAGATAATTTAGGAGCAAGCAGGGGAAGGCGACATAATACCAAGCTTTGCGAATAGCGGAGGCACCAAAATGCCCCATGTCCGCATACATGGCTTCGGCCCCGGTCGTTGTTAAAAAAACAGCGCCCAAAACAATAAGGATTTTGCTACCACCATGGATGCAGAAATCAATGGCGTAGATGGGATTGAAGGCTTCGAGAACTACTGGGGCCTTAACAATCGCAAAGATTCCCAAAGTTCCAATAGTTGCAAACCACAGGAGGATGATGGGACCAAACACAGCGCCAATTTTTGCTGTTCCATAATGTTGCGCCCAAAAAAGAACCACAAGAATAGTAATAGTGATTGGAACAACAAAAGGTTTGAACATAGGGGTGGCAACATTCAGGCCCTCAACGGCTCCAAGGATTGTAACCGCCGGAGTGATGACACCATCACCAAACAACAGCGCCGCTCCAAAGAGCCCAAACATCAGTATAATACTTCTTTTTGTGTTCTCTACAGGACGCAGCGAAGAGATCAAAGCTGTAAGAGCTAGAACTCCGCCTTCGCCCTTGTTATCTGCGCGCAAAACAAACATTAAATATTTAAGCGAAACAATAAGAATCAAGGACCAGATCATTAGTGAAAGGACACCCAGAACATTACCGGCATCGGTCGTCATGCCATCGGCATGGTTAAAAGCCTCACGCATAGCATAGAGGGGACTGGTACCAATGTCTCCAAACACAACACCAAGAGCCGCGAGAATAACTGTAGATTCGCCAACAGAGGCTTTTTCTCTTCTCATGAAGGAAACGAACATGCTCCGACTCCCGGAAATAGTCAATCCAGTTTCGTTAAAACAAAAACGCCATTGATGGCATATAAGTTGCTGATAATACTGATTAAATGAAAACCTTTAAATGTTATCTTAGAGTCTGCGCGCTGTGCGCGAGTGGTTGGGGGCAGAGAGATCTGCTTTGCGACGCCTGTTGGGAGATTTTGTGGCACCAAGAGCGATTTTTCAGGGGTTTTTTTGTGACGCCCGAATTTCCAGTATCTGCGATGTGGACCTGGAGCAAATCTTCAAAAGCCATTGAATGCTTGGTTCGATCACAAAAGTTTACGGGCTTAACACTCGCGCGGGAACGAATCTTTCGTCGCTATCTCACCTACTCTTTGGGACCTCCGCCCACCCAGATAGTTTACGTCATTCCTAAAAATAAAACCTGTGATCATGCTTCGGAGGGCGCGCACGTATTAGCAAAATATTTGGGAGTGGAAGCCACGGCACTGAAGATTGAGCCGCGAGCTCACTATAAGTCAAAAGGGCGAAGGGAGCGGGGTCAAGCGCAGAGAATCACGCAGTCCCTCAGCGTTCGCAGAAGTGAAAGAGTGTGGTTTTACGATGATGTCATTACAACGGGTTCCACGGCCAGGGCCGTCTGGGTGGCACTGGGGAAACCTCAGGGGTTTCAGGCAGTTGCTCTCGTGTACCGGGAAAGTTGTCTAATGGCTCTAAAGGAGTGAGCCATTCAGCTTAAAAGTTTTTCATTTCAGATTGTAAAAATTGAGATTTTTTGAAGAATTTGCTAAGTCATAGGGATGAAACATTGGGTCTTTGCGGTTTGTCTTTTTTGGCTTTCTTTGGCGGGTTCTGCAACCCAACGCGCGGATCAAGTGGAACTCCTAAAAAAAGTGGATGCAAAGTACATCGTCGCGAAAACCGTGACCATGGCGGTAAACAAGACCGACAAATTAAATGCTCTTGAGCAGACAAAATCCTCTGAGGGAACTCTGCAAATGAAGAAGGGTAAGCTCCGCATGGAGCTCACGTCTACGGAGTCGGATAAAGAGACGGGCAAAGAACGGTCTCTCGTCGTCGTTGATGGCAAAAATCTGTGGCTGGTGAGCCCACCGGTAAAAGATGCAAAAAACTCAAAAACTCAAGTGGCGAAAACAAAACTCGCAAACAAAAAGGCGAAATCGCATTTGCTTTTACAAATTCTAACCGACGGTGGAGTCTTTCGTTTTTTCCAAGTGGACAAATCTGTGGAGCAAGACGACATGGTGGTTTATTTTTTAAAACCTGAAAAATCCATGCAGGAAATTCAAAAGGCTCAAGTGTTGGTGGACAAAACGAAACAGGTCATTGCCCAGTTTAAATATTGGGATGCCATGGAAAACGAAACCATCTATCAGTTTACGAACGTTGAATTTGATAAGTCCATTAAGGACGCTGTATTTACCTATACACCACCCAAAGACGCTCAAGTGAGCGAGTTCTAGGATCCCATGAAAAAAACAGTCCACATGATAAGTCTCGGTTGTCCCAAAAATCTCGTTGATAGTGAAATGATGTTGGGTTCACTCTTTAAAGATGGCTACGAGATCACGCAAAACGAAAGCGAAGCCGAAACTATCATCGTGAATACCTGCAGCTTTATCGACGAGTCGAAACAAGAATCAATCCAGAAAATTTTAGATGCCTCTGAATATAAAGAAACGGGAAAACTAAAAAACTTGGTTGTCACAGGGTGCCTGCCGCAAAGGTATAAGGATGAACTAGTTAAAGAACTTCCCGAAGTGGATATTTTTGTGGGGTCGGGTGAATTTCAAAAAATTTCTCAGATCCTGAAGGCTAAAGAAGAGGGATTGGCACAGAAAGCGTACTTTCATTTGCCGACATATTTGCAAGAGGAAAGCACTCCGCGCGTGAATTCCGAGCCGTTTTACCGTGCCTACATTAAGATTTCTGAGGGTTGTCTTAAAAGATGTGCGTTTTGTGCCATTCCAAAAATTCGCGGAAACCTTCAGTCGCGCCGAGTGGATGCCATTATCAACGAAGCAAAGTTGCTTGTTGCGGGTGGAGTGCGCGAAGTGAATATTATTTCACACGACTTTACAGATTATGGTTGGGATCTCCGCCGACAAAACCCGGAAATTAAAGACTCACCCTTTGAGCTTTTAAAAGCGCTGTCGGATGTAAAAGGTTTAGACTGGATTCGCTTGTTGTATTTGTATCCAGACGGACTTGATGAAGATGTTCTCATGTTGATGCGAGAGCGAAAAAACTTAGTGAAATACTTCGATATGCCACTTCAGCATATCAACAATAAGATGTTAAAGGTAATGAACCGTAAAATGACTCGGGTTGAAATCGAAAAGACCTTAAATAACATTCGTCGTCTGATGCCTGAGGCTGTTATCAGGACACAGTTTATCGTCGGATTTCCTGGCGAGGGTGAAGAGGAATTTGCGGAGCTTATGGCCTTTGTCGAAGAGCAAAAGTTTGATCGAGTGGGGTGCTTTAAATACTCTCCACAAGATGGAACTGCGGGTGGTAAAATGGAAGATCAAATCGACGAAGAGGTTAAAGAAGAAAGATTTCATCGCCTTATGAAGTTGCAACAGAAGATGAGCAAAAAAATTCACAAACGATTCGTGGGCAAAACGCTGCCAGTTATTATCGACGGGTTGAGCGAAGAATCTGAACTTTTACTCCAGGGGCGCACGTCGCAACAGGCGCCAGGTATCGACGGTGTGGTATTAATTAACGAAGGCGATGCGAAGGTTGGAGACATCGTGAACGTAAAAATTACGGCCAGCCACGACTACGACATGGTTGGGCATATCATTAGTCCAACGACAGAATGGGTCGACGCCGAACGATCTGAACAACTTTTACAATAAAGAAGTATTGAAAAGCCCACGCGAAGCAAAACAGTGTTAGATAGATTTCGAGTGGGCGTCGAAAAATAATAAGTCCTGCCCATTCTCCAAAATAATATCCAACCGCTCCGGATACGCCGATCAGTAGATGGAACCATAAAGGTTTATTGGCGTAACCATCGATGAATTCAATAAATAAAAGCGAAAAAACAGGCCAAAACGAGAGCAGCCATAACGGAGGGAAGAAGGAGTTATGGTTTGGAAATTCGTAAAAACCTAAGTGCTGGTTGAGTAACTCAAAAAGAAAGCCAAAGACCACCACAGTAAAAACCTTGGCCAGCGCCAGACGACGTTTTTTTTGCACAGATACGTTGATAGCTACGAGACCAACGCCACAGAGCCATGGAATCAGCCACGAATAACTTTGTGAAGCCGCCCAAAGACAAACAGCCCAACCTATTTTAAATGAGATAACATTAAGAGTCTTATTCACATTTTATACGAGTAAATGTCCGTGTAGTTTCGTCCAAGTTCATCCGAGTCCATTCCGTAACCCACTACGTAACGATCATCAATTGTCATTCCGATATAATCTGGTTTGAGAGGAATTTCGCGGCGGGCGGGTTTGTCGAGAAGTGTGAGAATTTTAAGCGATGCGGGATTCGACGCCATCAATCGACTTTTCAAAAAATTCAGTGTTCGTCCATTATCAATGATCTCTTCGACGATGATAACGTTTTTTCCCTGAACGTTGGTGCTGATGTCCTTGATAATTTTTAAGGATCCGCCTTTTTCAGAGGACGTCAGATAAACAAAGTCGACTTTTTGTTGGAGCGAGATTTGTCGCATGAGATCGGCTACAAAAAAAACAGAACCCTTCAGAGGGCAAATAAAAATGACTTCGCGTCCGTGGTAGTCGATTTCGATTTCTTTAGCGAGACGATGCACAAGTTCGGCGATTTTCTTTTGCGAAATAAAAGGCGTCATATTTTCTTTAAGTTGTTGCATATAACCCCGTATCGTTAATTGATGAAAGAGAAAGAAACTTATCGATTTTATTTTGCAGCTCTTCACTTTGTGGCTGGTGCTTCAACGCCTTTTGATATTCAAGAACAGCATCACTTAAAAGGTTGTTAGCAGCGTATAAGTCGCCAAGCTCTGTGTGCTTTTGCGCGAGTTTCTGTAGCAAAAACGCATCTTTTCCAAGCTTTTGCTTTTGCTTCATGATCGAATAGGCGTCCTCGAAGACTTTTTTAGCCTCATCGTAACGACCGAGATCGTTGAGAATGATGGAGAGACCCACGCTGGAGTCAGTAAATTCAGGATCGATTTCGAGCGAGTGCTTAAACAATTGAATGGCGCGTTTTAATTGGCCCTTATCAAAAGCTATGGAGGCCAGCATGTAAGGCACATCTGGTTTTTGATTGGGTTCGCTATGCAGCTGTAATAAAAGCGGCTCAGCTAACTTGTAATGACCCTTATTGAAGTGGTCCTTGGCTGTATCTAAAAGTATTTTGAGATCATCCTGCAACACCAGAGAACTCCTTTTTCGCCGTCGAAGCTTCTGAAGACTGTGGGTGTTCCGAAATCAATTTCTGAACATGGGCTGCGGCTCGATCAGGAAGTTTTCCGTATTTAGCCGAAAGCGCTGCACGCAAGAGCCCGTAGGGAACTTTTTGATTGAGAGGAAAAGATTGTAAAAATAATTCGTAGCGCGTGAGAGCGCCTAAATACTTTTCTTGCTTAAAATAAAAGTCGGCAATGTAGAGTTCTTTGTCTGCAAGCATTTGAATCAGCTTGAAGCGCTTCTCCTTGGCATCGGCCGCGTATTTCGACTGCGGATAAAGCGCGGTGATCTCTTCGTAGTAATTAATTGCCTGGGACGCGGTTGTGAGATCGCGATCCACTGTCGACGGAAGATCTTCGCGCAAACTCTCAGCCGCATTGTAAGTAACGTAATCCATCATCGCATGTTTTGGATGCAGCTCCTTAAAAATTTTGTAGGCGCTGTAGGCTTCAATGTAGTCTTCTTTTTTAAAATGACAATCAGCCACTCGAAGCTCAGCCTCTATGGCTAATTTACTGTAAGGATGTTTGTTCGAAAGGGCTTTGTACTGATTGATAGCTTCTTCGTAGCGCTCTTGTTTTTGATAAAAATCGCCAAGTTTAAAAAGACCCTCTGGAGTGTTGAGATTTACCTTGGGCTCTGTGACGCAGGAGATGAGCAACAAAGAGCTAAAAAGAAAAATTAAAATACGAAAGCATTTCATGTAGGCAGTTTAGAAAGGCTGAAGCGGAAAGTCAAAGGCTGGAAGCCGTTGGCGCAAGAGGTGGACCGGAATGAATAAAAATTGCGTTTTTTTGTACCCACCCAATGGCAGTAGAACCTCTCTGGATCTGCAACCAATCGCCGTTTTGCCGGTGCACAACAACTTCATCGCCTTCTTTAAAATCAAACAATGCGGGGGAATCAACGTTTGGTGACGAGTGGATGGCGACAGGTTCCATCACGATGGCCATGGTGTGCCAGTGAAGAAGGCTGATGTGGAGTGCGATAAAGCCCGCTAAGAGAGCAGACGTCGTGATGCAAACGGGCACGGGCCACAGAGGGGGTTCGGGGATTTTTAGTTTAATGGCTCGTTTTCTTCTGACCCCAAAAACAACACTCAGCGCGATGAAAATAAGCAAAATTACCAAGAGCCAGAATAAAGACACGTAGCGTGGTCCTTTTTGCCACCACTGAGCGGGAACAATCGAGGGATTTTTTTGTTTTTCAAGCTGACGAATGCCGGCGACAGCGGGGGAAAACCCAGGCTGCAAAAATACCGCTTTGCGCCAGTAAGCCATGGCGCGCCCTGGATGTTGGTCGGAGGACTCCACCAGACCCAGGTTATAAAGCAATACAGGGTCATTCGGAGATTTTTGTAAAAGCTGCAGAAAACTTTCACGACTTTTCGTAAGATCAGTTTGCTTGAAACTCTCGAGAGCCTGGGTGAAAACAGTGTCTGTCGAAGCGTCGGGAAATGCTGACGAGACCCAAAATGTCAGTGATACTAATAGGCAAAGTGGTAACATAGATAATGATTTTAATTGAGCCATCGAGGGAGCGCAAGTGCTACATAAAATGAAAAACCAAATTAATCTTGAAGCCGAAGTCCAAAAATTGGTCCAAAAAGTGATGAAAGAAACCGAAGCCATCAACGATGTGCGTGGGCCGCAGGCGGATCTGACTGAAGAGTATAAAAAACTTCTCGAAGAAATTGGTAAGTATCGCGGACGACCACTTTACTGGCCGTACATTGGCAGCGGCCTTGGCAACGGACCCTACGTGCAGTGTCAGGATGGCAGTGTTAAGTTAGATTTAATTAACGGAATTGGTGTACATCTTTTGGGGCATTCCCACCCGCGCGTTCTTGCTGCCGGCGTTCACGGTGCTCTTCAGGACACCGTGAACCAAGGTCACCTTCAACCCGGCGAAGAGTATGTGGAGATCAGTCGTAAACTTGTTGGTCTTGCTAAAAACAGCCGTTTAAAACATGTTTGGCTTTCAACTTGCGGAACAATGGCCAACGAAAATGCTCTCAAAATGGCGCGGCAAAAAAACTCGCCAGCAAAATATGTAATATCCGTTGAGAATGCGTTCTCGGGTCGCTCAACGATGATGGCCGAAATCACTGACAATCCTGACTACAAACAAGGTTTGCCAACGTACAACGAAGTTTTGCGCATTCCCTTTTACGACAAAACAAACCCGCGCAGCAGTGAAATTGCTCTCAGCGCACTTCGCGAGCACATCACAAAATTTCCAAATCAAATTGCGGTTTTCTGTTTTGAGCCCATGCTTGGCGAAGGCGGTTACCGCTCCGCACCGCTTGATTTTTTTATTCCTCTTTTTGAAGAGTGCAGAAAAAACAAAATCGCCATTTGGGCCGACGAGGTACAAACCTTTTTAAGAACCGGCGAGGCATTTGCGTTTCAGACCATGGGCTTTGGTGAGTACGTGGATCTTTGTACAATTGCGAAAACCGTGCAGGTGGCCGCGACACTTTACACCGAGGAGTACAATCCTAAGCCGGGATTGATCGCTGGGACTTTTGCTGGAGCCACGTCGGCGCTTTCAGCAGGAATCGCGATTCTCGATGAAATGAGTGAAGGCTACTTTGGACCGCAAGGAAAAGTGCAAAAGATCCATCAAAAATTTATTCAAGAGTTTAAAAAAAGTATGGACGGTGCTTGTCGCGGATTGCTCGAGGATCCCGACGGACTGGGGCTGATGATTGCGGTGACGCCGTTTTCTGGAGACAAAGACAAAGTAAACCAGTTAATAAAAGTTTTATTTAAAAACGGCTTGATGTGTTACACGTGCGGCAAAAAGCCTCTGCGATTGCGTTTTCTCGTCCCAGCTATTATGCAAGACAAAGATATCGAAAAGGCCGTCAAAATCATCGAACAATCAATTTTGGAAATCGCGAAAGCTTAAAGACGGAGAGCGTGTGGACTTTTTATCAGCGGCCCAAAAGCTAATTGCCATTGATACTTCTCCAGAGCAGGGGAACATCGAAGCTGTTCGCTTTTTGCAAGGTCTGGCCGAGAGCTTAGGATTTTCTACGCAAGTCTCAGAAGACGTATCCAGTGGGGTATCACAGGCTAATTTATTTATTCATCCAAGTCACAATCCGCAAAGGCTTTTGTTACAAACGCATTTGGATACGGTGGACCCAGGCTCTTTTGCGCTATGGAATAAAACCGGCTTCAATCCGTTTCAGGCGTCCATTCGCGGCGATAAAATTTATGGCCTCGGGGCGGCCGATGTAAAGTTGGACTTTCTTTGCAAGCTCTTTGCAATGAAGAGAGCAAATTGGAAAACTCTTTCGGGCTCGGCAGTTCTATTAGGAACGTTCGGAGAGGAGGAGCATATGCGTGGGGCCATTAAGGCTGTTCGTGAGCGAAGAATTTTGCCGACGCTGGCACTTATCGGTGAGCCCACAGATTTGCAGATCATCTATGCCGGAAAAGGAATTGCTCGCCTGGAAATTATTATTCCATTTAAAAGTAAGAACGAAGACGAGTGGGCGGGGGACGAACTCACGGCCTCCACCCAGAGCAAAATATTTCAAGGCAAAGCGGCCCACTCAGCCTCTCCCGAAACGGGTGAGAATGCCATTGTTAAAATGCTCGAGTACTTGATTAAACTTCCAGAGTCTATTCAGGTGCTCAACGTCGACGGTGGTGTGAGTTTTAATACCATCCCCACTCAGGCGGCGTTGGAATTTGATTTAACAGCACAAAAAGCAGACGCCCTCGGAAAACAATTGCGCGAAATTTACGGTGCAATAAACTCTCTCGAAACAGACTTTAAAAAGTATATCAGTGGAGATTTTGATCCGCCATTTTCTACGTTAAATATAGGCAGTATTCGCACGGTCCACGATCATGTGCGACTTGCGGGGGCCGTCCGCTGGACATCTGATGTTCCCGAGGCTGTATATGCACAGTGGATGGGTTTTATTGCGGACACGTGTAAGCGTGTTGGTGCGGTGTTTCGCATTCTCGATGCTAAAAAACCATTTAGTACCAATCCTCAAAGTCCCTTTGCCCAAGACTGTATGCTCAAGATTCGCCAACTTGGAGTTGCCGCAGAAATGAAGACCCAACCCGTAACCAACGAAGCCAACGTCCTTAGCCGGTTTGGTTTTGACTGCATTGTTTTTGGGCCAGGGCATCGGCAGTACAACACGCACACTCCCGAAGAGCATGTGTTGATCAAAGACTTACAAACGGCTGAAGATTTTTATTTAAGTATGATTGAAAAGGTGTGTTTATGAGTTTTATTGTGAGAAGTATTCGTGAAGGTGATTTTGAAGATTTATTGGCACTGGCAAAGCAGTTTACGCTGCTTAATCTCCCAGCGGATGCAAAAATCTTAAAACAAAAGATCAAACGCAGTCTGCAAAGTTTTGCCGGAGAGTTAGATAAGGAAAACGCGGAGTACCTATTTGCACTGGAAGATATTGAAGAGCAACGAGTGATTGGAACCTGTCTCATCCTTGCAAAACACGGCACCGAAAAGTTTCCGCATTATTATTTTAAAATTTTTGAGCGAAAAAAACAGAGCCCCAATTTAGGCGTCGGTTTTATTCATAGTGTTTTAAGCCTTGGCGAAGACATCAGCGGCCCCACGGAAATTGGCGGTCTGCTTTTAGATCGAAGCTATCGCCGACAACCGATAAAACTAGGGCGCCTATTAAGCCTAAGTCGCTTTGTCTATATGGGAATAACGCCAACTTCGTTTGAGGAAAATATCCTGTGTGAGCTCAGCCCTCCACTCACCGAAGAAGGGCGAAGTGAATTCTGGGAGGCTTTGGGCAGACGATTCACGGGCATGAACTACCAAGAGGCCGATCGTGTCAGTCAGCAGCACAAGGGTTTTATTAAGACACTCTTTCCCGAAGACGACATTTACCTGTGCCTTTTGGACTCCAGCGCCAGGCTTGTGATTGGCGAAGTGGCCGAAGAAACTCGCGGCGCCAAACATCTTTTGGAAAAAATGGGCTTTACCTATAAAAATGAAGTGGATCCCTTTGATGGAGGTCCGCACTATGGCTGTAAGTTAAAAGAGGTCTCAGTTATTAAAAAGGGAAAGATCGTGAAAGCTGTTGAGGGCAACAAAAAGTTGATGCAAGAAGCCCTCATTGGTTATGTTGACGACGGTGAGTTCTTTTGCGCACAGACCATTGTTTCCGTGGAAAAAGACACGGTCTCTGTAAACCTAGTGGGTAACGCATATCTAAAACAATTTTTGGGCAAAAACGTTTTTTGCTCTTTGCTATAGGAGAAATCATGGCTGTGAGTATTCCTTATTTGGGCGATTACATTCAAGGACAGTTCATCAAGGTCGAGAGCGAAGACGGCGTGATCGAGTTAAAAAGTCCCGCCGATCTTTCCGAGTCGGTGGTGAATGTTCCCTACGTGTTCTCCAATGTAGATCGCGCCTGTGAGGCTGCAAGCAAAGCCTTTGCGGAATGGTCGCAACTTTCGCTCGCCACTAGAATTGATTATCTTAAAAAACTGCAAACTGTGTTTGAAGAAAACAAACAAAAAATTTCCGAAGTGATTTCTCGAGAAACCGGCAAACCCCAGTGGGAGAGTTTGACCGAAGTCGCAGCGATGATTAATAAAATTCCAATCACGATCGACCAAGCCATGCGTCTGGTCGAAGATACGGTGGTCGAAAACGCTCTGCCAGGAGTTCGCGGAAAAGTGATCTACAAACCACGCGGCGTGATGTCTGTAGTAGGGCCGTTTAACTTTCCGGGTCATTTGCCCAATGGCCATATCGTTCCCGCTCTGATGACCGGTAACACGGTGGTGTTTAAGCCGTCGGAGTTTACGCCGGCCACAGGACAGGTTTATGCCGAATGTATTCACAAGGCGGGTTTTCCTGCCGGTGTATTTAATTTGGTTCAGGGTTTGGGCGATACCGGTCGACGCCTTGTTGAGCACGAGCTGGTGGATGGAATCCTGTTTACGGGTTCTTACGAGACGGGGCTTAAAATTAAACAGGGCACAATCAATCACTATTGGAAGATCCATGCCCTAGAAATGGGTGGCAAAAATGCCACTATCGTTTGGAATGATGCCGATATGGAAAAAGCAATTTACGAATCTCTCATAGGCTCCTTTGCTTCGGCGGGACAGCGCTGTTCGTGTACCAGCCGCTTGATTTTGCATGAGTCGATTGCCGGTGAATTTTTAGAAAAATTTTATCAAGCGGCAAAAAAATTAGAGATAGGCTATTGGAAGGACAATCCATTTATGGGCCCCTTGATCAATGCAAAATCCTTGGATACGTATTTGCGTTTTCAAGAAATCGCGGTTCGCGAAGGCAGCGAAAAGATCATGCGCGGAAAGCAGCTAGAGCTTTCGAAAAAAGGGTATTACGTCACTCCGAGTATTTATAAAATCAAAGATATAAACAAAAACTCGGTGTACCAAAAAAACGAAATTTTTGGCCCCAATGTAGCTGTGTATACGGCGAGCGATTTGGAAGAGGCTGTACAAATTAACAATTCAACAGGTTTTGGCTTGGTCACATCTATTTTTTCAAAAAACAAAAAGACCTATGAGTACGTTGTACAAAAGGCGCGGTCTGGCTTGGTGAATTGGAACCGCACAACCAATGGGGCGAGTTCAAAACTACCATTCGGAGGCAGAGATAAATCAGGAAACGACCGACCAACGTCCACCTTCGCAGTTTATTACTGCACGGTACCTGTGGCATGCTTAGAGGATGAAACCCCCTTTGATTCCAAAAATATTTTACCGGGGATGAATTACAGCTCTGGAGGCCGATGAGATTTCTAAAATGGATTTTAGTGATTGCTCTCATAGTGAGTGCGTTTGTTGCTTGGCAAACTCAGGAATATTACAGCAAGGCCTTGCCGCACTCGGCGTATAGAATTATCACAGTGACAGATAATGATACTTTGCGCGAAGTTGGACAACAACTTTACGACAAAGAAATGATCGGTTCCGTAGAAGTATTTGTGATGTGGGCGCGGATTTTTGGTCATGACAAAAAGATGAAGTCTGGTGAATACGGAGTTGCCGTGGGAACCACACTCAACGGACTGTTTGAAATTCTCCGCAGCGGTAAGTCTTTGGGACATCGTTTGATTGTGCCCGAAGGAACAAATTTGTTCGAGATTGGCGCTAAACTTGAAGAGCTCACTCTCTGTAAAAAGGAGGACTTCGTAGCTCTCGCAACTAACAAAAAATTTATCAAGTCCATCTTTCCGGAAGAGCTTACTTCGTTAGAGGGATACCTTTTTCCTGACACTTATTTTTTTACAAAAGTTGACGGCTGTCGAACCATCGCGCGGCGTTTAGTCTTGCGTTTTTTAGACAAGTTTAAAAAAATTGGCACTCGTCCTGGCTGGGCGCGCCATCAAATTGTGACGTTGGCTTCGATCATAGAAAAAGAAACTGGTGCCGGTTTTGAGCGACCACAAATTTCGTCGGTTTTTCATAATCGATTGCAAAAGAAAATGCGTTTGCAAACGGATCCCACAGTTATTTACGCACGACTTCTCAAAACAGGTGCCTATCGCTTAAATATTACCAAGAGCGATCTGCTTGCCGATCATCCCTACAACACCTATAAAAGAAGCGGCCTTCCACCGGGACCCATCTCCAACCCCGGACTTGAGGCCCTCAGTGCCGCGGTTCAGCCTGCTAATACGGAGTATCTGTACTTTGTGAGCAAGAATGATGGAACGCACGTATTTTCTAAAAACTACAAAGATCATTCGTCGGCGGTGACGTCCTATCAAATGGATCCAAAAGCGCGCGCAGGGAAGTCGTGGAGAGATTTGAGCAAGCGAACCGTCACTGACGTAGAAGCGAATCTCGGCAGCGTTGAAGAGCCAAGCATCAAGGCCCCAGCGGTGTTGAAACCCGCGCGAAAATCAAAGTAGATAGAATTTTTTATTTTCTTTATCGTGCTTAATTATTTTTAGTTCAGTTTCCAACCCTCGTCCCATCACGGGAACAATGATTTCATTTTCTGAATCAGAGTCCATGTCGGTGGCGAAAAGGTTGCCCACACCAGTTCTAAAATCGTAGTGAAGGTCCTGCTGATTTGGGAGTTCGAAGTGCGAGTGCAGCGTGAGAGCGCCATCTTTGGTGCTGTAAATTTCGATGAGCACATCGTTTCCTTTGCTCAACTTAACAACCTTATAAGTTTCGTTGTCGTAGCTGATTTGGATGGCACCTAACACGTGACGCAAAGACTTTGGTTGAGTGAGCTTTGCACGGGAGGAGAGCAAAAACACGCTTCCTAGGATTGCGACTAAAAATAATGCCGACAGCTTAACGATGGAACCCATAATGCCTTGTCGGCATCCCGCTTCGCGAGATGAAGCGAAGCCTGTTGTCAAAACCAACTCAGGGCGTATTGCGATAAATTTTTAGCTCAACGCGACGATTGGCGGCACGACCTTTGTCGGAGTCATTGCGATCCACGGGGCGAGATTCCCCTTTGCCAACACCTTCAATTTGCACCTGTTCGCCTAAAGCGCTTTTTAAAACTCGGGCCACTGAATTGGCTCGTCGTTGGCTGAGACCCAGATTGTAGGCATCGGTGCCGCGTGAGTCGGTGTGACCTTCCACAATAATTTTACGCAAGGTTTGCGTATTGTTTTTAATTTTTTCGATGGTGGGTTGAAAATCTCGGCGAGAGGCTGCGGTCATTTCATCCAATTTGTTATGAAAGTTGATCGACGACAGAACAATCACTTCGGTGGGTTGTTCTTCTTGTACAACCGTCGTCTGCTGAACAACGACTGTCTCGGGTTCTGGCGCAACAACCACGCGCTCACGGATAGGGCCCATCATCCACACCATCCCCAGGTAAACGCGCATGTCTGGCGAAGCGTGGCCACGGTAGGCCTCGGTGGCGATACCCGCATGGGTGGCAATTTTGGGAGTGAGTTGATATTTAGCTCCGGCTAAAACTTCTAAGTTGCTATGCGAGCGGTCGGTGGCCAGGGGAGTGTTTTTTGTAAATGAACTACCAAAAACTTCAAAAATAAAAGTGGTATCCCACGGCGTATGCAAATAGGAAAGCGCCGACGAGTAAAGAATTTGATCGGACAGCGGAAGAACGTCTGAATTTGCAATGGCTTGTCCTTCATCGCGCAGACGATAACCCAAGTTCACAGCCCACAGCATTCCGGGTTGGATTACATAATCAAAAACCCCTTCCACATTCCACGTTGGACCAGAGTCAGTGCCGGAGAAAGGATTATTTTTGATGCGATCAAAATTTACAGAACCCACCACCGCGAGAGCCCAGTTTTCTTCGGCGTAAAAACGGTATTTGCTGTTGAGGCGAATTTCCGTAAGTCCCTTTTCATCGTAAGCACCGACTTGAGTGGAACTATCGATGTCTTGATTGAGAATCGTGGGCAAACTGAGTCCGATGTCCCAATTATCAAAAAGTCCGAGACCTAAATTAAGATCTCCAGAAAGAAGTTTGTCGTTGGGTTCGGAAAAAGTCTGACCACTTGTCGCACCTGGCGCTTTAAAAAATGGCAGAGAGTTCATGGAGTAGTTGGCCCATACACCCAGCGCAAATTCTGCCTTGGGCAATGTCTTTGTTGATTGAATAGTCACAAAATCAAGACCACTTGTTGTGGGATTAAAATTTTGCATGTGCGTGCCAACGACGTTGGCGTGGGAGCGGAAAACAAAAAAGGTGATAACGAAAACGAGACAAGTGTTGAATAATCGATGGCGCATAAAATCTCCTGAAGAGGAATCATATCTATGCGCACTGGAACTTGCAAGACTCTGCTTTACGAGCCGAAAATCTGTTTATAACTCAGGCATTCCTGGAAAGGCGTCGAGGTATGTTGTAGTCATGTCGAGCCAATCGCGATAGTCGTTAACGCTTGCGCCCCAGTTGGGTTCAACACCCGAAGTGTCGGGATCTCCAGCAGCTTCGAGCTCAAACTCGGCCACTTCATTCCATTCGCGAATTTGCACGCGGATGCGAGCCACGGTTTCCTGGGCATCATCATAACAAGTCCAAGTGTAGTATGGATTTGCAGGGTATGTTCCCGCTTGTTTTAAAGCCGTAGGGGCTGCGCCACTGTAATAGTTAGCGTAGTAAAGAGAAGAGTCTAAATCGATAATGCTTCGCTCTCCGGTGGAGAATTCTTTATTAAAACCAGATCCGGAATAGTTGTACTGGGCAACGGGCAGGTTGTAGGTCTTATCCTGAGTGGTCATAGTGAGTCCAGCGCCGGCAGCGCAGTTGCCTGGCTTTCCGCCCCAGCTAGCCGTTACGGTGGTATCGGATGTGGGCGTTATAGTTCGAAGAGTGTAGTCTCCATAGCAACAGTTGGGCCCGTCGGAGGCGCTATAGTCGTAATTGCAACTCACTCCTCCCGTGGAAGTGAAAACGCCAGGCCCGGTGATTGAAGACCCAGCGGAGATAAAAAGTCCGTCGGCATCAAAGTTTGCCACCACAGCCGTTGGGCCCACTCCATAATCGCGTCCAAAATAAAAATAAGGATAATGCAAAACATACTTGCACATTCCAGGTGGGGAGTTCACCACCATCTTTACGCCAGTGTTGGCTCCTGCAAGCTCTTCAATTTCTACGATGCAGGTAATATCTTGGTTGGCAAAGCTCGTTTCGCCGGAAGCCACCGAACAGGAGGCTGCAAAATCTCCAGCTTTATGAATGTAATGATCTGTGTTTACAGGGTTATTGATTTTTACGTTAAAGCCACCGTTGGCATCGATCACTCCTGGTACAACGGATCCGCTCGAAGAAGAGTCGCCATCGTCTTCACTTTCACAACCCGCAACGGCGGTGAAAAGTGCGAGCAAGAGACAAAGAGGCCATTTAATACGCAGCATGAATGCTCCTTTTAAAGGATGAACCACTTATTATTTTAGAAAATTGCCCAGAGAAGAGTATTGAAATGCAGCGAGCAAGGCTAAATCCAGACACTCGGCAGATCTAGGGCGGACATTTTTTTGCCATAAAAAACCCGAAGGGAGCCTGAAATTGTCACCAAATGCACAAGGAATCTAATAGGTTAGATCTCGCTAGGCACGGATCTTGTAAAGAACTGCAGAGGAAGAGGTTTGTAAGTATGAAAAAGTGGATCATGACGTTTTTATGTTTGAACTTTGTTTTAGCAACCATGGCTAGAGGTCAAGGGTCTGCCAGTCCGTCGATACAACCGCCAGCAGCGCCGGCAGTTAACACTGAAAAAGTGAGTGTTTACAGCTTTTTAGAGTGGAAATCGGCCCGTGTTCACGAAGCCCAGCAAAAGCTCGAAACCTTGAGCAAATCCCAAGGGCACAATCAAAACCAGGTGTGGCAAGAGGGAAAATCTGCAGACACCGCTGAAGATGTGGGTAAGACCAACGAACAAAAGCTCACCTTCAATGTGGACGTAGCACTCCAGCTCAACATCCATGATTATTTTTCTATGTATTTGAAAATGCTCAGTTTAGAAGAGTTTAAAGAAGCCACTAAAAAACTGACAGAGGACGAAAAGAGCGAACTGCTCATCGCCTATAAAAACACTCAAGACAAAGAGAAAAAACTCCCTCTCAAATTTTCTAAATCCCCCAAAGATAACGCAAAGAGTAAAGCCTCCGAAATCCAATAATAATAGCTCCGTCACCTTGACAGGGACAGGAGCTATTTCCATATTGCATCCACATACGAGTAAAAATTGATTTAAAGACCAGGAGGTATTTAATGGGCTCTACAGAAACTATTCGTCCTTTACATGATCGGATTCTCATTCGCAGAATGAAGGAAGATGAAAAAACAGCAGGTGGACTTTATATTCCAGACACCGCTAAAGAAAAACCACAAAAAGGCGAAGTTATCGCCACAGGAAAAGGTCGCGTTAACGAAGACGGAAAAGTTTTTCCCCTCGAAGTTAAAGCTGGCGACAAAGTGCTTTTTAGCAAATACGCGGGCACAGATCTTAAGTTTGGAAGCGAAGACTATCTAATGATTACTGAGAACGATGTTCTCGGAATTTTGAATTAGTATATTAAATTAATTTTTGGAGGATTGAACAATGAGTAAAGAAATACGTTTTAGTGAAGAAGCTCGCAAAGCGATTTTAAAAGGAGTGAATACTCTTGCTGATGCGGTAAAAGTAACACTTGGTCCTAAGGGACGTAACGTTGTTATCGAAAAATCTTTTGGATCACCTTTGATCACAAAAGATGGCGTGACTGTGGCTAAAGAAATCGACCTTGAAAACAAGTTCGAAAACATGGGCGCACAGATGGTTAAAGAAGTTGCTAGCAAAACAAATGAAGATGCTGGTGATGGAACAACAACAGCGACGGTACTTGCACAAGCCATCTATAAAGAAGGCGTGAAAATCGTATCTGCTGGTAACAACCCCACTGCCGTTAAGCGTGGAATCGACAAAGCAGTTCAAACTGTTATTGAAGAGCTTAAAAAACTTTCTAAGCCAGTAAATAGCAGCGAAGAGATTTCACAAGTTGGAACAATTTCTGCAAACAATGACCCAGAAATTGGAAAGATGATCTCCGAAGCCATGGATAAAGTGGGTCGCGAAGGTGTGATCACTGTTGAAGAAAGTAAAACAGCGCTAACAGAACTAGAAGTTGTTGAAGGTATGCAGTTTGACCGCGGTTATTTATCGCCGTACTTCGTAACTAATTCTGAGCGTATGGAAGCAACTCTTGAAAATGCATTTGTTCTTGTTTATGACAAAAAAATTGGTTCAATGAAAGACCTTGTTGGAGTTCTTGAAGCTGTTGCCAATGCACATCGTCCGCTTTTGATCATTGCAGAAGAAGTTGAGGGAGAAGCCCTTGCAACTCTTGTAGTTAACAAACTTCGTGGTGTATTGAATGTTGTTGCTGTAAAAGCCCCAGGCTTTGGCGATCGTCGTAAAGCAATGCTTGAAGATATCGCAACTTTAACTGGTGCAACACTTATCAGTGAAGACGTTGGTCGCAAACTTGAGCAAGCGACGATCGAAGATCTTGGCGTGGCAAAACGTATTGTTGTTGATAAAGACAACACAACAATCATTGATGGTAACGGCGAGAAAAAAGAAATCGAAGCTCGCATTAGTACAATCAAAGCGCAAATCGAAGATACAACAAGCGATTATGACAAAGAAAAATTACGTGAGCGCCTTGCTAAATTAGCCGGTGGCGTAGCTGTTATCCACGTTGGTGCTCCTTCAGAAGTAGAAATGAAGGAGAAAAAAGCTCGCGTAGAAGATGCATTAAACGCAACTCGCGCAGCAGTTGAAGAAGGAATTATTGCCGGTGGTGGTACTGGTCTTCTTCGTGCTTCTGCTAAAATTGATAAAGATCAATATACAGAAGAAGAGCGTTTTGGTGCATTGATCATCAAAAAAGCGTGTGAATCGCCAATTCGTCAGATTGCAATCAATGCAGGCCTTGATGGCGCGATCGTTGTAGACCGCGTGATCAGCAATAAAACTGCGGCTTACGGATTTAACGCTTACAAAGAAGAATACGAAGATCTTGTTAAAGCAGGCGTTATCGATCCAGTAAAAGTGGTTCGTTGTGCTCTCGAAAATGCAGCGTCTGTGGCGTCGTTGATGTTGACGACAGAGACCATGATTGCCGAAGCACCGAGAAAAGATGACGGTGGCGGAGCAGGCCCAGGTCACGGTGGTGGCATGGGTGGTATGGGAGGCATGGGCGGCATGATGTAATCATCGCTGAACATTCCTTTTCTTTAAAAAGCCCGAGAGACCCTCGGGCTTTTTTGTTGTTTGTTGGTCCTGAAGTCGGTATTTTGGGCTCTATGAAAACAATCATCTTCTTCACTTTCCTTTGTTTCAGTTCATCGTCCTTCGCGGCTCTGACTCCCATCGAAAAGGACAAAATCCTTTTTATGATATTTGAAAATCAGAGTAAAAAAATCATTACTAAAGACAAAACAAAATGCGCTAAAGGTGCGACCAACTGGGAATGCACAAATGTGACAGCAAAAAATTTTTTGATGAATTTGTTGCGCGTGAATTTGCCGCAAGGGTTCACGCAAACCACAGAAGTCATTTGTGATGCGATCACTCCCGAGAGCCAAAAGCAAATCGAAGCCAGTGAAAGCGCTCAGTTTTGGGCCGTGGATTTTCAGCGGGAAGTGAAGCAAAGCCTCAAAGGCCAATGGGTTTGTCGATTAGAGGTGCTTCAGGCGGATGCGCAACAGTGGAAACTGGGGTTGGCCTTTATCATGAATCGAGATAAGAGCCGTATTGTCTCACGACGTTTCTCTGCTTGGCGCCTTGTTCAAAACATGTAGCTCGCACCAAAGTTAAGCGTCTGAAAGCGCTGGCTGCCCTTGACGGCTGCTGAGGGGCGATTTCCGCCACCGTTGAAGTCGCTCATAAATGTTGTAAAATCCAAAGCTGAGTTCAACAAAATTCTCTCGCTCCAGCGGTAATCCAGCAAAAAGCGAAACTGTACAATTTTGCTGTCGTCAGAGCCCGAACTAAAGGGACTTTCCTTGTAGCTCGAATTAATATACCAGTTGAGAGTTGCTCCTAAATACCATCTGTTTGCGATATCAAGCGGGGTTTTTCCTCCAAGAACCAGGCGGAAGCCCGAGTACTCGGTGTCGTTTAAACCGTTGCCAGAGCTGATATCTACATCCATATCGTAGTTCATATAACCTAAGGCCGCGAATATTTTAGAGTCAAAAAAGTCATCGCGAAGAAGAATATTATATCCCACATCCAAAGAATACATGCCTGTGGCCACCGAAAGTTTCGACGGGGAGCCGCCGGCAACGGGGTTGTCGATGGTGCCGGTGCCTTGGGAAATTCCAACGTTTACAAACCATTCGGGGTTGATCCACATTTCGCCGTAAAGGGAAATCGTAGGATAGATGGAATTTTTCGCCGTGAGTGTGGTGTTGGCCAAAGTGAGAACCTGCTGGTAATTAGAAAGCCCAAAGCTCGCCCCAATTAAACCAAAGCTCGGTGGCATTTCGGGTTTCCATTCTTGAATTTTCCCATTCACCTTGTTGTTTTCGCTTAATAAAAGTTCTGCAGGGATGTAGTCATCTTTGATCCACTTTTCAGCCAAGTACTGAATAGGCCGCGCGCCTGTGATTTTTGCCTCTTTTTGAATGGAACTGGCTTCGGTTTCCGAAACGATATCACCAAAACTCAACTTTGGATCCACTTTTACAAGGCGAATCTTACCGATCAAAACTTTTTCGTGCTGAATGATGTGCCCCAGTTTAGGGTGGCGCTGAATCTCAATAATTTTGCTACATGTGAGCTCTTGCCCAGGAGTTAAACCATCCAGTGCACCCAAATTAATTGTCACTCGGTTTTTGGTTCGACTCAAAACCATTCCGTCATAAGGAATTCGGTATTTGAGTTGTTGGTACAAAAGTTCCAGTTGTTTGAGGGCTTTTTCGATTGAGTCTTGAGCAAGGTCCGTAGCGGCGACATGCGAAATCAGTTTGCCATCCAAGGCACTAAACAGATACAGGGCAAGAACAAAATCTTTTGGATTTTTTCTCACTTCGGTGATGAGTAACGCATCCGTTTTGAGGGAGCGACTTATTTTAATGGCTTTTGTTGGTGATTTTATGAGCTCGGCTGGCGATACCAATTCGCCAGAAAATTGTGCCGGAGTGTAAAGCCACTGATGATCTGCTTGCATGAGTTCTGTAAGTTTAGAATCTACGGGGCGCGAAAAAATACCATCGACGTTGTCCACCGTTGGTAAGAGCGAAACCCGGTGAATGGTGATCGAGGCATCCACCGAATTCGAAAGCGTGACGCCTTCTTTTTTACCGGCAGACGAAAATGAAATCAGGAGAGACAAGAAAAGCTCTATAAAAGTCTGGAACAAACTCATGACCATATTATGCCCCAATGGTTCGGAGAGGGGTATAGAGAAGTTAAAACCCATCAAATCGTCTAGATTCTTGATTGGCATGAGCCCTCACTTGGGTGCACACAAGGTGATCCGCTATACTGGAAGCGTGAAAATTTATATCGTTGATGATGCCTCATTTATAAGAATGATCTGTCGCTACCACCTCTCTAAAGCTGGGCATGATATTGTGGGCGAGTCCCATGATGGCGAAACGGCTCTCACGGAGATCTTGGCCATCCAACCTGAATGTGTGTTGGTGGATCTTTCGCTGCCGGGTAAGAGCGGTGTTGAGATCATGACGGAAGTTCAGATGAAATACCCGCACATTCAATTTATTGTCGTCACAGCGCTAGACAAAGACATTTTGGCACTCACAGCGCCAGATGTGGGATATGCGGCCTATATTCGAAAGCCTTTTGAGGGTGCAGATTTGGTAAAAGCGGTAGAATCACTGCAAGCGGCTCCTGGTCGGAGGAAACATGGCTGAGGTTTTTTTTGTAATTAAGTCGTTCTTGATTACTTGCGTGGTAGTTTTTTGCCTGCAAATGAAGGTGGGGGAGCAAACTCTCGATCACAAGCTCAATGAGTTTTTACAAAAGGGTCAGCTCACAAGCATTTTGCGAGATGCCGGTCAGGGTGCAACGCGCTTGACGGCTTCTGCCTACAACTCGGCAAAAGAGAGTGATTTAAAATTGCCGTTCCAAGCAATGAAGCAGGCCGAAAAAGCCAAACAGGATATGTTAAATCGGCAAGAAGAAGTTAAGAAAGAACTCGACGAAGTCATGGCCGAGTAAAAAAAGGTCGCTTCTTAAGGAAGCTCCCTGATCAAGGTCGTTTCTTAAAGAAACTCCCGTTAGAGATTTAAGCTTAGTTCTGACGACACGGGTCCAACCATATCAATGAAATTATTAAACGTCGAAAAAATTTGCGATGTGGTGGAAGACCCACCGCGGTTGCTAATTTTCTTAATTTCTCCAGTGGCCGCATAGGACAACTGCAGCGATCCTACCTCGGGCCGAGCAATCGACGTCGGTTTTTGTGTTTTAGGATCGTACTCGATGACAACTTCCTTTTTTGTATGATCAGCAAGGGCAATAATCAGACCTTGAGAGTTGTACTTGATGTCTACAAACTGACCGTCAGAATTGCGGGCTTGAGTGAGTCGACCAGCCACATCATATTTAAAAAGAGTCTTCTTTTTACGTAGGAGTTTGCCGGATTTATTAAAATACTCGGTCACTGCATTTTCAATACGGCCCTCTTTATCGTAGTCAAACGCAAGACTGTATTTATTCGTTTCGTCGGATTGCGGAATAAATAAGCTCACGGTTTTCTGACGGAGAGTGCCATTAGGGAGGTATTGGTAAGTTGTTACGTCGGCATTTTTTCGAATGGAGATGGGTTTGCTCAAATCCTGATGGTACATAATATCCAGCGTTTGGTTGTTCTTTTCGGAAAGAACTCGGCTTAAATATTTTTCCTTATCAGGTCGCAGTTGATACCAAAACTCATAGCGATGCTTGTAAACAGTCTTACCCTTACAGTTCTTAACGGCGGTGGACCAGTAATGATCTTTTGGATTCTCTTGAGAGAGAGTAAAATCGTAGGTTTCGACGCAGCCATCTCGATCTTTAAATTCACGAACCCAGTCTTTTGACTCCACATAAGACAACATTTTAAAGGTGCCATCTGGAAACTGAATTTTAGTGATATTGTGATTGTCGTCGTAAGTGTAAGCGTAGGCATTTTGCCAGGCATTCGTCACGGCCACTAAGTTTTCGGCAACAAATTTGTAGTTTGCCGTGAGGCCATTCATCGAAATTTGCTTTACCTTACGCTCTGGGTAGTAAGTAAAAGTCAGCTTGTTTCCTTGGTTGTCGGTGAGCACAGAAGGAAGTCCTGCAGCATAGGCGATTCTTAAAAATGTCTTTTGCTTTTCCATTAAAAACACAAGCTTTCCAGAGGTATCAAATTTTTGTAAAAGCCCTTCCGGTGTGGTGCGCACGTAGTTTGCGCCATCGAAAACGATTTTATCGAGTTCTTTACCGTTTAGTAAAAATGCGCTGTTTTTTGAAGGCGTGAAGCGAATTCCCACCTCTCCAGCATAACGGGTGCGCAGCTTGTGATCTGTTTTTAGTTGTTCTCGCAAATCCTCAAAATATTTTTTACTTTTTCCGGCCTCGTTCTTACGAGCATAAGTTAGAATTTTCTCGGTGGTTGTGGCCATCTGTTGAGTATTGTAGTTGGCGGGATAAAAGTTAATGGCTCCGATGGAGCACTCTGTGAGGGTGAGGTTCCCTTCGATTGTAATTTCGATTTTACTTTCGATGGGCGAGCACCAGCCGAAGCCAAAAAGTCCGGTGAATAGAGAGCGACTGCTGTAAGTTCTAGAAATTTTTAATGGAGAGTTTGTGTCTGTAGCTACGATATCCACCCAGTTGTCCGAAAAATTTGCATTTTTCATATCAACCAGCGCATGGGCCTGGGGCAAAGTGAGGTATAACCAAATGCTAATCAAGAAGAATTTTTTCATGCTACACCTTGATGGTAATTATTTTTTTGATAAAGAAAGCACCAACTGCAATAAGAGAGAAAATAAGAAATAAAAACACCCATCCTAAAGTGGTCGTAAACATCGGCATCACATAATTGCGGTCGGCAAAATAAAAAATCACCAATAGCAAAACGGGGACAAGGCTGATAATAATTCCTTGCATAACCCCCTGGGCCGTTAGAGCTTCGATCTTTTTTTCAATTTTTTGCCGCTCGCGGATGGTATAGTTAATTGTTTGAAACGTCTCGGCCATATTTCCGCCCGTTTCTTTTAAAATATTAACCGCAGTAACGAACATTTGGATGTCTGGGCGAGGAACCCGTTCAGCAAGTTCATTCATACATTCTTCGATGGGACGACCGATTTGGTTTTGTGACAGAACGAGGCGGAATTCTTGACTAATAGGAGGCTTTAAATTTTTTGCAACACGATCCATGGCCTGGTTAACGCTGAGCCCGGCGCGAATTCCGTTGGCGAGGATCGTTGTGGCATCCACCATTTGATTTACAACGGTATTACAGCGTTTTTCATACATGGAGCGAAAGATATATTTTGGCACGGTCCAACCAAGCATTGTAAACACCGAGCCAAACAACAAGCCAACGGTAACGTTGGGCCAAAAGAGCATAAAAAATAACAATCCCAAGCCGAGGCTTATCGACAGGAGTGAATAAGTGAGTTTTTTATCATCAACTTCGACAAACATGAGCTCCATGTACTTTGCGATTTCGTCTTTTTGCCCAATACTCTTTTTATAGAGCCAGCTTAAAAGTTTATGGGACCACAAATAAGTTAAAAGAAAAACGATTCCGCCAACGGTGGGAAACACAAAAAACGAATTAGAAAACAACGTATTTAAAAAGTTCATGGTTTGCTCCCTCCACTGGCTTTTTTAACCGAGTATTGTGGGCCCGCGGGCTTCGAAGTATCCACGGGAGCGGGCGCATTGGCCGCTTCGTTGGAGAAGAGATCCTTTGGAATACCGATGCCACGCTCTTTAAGCTCTTGAATAAATTTTGGAATAAGCCCCTTAGATAAAAATTGTCCAATAATTTTTCTATTTTTATCAAAGCCGGTTTCTTTAAACTCAAAAACCTCCTGAAGGGTGAGCGTATCGCCTTGAATACCCTGAACCTCGGCAATGCTCATGATCTTACGACTTCCATCAGAAAGTCGCGAAATCTGCACGATCAAGTCGACGGCACCGGCAATCTGTTCGCGAATGGCGCGTACAGGAAGATCCATCCCCGCCATCAGACAAAGCGTTTCCAGTCGTCCAATCGCTTCACGCGGGTTATTGGAGTGGACAGTTGTCATCGAACCATCGTGGCCGGTACTCATAGCGGCAAGCATATCGAGAGCAGCGCCATCTCGGCACTCACCCACGATGATGCGATCGGGACGCATACGCAAAGTGTTCTTTACAAGGTCGCGAATGGTGATGGCGCCTTCGCCCTCCATATTGGCTGGACGAGTTTCAAGCCGTACTACGTGGGTCTGACGAAGTTGAAGTTCAGCCGCATCTTCAACGGTGATAATTCTTTCTGTCGAAGGAATAAAAGAAGACATACAGTTGAGGAGAGTGGTTTTACCAGACCCCGTACCGCCCGAGATAATAATATTACAACCATTTTCAACGGCCAATTTTAAAAAATCCATCATTGGACGACTTATCGAATTGTATTGAACGTACTGGTCGACGCCAAAAGCATCCTTTTTAAATTTACGAATTGTGAGAGAAGGGCCGTCAATTGAAAGCGGCTCAATGATGGCGTTCACCCGACTTCCATCGGCTAAGCGTGCATCCACATAGGGAGTTTTTTCATCGATACGTCGTCCAAGAGGTGTAACAATCCGCTCGATCACATTGCGCAGCTGAATATTTGAAGTGAAGTGGGTTTTGCTCAGCTGTAGCCGGCCCCCTTTTTCGATAAAGATTTTATCAAACCCGTTGACCATAATTTCACTGACATCGACTTGTGAAAGGAGATCCTCGAGAGGACCTAGCCCAAGAGCTTCGTCGAGAGTTTCTTTGATGATTTGTTTACGGTCCGCAGGTGAAACTCCCTGGGCCTCTTGATCAAGAATTTTCGAAATCGCAACCTTCACATCGCCTTCGAGTTTGCGCCGTTTTTCAGCATCTTTGCTGGCCTTTGTGATGTCGTCGTTTTTAAGGTTCATTTCCTTGATCAAACGGGTATGTATTGTAATTTTAAGATGTGTGCGCGGATCAATGGAATTTTTCGCAGTTGTATCCGAGGACTCTTGTTTTTCAAAAGTGAGAATATTATTTCGTGTGAGGGTTTTTAATTTTTGTAAAACACCACCGGTAAGTTTGCGAACAATTTCGGTGTAACTGTTGGCGAGCGGCGACTGGGGAGAAAGCAAAAGAAAGGGTGTGGCCCGCTTAAGGGCATTTGCCGTTGTGACGTCGTCTTGCGGAAGCACTCCAAGCATTGGTCTTTTAAAAGATTGCTCCAGTTGACTTGGCGCAAGCCCCACGTTGCTGGCTTTATTAAGCACAATTTGAATCATTTCATTTGGCAATGTGGCGGCCCGGAGGTCGTTGATCACGCGTAGTGTTTGATTCACGGTGAGGACTTCTGGCGTGGTAACTACAATAGCCGTTGTGCAGGCTTCGAGGAGTCGCATCTGTAATTCATCTAAATCATTTCCAAAATCAATGACAACAAATTTGTAAAAATGCGAGAGCTGAGCGATTTGTTTAAGAGCAATGGGTGGCGACACCGTAAACGTTTGTCCTGGGCTTTTGACGGCGCCGAGGAAGTGAATAGGCGCCGTGGAGTGTGAGGAGACAACCGTCAGCAAATTTTTTGTATTGATACTTCCTGTAAAATTACAAACTTCTTCTAAAGTTTTTGGATCCAACAAGCCAGTAATAAAGTTTTGATCACCGCAGGATTTTTGATCGGCGTCGATAAGCAAGGACGAGGTCTTGAGTTCTTGCCCCAGTTTAATAGCAAGATTGGCAGCAAAAACACTTTTGCCCACGCCGCCTTTGCCGCCAAGTACACCTATGATGAAACAGTTTGCATTGAATGACATTGAGCTAGATCCCTCCTCGTATATTATCGGCAAAACCACCGATATATTTGAGGAAAGATGCTTCTTTTCACGGGATCCTAGACCCGACATCCATCTAGCTGTCTAGCTAAGTAAAACGGCCTATTCGTTCAAGCGGAACTTTTCTTTCACCTTATCGACGCCAGTGCTGGCCGACGATTTTATGATGGGTGTAACAAAGACAACAAACTGCGACTGGTTTTTTTGAAATGCCTTCGAAGTGTAAAACGAAAACAAGGCATTTTGCAAACCATCCGGAATTTTATTGTAGTCCATTGTCTGTGAATTTCCAATGAGACCAGCCACGGCAGCACTTTCGCCACTGCGCACGGCCACCTCGGTGGTCACAGAGTTGTTGGAAATGATCGGTCCAAGAGCTGTCAGAGAAACCAAACTGCCAATATTAAAAGTCATTTTCATATTGATAAGATCTGAGCGAGGGCTATCAATACTTGGCGTGATATCAGACACCAGGGAAACCTCGGCTGAGCCTGGGATGGACGCGCCCAATTGGTTTTGCGTCACATAGGGAATGGTGGTTTTTTGCGATACGCGCCCCGAAACATCTTGTTTTGTGATTACGCTGGTTGTTTTTAAAATGCGTGCATGCCCGTGGGCCTTGGCCCAATTCAATTTAGGTAAAAGATTGGAAATCGTCCCGGTGATACTTGAGATCACTCCGCTGGGTTGTCGCGAATCAACAGTAAAAGACATGCTGGTGTTATCGCCAATAATTGGAGTCCATTGAAAACGTGAGCTGTTGGAATAATCCTTACTGAGCTCCACATAATGTAAAACCAACTGAATGAGTTTTTTTGGTTGCGGATCTGGTGGAGGGCGCGCAACAATTAAATTTACAACGGGATCCTCTTTGCGTTTTTTAATATCCCCTTGGTTTTCGGCTTCGCCAAAGACAGGTGGAGGCAGATAAGTACGTGCAATGAGCTCTGCGTTGTCTTTGTCGAATGCCGCATTCACTTCACCAGTGAGAATGTATTTGCCGTTGCGGGCTCGCACTTGCACGTCAGGGTTGTTGATTTCACGCTCAATAATCTCGGCAATTTTTTGCTGAGCAAAAGGGCTTACTTCAACCAGAGAAGCGGCATCAGCACCATACTGCTTAAGAACAGCCACAATCCGATTGAGGTCTTCGGGATGAACAACTTTGCCATCGACTACAACTTTTTCGTTAACGATTTTAATTGAGATTCCCTCAATCTCGCTGAGTAAAGCGCGAATTTCCCGAACAATACGAGTGAGCTTAGTGTCGCGAACTTCAATGCGGTACTCAAAAACCTTTGTTCCTTTTTTATCGTGAATTGAGAGCGTGGCGATACCAGCCTTTACAGGGGTGAAGCGCAACTTTTGATATTCGCGAGCCACTGCAAGTTTTGTAACGCCTTTCCAATCGCCCCCAAAGTCTCCACCCAAAGGGAGCTTGGCGAGAGTTTCCTCGTGTTCAACACCTTGATAAAGAATCAGGTATTTTTCACCCGGCTTTTCCTCGTTTTGCGCAAGCGCCAACGAAGGAAAGGCAAATAGCAGAATTAAGAATACACTCTTCATATCAAACCTCATAGTTCCTCGTAAGCGCTTGGTTTTTTGGTTGGACCTGGTTTAACAGGCGCGGGGAGGGCTGGTTTTGGTTCTTCTGCAGGCTGTCTTGGAGCTTTCACTTTGCCCATGACATCGTCGGCATCAACAACTTTTAATGGATTTATATAGCGATCATTAGGATTTCGAAGCGTGGCGTATAAAGATCCTGGGCTGCTGTTGATGATGTGAATCAACAGCTGCACTTCTGCTGGCGAAATTTCTACTGTTACGGATGTAAAATTATAAACTTTGCGAAGATTAGTAATAAGGAAAGAATCTTTGCTACCTTCTTCGAGTTGCGCTGGGATGGTGTCCACAATGTTTTGACCCACGGCTAAAATTGGGACGTCCTGCATGATGGTGCGAACTTCCTTCTTTTTATCAATGCCTTGGCCAGAATCCACGGCCGTGATCAAATCAATTCGATCTCCCGGCTTTACTAAGCGCGCAATCATCTGAATGTCGTTAGCAGGAATTGCAAAGGCCCGCTTCCCAGGACTCACTTGCATCGAAAGACCCGTATCTTTTCCCGGAGGCAAGAGCTTCGTATTCAAAATCTGTTCACCTTTTTTAATCGGCGCAGCGGCCATTTGTCCAATGGCTTGTTCTGGGTTTTGCAGCGCTTTCGGTTGAACGAAATCTTCTGGCGCTTCACCCACTTCGATCATGGATTCGTCGATGGGCTGCATCTCGGTAATATCTTTTGAGGCAATCACAACTTGTTTTTTAGCGCCATATTTTTTATGCACAGACGCTTTTTGTTCCTGAGACCAACTGTAAAGAAGGAAAACTGCAAAGACAGCGCTTCCAATAGATATCCAAAGGGTTTTCGTCTCGTTATTCATGTTAATCTCCACACTGTTCTGTTAAGCAAATTCCGTACTGTGTTTTAATCCAAACTGGGTCTAAAGAAATGGCTTCGTTTCTTTGGCCGTCTCTTACCTCTGCGCCCACTCGAGAATGCTCGTTGGCGGTTCGACCCTGAGGATCTTCTTCGATAAACATGGCGATCCTACGCTCCGTGGGGTATTGGTTTTTGTCTCCACCGCGCTGAGCAATTTCGTTATTGGTTCCGTGTATACGATTTTCGTAAGCGTGATAGCTTAAGGTCATTGGCTTATTGCCTCGGAACCACCACAGGTGCGAACGATGTCTAAAAATTTCAAATGTGTAAGTGCGTGAAGCAATGGATTGCAAAATCGCTGTGTGCGTAACCCCAAAAAAACCAAGAGTGTAACGAGACAGAACGATAAAGATAAAAAGAATAATCACTGATTCTAAAACAGCGAGACCACGTTCGTTCTTAATATTGGGTGCAGTGTTTTTCATGCTAACACCCGTCGTCCATGGTTGGTAAATACGCATCGTCTCGCACGAAGCCCAGGGCAAAGCCAGCCTTCAGAGTTTGAATCTGTTTAAAGCGGTCTTTGGTAAAATCCTCGCATTCCTTTTCGGTCGGTTCACGCATCAGATAAGATGAAACTTGAGTGCCGAGATCATCATCGGTAGTACTTCCTAACAAGGGAATATTCATACTTAATACCTTTGCAACAAGGTTCGCTCTTGCGCCGACAAAGGTGTCGGAGTCCTCTCCAGGCGTTTGTGAAAACTCGGAGCTAAAATCCTTGAGCTCCACGTTGCCAATTTCGAACCAGTCATTGCGAAAGAAATTTCCTAAAACCGAATTTTGGTCGCGCAAAAGTTGATCAAACTTTGCTTTGCCAACGCGACGTTGCTCGTCCTCGTTTTTGTGGGCAGCAAAAAAAGCTCTGGCGCTAGCAAAAGTGGCGTATTGAGTAATTTCCACAACCACAAAAGTAATGGCAAAACGAAATAGAATGGCAGAAAATGTAAACATCATGATGGATGCAAAGATAAAATCAAGGGTTAGCATCCCTTTTTGATTCTTTAAAATGTTTTGTTTCGCCTGTTTCGTTTTCATCATCTTCCTATATAGGTTCCGGACTTGCGCGACGTCCATACACATTGGGATGGATATCGCTGCCTGTGTTTCCTTCGGACCACACCCCATTTTGAATCATGCCCTGAAGGTAAGACCACGGACCACTCACCATCTTGCGTAAAAAATCCTGATCCTTGATGGCGCCCGTTCCGACTTTTGCAAAGGCGAGAGCAATCACAAGGAGCAAAACCGCTTCAATCGTCATTTGTCCTCGTTGATTGCGTAGACGTCTCATGCGACCCCTCCAACCGACAAATAACTGAGCCACCCTAAAAGGATAGCAACGGTGTAAGGAATTTTTTGTTGAGAAACCTGTGGATTTCGTAGAATTAGAGATTGAGCAAACGTTGTGAGTTGACCAGCAAACATCAACTTTAAAAGACCAATCAGCAGCCCCCAAAAGAGCGAGTAGGCGAGAACTGATAAACTGATGAGTGGCGACGTAAGCAGACAAAACACTGCGAATAATTTTAAATCCCCAGCGCCTAGCACGCCAAAAAAGAACAGCGGAGTCAGCGCGATAAAAAAAACAACGCTTCCCAAAAGACTGCTCAATACGGGAATAAGAGCCGTCTTTATGGCACCTAAAAAAAGCACACTCAAAAACGCGCTGGATACAAATAACCAGTTTGGAAAACGTCCAGATTTGACGTCGAATCCACTGGCGATCAGCAGCAGGAGTGTTGGTGCTAAAAAAGAGAGCTCGTGAAAAACCATCAAGGCACTCCTGTGGGTGGGCCAGCGGGTGGAACTTGCCAGTTATTGGGTGGATAGTTAAAAGCTTGTCCGGTTGAAAGTTGCTGTTCGACGCGAGCGCCGAGGCGAGGAGCGGAGTTTCTAAAAACTTCCATTGGGCCTTTTTCGCCAGTAAATGCGCCCATTAGTACGAATACAAAGAGTCCAACAAGTAAAACGTATTCGACGATCACGAGAACCTCCTAGGTTTACCTAGTAAACATCGGAATTCTCAAATAAAAACATAAGTACAGATTGGTAGATTAGGTGGTAGGTGACAAAAACAAAGAGACCTACCCTCCGGACGAGCTTCGCTCGTAAACGAGCACCGAAGGTGCTCTCTGGAGTTTTGTCCTGTAGAAGAGATCTACAAAAGGCCTCTTGTTTATTTGCACTAGAAAGGCCTGTTAGTTAGCACTAAAGCCTTGGATGTCGCCCCCGAGAACATCAACTTTTTCGGTAATAATCCCCATGATCTTATTTTTAAAGAGCATGGCAATTCCTACCACGATCACAAGCATAAGAATGTACTCGGTTGCACCCTGCGCTGATTCATCTGTCCAAAGAGATTTAATATTGTTTTTCATTCGTGGCCTCCTTAAAACGGCTATGTGTTTATGTTATCGGACGGTCTGGAAAAACCATAAGGACTTTGTTTGAGACATTCGAAAATAGCAGTTAACTGTCTCAGAATGAGACGTTTGGAAAGAGACTTAAAAAATATAAACTAAGAATTATTCGTGAGCCGAAGTGTTTAGCGATTCTTTTGTGACTTTCATCTTTTGGTAAAGCTTCATGGCTTTTTGTGGATTATTCGGGGTCGTTGAGTTGGCAGTTGAAAGCAAATCTCCTACTTTTATCCCTTCTCGGTCGTAAACTGACCCCCTTTCAACTTGAACGACTTCCATCATCGAATTTCCCACAGGCTTGAGTGTGATTTGCTTAAGCAACAAAGATAAGTCGTTCAACTCTTGAGGGGTTGCTTTTGCCATTACAGCATTCAAATTTTTGGGCTCTGCGGATGAGAGTAGTGGCAAGATGGAAAATGCAATGAGAACACAAAGTATTTGAAAGCTGAGTTTCATTTGTTGCCTCCGTTTAGGGGAATAATAACGTATTTATCGAATTTTATCGTTGAATGGCTCAAAAACACAAACAATAAATAATTGGTAATTGGTAATTGGTAATTGGTAATTGGTAATTGGTAATTGGTAATTGGTAATTGGTAATTGGTAATTGGTAATTGGTAATTGGTAATTGGTAATTGGTAATACGTGATAAGAAGCGCGAAGGTATACTCGATTTCAATTCTACTTGGTTCCTAAGAAAGCTTGAAAAACATTGCATGGCGGGCCAAGCGTCAATCCGGTAAATTAAAATAAAAATCATTTGACGTGCTATTTTGATTTCAGATCGTGCCTGTGTCTAATTTTACTTTAACCATTAGTACCCCTGTCCAAGCTTAGCAAGCGCTCACTTCTTAGCGAAGAATCATGCGCCAAAAGTAGGCTCGTAAGAAAAATATTTTAGAAAATCCGGATCCACATTTTCTCGAAAACTGCATTTTTAAAACGATGTTAGGTTTAGTGACTTCCGTAGCGGAAGTGAAACGAAAGGAACACTATGATTTTAAAAACTCTCACTGATGATGTATTGGAGGCTCGATTAAAAAAGCTCGTCAGAACTGAACGCAAAATCACCCATCTTGTTTTGCAATATATTGGCGAGGTAGATCGTAGAAAACTTTATTTGCAAAGAGCCTACCCAAGTCTTTTTGAGTTTTTGGTGAAACAGTATGGATACAGCGCGGCCGCCGCCATGCGAAGAATTGAAGGGGCTCGTCTATTGATTCAAATTCCGGAGGTTTCGGAAAAATTGGAAAGTGGGGCTTTGAATCTGAGCCAGGTAGCGCTTGTTCAGCGTGCTGAGCGTGAATATAAGAAAGACACAAAATCAGATTTACCAATAGAAACTAAGCGGGAACTGCTTTCAAGAATTGAAAATCAAACTCAAGCAAAGTCAGAAGCCCTCATTTCGCAAGCATTGGACATTAGTTTCGTTACAAAAAATAAACTCACTCATCATAAAGATGAGTCGGTCACGCTGGCGATTACGCTAACTAAGGAGCAGCTGAACGCCCTTGAGCAAGTGCATGCGATGCTATCGCACGCAGTGCCAGAAAAAAACTGGGCGAGTTTGATTAGCTACTTGGCACAAAAAGAAATTTCACGACGTACCGGGGGCAAAACTCCCAAATCGGAAAGTAAATATGCCAAGCGAGAAACAGAAACTTCTCAACGGGAAATCAAATCTCTTCTGCGGGAGACTAAACCTTCTCAGTCGGAGATGGGAGCTTTCACTTCCGTAGCGGAAACGAATAGTGGTGATTCTGGAATTATTACTTGTAAAGCGCAAACCCTTCCACGACAAAGAAAAGCAATTGCTCGTAAACTTAAGCAGCAACTATTGTTGAAGGATACGTCCTGTTCATATCGTGACCTGCAAACTGGAAAAACATGTAGCAGTCGCCATTTTCTACAAATTGATCACATCAAAAGTATAAGCTCTGGCGGAAACAATGAGCCAGAAAACCTGCAAGTGCTTTGTGGAAAACACAACCGTTATAAGTATGAGAGGGAAGCTAGTTGTAGAGGAGAGTTTCTGGGATACAAAAAATAGTTAAAAATGTTTTTAGGATAGGAGCGTGTAGTTTGGTTAAAAATGTTTCGAATTTTACGAAAGCATTCTTTCAAATCCAGCCCAATCTATAATTTTAACACCTAATTCTTGCGCTTTATCTAATTTGGAGCCAGCGGCTTCGCCGGCGAGCAAATAACTCGTCTTTTTACTCACCGACGACGACGTGGAGCCGCCGTGATCTTCGACCATGGCTTTGATTAAATCGCGCGAAATAGCAAAGCTACCAGTGATTACAAAAGTAAGACCAGTGAGTTGTGCACCTTTTTTTTGTTGCGAAGGGGCTTCGATATTTACGCCCAAGGCGACGAGCTTTTCGATTTCTTTGATAAAACCTTTATTACTCAAAGTTTGCCGAATAGCCTGCGCCACGCGAGGGCCCACATCGCGAATGGCGGTGAGCTCCTCTTCGCTGGCCGCCAAAAAACTATCTAACGCACGAAAATGATTGGCCAGGGACTTTGCCGTTTGCTCTCCCACGTGACGAATGCCGAGTGCGTAAATAAATTTAGCCAAGGTGGTCTCGCGGCTGTCATTAATGCTTTTGATAATGTTGTCAGCCGACTTTTCACCTTGACGTTCTAGCTCTAAGATTTGCGATTTTTTGAGTTTGTAAAAATCAGAAAAAGTTTTAACAAGATCGTTTTCAAAAAATACTTCGACCAAGCGGTCACC
Source organism: Bdellovibrionales bacterium (assembly GCA_031429075.1). Taxonomy (GTDB): domain Bacteria; phylum Bdellovibrionota; class Bdellovibrionia; order Bdellovibrionales; family JAGQZY01; genus JANPLN01. The sequence goes on along the minus strand of JANOYW010000028.1, from coordinate 8,002 downwards.
AAGTTTTTCGATGTTCATCGCATTTCGTGAAGCAAAATGCTTCAGGCTTTCTTTCATAATCGCCGGGCAAAAGGGATTTACACAGCGGCGAACAGCCTCGTCCTCCATCAGCACAGAGGGTTTTCCGCAGGAGGGGCAATCTTGAGGAAGAGTAAATTTTTTTGCTTTCGACGTCCGCTTATCTAATACCACAGAAACAATCTCGGGAATCACATCGCCAGCCCGGTGTACAATCACCGTATCGCCGATACGAACATCTTTGCGATCAATTTCGTCTTGATTGTGAAGGGTGGCGTTGGTGATGGTCACGCCACCGACTGAAACCGGCTGCATCACCGCCACAGGAGTGAGGGCACCTGTGCGGCCCACCTGAATGACGATGTCCTCAACCACAGTTGTTGCCTGCTCGGGTTCAAATTTGCCAGCAAAGGCCCAGCGCGGGCTGCGTGCAACAAAACCCAACTCCTCCTGGAGTTGCAACGAATTTGCCTTCACCACAATGCCATCAATTTCGAAGGGTAAAAAAGGCCGGAGCGATTGAATAAAATTATAATACGCAATGACTTCATCGGCCCCGGCGCAGACCTGACTTAGAGGGGGGCGAAGTGGATTTATTTTTTTGTCTTTAAAAAGTGCCAGTGTTTTTTTGTAAACGTCAGAATGGGCAATCAGTTCGGTAGTTGGAAAACCACACTTTTGGGCAAGAGCCTCAAACTCCACTAGATCTTTTAATACAATCCCCGCCATGACTCCCGGAGCGTAGCAAAAAAATTCGAGCGGCCGCTTGGCGACGATGGAAGAGTCGAGCTGGCGAAGTGTGCCAGCCGATGCGTTGCGAGGATTGGCAAAAGGCATTTCCCCTTCTTGTGTTTGCTGCTCATTGAGTTTTTTAAACTCTTCTTTCAGCATGAGAACTTCTCCGCGGACTTCAAAATACGCTGGAGGTTGGTCCCACTGGAGGCGCAGGGGTACCGATTTCAAAGTTTTAACATTGCTCACAACATTTTCGCCAACAAAACCGTCGCCCCTTGTAAGGGCCTTAGTGAGAAGACCTTTTTCGTAAACCAGTTCCATGGCCACACCGTCAAATTTAGGTCCACAGTAAAATTCAATTTTTTTATCTTTTAAACCGAGCTGGCGAAGAATTTTCACTTCGAAATCGCGAATCTCTTCCTCGTTGTAGGTGTTTTGCAAAGAGAGCATGGGCGTGCGGTGGGCCACTTTTTCGAAAGCGTCTAAAACCGCACCGCCGACTTTTAGAGTTGGTGAGTCGGGAAGCGCAAGGTCTGGAAATTGGATCTCTAATTTTTGCAGTTCTGTAAAAAGCGCATCGTACTCGCGGTCGGTAATCTCCGGGCGATCCAGGGTGTGATAAAGGTGATCGTGCCGTTGCACGATTTGGGTTAACTCAGAGATCCGTTTTTTAGCAGCGCTTTTGTCCATAGGGTCATAAAAGGTATCGTTTTTACGTTTGTGGGTAAAGAAATTTATGTTATGAACACCAACTAAGCCGAGGAGTCCTATGCTTAACAAAGAAACTGTGTTGAAAGTGGCGAAACTCGCCCGCTTAAATATTTCTGAGCAAGAGGCAGAAGAGTACCAAACCCAACTGGCCAAGGTCCTCGAAAACTTTCAAAAATTAACCCAAGTAAATACCGATGGTATCGAACCCTTAGTGACTCCCAGCCCCATTGATTTTTACATGCGCGCCGATGAGGTTTCGCAAACTGTGACCGTAGAAGAAATCATCAAATGTGCACCAGATGCAAAGGGGAACTTGTACAAAGTTCCGCCTGTGGTGTGAGGCAGTATGGATTTAGGTAAAGCCTCCCTCCGAGACATCTCCTCTGCCGTTAAAGGCAAAGCCATTAGCGCCAAAGAAGTGACAAATTTTTTTCAACAGCGAATCGAAAAGCTCAATAAAAAATTTAATGCGTTTGTTACCTTGAATGAGTCTGCACAAAAAGAAGCAGAAGCGGTGGATTTAAAAATTCAAAAAGGACAAGATCCCGGGTTTTTGGCGGGGGTTCCCGTGGGAATCAAAGATCTTTTTTGCACAAAAGGCCTTCGCACCACTGCCGCCTCTAAAATTTTAGCTAACTTCGTACCCCCTTACACAGCAACCTGCGTGCAGCGTTTGCAGGATCAGGGAGCCATCGTCCTTGGCAAAACCAACATGGATGAATTTGCCATGGGCTCCTCCAACGAAACTTCAAACTTTGGCACCTGTCACAACCCTTGGAACACCGACTATGTGGCGGGCGGATCCAGCGGCGGCTCGGCAGCCGCGGTGGCCGCGGGACTCGTTCCGGCCACGCTGGGCTCTGACACTGGTGGCTCCATTCGACAGCCCGCAGCTTTTTGCGGCTTGGCTGGAGTCAAACCCACCTACGGTCGAATCAGTCGCTACGGAATGATTGCCTTTGCGTCTTCATTAGACCAAGCGGGCCCCATGGCGCGCACCGTGGACGATTGTGCATTTTTATTGGATGCCATGTGTGGCCACGACGAAAAAGATTCCACCACAAGCGCGCGTCCGTGGGAAAAATTAGCCGCACAGAAAAATTTAAAGAGCTACAAATTTAAAGTAGGACTTCCCAAAGAGTATTTTGAACACAATATCGAAGAGTCGGTTAAAAAAGCCTTTTGGGACACCATCGAAAATCTCAAAAAGCAAGGCGTGGAATTTGTCGATATCCAGTTGCCCCACACGCCCTATGCTGTGCCAGTCTATTACATGGTCGCCACGAGCGAAGCCTCAAGCAACCTTTCCCGCTATGATGGCATTCGTTACGGCCTTCGCGCCGAGCCGCCAGCAAAAGATTGGGCCAGCCTCGACGAATTGTATTCTGTAACGCGGGCCCAGGGTTTTGGCGACGAAGTGAAACGTCGAATTATTCTTGGCACTTTTGCACTCTCAACGGGTTACTACGATGCCTATTACTCAAAAGCGAGCAAAGTGCGTCGCCTGATACAAAATGATTTTATCGAAGCTTTTAAAACCTGCGATTTAATTATGGGTCCGGTGACCACGTCTCCAGCCTTCAAAACAAGCTCGCGAATTAATGATCCGATTCAGATGTATCTCAATGACATTTTCACAACTTCCATCAACCTGGCGGGATTGCCAGCCATGACGGTGCCCGTGGGTTTAAATGCGCAAGGCTTGCCCGTGGGAGTGCAAATCATGGCACCGCACTTTGCCGAAGCGACGATGCTTTCCCTCGCGCAAGGCATCGAAGACGTGAGCGACATGAAAGGGAAGGTGCCCCATGGCGTATAGTGATTACGAAGCAGTTATCGGTTTGGAAATTCACGCTCAACTATTTACAAAATCAAAAATCTTTTCCACCGCCTCCACAGAATTTGGCGAGGGCGATAACACGCAAGTCACACCGGTGTGTGCGGGTATGCCAGGAACTCTTCCAGTGTTGAACAAAGGCGCGGTGGAGTTGGCAGTTAAGACCGGTCTTGCACTTCATTGTGAAATTAATAAAAAATCTGTTTTTTCTCGCAAGCAGTATTTTTATCCCGACCTGCCAAAGGGCTACCAAATTTCGCAGTACGATCTTCCGATTTGCTCAAACGGCTATGTAGAGTTTTACCTTGACGGAAAACTTCGCAAGGTAAATCTCGAGCGCGCACACATGGAGGAAGACGCAGGTAAGTCCACCCACCATGGTGACTATACTCTGGTAAATTTAAATCGCGCAGGAGTTCCCCTTTTAGAAATCGTTTCGGGCCCCGAGATGCGCTCTCCCGAAGAGGCCGCAGAGTACTCGCGTGCGGTACGCCAGATATTGCGCTACATCGGTGTGTGTGATGGCAACCTCGAAGAGGGAAGCATGCGCTGTGACTGCAACGTGAGTGTTCGTAAAAAGGGCGTGGAAAAATTAGGAACTAAAGTCGAACTAAAAAACATTAACTCTTTTAAGTTTATTGAAAAAGCCATCGAATACGAAATTCAACGCCAGATCGACACCATTGAGGGCGGGGAGAAGATCGTTCAAGAGACTCGCCTGTATGATTCAACAAAAAATAAAACCTTTTCGATGCGCTCCAAAGAAGAAGCACAAGATTATCGGTATTTTCCAGATCCTGATCTTTTACCAATCACTTTGGACGCGGCTTGGATTGAGTCCATCAAAAAAAGCCTCCCTGAGTTGCCACTTGCCAAAAGCCAACGTTTTCAGAATGACTACGGTTTGGCAGAGCTCGATGCCAACGTGCTCACTCAAGAAAAAGAAATGTCAGACTATTATGAGGAGGTCGCAAAAAATAGCGGCAACCCCAAAATAGCCGCCAACTGGATGATGGCCGAGTTGATGCGGGAATTAAAAGACAACAAAGTCGAAGTGCAGAATTCTCCAGTGACGGCCACGGCTTTGGCCGAGCTGATACAGCTGATCGACAAAGGCACAATCTCTGGAAAAATGGCCAAGCAGGTGTTTGCCGAAATGTGGACAACTAAAGACAAACCGTCCAATCTGATTAAGAAGCTAGGGCTAGAACAGATTACGGACGAGAGCGCCATTGCAAAAATCGTAGATGATGTGATTGCTCTAAACGCCGAGCAAGTGGTGCAGTATCGTTCTGGTAAAGAAAAAGTTTTTGGCTTTTTTGTAGGCCAAGTGATGAAGCTTTCTAAGGGACAGGCCAATCCAGATTCGGTAAATAAACTTTTGATGGAGAAACTCAAAGAGTGATAGTGCTTTTAATCAGCTTTGCGCTTTGCACAGCGCAAGCAATGACATTTCCTAAAAAAACTATCACGTTTGATAACGGGGTCACTCTGAAAGTAGAGATGGCCACGACGCCGCAGCAAAAAGAGCATGGACTGATGGGACGCACATCATTAAATAGGAATGAGGGAATGCTTTTTGTTTTTCAGCCCGAACAACCGCTCTCGTTTTGGATGAAAAACACTCTTATACAATTGAGTATTGGTTTTTTTCGCGAAAATAAAACACTCTTCGAAATTAAAGACATGGAGCCCATCCATGGTCCAGTGCGAGAGGAGTTACTCCCGCGCTACGTAAGTTCAGAGCCAGCCATGTATGCCCTCGAGGTGCCAAAAGGCTGGTTTTCTAAGTACAAAATCAAGCCAGGTATGAAGTTCCGACTAAAATGAAAGTCTGGGTTCTAGACCATCTCTGCAGAATCTGTTTTCTTTTTCAGCAATAGCATTAATATAAGAAATGTCAGGAAGACGTATAACACCAGAGGACGGCACTATGTTCAAAAATTTTCTTCTGATTTTAATCACAACGATAGCACTCGCATCCGTTACAGGATGTAGCTTGTTCAGCTCAGACTCTGAAGAGCAAGACACCGCAGTGGCGGAAGAGGAAGTCAGCGAAGACGTCGGTGAAGATATCGGCGAGGATGTCGAAGGTACTACTGAAGAAACCACTTCGACCGACGAAGAGGCGACGACAGAGACTGCTGCAACAAGCGAAGAAGATGAGGAAGAGGTCGTCGACGAATATCCAGATGACGACTATGGCGACGAAGAAGAAACAGCTGTCGCTAAAGAAGATGAATTTGAAAAGCCGCAAAAAGAGGAAGAAACTCTTTATGTAGATCGTTCCGAAGAAACTCCGGCTGAAGAACCATCAACTTACAGTGAATCCACAGAGCCCATTCAAGACAGTTACGATGGCGGCGGAAGCGCTAGCGGAATGGTTTCTGTTAAGAAAATGAAAAAAACGCCGTACATGGCTAGCGGGGCTCTGATCAACCGTCTTTATATTGCTCGCGACGGAGATAGCCTTCGCACTGTTGCCGAAAAAGTTTACGGCGATGGATCACGCTCTAAAGATCTAGTAAGCTGGAATTCAAACTTTCGCGGCAAAGATCTTAAGGTCGGCGATAAAGTTTATTATAGTTCTGCCCGCAATCCACAAGACAACTCAGCGATTCTTCTCTATTACGAAGAGTCTGGAGTTCAGCCGTCATATCACACGGCGAAAAGCGGCGAGAGTATTCGCCGAGTGTCGCAAAAACTTTTAGGCCACGAAAGTAGCTGGAAAGAAGTCTGGGCCACAAACGAAGTTGAGTCGAAGTGGGAGATGCCCGAGGGAACACAGTTAAGATATTGGCCAGCAGGCACTGTGGCTGCTCCGGTTCAAACGCAGGCGTCGGCAAAAGATTCGTCACCAGAGCCAACACAACCTGAAGAAGAAGCCATGCCAATGGAAGAGGCGACGACGACTGAAGTTGCAGCCAACGATGCCCCTCCAATGGAAGAATCACAACCCATGGAAGAGCCACCACCAATGGATGATGGAACCGCAGCAGGAATGGCGCAAAACGAAAACGCCCCTCCGCCTCCACCAAGCGAAGCCACTCCTCCTCCACCGCCGCCGCCAGAAGCCATTCCCACTCCCGAAGCCAACAACATGGCTCAAGAGGGAACGGAGGGTGGTGGATTATCCGATATGATGGGTGGAGAAAACGACTCGATGATGATGGCCATACTAGGAGGACTTCTCCTGTTGGCCGCAATGATACTTGTTGTGTTTATTCGCCGCGGCCGCAAAAAAGCTTACGGTTAAGCCGCCATAGATTAGTTGAACTCGCAGTTAAGCTGCGAGTTTGTTTATTGAATTGGCGGGTCAGGCCGCCATAGATTAGTAGAACTCGCAGTTAAGCTGCGAGTTTTCCAAAAATGGAATTTAAAACTTCGCGTCGGGATTCACGGCGCGTTCTTACAAAGTAAATCAAATCGTCGATAATCTGCACGTCTTGATTATTTTCAGGATTAAATTGAATTCCTGCGCCCTTTGTATTTTTCCAAACGATAGCTGCTTGAAGCACACGTTCGCGCCCGCTGACTTTAAAATGCAAATGAATTTGATCGTTGATATCAAGGCCTTCGGGGATGTGTTCCAAAAAAGCTCCTGTTAAACTAATGTTAAGAAGGCCGCCCTTATTGGATTGTCTGGAATATGTTTTGCGAAATTCTATCGGTAATACAAGTGGAACGCGCGGTGCCGGAGTGGTAACAGCTTCAGACATGTAATGACCTCCTGATATAGTTCTCATCGGGATAAGGTTAGTAAAAAATTAAACAATCTGAGTCACATTCGGGGATTCTGGACGTAAAAGAGACAATAAGCGTATCAATTCGAGAAGTTAACCTCAGCCGACTAAGAGTTTGACAATAAACCGTGGTTTAAGTTACAAAAAAGAACAACCGATAGGCACAGCTCAAATAAAGACAGAGCTCTGTCAAAAAATGCTGTCCCCCAAAATCCATTAAATCAAAAGTAAATTCCGGAGAATAAAATATGTCAGACGAAAAGCCCCAGAACCCATCCGAGGCCCCACCAACTAAAGAGCCAGTAAAGGCAAAAAAAGCACCTGTTAACGAGATGGAAGACGTCGACTCGCTCGGTGATCTCGAAGATCATTCAATGACTGAGGAGCAAGAAAAAGCAGCCGGAAGCACCGGTGGCAGCGCGGGAGCCGCGGGCGGTCAGCACCGACGACGCGAACCAATGAACCGCGAACCTAGCAATCGCGACAATAAAAGCTTCAGCAATAACAACCGCAATAACAATAATAACAACAATCGAAATCGCTTCAAAGACCGCAATAACAACAATAACAATAACAACAATAAAAACTGGAAACACAAAGATCGCGGCCCGGGCGGCGGACCAGGATTTCAAAAACCCTACGACGACGACGACTTTGGCCCAGCAGCCACAAGCCCCTCAACAGCTATCAATGACGAAAAGGTGGACCTCTCAGATATCAATCTGACGGAGGATGAAAAAGCAGCGTTGAGTTCAAAAGGGCTTAAAACAAAACACATCGAAGAGATTCTGAAATTTGCAGCCAAGCTTAAGCTGGAAAATGCTGCAGGGATGCGACGTCAAGACCTAGTCTTTGAAATCCTAAAGCGTGCCGCGCAGTTAGTGGATGTTTACGGAGACGGTGTTTTAGAAATCCTACCTGATGGGTATGGCTTTTTACGCTCTCCAGATTACAATTA